>JAYZWL010000159.1:0-4147 GCA_036154955.1 Pseudomonadota bacterium | reverse complement strand
CAACCCTCCCCCGCAGGCGGGGGAGGGAGGCGCGGGCGACTCGGGCGGGGCTATTCCCCAAGGTCGATGCGGGCGGTGACGTAGCCCAGCGGCCATTCGATGCGCAGCCGCACCGGGGCCATGCCGCCGGGCAGGGGCGCGAGCCACAGGAGCCGGTCATAGTCGCTTTCCGCGGTCCGCGACCGCGACCGCCCGAAGCCGGACGGACCGTCGCGGTCGCCCCGCCCGCGGGCGGGGGGCGCGGCCGCGTCGTCGTCCTCCGCGGGGAAGCCGCCGATGCGCTCGAACCGGATGCGGCAGCGATGGGCGGGGCCGGAATAGGTCCAGTCCCGGTCCGCCTCCAGCCGGTCGGGGCCTTCGTCGATCACCGTCATGTTCAGCCGGCGCACCCCGTCGAACATCCGGTGCAGCCCCCCGCAGCCCTCGCCCGCGGCGGCCTGGTCGAGCATGGCCAGCGCCGCTTCCGCCGGACTGACCGCGCCGGACATCTCTCCGGGCGGAATCGGGGTCAGCGGCGCCTCGGGCGGGGGGCCGGCGTCCAGCACCTCCGCCGCGGCGTCCGGCCCGCCCCAGCGCACGGCGCGGGTCGAGGCCTCGTCCCCGAAGCGGCTCCGGGCGTCGAAGCGCCGGGCGCCGTCGGCCCGGATCTCGCCGCGCTGGCGCAACTCGAAATCGGCGAAGACGCCGCCGACCCCCTCGGGCGCGCCCTGCGCCTCGGCCACCCGTCGGGCGCCGTCGTCCAGCAGGCGCAGGTCGATGCGGGCGAGCTGCGCGGGGCCCCAGTCCAGCCGGAAGGACAGCCGCTGATCGCGCAGGGCCGGAGCGGCGGGGGCGGCGGCGGGCGTGGCCTGCTGCGCGGCCGCGGGGCCATGGCCGGGCCCGAGGCTCAGCGCGACCGCCAGCGCCGCCGCGGAGGGGGCCGGGAAACGGGGGGAGAGAGGGCGGGGCGAGGGCATGCGCGGTCTCCCGGTCCTGCGAAGGCTGTCCAGCGAAGGGGTCTTCGCTGAATCAGGTGGCCCGGGCGCGCCGGCTGGCAAGAGCGGATGCGCCCCGCGCACGCGAACGTGCGCGGAAAGACGCGCGCGGAATGCGGGCTCCGCCCTGCGTCCCCCGCCAGGCGAGGCGCGGGGGGCGGGATCAGTCGTCGAGCTTGCGGGCCTCGGCGATCAGCATGACCGGGATTCCGTCGCGGATCGGGTAGGCGAGGCGGGCCTTGCGGGAGATCAGCTCCTGCGCCGCGCGGTCGTAGTCCAGCCGCGACTGGGTGGCCGGACAGAGCAGCGTCTCCAGCATCCGGCGGTCGACCGACAGGCGCTGGGAGCGATCGGCGTCGTCCTGCGCCGGGCGCCGCGCCACCTGCGGAGGCAGGGCGTGGGGCGGCAGATCATGGGCGGGCTCGTCGTGCGCGGGCTGATCTTGCGCGGGCTGAGCGTGGGCGGGCCGATCCTGACCGGAAGGCGTCGCCGACCCGGAGACGGGAGGCGTCCCGCGCGGTTCCTCGCCCGGGCCCGCCCCGCCGCTCATTGCACCGCGCCGCCGTCCTCGCCGCCCGAGGCGATGGCGAACTGCATCAGGGCGGCCAGGGTCTCGCGCCTTGTGGCCAGCGTCGGGGCCTCCAGCAGCGCCTGCTTCTCCTCCACCTCGAAGGGGCAGAGCATGGACAGCGAGTTGATCAGCATCTCCTCGTCCGCCTCGCGCAGCGTGTCCCAGTCGGAGCTGAGCTGCGCCACCGAGAAGAACCGGCCCAGCGTGTCGAGGAAATCGTCCCGGTCGAAATCGGGATCCTCCTCCTCCGCGCCGAGATCGCGTCGGAAATCCTCCCAGGCCGGGCGGACGCGGCGATAGGGCTGGAAGCCCTCCACCTCCTCCACCACCCGGAAGCGGGAGACGCCGGCGAGCGTGATCAGGTAGCGCCCGTCCTCGGCCTCGGTCAGCGAGATCACCCGGCCGGCGCAGCCGATGGCGCGCAGGCGCGGGTCGTCGTCGCCCCTGGCCTCGAAGGGCTGGATCATGCCGATCAGCCGGTGATCGGTCTTGAGCGCGTCGTCGAGCATGGCGAGATAACGCGGCTCGAAGATGTTGAGCGGCAGCCGGCCGCGCGGCAGCAGCAGCGCGCCCGGCAGCGGGAACACCGGCAGAACCTCGGGCAGGTTCGACAGCGAGAAATGGCGGGGCATCGGCCCGGCCCGTCAGGCGAAGACCATGGAGCCCAGGCGCCGCCGGCCCTTGCCGACCAGCGGATCCTTGGGCCCGAGGCTGTCGAAGAGCTTGGTGAGCTGCTCCTTCGCGGCGCCCTCGTTCCACTCCCGGTCGCGGCGGAACAGCTCCAGCAGCTCGTCGATGGCCGCGGCGTGGTCGCGCTCGGCGATCAGGGCCTGGGCGAGTTCGAGGCGCGCGGCGTGGTCGTTGGGATCCGCCTCCAGCCGGGCGCGCAGGGCCGCGGTTTCGCCCGAGGCGCCGGCGGACTGCTCGGCCAGCTCGAGCTGCGCGCGGGCATGGGCGATGGCAGGGTCGCCCACCTTGAGCGCATGGACGCGGGCGAGCGCGGCATGGGCCTCCTCGAACCGCTCCAGCGCCACGAAGGCGCGGACCAGGCCGCCGATGGCGACGAGGTTCTCGGGGTCCTCCTCCAGCACCGCGGCGAAGACCTGCACGGCGTCGTCGGCGGCGCCCTGCTCCAGCATCTCTTCGGCCGCGGCGATCGCGTCGGCCAGCGTCTCCCCGCCCGAGAGGCCGACGAGCTTGTCGACGAAGGCCTTGATCTCGGAGGGCGGCACCGCGCCCATGAAGCCGTCGACCGGCTGGCCTTCGAAGAAGGCGTAGACGGTGGGGATCGACTGCACGCGAAGCTGGCCGGCGATCATCTGGTTCTGGTCGACATCGACCTTGGCGAGCTTCACCTTGCCGCCCGCGGCCTTGACCGCGGCTTCCAGCGCCGGGGTGAGCTGCTTGCAGGGGCCGCACCAAGGGGCCCAGAAGTCGACGATGACCGGGGTGGTCTTCGAGGCCTCGACCACGTCGGCCATGAAGGTGGCCTCGGTCACGTCCTTGATGATGTCGGCGTCGGCGGGCGCTCCGGCGCCGCCGCCCTGGCCCAGTTCCAGCATCGCTTCGGTCCCTTCGCGCGTGGACGCGCCGCCCCGGCCCGTGCCGGGGACGCCGCCGTCCGGAAAATCCGTCGCCTCCTAAGTAGAGGTCGGGGCGCGCCGCGGCAACCGCCCCCCGCCGGGAAGGGCGCCCCGCGGCGGCGAAGGCGGGGGCCGGATGGCCGGCGACGCCGGGCCGGGCGCGGGGGCCGCGCAGGTCCGGTAATGTCGGCGCAGGCGGGGGCCGGGGCGGGGACGCTTCGGGAGCGCTGCGGGGGCGGGAGCGGTGCGGGGACGGCGGCCGTCCCGATCATCTGCGAATCGGGCCGCGCCGCCGATGCGGGGCGGCGGTCCGCCCGGCCTCCGCTTCGTCGCGCGGTTCCGCGCGCTGTTTCGGGGGCCGCGACGTGGCGTCGGCGCCTCCCCGCGGGTCGCGGCGCCGCGCAGGCGTCGGTCAGCGCCCGCCGGTCGCGACGCGGCTGCGCGGGGGCCGCTCAGCCCCGGGCGGCGGCGGCGAGCGCCTCCAGCGCGTCGAAATCGACCTCGACCGGATCGTGGCCGGTGGCGGCGAAGACCCGGCGCAGGTCGGCGGTGGCCAGCGTGAGGGTCGCCTCGTTGTGCAGCGGGTGAACGTTGATCGCCTCCGCCGCCATCATCTGCGCGTCGAGCGCGAGGCGCACCTTTCCGGCCACGTCGTTGACCAGGCCCAGCGCCGTCACCGCGCCGGGAACCACGCCGAGCAGGGCGCCCATGTCCTCGGGCGAGCCGAAGGAGACGCGCCCCGCCCCGATCGCCCGGCCGAGGTCGGAGATGCGCACGGCGCGGTCCTCCTCGCAGACCACCAGCCAGAAGTCTCCGGATTTCGCCTTCAGGAACAGGTTCTTGCAATGGGCGCCCGGCAGGGTTCCGCGCAGGGCGCGGGATTGCTCGACCGTGTGCAGGGGCGGGTGGGCGTGGCGGGCGACGGCGATGCCGAGCCGGTCGAGGATGGCGGAGAGCGCGGCTTCCGCGGCGGCCGGGTCGCGGGTGGCGTCCGCGGGCAGGGGGGCTGGATGGGGGGC
>JAYZWL010000158.1:0-4302 GCA_036154955.1 Pseudomonadota bacterium | reverse complement strand
CCTCAAGCGCCTCGGTATCGGTGATCGAAACATATTCCGCCCGGCCGATGTCGTGCAGCCAGGAATGCTCCGGGCCGATGCCCGGATAGTCCAGACCGGCAGAGATCGAGTGCCCTTCCAGGATCTGCCCGTCGTCATCCTGAAGCAGGTAGGTCCGGTTGCCATGCAGCACGCCCGGACGCCCGCCGGTCAGCGAGGCGGCGTGCTCCATGCGGTCGTCGACCCCGTGGCCGCCGGCCTCCACCCCCACGATCCGCACCGACGGATCGTCGAGGAACGGGTGGAACAGGCCCATGGCGTTCGACCCGCCGCCGATGCAGGCGACCAGCACGTCGGGCAGCCGGCCCTCGGCCTCCTGCATCTGGGTCCGGACCTCCTTGCCGATGATCGACTGGAAGTCGCGCACCATGCCCGGATAGGGATGCGGCCCCGCGACGGTGCCGATGCAGTAGAACGTGTCCTCCACATTCGTCACCCAGTCGCGCAGCGCCTCGTTCATCGCGTCCTTCAGCGTGGCGCGGCCGGAGGTGGCGGGGATGACCTCGGCGCCCAGCAGGCGCATGCGGAACACGTTGGGCTTCTGGCGCTCCACATCCGTGGCGCCCATGTAGACCACGCATTTCAGGCCGAACTTGGCGCAGACCGTCGCGGTGGCGACGCCGTGCTGGCCGGCCCCGGTCTCGGCGATGATGCGGGTCTTGCCCATGCGCCGCGCCAGCAGGATCTGGCCCAGCACGTTGTTGATCTTGTGCGCGCCGGTATGGTTCAGCTCGTCGCGCTTGAAGTAGACCTTCGCGCCGCCCAGCTCTTCCGTCAGCCGCGGCGCGAAATAGAGCGGGCTGGGCCGGCCCACATAGTGGGTCCACAGGTCGTCCATCTCCGCCCAGAAGGTCGGATCGGTCTTGGCCTTCTCGTATTCCGCCTCCAGGTCGAGGATCAGCGGCATCAGCGTCTCGGAGACGAAGCGTCCCCCGTAGATGCCGAAGCGGCCGCGCTCGTCGGGTCCGGTGCGGAAGCTGTTGGCGCCGTCTGCGCTCATCTCGGCGGTCTCCCCGTGGCTCACGGGGCGAGGTTTAGCCCCGTCGGGGCTTCAGGTCGAGAGGTTCCGCATGGGCGCGCGGGGGACCGCGTCAGAGCTTCAGCTTGAACCCGGCATGGGACCGCGCGAAGCCCTGCGCCATCCAGAACCGGTGCGCGTCGGGCCGCGCGAGGTCGGAGGTCAGCTGCACCAGCCGCGCCCCCTCCGCCTTCGCGATGCCGATGGCATGGGCCACCATCTTCGCCCCCACCCCGCGCGAGCGGTGGGAGAGCGCGACGCGCACGTTCTCCAGCTCCGCCCTCACGCCGCCGCGATGCGACAGGCCGGGCATCAGGATCAGCTGCAGGCAGCCGACCACCGCGCCGTGCCCCGCCTCCGCCACGATCAGGCGGTTGCCCTGCTGGGCCTCGATGGCGCGGAAGGCGGCGAGATAGGCGGGGTCGTCCGGCTCCCCCTCCCGCGCCGAACCGATGGGGTCGTCGCGCAGCATGGCGGCCAGCGTCGGCACGTCCGCCTCCCGCGCGTCGCGGAAGGTCAGCGTGTCGAGCGAGGGATGGGCGGGATCGGTCATCGTCGGGGTCCGGTCAGGCGGCGTCGGCATGGGCGCAGACGGCGCGCTCGAACGCATCGTAGACCGCCATCGCGTCCGCGGAAAGGAACGGGGCCTGCTGCATCATCAGCACCGCGCAGAGGCCGCGGGCCGGGTCGATCCAGAAATGCGTGTTCAGAAGCCCCGCCCAGCCGACGGAACCCGCCCGGCGCCGCCCCTCCACATCCTCCTCCACCCGCAGGAAGCCCAGCGTGAAGGTCTGCTCCACCCCCGGGAACAGCGCCAGATCGGCGGAGCGGTTGGGGTCGGTGGTGGCCATCGGGCGCACGCGCAGGTCGCCGATGCCGTTCTCCATCATCAGCCGCACGGTCTCGGGCGCGAGGATCCGGGCGCCGTCCAGCTCCCCGCCCCGCAGGATCATGCGCAGAAAGCGGATGTAGTCCGGCCCGCTCCCCTTCATGCAGCCGCCCATGCCGTGAAAGGCCGGGGGCGGGGCGTCGGCCGGGCCGTCGATGTCGAACCGCGCGAAGCCGCCGCCGGATTTCGCCGGCACGTGGAAGGCGGCGCGGGGCTGCATGTCGTCGCGGAAGATCACGTCGGTCGCGGTCATGCCGAGGGGCCCGAGGATCTCGTCGGCCAGAAGCTCCCGGATCGGGCGGCCGGCGGCGGCCTCCGCCGCCATGCCCAGCCAGTCGGTGGACTGGCCGTAGCCCCATTCCGTCCCCGGGTCGAACTGAAGGGCCACGTCCTCGATCCGCGCGCTGGCGGTCCCCGCCTCGCGCATATGCGCGGTCAGCGCCGCCTGCCCGGCGTGCCACTGGTCGTAGACCAGGCCGGAGGTGTGGGTGGCCAGATGGCGGGCGGTGACCGGCGTCGCGGGCGCCCGGAACGCCGGCGCCCCGTCGACCATGCCGGCGAAGACCCGCGCGCCCGACAGCGCCGGCACGAGGTCCGCCACCGGGGCGTCGAGGTCGAGCCGCCCCTGCTCCGCCATCCGCAGCGCCGCGACCGTGCCGATGGCCTTGGTCATCGAGAACAGGCGGAACACGGTGTCCACGGTCATCGGCGCGTCGTCGTCCGCGGCGCGCCGGCCATGGGCGGAGCTGTGCAGCACCCCGTCCCGGTCGGCGACGAGCGCCACGGCCCCGACCGTATGGCCGGCGGCGACGGCGTTCGCCAGCGCCTCGGCGATGGAAGGGATCACGGGGGAGGGGACCACGGGGGCGGGAGCGGGGCCGGCGGCGGAGGTGGTGTCGGTCAAGGTCTCGGTCTGGATAGCGGCGGGATCAGGTCGGCGCGGCCTCGGTCGGGGCCGGCGCGGGCGAAGGCGAGGGCGAGGCCGCGGCCCCGCGCGCGGGCAGGTGGGCGTAGACCGCGCGCTCGAACGCCGCGTAGGCGGCCACGGCGCCGGCGTCGAGGAAGGGAAGCTGCTGCATCATCAGCACCCCCGCGATCCCCGCCGTCGGGTCGATCCAGTAATGGGTGTTCATCACCCCCGCCCAGCCGATGGACCCGGCGCTCCGCATTCCCGGAATCGCCTGCTCGTTGCGCATGAAGGCCAGCGTCCAGGTCTTCTCGACGCCCGGGAAGAACTCGATGCCGCCGCCGTATTCCGGCTTGGCGGAGGCCGCCGGCTCCATGCGCAGGTCGCCGATGGCGTTGTCGTGCAGGCCGCGGATCGCCTCCGCGCTCAGGATGCGGGCGCCGTCCAGCTCCCCGCCCCGCAGGATCATGCGCAGGAAGCGGGCGTAGTCTGGGCCGGAGCCGTTGAGCGCGTGCCCCATGCCGAAGAAGTCCGGGGTGGCGGGCAGGTCGGCGTCGAGAACCCGCCAGCCCTCGCGCCCCACGGAGTGGACCGCCACCTTTCGGGCGGTCATGTCGGGGGAGAACACGACGTCGGTGGAGCTCATGCCCAGCGGGCCCAGGATCTCGCGCTTGAGGAAACCCTCGATGCGCTCGCCCGCGATCTCCTCCACCACCAGCCCCAGCCAGTCGGTGGAGACGCCGTATTCCCAGCGCGCGCCCGGGTCGAAATGCAGCGGGAAGGCGGGCAGGGACGCGCGGCGGCCGTGGGACATGCGCGGGGCGCCGGTCACCTCGATCAGGCGGGACTGGTCGGCGTTCCAGATGTCGTAGACCAGGCCCGAGGTATGGGTCATCAGGTGGCGCACGGTGACCGGCCCGGCGGGGGCGCGGTATCGCGGCGCGTCGCCGTCCCAGCCGTCGAGCACCTGCAGCCGCCCGAATTCCGGCAGGATGTCCGCCACCCGGTCGTCGAGGCCCAGCAGGCCCTCGTCCACCAGCCGCAGGGCGGCGACCGTGCCGATGGCCTTGGTCATGGAGAACAGGCGGAACACGCTGTCCGCGGTCATCCGGGCGGGAGCGCCGGCGGCGCGCGTTCCATGGGCGGATTCGTGCAGCACTCCGTCCGCGTCGACCACGACGGCGACGCAGCCGACGGTCGCGCCCTGCGCCACCTGGGCGTCGAGCGCGCTGGATATCCCGGCGATCTCGGGCATCGGCCTCCTCCCCCTGTTTCTTGTTCGTCTGTTTGGGAGGCAGAATAGCGCAGCCCCGCGTCCGCGCCCATAGGCAAGCGGCGGCGGCCCGGCGACGGGCTGCGCGCCCGTTCCGGCCAGGCCCCGGCCCGGTCGGGCGCCCGGCCTCCGCGCGCCGCGGGCGGCCGGGTCCGGCCCGCGTCCGGGTCGTCGCG
>JAYZWL010000157.1:0-47971 GCA_036154955.1 Pseudomonadota bacterium | reverse complement strand
GCCCCCCCCGGGGGGGCGCGGCCGGGCGGCGGGGGGGGGGGGGGGGCGGTGGGGGGGGGGGTGGTGGTGGGGGGGGGGGGGGGGGGGGGGGGGCGCCCCCCCGGAAGAGTCGCGTCTCCTCCCCTCCTTATGCACCGGACAGGACGTCGCAGCAGGTCCCGGCCCCGGCGCCCCAGGGTCAGGAGGCGACAGCATCGCGGCGGGAGCGGCCGAAGCGCTCCCGTTCGTCCCGCCGTGCCCGTCCCGCGGTTCTCGCCGCGCAGCGCCCTCGACCCTCCGCCTTCGCCCCCCCTCGTGCGGCGTCCCTCGCCCCGCCGCGCCGCCGCCGTCCGGCCGCGGCCCTCGCCGGTTCCCATCGCCGCAGGATCCGGGCTGCGCGGCGGCGGCGGCGATGGCATTCCCCGCTCCGGGCGCCCCCGGCGCTTGCATCCGCCGCCCGGCGGGCGCCTTCTTCCGCCGCAGCCAATCCGGAGATCCCGACCGATGCGCATGACCGACCGCGCCTGGGCCCTGCTCGTCACCCTCGCCCTGCTCTGGGGCGGCAGCTTCGTGGCGGTGAAGACCGCGCTCTCCGAAATGGGCCCGTTCGCCTCGGTGTTCTGGCGCACCGGGCTGGGGGCGGGGGCGCTGTGGATCGCGGTGGCGGTCATGCGCCCCGCCCTGCCCCGCGACCCGCGCTTCTGGGGGGCCTGCGCGGTGATGGGCCTGCTCAACAACGTCATCCCCTTCACCCTGATGGCCTGGGGGCAGAAGAGCATCGAGAGCGGGCTGACCTCGATCCTCAACGCCTCCACCGCCGTGTTCGGCGCGCTGGTCGCCGCCGCGCTCCTGCCCGACGAGCGGTTGACCGCGCGCCGCGCCGCGGGCGTGGGGCTGGGCGTGGCCGGCGTGGCCGCGATCACCGGGCCGGAGGCGCTGGGCGGGCTCGATCCGCGCAGCCTGGGCCAGATCGCGGTGCTGGCGGGCGCCTTCAGCTACGCCTGCGCCTCGGTCTGGGCGCGGGTCCGGCTGACCGGGGCGGCCCCGGTGGTCAGCGCGGCGGGCATGACGACGATGGCCTTCGCGATGATGACGCCGCTGACGCTCTGGGTCGAAGGCCCGCCGCCCGTGATCCTCTCCGCCCCGGTCTGGGGCGCGGTTCTTTATTACGGCGTGCTGGGCACGGGCGCGGCCTTCCTCGTCTACTACGCCCTGATGCGCGAGGCGGGGGCGGCGAACACCATGCTGGTGACGCTGGCGATCCCGCCCGCCGCGATCCTCGCGGGCTGGGCGATCCTGGACGAGCGGCTGTCGGCCAACGCCTATCTCGGCCTCTGCCTGATCTTCGCGGGGCTGGCGGTGATGGATGGGCGGATGCTGGCCCGCGCCGGGCGGCTGCGCCGCCGATGGATGTCCGCGAAGGGCGGCGCGGCAGGCGACGTCTGAGCCGGGCGACGCCGGCGCCGCGCGCCGCGGGCGGACCCGGGCGGCCGGGCGAACGCGCGACGCGGCGCCCCCGGGCCGCCCCGCGCCGCGGCCCGAAAGTCACGAATGCTTCGCCGGAGGCGCCCCCAGGCCCGGAAACCGCCCCGAATCGCGCCGTCCCGCTTGCCCCGCGATGCCGACAAGCCTAACAACGGCCCGCCCCGCGCGGAGCGCGCGTCGGGGCGATCCGACATATCCCCGGGAGCATCCCCCATGGCCTTCCTCGCCGACAGTCTCGCCCGCGTGAAACCCTCCGCGACCATCGCCGTGACCAACAAGGCGCGCGAGCTGAAGGCGGCCGGCAAGGACGTCATCGGCCTCGGCGCCGGCGAGCCCGACTTCGACACGCCCCAGCACATCAAGGACGCCGCCAAGGCGGCCATCGACGCCGGTCTGACCAAGTACACCGCCGTCGACGGCATCCCCGAGCTGAAGCAGGCGATCTGCGAGAAGTTCGCGCGCGAGAACGGCCTGACCTACAAGCCCTCCCAGATCACCGTCTCCACCGGCGGCAAGCAGGTGCTCTACAACGCCCTGATGGCCACGATGAACCCGGGCGACGAGGTGCTGATCCCCGCGCCCTACTGGGTGTCCTATCCCGACATGGTGCTGCTGGCGGGCGGCGAGCCGGTGGCGATCGACGCCGGCATCGAGACCAATTTCAAGATCACGCCCGCGCAGCTCGAGGCCGCGATCACGCCGAAGACCAAGTGGTTCATCTTCAACTCGCCCTCCAACCCCTCGGGCGCGGGCTACACGAAGGATGAGCTCAAGGCCCTGACCGACGTGCTGATGCGCCATCCCCAGGTCTGGGTGATGACCGACGACATGTATGAGCACATCGCCTACCCGCCCTTCGAGTTCGCCACCCCCGCGCAGGTGGAGCCCGGCCTCTACGACCGGACCCTGACCTGCAACGGCGTCTCCAAGGCCTATGCGATGACCGGCTGGCGCATCGGCTACGCCGGCGGGCCCGAGGCGCTGATCAAGGCGATGGGCAAGATCCAGTCGCAGTCGACCTCGAACCCGTCCTCGATCTCCCAGTATGCGGCGCTGGCCGCGCTGACCGGGCCGCAGGACTACATCGCCGAGAGCCGGGTCGCCTTCCAGCGCCGCCGGGACCTGGTGGTGTCGATGCTCAACCAGGCCGCGGGCATCCAGTGCCCGACGCCGGAGGGGGCGTTCTACGTCTATCCGTCGGTCGCCGGCTGCATCGGCAAGACCGCGCCCTCGGGCAAGGTGATCGAGACCGACGAGGACTTCGCCAACGAGCTGCTGGAGCAGGAGGGCGTCGCGGTGGTCTTCGGCGCGGCCTTCGGCGCCTCCCCCTGCTTCCGGGTCAGCTACGCCACCTCGGACGAGCAGCTGACCGAGGCCTGCGAGCGCATCCAGCGCTTCTGCGGTTCGCTGAAGTGAGCCGTGGGCGGCCCTGACCGGGCCGCGCAGCGACGGAACGCAGAAGGGCGCGCCGCGGGGCGCGCCCTTTTCATGCGGGGGCCGGCGCATCGACATGCGCCCTGCGGATCACCCCAGCGGCGCGCCGGTCATGCGGTGCAGGCGTTGCACCACGCGCCCGTCCAGCTTCAGGACCCGGGCGAGGTCGCGGAAATAGGACCGCTCCGCGTCGGTGTCGATGTCCACCGCCAGCAGGGCCCCGAGATAGATTTCGGTCGCCACCTCGGGGCGGGAGACCTCGGCCCCCAGCGCGTCGAGGTCGATGGGCCGGCGGGCCGCCTCGCGCACCGCTTCGCGCTCCTCCGGCGTCGCCTCGGCCTCGGTCATCTGGGAGAGGATGGCGTCGAGCTCGCCCTCGTCCACGTGGCCGTCGACCTGGGCGGCGCCGATCATCGCCTGAAGCACCAGCTTCTCCGTGCGCGGGTCGGTGAGGGCCTGGACCTCCTCCGGCGCGGGCTCGGCCGTGACCGAGGGATGGCCCGGCGCGGCGCCGGCCTGATGCTCGCGCCAGGCCTTCAGCGCGATCGTGCCCAGCACGGCCATGGCGCCGCCCTTGGCCGCGCCCTCGAGCCCGCCGCCCAGCACGCCGCCGGCCAGCGCGCCGAGGCCGCCGATCTGCGCGCCGGTCATGCCGCCCGCCTGCTGCTGGCCCAGGAAGTTTCGCGCGAGATCCATCAGGCCGGCGGCGCCGCCGGAGGTTCCGCCGCCTAGCAGCGAGGATAGGATGCGGTCGGCCCCGCCCCCCGTCTGCGCGGCGCCGACGCCCGCGCCGAGCCGATCATGGGTGCGGCCCGCGAGGCCCTTCTGCAGCAGTCCGCCGACGATGTTCCCGAAGCTCATCGCATCCTTTCCGAAGCTGTTCGACCGGCCGCGGGGTCGTCCCCGCCGCCAGCCCTCCAGATAGGATCGCGACGCCGGGAACCAACCCGACGCTTTCGTGATCACCCGCCCCCTCGCCGCGGGAGACGGTCCGGCAGGCGCCCCGGTCGACGCGCGCCGCGGGCGGGCCGGGGCCGCTCTCGCGACCTCGACGCGGCGCCCGGTTCGGGAGGGCGCCCGCTCAGACCGGCGCGGGCCCGAGCAGGTCCATCGAGGGCATCAGGTCGATGAGATGGCGCGTATATTCGTGCTCCGGCGCCTCGAAGAGCCGCTCGGCCGGCGCGATCTCGCAGATCGTGCCGTGCCGCATCACCGCCACCCGGTCGCACATCTGCCGGATCACCGGCAGGTCGTGGCTGATGAACAGCATGGTCAGCCCCAGCTCCTCCTGCAGGTCGCGCAGCAGGTTGAGGATCGTGGCCTGCACCGACACGTCCAGCGCCGAGGTCGGCTCGTCGCAGATCAGGATGCGGGGGCGCGAGGCCAGCGCCCGGGCGATGGAGATGCGCTGCCGCTGCCCGCCCGAGAACTCGTGCGGATAGCGCCGCGCCGCCGCGGCCCCCAGCCCCACATGGTCCAGCAGATCGCCCACGATCCGCCGCACCTCCGCCTCCGACCCCGCCAGCTTGAAGAAGCGGATCGGCTCGGCCACGATGTCGAGCACCCGCATCCGCGCGTTCAGCGAGGAATAGGGGTCCTGAAAGATCATCTGCAGCGACCGCCGCGCGGCCCGGGCCTTGGGGTCGGAGGGGACGGAGCTCACGTCCTGGCCCATCAGCCGCACCACGCCGGAATCGGGCTTGTAGAGCCCCGCGATGATCCGCGCGACGGTGGACTTGCCCGACCCGCTCTCGCCCACGATCCCGAAGGTCTCGCCCGGGGCCACGTCGAAGGAGACCTCGTTCACCGCCTTGAGATGCTTGCGGTTCTTCTTCAGCACCGCCCGCTGCAGGGTGAAGCTGAGGTTCAGCCCCGAGACGGACAGCGCCGGCCCCTGCCCGGCCGCCTCGCGCGCCGCGGCGCCCAGCCAGTGGGTCTTCACGTCGATGCGGCGGAAGGCCTGCGCTCCGCCCTCGATATAATCGACCGAGGCGAAGCGCGGCAGGCGTCGGTCGGCGCGCGGCACCGCGGCGATCAGGCTTCGGGTGTATTCGTGCTGCGGCGCGCCGAGGATCTGGGCGACGTCGCCGGTCTCCACCACCTCGCCGCGATACATCACGCAGACCCGGTCGGCGATGTTGGCGATGACCCCGATGTCGTGGGTGACGATGATGACGCCCACGTCCCGCTCCCGGCACAGCGCCTTGATCAGGTCGAGGATCTGGGCCTGGATCGAGACGTCGAGCGCGGTCGTGGGCTCGTCGGCGATGATCAGGTCGGGCTCCCCCGCCAGCGCCAGCGCGATCACCACCCGCTGCCGCATCCCGCCCGAGAACTGGTGAGGATAGGCGCCGAGCCTGGCCTTCGCCTCGCCGATGCCGACATCCTCAAGCAGCTTCTCGGCCCGCGCCTTCGCCGCCGCCTCGTTAAGGCCGAGGCATTTGCGGATGGTCTCCACCAGCTGCTCGCCGATGGTCTTGAGCGGGTTGAGCGAGGTCTGCGGGTCCTGGAAGATCATGCCGATGCGGTCGCCGCGGATGCGCCGCATCTGGTCCTCGGTGCGGCCGCGCAGGCTCTCGCCCTGGAAGTCGATGCGGCCCGCGGCGATGCGGCCCGGCGGCTCCAGCAGGTCGATGATGGCGGCGCCGATGGTGGACTTGCCGGCCCCGGATTCGCCCACCAGCCCCAGCACCTCGCCGCGCCGCACCGTCAGGCCGACGCCGCGCGCGGCCTTCACCGTGCCGCGGCGGGTGGGGAATTCGACGTCCAGGCCCTCGATTTCGAGCAGTTCGGTCATCGTCTCACCTGAGCTTGGGGTTCAGGGCGTCGCGCATCCAGTCGCCCAGCAGGTTGACCGCGAAGACCAGCGTCACCAGCGCGATGGCGGGGAAGAGCGTGATCCACCACAGGCCGGAGAACAGGAACTCGTTCCCCACCCGGATCAGCGTGCCGAGCGACGGCGTGGTCGGCGGGATGCCCTGCCCGAGGAAGCTGAGCGTCGCCTCCGCGATGATGGCGAGCGCGAGGCCGATGGTGGCCAGCACCAGCACCGGGCGCAGCACGTTGGGCAGCACATGGCGCAGCATGATCAGCCAGGACGGCAGGCCGATGACGCGGGCGGCCATCACGTATTCCTTCTGCGCCTCGACCAGCGTGGCGCCGCGGGCGACGCGGGCGAACTGGGGCCAGTCGGTCAGGCCGATGGCGAGGATCACCACGTAGATGGCGAAGTCGTCGCGCAGCTCCGCCGGGATCACGGCGCGGCCGATGCCGTTGATCAGGATCGCCAGCAGGATGCCCGGAATGGTCAGCTGCACGTCGGCCACGCGCATCACGAAGGCGTCCACCGCGCCGCCGAAATAGCCCGAGATCACGCCCAGCGCGACGCCCATGGTCATCCCCAGCGCCACCGCGGTCAGCCCCACCAGGATCGACAGCCGCCCCCCGTAGAGGATGGTCGAGAGCATGTCGCGGCCCTGATTGTCGGTGCCGAGCAGGTATTGCGCCTGCCCGTCCTCGGTCCAGGCCGGGGGCAGCTTGCCGTCCCAGAGCGATATCTGCGCGGGGTCGAACGGGTCGAAGGGCGCGAGGATCGGGGCGGCGAAACAGGCCAGGATCGCCAGCACGGTGATCGCGGCGGCGATGATGGCGGTGGGCGAGCGCGTGAAGGAATACGCGACGTCGTTCTCCATCAGCCGGGCGAAGAAGCCCATGCGGCCCTGATGCTCGGGCGCGGCGCCGGCGGCATGGGGCGCGGGGGGCGCCTCGGCGGGATCGGGGGCGGAGGTCATGCGAAGGCTCCTCGGCTCGGTTCGGTCGGCGCGGGCGCAGGCCCCCTCCCCACCCCTCCCCCGCGGGCGGGGGAGGGAGGCGCGGGACGGTCGGCGGCGCGCAGGGCTCGCAGGGCGGCCATCACGCGGACCCGATGCGGATGCGGGGGTCGATGGCGACGTAGAGGATGTCGACCACCAGGTTGATGATCACGAACATCAGCGCCACGAAGACCAGGTAGGCGGACATGATCGGCACATCGACGAAGTCCACCGACTGGATGAACATCAGCCCTGTGCCCGGCCACTGGAACACCGTCTCGGTGATGACGGAGAACGCGATCAGGTTGCCGATGTTGAGCCCGATGATGGTGATCACCGGCACCAGAGTGTTCTTGAGCGCGTGACCGAAATTCACCGCCCGCTCGCTCAGGCCGCGGGCGCGGGCGAACTTGATGAAGTCGGTGCGCATCACCTCCATCATCTCCGCGCGCACCAGACGCAGGATCATGGTGGCCTGGAACAGCGACAGCGTGATCGCGGGCAGGATGATCGAGGCCCAGCCCTCCCGCGTCAGCAAGGAGGTCTTCCACCAGCCCAGATCCACCGTGCCCGAGCGGCCCGAGGACGGCAGCACCCGCAGATGCACGGCGAAGAGGTAGATCAGCCCGATGCCGATGATGAAGGTGGGCAGCGACACGCCGACCAGCGAGGTCGACAGCAGCGCCCGCGACAGCCACGAATTGCGCCGGATGCCGGTGTAGACCCCCGCCGCGATGCCGAAGCCCATGGCCAGGATGGCGGAGACGAAGACCAGCTCCAGCGTCGCGGGAAGGCGTTCGAGGATCAGGTCCTCCACCGGCCGGCGGATGCGGTAGGAGACGCCGAACTCGCCCTGCACGATGTTGCCCACGAAGCGGCCGTATTGCACGAGGATCGGGTCTTCGAGCCCGAGTTCGACCCGGATCTGCTGGCGCTGTTCGCGGGTGGCGTCCTGGCCGACCATGTTGTTGACCGGATCGCCGACGAAATTGAACAGCGAGAAGCTGACCGCCGAGACCGCCAGCATGACCAGCAGCGATTGCAGAAGGCGGCGCAGGATGAAGGCGACCATGGGGACCCCTGTCGTCGACGTGTTCTTGGATGTCTTGGCGCAAGCGCGCGGGGAGGAGGCGGCGGGGGGGAAGGAGGCGGGGGCGAGAGGCGGGGGGCCGCGACGGCCCGCCCGGTCCCGCGGACCCCGGCCCCGCCCGAGAGCGGCCGGTCGGCGTCCGCCGGTCCTGCGCGTTCCGGCCCCGCGCCGGGCGGGCGCGGGGCTGGTTCGCGTCAGGCGCGCGTCACTCCTTCATCACCACGAAGCGGGGACGCAGCGCGTCGTCCGCCCCGATGGGCGCGTCGACCTTGTCGGACATGCCCCAGGCGATGACCTGGTGATGCAGGGGGATGTAGGGCATCTCCGCCTTGATGATCTCCCACGCCTCCATGATCTCGGCGGTGCGCTTGGGGATGTCGGTCTCGGTCTCGATGGACTTGGTGATCTCGTTCACCCGCTCGTTCGAATAGCCGGTGGCGTTCCACGACCCGTCGCCGGCGACGAGGTAGGAGAACACGTAGTGGCTGTCGAGCGTCGGCACGCCCCAGCCCAGCATGTAGAAGTCCGACTGCCGGTTCTGGATCTTGGGGAAGTGCTGGGCCTTGGGGATGGCGTCCAGCTTCACCTTCACGCCGGCCTTGGCCAGCATGCCCACCACCGCCTGACAGATCTTCTCGTCGTTGTTGTAGCGGTTGTTGGGGCAGTCGAGCTGCACCGAGAACCCGTCCGGATAGCCGGCTTCGGCCAGCAGGGCCTTGGCCTTTTCGAGGTCGAACGGATAGGGCTTGTCGTTGTCCGGCGTGTTGCCGAGCACGCCCGGAGGCGTGATCATGCCGGTGGGGAAGCTCAGCCCCTCCATCACCACGCGCTGGATGGCCTTCTTGTCGACGGCGAGGTTCATCGCCTCGCGCACCTTCACGTCGGCGAAGGGGTTCTTGCCCTTCACGTCGGAGGAGGCGAGCTCATCGGCGCCGACGTTCATGCCCAGGAAGATCGAGCGGATCTGGGAGACCGTCTCCACCTTCAGACCCGAGGCGGCCTTGATCCGCTCCAGGTCCTGCAGCGGCGGGTCGAGCACGAAGTCGACCTCGCCCGAGAGCAGCGCCGCCACGCGGGTCGCGGCGTTGGAGATCGGGCGATACTCGATCTTCTGGATGTTGGAGGGGAACTCAGACCAGCCCCACCACGCCTCGTTGCGGGTCATCTCGGTCAGTTCGTCCGGCGCGCGGGAGGCGAGGATGAACGGCCCGGTGCCGTTGGCGTTGCGGACCGCGTAGGTCTCCTGCTTGGCGGCGAAGTCCTGGGGGACGGCCACGTCGTTCGCCTCGGACCAGCCCTTGTCCATGATGTAGACCGAGGTGAGCTGGTTGGGCAGGATCGGGTTCGGCCCGTCGGTGTGCAGGATCACGGTCATCGGGTCGACGATCTCGACCGAGGTGACGCCCTTGACCTGCTCCTTCCAGTCCGAGGACGGCGCGAGCGCGCGCTCGAAGGAGAACTTCACGTCCTCGGCGTCGAAATCCTCGCCGCCATGGAACTTCACGCCTTCGCGCAGGGTGAATTTCCAGCCGCCCTCGACCGGCTCCCAGGCGGTGGCGAGCTCGGGCTGAAGCTCCAGCTTGGCGTCGCGGGTGACGAGGCTTTCGTAGATCTGGCCCGTCATCGCGATGGTCGGGCCTTCGTTCTGCGAGTGCGGATCCATGGTCAGGGCGTCGCCCTGGCTGGTCCACCGGAAGGTCTGGGCCGAGGCCGGGGCCGCGACGAGCGCGAGCACCGCGAGCGATACGCCCCAGCGTGCGAACTTGGTCATGGAACCTCTCCTGTCGGTCATTTGTCTGGCCGGTCATGTTGGGCCCGCGCGGTTGACCTGCGCGGACCGACCGACGGTAGACGCAAGCGCGGGCGCGCGACAAGGCGTGGAATCCGGCGCCGCGACGGCAGGCGGCGCCTCACGCGAACGTGAGATGAAGCAAGTGTTTTACGCAGCGATGTGAGCAAGTTGCGGGCGGGCGCTCCGGGACGGCCGCGCCCGCCTGCGCCCCGACCCTTGGCAACCGGGCGTCGATGGGCGTAACACCCGCCCTGCCCGCCCGCCTGTCCTCCCGTTCAAATCCGCCGGAGCCGCCCCGCCCCATGTCCGCCCTACTGACCGGCTTCGCCATCGGCTGCTTCTTCGCGGTGACCCACCGGACCTCGGAGCTGATCGGGCTGACGGCGCTGAACCAGGGGCTGGTGACCTCGGCCGGCTTCGCGGCGATGATCGCGGCCTGCCTGTGGCTGGACGGCTGGATCCTGGCCGCCGCGGCGGGGTTCGTGACCGGGCTGGCGGCGATCCTCGCGGTCGCGGTCGCCCGACGCTGAAACCGGCGCTGAAACCGGCGCCGACCTATTCGTCTTCGCGGCCCCGCGCCTTCGCGGCCTCGATCATCTTGGCGATGCGCAGCCAGCGGGCGAAGGCGATGACGGTGGCGAAGACCAGCCCGTCCCAGCCCCCCAGCATGTGACCGCGGGCGACGTAGCCCTTGAGGAACACGAAGGGGAACTCCACCAGCAGCCGGGCGCGCAGCTTCCACAGCGCGCGGGGCTTGGCGGCCTCGGCCTGGTAGGAGGAATAGGCGTTCTCCTTGGCCACCAGCCCAGCCCAGTCGAGAAACGGAATATGGTGGATCGGCGCGCGCAGCCGCCGGACCGGCCCCGTCGTCTCCACCCGGTCGAACAGGGGATGGTCGCGATAGCGCCCGGCGTCGCGATGGTAGAGCCGCACCACGTCGTAATCGTTGGCCAGCGGCCGGGGCCGGTCGCGGCCGGGATAGAGGTTGAGGATCCGCACCCGATAGGCGGCCGGGTCGGGATCCGTGGCCAGCAGCGCCCGGATCTCGGCGGCCAGCGCAGGGGTGACGATCTCGTCCGCGTCGAGGTTCAGCCGCCAGGCGTGACGGCACAGGTCCTCGGCGTATCGCTTCTGGGCGCCGTAGCCGGTCCAGTCCCGGTGATGCACCTCCGCGCCCGCCGCGCGGGCGATGTCCTGGGTGCCGTCGGTCGAACCCGAGTCCACCAGCACGATCTGGTCGGCCAGCCCGTCGAGCGCCGCGAGCGTCCGCGGCAGGCGCGCGGCCTCGTTCCGCGCGATCACGAACACGGACAGGGGCGCGGAGAGAGGGGCGTCGGGAGGGGCGGACACGGGCGAGGCTCCGTCACGGGAAGGCGGGGGCCGACGATAGGCGGCGGGCCGGGGCGAGGAAAGCGGCGGGCGTCGCGGCGCATCGACCGTCCCGCGCCCGTCGCGCCGCGCGCGGGGCCCGATCGCCTGAACGCCCGCCGAGCGCCCGGTTCACGCCCCGATCATCCCCCCGCCGAAACGCCGCCCCGGCCGCCCGGCCTTTTGTCGCGGCGCACCAATTATCCTTCCCCATGGTTGCCTTTCCGCCGCGGCCGGGCCAGAAGGCCGGCGATGTCGGCTGCGCGCCCTCCTCCCGGGGCCGCCGCGCCGCGCCCTGCCATGCGTGCCAAGCGAGATCCCGAAGATGACCGCACCCAACACCACGCCGATCCCCGAGCTCTACGTCTCCTACGACAGCGCGGCGAAACTCAAGGTCGAAGCGGCGGAGCTGCCGTCCTGGGACCTCACCGAGCGGCAGGTCTGCGACCTCGAACTTCTGATGAACGGCGGCTTCAACCCGCTCAAGGGCTTCCTGACCGAAGCCGACTACGACGGCGTGGTGGAGAACATGCGCACCGCCGACGGCGCGCTGTGGCCGATCCCGATCACGCTCGACGTCAGCCAGAAATTCGCCGACAGCATCGCCCCCGGCCAGGACATCGCCCTGCGCGATCCCGAGGGCGTGATCCTCGCCATCCTGTCGATCACCGACAAGTGGGTTCCGAACAAGGCGAAGGAGGCCGAGAAGGTCTTCGGCGCCGACGACCTCGCCCACCCGGCGGTGAACTATCTGCACAACGTCGCCGGCCCCGTCTATCTGGGCGGCCCGATCACCGGCATCCAGCAGCCGGTGCACTACGACTACCGCTCCCGCCGCGACACGCCCAACGAGCTGCGCGCCTTCTTCCGCAAGATGGGCTGGCGCAAGGTCGTGGCCTTCCAGACCCGCAACCCGCTGCACCGCGCGCATCAGGAACTGACCTTCCGCGCCGCGAAGGAAGCCCAGGCCAACCTGCTGATCCACCCGGTCGTCGGCATGACCAAGCCGGGCGACGTCGACCACTTCACCCGCGTCCGCTGCTACGAGGCGGTGCTGGACAAGTATCCGTCCTCCACCACCGCGCTGTCGCTGCTGCCGCTGGCCATGCGCATGGCCGGCCCGCGCGAGGCGGTGTGGCACGGCCTGATCCGCAAGAACCACGGCGTCACCCATTTCATCGTCGGCCGCGACCACGCCGGCCCGGGCAAGAACTCGGCGGGCGAGGACTTCTACGGCCCCTATGACGCGCAGGACCTGTTCCGCGAGCACGAGGCCGAGATCGGCGTGACCATGGTCGACTTCAAGCACATGGTCTACGTGCAGGAGCGCGCCCAGTACGAGCCGGCCGACGAGATCGAGGAGGGCGTGACCGTCCTCAACATCTCGGGCACCGAGCTGCGCCGCCGTCTCCAGGAAGGCCTCGACATTCCCGAGTGGTTCTCCTTCCCCGAGGTGGTGAAGGAGCTGCGCCGCACCAAGCCGCCGCGCTCGTCGCAGGGCTTCACGGTGTTCTTCACCGGCCTGTCGGGCTCGGGCAAGTCGACCATCGCCAACGCGCTGATGGTGAAGCTGATGGAGCTGGGCGGCCGCCCGGTGACGCTGCTCGACGGCGACGTGGTGCGCAAGCATCTGTCCTCGGAGCTCGGCTTCTCCAAGGAGCACCGCGACATCAACATCAAGCGCATCGGCTACGTCGCGTCCGAGATCACCAAGAACGGCGGCATCGCCATCTGCGCGCCGATCGCGCCCTACACGGCCACCCGCCGCGCGGTGCGCGAGATGGTCGAAGCCTACGGCGCCTTCGTGGAATGCCATGTCGCGACCTCGCTGGAGGAATGCGAGAAGCGCGACCGCAAGGGCCTCTACAAGCTGGCCCGCGAAGGCAAGATCAAGGAGTTCACCGGCATCTCCGACCCCTATGAGGCGCCCGAGAAGCCCGAGCTTCGCGTGGACACCGAGGGCCAGGAGGTCGACAACTGCGCCCAGCAGGTGATCCTCAAGCTGGAGCAGCTCGGCCTGATCGGCTGACGCCGCCGACGCCGCTCCGCGCGAACGACAACGCCCCGCCGGGATCCCCGGCGGGGCGTTTCGCGTCCGGCTCCCCCCCGGATCGCCTTCCGGATCGCCACGCCGGTCCGCGCCCGGTTAGGCATTTTCAAACGGTTTGCCCCCCATGGTCCCCCACGGCGCTTTCCGGTCGCGGCCGGCGGCGCCGCAAGCTGACGGGGGTCCGGAACCGGTGGAAACCATCAAGGCCGAAGACACGCGGCGCGAGCAGTTCGATGAGGTGACGGCGCGCGCCTACCGCGCGCTGGAAGAGGCGTCGCGTCGGGGCATCCCGCCCGATCCCCGCGTGTTCGAGCTGTTCTACGTCTATCTGGAAGGCGCCGATCCCGAATTGTCGGAGGCGGTGGACATGCTGCTTCCCGACGGCGAGGGCGCGAGCCTCAACGCCGTCGACCGGCTCTATGAGGAGCATCTGGCCTTCGGCGACAAGGCCGGCCGCTACATGGAGCTGAGCGCGCGGGCGGAACGGGAGATCGGGGCGCTGAGCGACTCGCTCGCGCGGAAGTCGCAGGATGACGGCCAGTTCCGCGACACCCTGGCCAAGGCGCGGGACGGGATGTCGATCCTCACCCGCGCTTCCACCGCCCGCCAGACCATCCGGGAGCTTCTGGAGGTCACCGAAGCCTATGCGGAGCAGAACGAGTTCTTCGCCGGCGAGCTGTCCTCCGCCCGCGCCCAGATCGGCATGTTGCATGACGAGCTGCGCGAGCTGCGCGAAAGCGCCTTCGCCGATCACCTGACCGGCCTCGCCAACCGCCGCCGCTTCGACCTGATGCTGGAGATGGAGATCGACGCCCGCAAGGCCAAGGGCGCGTTTTCGCTGGTGATGACCGACGTCGACCGCTTCAAGCGGATCAATGACCAGTTCGGGCATTCCGTCGGGGATTCGGTGCTCAAGCAATACGCCCGGCTGATCCGCCAGAACGTTCAGGGCAAGGACACGCCGGCCCGCTACGGGGGCGAGGAGTTCGCCGTGATCCTGCCGACGACCGAGATCCTGGGCGCCCGCCATGTGGCGGAGCGGATCCGCCAGGGCCTCGCCGCGCGCAACTTCGTGGTCTCGGACACCAAGGCGCGGCTCGGATCGGTCACCGCCTCCTTCGGCGTGGCCGAACATCGGGAGGGCGAGACGGCGGCGCAATTGATCGCCCGCTGCGACGCGGCCCTCTACCGGGCCAAGGAGACCGGGCGCAACCGGGTGGTCACCGCGACCTGATCCCCGCCGCCGCGAGGCCGCGCGACCGCCCGCCCGCCGATGGCGCCGAAGCGCCCGCGCGGCCGGGGACCGGGGCGCGTGTGGCGCGGGCGACAGGGCGCCGCCCGGGCGGACGACGCGGGACGGACGACTGCGGGTCGGACGACGAAGCCGCGGAAGTCGACGCGGTGGAAGTCGACGTCGCGCTCGCTTTGGAGCGTCAGGTTCGGGGCTGCCTGTGGTCAGGGCGTGCTGGCGGCTAGGGCGTGCTGGCGGTCTGGGCGTGCCGGCGGCCAATCGGCGCGCAACCGGCTCGACGACCGCCGGGGCGCGGCGGTTCGGCTCCGCATGCCGCCCGAACCACCCGCCGGACCCGTATCCGGACGACAGGCGCTCGACGCCGGCTCATTGGCGGCGCGCGGGAGAACCAGGTGAGGGACGGGCGAGCCGCCTCACACGCTTGCGTTCCAGACGCGTTCATGTCCGGCGGCATCGCTCTCCGGCTCGCGAACATGCCGAGCGGCGAGGCCAGGCAGACGCATGATCCGGTCGAGGAAAGGCTCGCCCCGGCTGCGCGGCGCGCGGCGCAGAGCTCTGGTCCGACGGCCTGCGCTGGGACCGCGCGGGGCGCAGGGCTCGCCCGTCGACGGCCGCCCGGTTCGCGAAGGCGCATCGGCGCAGCCGCAGGGCGGAGGTCGCTGCGACCATGCGCCGGCATGGGCCTCCCGTTCCTGGTCCCGCCCCGCAGGCGGCGGCGACCTTCGCCCGGCCGGTCGAACCGTCGCCGACCGCCCGGCGAACGCAGACGCCGGCATCCGGGGACCGCAACAGGCGATGGCCACAGTCGGCGGCGCCCGTTCCCGAACCCGACGACGGCGCCGAAACGCGGCGGCTCCGGCCACGTGAGTCGCGGCGATCCGGCGTCGCCGCCGGCCTGCAGGCATGTCTGCCGCCGGGGTCGGGGTCGGGGCCGGGGACTGCGGAACGTCGCGATGCGCCGGCCGGCAGCCCCCACCGGATCGCCGGCGCGACCTGAAGCGCGCGGGACGTTCGACGGCTCGGCAAGGGCCGCCGCCGCACGACGTCAGCCCACGGCTCCGCCACCGCGGTCCCCGCGACCCATCGACGTCTCCCGGGCGGCGCGCCGCCACCGCTCGCCTCCGCCCCACCCTCGCCCGGGTCGAAACGCCGCGCGGGCGCCCGGGGGCCAGCGGCGCGCGGGTCGTCGCGCGGCGCCTGCGCCGGCAGGCCCCGCGCGCGCCACGGAAAGACCGGCTCAGATGGCGGTGCGCCGACTCTCTTCCACGTAGATCTCGCGAAGTCGCCTGGCGACCGGCCCCGGCGCCCCGTCGCCGAGCGTCACGCCGTCGATCTCCACCACCGGCATCACGAAGGCGGAGGCCGAGGTCACGAAGGCCTCCGCCGCGCCCTTGGCCTCCTCGATGGTGAAGGCGCGCTCCTCCACCTGGATCTGCGCCTCGCCCGCATAGCGCATCAGCGAGGCGCGGGTGATCCCGGCCAGCAGGTCGTTGGACAGCTGCCGCGTCACCAGCACGCCCGACTTGGTCACGATCCAGGCGTTGTTCGAGGTGCCCTCGGTGACCTTGCCGTCCTCCACCAGCCAGGCGTCGTCCGCCCCCGCCGCCTTGGCCTGCATCTTGGCCATCGAGGCGTAAAGCAGCTGCGTGGTCTTGATGTCCCGGCGATGCCAGCGCAGGTCGTCGAGCGAGATGACCTTCGACCCCCGCTCCGCCAGCGGGCTCGCCACGATGGCCTTGGCCTGGGTGAACAGCACCAGCGACGGCGTCATGTCCTTGCCCCAGGCGAAGTCGCGATCCGCGGCGCCGCGGGTCACCTGCATGTAGACCGCGCCCTCCTCGACCCCGTTGCGGGTCACCAGCTGGCGGTGGATCTCAAGGATCTCCTCGGGCGCGGCCGGCATGGGGATGTCGAGTTCGCCCAGCGAGCGGGCGAGCCGCGCCTCGTGGCCGGCATAGTCCAGAAGCTTGCCGTCGAGCACCGAGGCCACCTCGTAGACCGCGTCGGCCATCAGGAAGCCGCGGTCGAAGATCGAGATCTTCGCCTCTTCCTCGGGAAGATACTCGCCGTTCACGTAAACGATGCGGGACATGTCGAAATTCTCCTTCAGCCCCACAGGGCCGGTTCGGACGGATGGACGCCGGCGGCGTCGAAATGCAGCGGCGCGTCGCGGTCCTCGGACAGCAGCAGCGGACCGTCGAGGTCCGTCACCGCGCCGCCCTGGGCCACCAGCACCGCCGGCGCCATGGCGAGCGAGGTGCCCATCATGCAGCCGGTCATGACCTGGTATCCCTCGGCCAGCGCCTGGGCCTTGAGCGCCAGCGCCTCGGTGAGGCCGCCGGTCTTGTCGAGCTTGATGTTGATCATGTCGTAGCGGCCCTTCAGGGCCGGCAAGGTGGCGCGGTCATGGCAGCTTTCGTCGGCGCAGACCGGCAGGGGCCGGGCCACCTCGCCCAGCGCCTCGTCCTTGCCGGCCGGCAGCGGCTGCTCGACCATCGCGACGCCCAGGCGCAGCAGGGCGGGGGCGAGCTCGGCGTATTCCTCCGCCGTCCAGCCCTCGTTGGCGTCGACAACGATGCGCGAGCGCGGCGCCCCCTCGCGCACCGCCTCCAGCCGGGCCATGTCGCCCTCGCCGCCCAGCTTGATCTTGAGCAGGGGGCGGAAGGCGTTCTCGGCCGCCTTGGCGCGCATCGAGGCCGGGTCGGCCAGCGACAGGGTGTAGGCGGTGATCTCCGGCCCCGGCTTGGGCAGGCCCGCCAGCTCCCAGGCCCGCTTGCCGGCGCGCTTGGCCTCCAGGTCCCACAGCGCGCAGTCGACGGCGTTGCGCGCCGCGCCGGCATGCATGAGCGCCGAGAGCGTCACCCGGTCGAGCCCGGCCATGGGCAGGGCCTCGATTTCCGCGATCACGCTGTCGGGGGTCTCGTCATAGCGGGGATAGGGGGTGCATTCCCCCCGCCCGGTATGGGTCCCGTCCGTGATCTCCACCGTCACCACCGCCTGCTCGGTGCGCGAGCCGCGCGAGATGGTGAACACCTCGCGCAGCTTGAACACCTCGCGGCGGACCGAAAGCACCAGTCCGGCCATGACGATCAGGCCATCATCGCGTCGACGATGCGGCCGACGCCGGTGCGGAACGGGTCGCAGGTGGGCAGGCCGTATTCGGCCTCGACCGCCTTGAGGTAGTCCGCGGCCTCCTCGTCCGACATGGCGGCGGTGTTGATCGAGATGCCGATGACCTTGGCCGCCGGGTTGACCATCTTGGCCATGGTCAGCGCGAGGTCGGAGACCGCGCCGATGGACGGCACCTGGTAATCGGGCAGGCCGCGCATGTGCTCCCGGGTCGGCTCATGGCAGACCACCAGCGCGTCGGGCTGGCCGCCATGGATCAGGGCCAGCGTCACGCCGGAATAGGAGGCGTGGTAGAGCGAGCCCTGCCCCTCGATCAGGTCCCAGTGATCCTCGGGCGCGTCGGGGGTCAGGTATTCGATCGACCCGGCCATGAAATCGGCGATCACCGCGTCGAGCGGCACGCCGCCGCCGGTGATCAGAATGCCGGTCTGCCCGGTGGCGCGGAAGGTGCAGGGGATGGAGCGCGCGGCCATCTCCTTCTCCATCGCGAGCGCCGTGTACATCTTGCCGACCGAGCAGTCGGTGCCCACCGCGAGGCAGCGCTTGCCGGTCCGCTTCACGCCCGAGGCGATGGGGTATTTGACGGTCGGGATGCGCACGTCGTGCAGGGTCCGGCCGTTGGCCTTGGCCACGGCGACCAGTTCGGGTTCGTCGCGCAGCAGGTTGTGCAGGCCCGACGCGAGGTCCATGCCCTTCTCCAGCGCCTCCTTCAGCACCGTCTTCCAGGCTTCGGAGATGATGCCGCCGCGGTTGGCGACGCCGATGACCAGCGTTTTCACGCCCGCGGCCACCGCCGCGTCGATGGTCATCTCGGGCAGCTTCATGTCGGCCTTGCAGCCGGGCAGACGAAGCTGGCCGGCGGCGACCGCCGGGTTCCAGTCCTTGATGCCCTGAGCGACCTTGGCGGCGAGCGGGTCGGGCGCGTCGCCCAGGAACAGCAGGTAGGGTTGGGCGATCATGGTGCGGCGGCTCCGTGATGAGGGCCCTGCATCGGCGCGCGGCGCGCGGCGCGCAGGGGGCGGGTTTCGGGGGTCCGGGGCGGGCCGCGGAAGCGCGGCTCCGGATTCGTCGACAATCCAGCACTTGCGACGGGGGCGCGTCAATCGGGCCGGCGGGGCGAATTCGTCCCGCCGGCCGCGACATGCTAGCACCGTGTCCGCCGGATTTCGAGCGGAGCGCGATTTCATTCCGGTTACACCGGGGCGGCGCGCAATATTTTTCCGTTTGCGCAGAAACCTCGCCGCGGCTCAGGCGGCGCGGCTTCCCGCCGAGGCGGCTTCGCCTTCGCGCAGGACGGAAAGCGCGTCGTCGACGCGGGTCAGCGACTCAGGGACCGGCGCGCGTTCCTCCGGCACGGCGCAGAGGCTGGCGCGGGTCATCGCGCGCCCCAACCCGGGCGAGGCCGTCCAGACCGCGAAGGGGATCGACAGGCTCAGCCCCGCCAGCACCGGCGCGGCCCACGGGATCGCCCCCGGCGCGCCCCAGGCGATCAGGCCCAGCAGGCCCAGACCCATCAGGGTCTGCGGCCACAGCCCGCGGGCCGCGTCCCCCCAGCTCAGCGCATGGGCGTCGCGGCTCTGCCCCGTCCAGCCCACCGCGCGGCCGAAGGGCAGACCGGCGAGGAAGATCGTCACCCGCAGCGCCACCACGGGCGCGAGCAGGACGGAGAACGCCGTCTCCGCCGCAGCCCCGGCCGCGAAGCGCAGGGTCCCGCCGTAGCGGGCCACGCCGCCGGGGGTCAGCGCCACGTCGAGCCAGCCCGCGACCTTGGGCACGAGGCTCATGGCGAACATGGCCACGAACATCACCACCCCGAAGGCGAGGTCCACGTCCGCGCCCTCTCCGCCCAGGATCTTGGCGGCGCCGGCCAGCGTCATCAGCATCCAGGCCGGCGCGCCGAAATACATGGCGATGGCCGCGAAGACCTGGAAGCGGGACATCGGGCGCAGGCCCCGCAGGCCGAGCAGGCGGAGGTATTGCATGTTGCCCTGGCACCAGCGCAGGTCGCGGCGGGTGAACTCCATCAGCGTGGTCGGGTTGTCCTCCCAGGACGGGCCCTCCACCGGGATCACCCGGACCTCATAGCCCGCGCGCCGCATCAGCGCCGCCTCGACCTGGTCGTGGGAGAGGATGTCGCCCCCCAGCGGCGGCTTTCCGGGCAGGCGCGGCAGGCCGCAGCGGGCGCGGAACGGCGCGGCGCGCACCAGCGCGTTGTGCCCCCAATAGGGCCCGCAGTCCCCATGCCACCAGGCCGCGCCCATGGTGAAGCTGCGCATGCCGTGGCGCATCCCGAACTGGAACAGCCGCGCGAAACCGGAGGCCGAGGGCGCGCCGACCACCAGGCTCTGCAGGATGCCGATGCGGGGATGGGCCTGCATGATCCGGGTCATGCGCAGGATCGCCTCGCCGGCCATCAGGCTGTCGGAATCGAGCGGAAGGAACAGGTCGTAGTCGCGGGACCGACGGCGCAGGAACTCGCGGATATTGCCCGCCTTCCAGCCCCGGTTCTCGGTCCGCCGCCGGTAGACCGCGCCGCCGAGCCGCGAGGCCCAGCGGGCGAAGGCGGCTTCCTCCGCCGCCACCGCCGCGGGCTCCTGGCTGTCCGACAGGATATGCAGGTCGAAGGCCGCGCCCCACCCCGTGGCGTCGAGCGAGCGGCGCACCTCCGCCGCCCGCGCGAAGGCCCGGTCGGCGTCCTCGTGGCGCAGGCAGAGCAGGATGGCCACGCGGGCGGCGATCGGCGCGTCGCGCTCCCCCGCCGCCAGGTGGGGGGCGGCGCGGGCCAGGCCGTCGCGGGTCCCGTGCAGCAGCCACAGGCCGAAGACCGCGTTCCACGCCCCCATGATCGTCCAGGGCGCGCCGATGGCGATGCAGGCGAGGATCACCGCGTCGGAGGCCGAGATCCCCGCCGGCGACAGCATCCGCCACGCCCCCGCCAGCACCAGCGCCAGCCCCGCGAGGTTCAGCGCCGCCGCCAGCGCCCGGCGCCGCGCCAGCGTCGCGGCCGGCTGCAGGCCCGCCGGCGTCAGGCCCGTCGGCCGCGGGCCGGCGTCGAGCGGTTCGGAGGACGCGCGCGGGATCGGGTCCGGAAAGGGCGCGTTCATCGGGCGGAAGCCTCGGGGATCGGGAACATGGCGGGCGGCGACTCGCGTCTGGGGAGGGAAACGGCGGCGTTGCGTCAGAGGATACCGTTACGTGGCCCGAAACCATCGTTCCGGTTCGCCGGTCAAGTCGAATTGACCGGACCGGAGCGGGCGCCGCGGGCTTGCCTCGCGGACCTCGGCGGGGCGAGATGCCTTCCGCCGGGCCCCTCCGCCCGACGCCGCCGCCGAGGACCGCCGCATGCCCCCTCCGCCCCGCGCGCTGCACTACGTCGCCCCCCGCCGGGCGGAGATTCGCGACGCCGATCCGGGCGAGGGCGCGTGCCTGCTGCGCATGGTCCGCTCCGCCATCAGCCGGGGCACCGAGCGGCTGGTGTTCGAGGGGCGCGTGCCCGTCTCGGAACAGGCGCGGATGCGGGCGCCTTTCCAGACCGGCGAATTCCCGTTCCCGGTGAAATACGGCTACTGCGCGGTGGCGGAGGTGCTGGAGGGGCCCGACGCCCTGCGCGGCCGGCTGGTCTTCGCGCTGCATCCCCATCAGGACCGGTTCCGCCTGCCCGCCGCGGCGCTGCATCCGCTGCCCGCGGGGCTGACGCCCCGGCTCGGCGCGCTCGCCGCCAATATGGAGACCGCGCTGAACGTGGTCTGGGACAGCGGCGCCGGGCCCGGGGACCGGGTGGCGGTGGTGGGGGCGGGGCTGGTCGGCTGTCTCGTCGCCCGCCTCGTCGGACGAATCCCGGGGACGCAGGTCACGCTCTGCGACCGGGACCCGAGCCGGGCGGCGGCGGCCTCGGCGCTGGGGGTGGGATTCGCCCTGCCGGACGCGCTGGGCGAGGGGGGCGACGTCGCCGTTCACGCCTCCGCCTCGCAAGAGGGGCTTGCGACGGCGCTGGGTTGCCTGGGGGTCGAGGGACGACTGATCGAGGCCTCATGGTTCGGCGACGCAGCGCCAGCGGTTCCGCTGGGCGGGGCGTTTCATGCCCGGCGGCTCTCCATCGTCTCGTCACAGGTCGGGCGGATCCCGGCGGCGCGGGCGGCGCGCTGGGACTTCGCGCGGCGGCTGCGGACCGCGCTCGACCTGCTGGCCGGGGACCCCGGGTTGGAAGCCGCCCTGCTGCCGCCGGAGGCCGAGGACGTGCCCTTCGACGCCCTTCCCGGAAGGCTTCCCGACCTGCTCGCCCCCGATGCGCCCGGGGTGGCGACGCTGGTCGCGTATCCCTGAGCCTTCGGACGGAGCGATTCGACCTGTCGGCCGGTCAGCATGCCAATGCATGCAAGCCAATTCCGACAGTCGGAACGACATTCCGCCGAAAGAACCGCATCCGCGCGAAATCGCGGCGTCGCGGCCGATCATGTTTCCGTGATCGGCCGCCGGCGCGCCGCGGCTTGACCTGCGCCCTCACCCGGCCAACTTGGGCCCGGATCGAAAGCCAGCGCGTGAGCGTGCCATCGGAGGGGTGTGGGTATGTATGCGGTCGAAGTGCGGGACCATGTGATGCTGGCCCATTCCCTGCCGGGGGAGGTGTTCGGCCCGGCGCAGGGGCTGCATGGCGCGACCTACGTGGTCGACGTGGCCTTCTTCCGGGAAGAGCTGGGGCCCGAGCGCATCGTGGCGGATATCGGCCGCGCCCATGAGGCGCTGAAGGCGGCGCTGGCCCCGATCAACTACGCCAATCTCGACGCGGTGTTCCCCGGGGAGCTGACCACCACCGAATGGCTCGCCCGCCACATCTTCGACCGGCTGGCCGAGGCGGCGCGTTCGGGCGGGCTGGGGACCGGCTCGGAGGGGATCGAGCGCATCCGCGTGACCCTGAACGAAAGCCATGTGGCGCGGGCCTGGTTCGAAGGCGCGGTGTGACCGTTTCGGCCGCGTTCGCCATCCCCGGCGATCTGGCGACGCCCACCGGGGGCTATGAATACGACCGGCGGCTGATGGCGGCCGGGCCGGCGCAGGGGCTGCATCTGACGCATCTGCCGCTGGCGGGCGGGTATCCGCGTCCGACGGCGGCGGAGGCCGCCGCGGGACTGGCCGCGATGGCGGCGGCCCCCGGGCCGGTGCTGGCCGACGGGCTGGCGCTGGGGGCGCTGCCCGCCGACGCCATTCCCGAGGGGCTCGCCCCGCGGCTCGTCGCGCTCTGCCACCATCCGCTGGGGCTGGAGACCGGGTTGGAGGACGCCGAGGCGGCGCGGATGCTTTCGGCGGAGGCGGCGGTGCTCGCCCGCTGCGCGTCGGTCGTGGTCACCTCGACCGAAACCGCGCGGATCCTGCGCGACCGCCTGTCGGTCCCGCCCGGGCGCATCGCCGTGGCCCCGCCGGGGATCGACCCCGCGCCCCTCGCGCCCCGGCGCGGCGGGCGGGAGGGGCGGCCGCCGCTGATCCTAGGCGTGGGCGCGATCTCCGCCCGCAAGGACTGGGGGACGCTGGTCGACGCGCTCGCCCGCATCGCCGACCGGGCGTGGACCTGCGTCATCGCCGGGGACGCGGAACGCGATCCGTCGACGGCCCGCGCGCTCGCGGTCCGGATCGCGGAGACGGGGCTCGGGCCCCGCATCCGGCTCGCCGGCGCGCTGGACCGGGCGGAGATCGACGCGCTTTACCTCGACGCCGACCTCTTCGCCCTGCCCTCCCGCTACGAGGGCTACGGCATGGTGATCGCCGAGGCGATGATGCGCGGCCTGCCCGTCGCGGCCTGCGAGGCGGTGGCGGAGGTCGCGGGCGGGGCCGCGCGGCTGGTCCCGGCCGGAGACGACGCGGCGCTGGCCGGCGCGCTGGCCGCGATCCTCGACGACGCGGCGGAGGCCGACCGCATGGCCGCCGCCTCCCGCGCCCGGGCGCTCGCCCTGCCCGGCTGGGACCGGACCGCGCGGGTCGTGGCGGGCGCGCTGGAGGGGCTGGCATGAGTTTTTCGAGCGCCTGGCTCGCCCTGCGCGAAGCCGCCGACGCCGCCGCCCGCGACCGGGGCCTGGTCGCGGCCCTGACCGACTGGGTCCGGGCGCAGGACCGTCCGGTGGAGGCGCTGGACCTGGGCTGCGGCACGGGGTCGAACCATCGGGCGCTGGCCTCCCGCCTGCCCGGCGCGCGCTGGACGCTGATCGACCGCGACCCGGCGTTGCTGGCCGAAGCCGCCCGGCGCACCGGCGCGGGAACGCTGGCCATGGACCTCGCGCTCGCGCCCGGCGGCGCGGCGGCGCTGCTGCCCGGGGAGGCGCCGGCGCTGATCTCCGCCTCCGCCCTCTACGACCTGGTGTCGGCGGAGTGGCTGGCCGGCTTCGTCGCCGCCGCGCCGCCGCGGGCCGCGATCTACGCGGCCCTCACCTATGACGGTCGGGAACGCTGGACCCCCGCCTCCCCGCACGAGCCGCGGGCGCTGGCCGCCTTTCACGCCCACCAGCAGGGCGACAAGGGCTTCGGCCCGGCGCTGGGGCCGCGGGCGGGGGCGGCGCTGGCCTCGGGGCTGGCGGCGCGGGGTTGGCGGGTGCGGGTGGCGCCGTCGGACTGGCGGCTGGAGGCGCCGCGCGACGCGGCCCTGATCACCGAACTCGCCGCCGGGGCCGCGGAGGCGGTGGCCGAGACCGGGGCGCTGCCCCCGTCCGCCCTCTTCGCCTGGGCCGGCGCGCGACGGCGGGCAACCCGGGTGGAGATCGGGCATATGGACCTTCTGGCCCTGCCGCCGGACTGAGCCGCGCGGGCCGCTCAAGGAGGCCCCGGGTCAAACCCAGGGCGCGCCCGCCTCGCCGCGCCGCTCAGAACATCCGGCCCAGCACCCCGTCGCGGTCGACGAGGCCGTGCTTCAGGGCCGCCGCGACATGGGCCACGGCGAAGAAGCCGATCAGCAGGCCCAGCGGACCGTGAACGCCGCCGAGCAGGAACTCGGAGATCTCCCGGTCCGGGGCGATGGGCAGGATCGCGTCGAACAGGCCCCAGACCGGGACCGGCGCCGGGTAGAGGCTGACCCCGATCCAGCCCACGACCGGGGTGACGATCAGCAGGATGTAGAGCAGGGCGTGAACCGCGCCGGAGGCGAGCTTCTCCATTCCGCTCAGGGGCCTGGCATAGGGGGGCGCCGCCCAGATCGCCCGCGCCGCCACCCGCAGCACCATCAGCGCCAGCACGGTGATCCCCAGCGATTTGTGCAGGTCGTAGATCGCATCGAACCCGCCCTCGCCCAGCACGGCGTTGACCGCTTCGATCTTGTCGGCCTCGTAGCCCTCGATCAGCAGGCCGATGGGCACGAGCAGCGCGACGCACAGCGCCACCAGCCAGTGCAGCGCCTTGCGCGGCGCGGGATAGGTCGCGGCCTTCATGGTCTGGGTCCCCTCTCGGTGGCTGGGGCGCGCGGAGGCCGCGCCCTTGCGGGTGAGCGCCGCGGCGCGTGGGAAAGGTTCGCGCGTCGCGGCCCGGCAGGGTTCCAGATCGCGCCGGTCGGCGGCCCGCTGTCAACCTCGCGGCGTCATTCCCGCCGCCAGGACCGGCGCAGGTCGCAGGTGAACAGCACGTCCCCGTCCTCGAAGGCGTGGACGCGGGTGACCGGACGCAGCGCCTCGTCGAGGTTCTCCACCGGCGCGAGGCGGAACCCCTCCTTCCCCGATCCCAGGATCATCGGCGCGACCAGCACATGCAGAAGGTCCACCGCGCCGGCGTCGAGGAAGCGGGCCAGCGTGTCCGCCCCGCCCTCCACCAGCACCCGGCGCAGGCCGAGCAGGCGCAGCGCCTCGATGACGTCATGCGGCGCGAAGCCGCCGGGCCCGGGCGTGACAGGCACCGCGATGGCGGGCGCGGGCGGGGTCAGGCCCGGACGGGTGACCACATAGACCGGCGCGGCCCCGTCGGTCAGCCCGCCCCAGGAGGCGGGCAGCCGGCCGTTGGGGTCGATCACCACCCGGGCGGGATGGCGCCCGTCCACGCGCCGCACGGTCAGACGGGGGTCGTCGGCGACCACGGTCGACACGCCCACGATCACCGCGTCCACATGCGCCCGCAGCCGGTGCAGGTGGTCCAGCGCCTGGTAGCCGTTGATGTATTTCGACGCCCCGGTGACGGTGGCGATGCGCCCGTCCAGCGTCTGGCCGAGCTGCGCCACGACGACGGAGCGGGTCTCGCCCGGCTCGGGCATCAGGGGGAGGAGGGCTTCGGCGGGGGCGTAGTTCATCTCGGTCCGGGGCCTCGGCGGGTCTGGCGGGAGGGCGACGGCTCGGCGCCCGCGGCGTGAGGGTGATTTGGCGCGCGCTTCGCCGATGTCCATGAGTGGCGGCGATGCGGCTTGAGGTTCACGGGTCCTGTCGAAGCGTCGCGCCGGGTCCGGCCCCGGCGGGCGTTGGGAGCGAATCGACCGATCGGGCCGGCGGGGCGGGGCGCGGGGCGGCGCGGGGTCATTCTGCCGCCTGACGCGGGGAATTGCATGACGGAACCGCCTGCGGCGCGTTCGCCCTGCGCGCGGGGGTCGCGGCCGGCACGGGCCGCCGCCACGGTTGCGACTTGAACCAGCCGACCGTGTAGGCCACCGCGATCAGGGCGGCGAAGCCGGCGAGGTTGAACAACCCCGTCGCCCACAGCCCCCGGCCCGTCAGGTCCAGCCCCCAGCCGATGACCTGGGCCAGGAACATGGAGCTGAGGAACACCGCCAGCGACTGCGTGCCCACCTTGCGCACCACCGGCACGAAGCCCGCCCAGCCCGGCCCCGCGACCCAAGCCCGCGCCCCCGCCCCGATCGCCGCCCAGACCAGCGGCGCGAGGGCGGCGAGATGCAGGACCATCACCAGCGACTGCCGCTCCCACGGCAGGAACAGGTCGAAGCCGAAGGCGGCCCGCGCCCCCTCGCCCAGCAGGCCGGTCAGTCGGGCGTCGAGACCGGGGGCGAGGGCGCGGATCTCGTCCACCCAGGCCCAGGGCGCGGTGAGGAGCGCGACGACGGCGCAGCCCGCCAGCACGGCGAGGGGCGCGGCGCCGGGCAGCCGCAGCGACCGGGTCAGCCGCGCCCCGCCGGGGCCGGCCCAGACCCAGAACAGATAGGCCAGCGCCAGGAAATGCAGCCAGCGGAACACGCCCAGCTCCGACTTGCGCCACAGGACCTCGGTCGCCATGCGCGCCTCCGCGATGCGGTCCTGAAGCCACCAGTCGTCCGGCAGCCACAGCCCGTCATGGATGCGGAACCACGCGAAGGGGACGGAGACGACGAGGACCGCCGCCGCCAGCCGGATCAGGCGGCGCGAGACCGGCGGCGCCGGAACCCAGCGCATCCCGAAAGCGAAGCCGGTGAAGAACACCAGCTGCCAGCCGAAGGGGTTGAAGAACCACGGGATCTCCGGCGCCCAGGGCCGAGAGGGCAGGTCGAGCAGGTTGACCTGCGCCGCCAGCCACACCGCCGCCACCAGCCCCAGAGCCCCCGCCCGCCCCGCCAGCCGGAATGCGGCCATGACCAGCGGGACCATGGCGAGGATCACCAGATACATCGGCAGGATGTCGAAGAAATTCGGGACCCAGCGCAGGGTCAGCAGGCCCAGCAGCGCCTCGCCGGTGTTCTCGAACAGCGGCACGACCGGGATGCGGGCGATGTAGCGGATCTCCGGGTCGCCCCAGCCGCCGGCGTCGATGGCGAAGAGCAGCGCGCAGACCGTCAGCACCAGCCCGATATGCGCCCACCACACCTGCCAGACCCGATGCGCGATCCGCGCCGTTCCCATCGGCCAGCCATGGTCGCGGAACGCCGCGCCGAAGGCGAGCGAGGAGGCGAGGCCCGAGCAGAACACGAAGATCTCGGTGGCGTCGGAAAAGCCGAAGCGCGCGGGGATCCACAGCGCCCAGCTGTCGAACGGCACATGGGCCAGAAGGATGATGAACATCGCCAGCCCGCGGAAGAAATCCAGCCGCATGTCCCGCGGCTTCTTCGCCGGCGGGACCGCGGGACCGGCGGCGGGAGGCGTTACGCGCGGCCCGGTCATTCGGCGGCCATGGCCAGCGCGGCGAGTTCGGCGCGACGGACCTCCAGCGCCTCGCGCCGGTGGGCGGAATAGCCGTCCTCGGCCCCGCCGCGGCGGGCCTGTCGGTCGTCCAGCATGGCGGCGGCGCAGGCCACCTCGCCGGCGCGCAGCGCGGCTTCGATGGCGATGCGCTCGATCACGTCGCGCTGGGCGTGGGAGCCGCCGATGCGCCACAGTTGCGGGAGCCCCGCGCGCAGCGCCCGCGCCGCCTCCCCCCAGCGCCCGGCGCGAAAGGCGTTGAGCCCGCGGGCGGCGGCGAGGCCCGCCAGCGCGCAGACCTCGTGCTGGTCATGGTCGAGCCCCTGGGCGTCGCGGGCGATGCGGGCGGTGAGCGCCGCGGCCTCCGCCTCCCGCCCCGCGCGGTTCAGGGCCATCAGGTAATGCAGGTCGGCGAAGACCAGCCGCCCGTCCTCCACCCGTCCTGCGGCGAGCGCGCCCAGCTCCTCCCACCTCCCGCCGACCGCGAGCCCCTCCAGCTCCAGCCGCATCAGCAGCGAGGCGGCGTTGGCGATGTCGCGATAGTCGTCCGAGGGGGTGGCGCGGATCCGGGCGTCGTAGAGGCGAAGCGCCGCCATCGGGCGCCCGCCGTCCAGGTGGAACAGCGCCAGGTGCCACCACACATGCAGGCCGAAATTGTTGCAATGCGCCCAGCGGGCGGACTGGCCGGCGAGCAGCCGCACCCCGTCCGCCGCGCGCCCGGTCATGTCCATGACATGGGCCACCGCATGCAGCCCCCACGCGTCGTCGGGGGCGAGGTCGAGGCCGGCGCGCCCCGCCGCCTCCGCCGCCGCATAGTCGCCCGTCTCCTCCCGCGCGAAGGCGGCCTGACCCAGCACGTAGCCGTGCAGCGGATGGTCAGGGCCGAGGCCGGCTTCGGGGGCGAGCGCCGCCTCCGCCGTCCGCCGCATTCCGGCCGCGTCGCCCAGCACGAACAGGATCGACTGGGCGAGCTTGGCCGCCAGCGCCTCGCCCGGATGGGCCCGCGCCGTGCGCGCCAGCCGGGCGGCGGCGGCGGAGGGGCGGCCGGCGAGGAACTCGGCCAGCGCCTCGACATAGGCCCGCTCCCGCGCGGTCGCCCCGCCCTGCTCCGCCGCGGCGAGGGCGGCGGCGAGGTCGGCTTCGGCGGCCGGGACCAGCTCGGCCCGCGCCAGCAGCAGCATCATCAGCCCATGGGCGGCATGGCCCATCGCGAAGCCCGGCGCGCGGGCCAGCACCGCGCCCAGCAGATCGGGCGTCGCCGCGCCATGGGCCAGGAAGGCGCGCACCGCCGCGTCCCAGGTCGCGGCGGCGGCGGCGTCGGGGAGGGTGAGGGCGAGGCCGGCGGCGTCGTGCGTCATCGGAGGCTCCGGAAGCGTCTGGGAGGCGTCCCGACAGTGGATAAGCGCAATTTCGCGGGCGAAGACGGCTTGTTTCGCCGTCTCACCCAATGGTGAGACTTCGGGAGATTTCGGCCGGGCCGGCGTGAACGCCGGGAGCGTCGGCGTGATCGCCCCGCGCCGGGCGCCGCGACGCCCCGTCCGCTGGTGGCGAGCGCGCGCCCGCGGCGCGCGGGACCGGCGGCGCGCATGGCGGGGTTTCAGAACCGGATCCGGATCGCGGCGACGGCGCGGCCGGGCGCCCCCCTCCCCCGCGTGCGGGGGAGGGCCGGGGTGGGGGCCGGCGCGCGGGAGGGGCCGCAATCCCCCTCAGACGGCGCGCCCCGCGAACAGCAGTTCCGGCGACATCCCCTCCGCCCGCATGGCGGCGACGGCCGCGTCCCACCCCGCCGGCGGGATCAGCGCCGCCACCGCCTCGCCTCCCGCGACGCGCGCAGCGATCTCCGCCGCAGGCGGGGCCGCGGCGGAGAGGCGCTCCGCGTCCCGGCGGGCGAGCTCCAGCGCCGCCGCCGGCGCGTCCGGCGCGTGAGCCAGAAGGTCCGCCTCCTGCAACCGGCGCACGGCGCGCAGCGGCAGCAGGTCCGCGCCCTCCGCCGGCAGCGCGATCAGGGTCAGACGGCCTTCGGAAGCGCCCTGCGGCGCGGCCCCCGCCGCGATGGCCGCCCGCACCTCCGCCACCGCGCCGTCCAGGTCCCCGGCCGCGGCGCGCGCGCGGGGTCCGTCCATGATCCAGTTCCAGAAGCGGCGCGGGTCGGGGGAAAGCGCGGTCTCCGCCATCACCGGACGCAGGGCGGCGAGTTCGGCGAGGAAATCCCCCAGCCCCGGCTCCAGCCAGCCCTCGGCCATGGTCTTGACCCGCTGCGCCATGACCGGGGCCACGCCCTCGGTGCCGATGGCGACCACCAGCGGGTCCCGGTCCACCAGCGCCGGCGTGATCGCGGTGCAGAGCCGGGGCTTGTCCACCACGTTGACCACCCCGCCCCGCGCCCGCACCCGGGCCGAGATCCAGGCGTCCACCCCCACGCAGCCCGAGGCGCAGAAGGCGATGACGGCGCGGTCGACCTCCGCCTCGTCGTAAACCGCGGGCACATGGCGCACCCGCCCCTCCGCCGCCAGCGCCGCCAGCTCCGGCTCCAGCGCCGGCGCCATCACCGCGATCCGCGGGCCCGCGCGCAGGATCAGCCGCGCCTTCTGCGCCGCCTGCTCGCCTCCGCCGGCGATCAGCACCGGGCGGTCGCGCAGGTCCAGGAACATCGGGAAATAGCGCATGGGGGCTCCGTCGCGTCGGGCTGCGGGCGATATGGGCGGGGTCGGCGGGCGTCGCGCCCCTCAATATGCGCCCCGAAGCGCCCGGCGCCAGCGGCGCGCCGACGCGGGCCGCGCGCGTTGACCCCGCCCCCGCCCGGCGCGATGCTCGGCCCGCCATCCCCCTCGACCGGAGCCGCCCGATGACCGACGCCCCCGTTTCCGACGCCGCCCCGGCCCTGGACATCCGCCCCACCCATCCCGGCGCGCCCGAGGCGCTGGAGCTGATCGCGGGCTCGGAGGCCGAGCTCGCCTCCATCTACCCGCCCGAGGTGCGCTTCGCCTTCTCCCCGCAGGAGCTGATCGACGCCGGCGTGCATTTCGTCGTGGCCTGGCTCGACGGGCGGCCCGTGGCCTGCGGCGGCTTCGCGCCGCTGGACGGCTATGGGGAGCTGAAGCGCATGTACACCCGCCCCGAGGCCCGCGGCCGCCGCCTCGCCGCCGCGATCATCGCCGCGCTGGAGACCGAGGCCCGCGCCCGCGGCCTGCCCCTGATGCGGCTGGAGACCGGCGAGGACAGCCCCGAGGCGATCCGCGCCTATGAGCGCGTCGGCTACGCCCGCCGCGGCCCGTTCGGCGCCTATGAGGAGAACGGGTCGAGCGTGTTCATGGAACGCGCGCTGGGCTGAGCGCCGCCCCGGCGGCGCAGGCCCCCTCCCGCGTGGCGACCCCTCACGCGTGGCGAACCCCCTCCCCGGCCCTCCCCCGCAGGCGGGGGAGGCAGGCGCGGGCGGCATGGCCGGCGCGGATCAGGGCAGCCGGCCGATCTCGATCAGCGTGTCGTCGGGGTCGCGGAAGTAGATCACGTCCAGCAGGCCGATGCGTCCGTCGCGCTGAACGGGGCCCATCTCCACCGCCACGCCCTCAGCCTCCAGATGCGCGGCCCAGTCCTGCAACGGCGCCTCGGTCAGCAGGCAGAAATGCGCCGCGCCCGGCACGGCGCGGGTCACCGCCCGATCCGCCCCCGGCTCCACCGGCTGCACCGAGAGCCGCACGCCCGGCAGGTCGAGCTGATACCGCGGCCCCATCTTGGTGGCGATGGTCACCGGCTGCGCGCCCAGCACGCGCCGGTAGAACGCGACCGAGGCCTCGGGGTCGGCGACCACCAGCATCAGGTGATCGAAGCCGGCGAGGGCGGGCATGGGCATGGCGGTTCTCCGGACAGGGTGAAGCTGGAAACGCATATTTGTCCAGACATTTGCTGACTGGCAAGCCCGCGTGCGGCGCCGGTTCCCAAACGCCACGTAACCCATTATGCGTTATCTTCATGGGCTGTTAATTTCCGGCTTGCCCGACCGGCCATCGAAAGGAGGCGCTCCCTATGCGCAGCTTCCCGGCGATCCTCGCGCTCGGCGTCATCGCGTTCCCCCTCGCCCCGGCCCAGGCCCTGACCGTGCTGATCGACGGCGACAGCCTGACCACCGGGTCGAGCTTCGCCACCGGCGCCACCTGGACCTCGCCCCTGGGGGACATCACCTTCGACGGGGAGTTCCGGAACGACGTCTCGGACGACGACACCGTGGCGGCCGGCGCCTCGGGCGCGTCTTTCGACATCTTCACGGAGAACGAGCCGGTGGGCTTCGCCTTCTCCTTCGACGTCGACTCGATCACCTTCCTCTACGGCGGGAACGGCGGGAACATCACCGTCGAGGCCTTCGACGTGCTGGGCGGCCTGGTGGATTCGTTTTACCAGTCGAGCACGGCCAATGGCCAACCCGCGGGTCCGGCGACGCTTTCGGGCGGCGGCATCCGCAGCCTGACCTGGTTCGACACCGGCGGCGGCTATGCGATCCTCGACAATATCGAACTCACCGCCGGCGGCTCCGCCGCGGTCCCCCTGCCCGGCGCCGGCCTGCTGATGGCCGGGGCGCTCGCGGGGCTGGCCGGGCTTTCGCGCGCCCGGCGGCGCTGAGCGCAGAGGCGGCGCGAGCGGGGTCAGAGCCGCTCGCCCGCCACCCACATGCCGCGGATCACCGGGGCCGAATGGCCCAGCCGCACCCGCACCAGGTCCGCGCGCAGGCCGGGCGCGATCTCTCCCCGGTCGGTCAGCCCCGTGGCCCGCGCCGGCGCCCGGGTGACGGCGGCGAAGCCTCGGGCGAGGTCGCCCGCCTCCTCCCCCAGCCGCACCGCGGCCATCAGCAGCGAGGACGGCGCGTAGTCGGAGCTGAGGATGTCCAGCAGCCCCTCGGCCGCCAGCTCATGCGCCGCGACGTTGCCGGAATGCGAGCCGCCGCGCAGCAGGTTCGGCGCCCCCATCATCACCGCGATCCCAGCGTCCCGGCAGGCGCGCGCGGCCTCCAGCGTGGTCGGGAACTCCGCCACCCGCGCGCCATGGCGGGCCGACGTCTCGACATGGGCGGCGTCGGTGTCGTCATGGCTCGCCAGCACCGCGCCGAGCCTGCGGGCACGGGCGGCGGCCTCCGCCTCGTGGGTCGCGCTGACCCGGGAGGACAGCGCGCCCAGGAACTCCAGGTATTCGTCCACATCCGCGCCGGAGCGGCCGTATTTCCCCTCATGGTAGCGGCGCAGCTGGGCCACGTCGCGGAACTGCCGGAATCCCGGCGTATGGTCCATCAGAGACAGGATCCGGATCTCGTCCCCGGGGCCGAATTCGTCCAGCTCCTCGACCAGCGTCTCCGAGCAGATCTCGGCGCGCAGATGCAGGTAATGGGAGATGCGCAGCGCCCCGGCCCGCTTCAGGCCCAGGATCGCGTCCGCCGCCTCGCGGGCGTAGCGCCCGTAGTTGGCGCCCCGGAACGAGACCACGGACCCCACCCGGATCGCGTCGAACACCGTGGCGATGCCCACGGAGGCGAGTTCGGCGTCATGGGCGATCACCGCCGCCTCCCGCGGCCAGGAGGCGCCGGGGCGCGGCTCGCAATGACGCTCCAGGTTGTCGGTATGCAGCTCGATCAGGCCCGGGACCAGCAGGTCGCCGCCTATGTCCTCGCCCAGCCGCGACGGGCCCTGCGCGATGTCCGCGATCTTGCCGCCCACCAGCTTGACGGAGCCGGCGACCACCTCGTCCGCCAGCACGATCCGCGCGTTGGACAGAACGGTTTCGCCAGCCGCGACCGGGACTTGCGCGCGTTCGGTGAGATCGAGGGTCATGCGGGGCTCCGGTCAGGCAGGGCCGCGGGGGCGAGGGCGGCGAGGAAGGCGGCGCGGGCGGCGTCGAAGGCGGCGCCATTGTCGATGACATGCACGTCGGGCCCCTCGGGAGCCGAAAGCGCGGCGCGGGCGAGGCGCGCCTCGATCTGCTCCGCGCTTTCGCGGCCCCGGGCCGAGAGCCGGCGGGCCAGCGCCGCCGCGGGGGCGGTGACGGCGAGCACGCGGATCGGCGCATGGGCGGCGCGGGCCGCCCCGATCACCCCGCGCGAGACGTTGACCACCACGCCGCGGCCCTGCGCCAGCGCGCGCCCCGCCTCGGCCGGGATCCCGTAGGCGAGCCCGTGGGCGCGCCAGGACAGCAGGAAGCCTCCCGCGGTTTCCGCCCGCTCGAAATCAGCCAAAGGCATGAAATCATGGGATTCCCCACCCGCGTCGGCGGGCCGGGTGATGACCCGGACCGGGAAGACGAGGTCGGGTCGCGCGGCGCGGGCCGCGTCGATCAACGAGTCCTTGCCGACGCCCGAGGGGCCGACCACCAGATGCAGCACCCCCCGGCTCACGCCGCGATCTCCGGCGAGAACGCTCCCACGTCCACGTCCCGGTCGCTGACCCGGGCGCGGGCGTCGGCGTCGTGGAAGATGCCGAGGATCGCGGCGCCGCGGGCCTTGGCCTCCTCGATCAGATCGAGCACCACGCCGCGGTTCACGGGGTCGAGCGAGGCGGTCGGCTCGTCCAGCAGCAGCGCGGGATAGTCATGGGCGAAGCCGCGGGCGATGTTGACCCGCTGCTGCTCGCCGCCCGAGAAGGTCATGGGAGAAAGGCTCCACAACGCCTTGGGAACATTGAGTCGCGAGAGCAGATCCGCGGCCTTCGCCTCGGCCGCCTCACGCGGCGTTCCGAGCGACAGCAGCGGCTCGGCCACCACCTCCAGCGTCGGCACCCGGGGCACGACGCGCAGGAACTGGGAGACATAGCCCAGCCGGTCCCGCCGCAGCGCCGAAATCTCTCGCGGGGCGGCCTGGGTCAGGTCGAGCCCGGCGACGACGATGTTGCCGCCTTGCGCGAGATAGTTCCCGTAGACCATTCGCATGACGGTGGATTTTCCCGAGCCGGACGGCCCGGTCAGCGCCACGCACTCGCCGGGAGAGACCCGGAAGCTCGCGCCCCCGATCACCGGCAGCACCTGTCCGCCCTGCTGGTGCAGGGTGAAGGTCTTGGCCACGTCGCGTAATTCGATCATGGGCTTGCCGCCATTTCCTGAGATCATGCCTGAAGCACCGAGGACACCAGAAGCTGGGTGTAGGGATGCTGGGGATCGTCCAGCACCTGGTCGGTCAGCCCGGTCTCCACCATGCGCCCGTCCTTCATCACCATCAGCCGGTCGGCCAGCAGGCGCACCACGGCGAGGTCATGGGTGACGATCACCGCCGACAGGCCCAGCTCGCGCACCAGCCCGCGGATCAGGTCCAGCAGGCGCGCCTGCACCGAGACGTCGAGCCCGCCGGTGGGCTCGTCCATGAACACCAGCCGCGGGCCGGTCACAAGGTTGCGGGCGATCTGAAGCCGCTGCTGCATCCCCCCCGAGAACGCCGCGGGCCGGTCGTCGATCCGCCCATCGTCGATCTCGACTTTCCCAAGCCAGTCAGCGGCCTGCCCGCGGATGTTCGCGTAGTTCCGCGCCCCCACCGCCATCAGCCGCTCGCCGACATTGGCCCCGGCCGAGACCCCCATGCGCAGCCCGTCCCGCGGGTTCTGATGCACGAAGGCCCAGTCGGTGCGCATCAGCATCCGGCGGCGCGGCTCCGACATCTCGCGTATGTCGACGGGGCCGAGATCGCGGGCGTCGTAGACCACCCGCCCCTCGTCCGGCGCGGACTGGCCGGAGATGCAGGACAGCAGCGTCGACTTGCCCGAGCCGCTTTCGCCCACGATCCCCATCACCTCGCCGGGCCAGAGCTGGAAGCTCACCTCCTGGCAGCCGATGCGGGGGCCGTAGCGGCGGGTGACGCCCTCGACGGACAGAAGCGGGGCGGTCATGCGGCGTCTCCCGCGATCGCATCCCGAGGCGCGCCAAGGGGGCCGCGATGGCCCGCCTCCAGCCGCTCCCGGCAATGGTCGGTGTCCGAGCACACGAACATGCGCCCGCCCGCGTCGTCCATGATCACCTCGTCGAGATACACGCCCGAGGCCGCGCAGATCGCGCAGTCGGCCGCGGCGCCGCCGCGCTCGAACGGATGATCCTCGAAATCGAGGCTCACGACCCGGGTGTAGGGCGGGATGGCGTAGATCCGCTGCTCCCGCCCCGCGCCGAACAGCTGCAGGGCGGGCGAGTTCGAAAGCTTCGGGTTGTCGAATTTGGGGATCGGGCTGGGGTCCATCACGTAGCGGCCCTCCACCAGCACCGGATAGGCGTAGGCGGTGGCGATATGGCCGTGGCGCGCGATGTCCTCGTAGAGCTTCACGTGCATGAGCCCGTATTCGGCGAGCGCGTGCATCTTGCGGGTCTCGGTCTCGCGGGGTTCCAGAAACCGCAGCGGCTCGGGGATCGGCACCTGATAGACGAGGATCTGACCGGCATCGAGATCGCGCTCGGGGATGCGGTGGCGGGTCTGGATGACGGTGGCCTCGGCGGTGCGCTCGGTGGTCTCGACGCCCGCGACCTTTTGGAAGAATTTGCGGATGGAAACCGCGTTGGTGGTGTCGTCCGCCCCCTGGTCGATGACCTTGAGCCGATCCTCCGGCGTCAGGGTCGCGGCGGTGACCTGCACGCCGCCGGTGCCCCAGCCGTAGGGCATGGGCATCTCGCGGCTGGCGAAGGGAACCTGGTAGCCGGGGATCGCCACGGCCTTGAGCAGCGCCCGGCGGATCATGCGCTTGGTCTGCTCGTCCAGATAGGCGAAGTTATAGTCGGCCTGGGCTTCGGGGGCGGTCATTCCGCAGCCTCCTTCGCGGTTTCCCCAGCCGTCGTCGCCTCGCGGCGCAGGGTCCGGATCAGCTCCAGCTCCGCCTGGAAATCGACGTAGTGGGGCAGCTTGATATGCTCCAGGAACCCGGTCGCCTGGATGTTGTCGCAATGGCTCAGGACGAATTCCTCATCCTGCGCGGGCGCGCCTGCGAAGTCCTCGCCCAGCTCCTGCCAGCGCATCGCCCGGTCGACCAGCGCCATGGAGATCGCCTTGCGCTCGCAATGGCCGAGCGTGAGCCCGTAGCCGCGGGTGAACTGAGGGGGCTCGGTCCTGGAGCCGGCGAACTGGTTCACCGTCTCGCATTCGGTCAGCTCGACCTCGCCGATCTCGATGGCGAAACCGAGCTCGGGGATGTCGGCCTCCACCGCCACCGTCCCCACCCGCAGCTCCCCCACGAAGGGGTGATTGCGCCCGTAGCCGCGCTGGGTGGAGTAGGCGAGCGACAGCGCGAAACCCTCGTCCGCGCGGGCCAGCGCCTGGAGCCGCAGGGCGCGGGAGGCGGGGAAGGCGAGCGGCTGGCGGGTGAGGTCGGGCGGCGCGGCGCCGGCGTCGGTCTCGGGCTGAAGCAGGTTCTCGGCGTCGAGGAACTCGGCGATATGCGGGGTGCGGGGCGGGAGGGGCGCGTCCCCGGTCTCGTCGGCCGCTTCGGTCTGCGGGTCGGCCTGCGCCTCGGCGGCCAGCGAAAAGTCGATCAGCCGGTGCGTGTAGTCGAAGGTCGGCCCCAGCACCTGCCCCCCCGGCGCGTCCTTGAACGTGGCGGAGATCCGCCGGTCCACCGCCATCGCCCCGGTGTCGAGCGGGCGGGAGACGCCGAAGCGCGGCAGGGTCGTGCGATAGGCGCGGATCAGGAAGATCGCCTCGATCAGGTCGCCCCGGCTCTGCTTGATGGCCAGCGCCGCGAGGTCGGGGTCGTGCAGCGAGCCCTCGGCCATCACCCGGTTGACGGCGAGCGTCATCTGCTCGCGGATCTGGGCGACGGAAAGCTCGGGCACGGTCGGGTCGCCCCGCCGGGCCTCGGCCAGCCAGGCATGGGCGTTGTCGATGGCGCGTTCGCCGCCCTTCACCGCGACATACATGGCTCAGGCCTCCGGCGTGATGCGGGTGGAGCGCGGCAGGCCCGCGACAAGCTCCCCCGCGACCAGGAACAGGTCGCGCCCCTGCGGGAAGAGCGCGGCGTTGGGGGCGTGCAGGGCTGCGACGGCGGCGGCGTCGGGGACGGCGAGGCGCGCGGTCCCGTCGATGCCGGGGCCGGCGAGGGTCAGCGCCTCGCCCGCGAACCCGTCCAGCAGCGCGACCAGCGTGGCGGAGGCGTCTGGATACTCGGCGGACCCGATGGCGAAGGCGTCGAGCGCACCGGCCAGCGCCGCGGGCGCGCCGAAGGCGAAGGCGGCCTCGGCCGGATCCTCGACCAGCGGCGCGTTGCAATGGAAGGTCAGCCAGGCGGTCAGGCCCGGGCCGCGCAGATCGGGGGCGAGCCAGACCGGGGTCTCGGCGTCGCAGAGCGTCAGCGCCAGCGCGCCGGCGGCGGGCGGGAACGGCGCGGGCGGGGTCGCGGTCCCGAGCGCATGCAGCGTGCCGGGCCGCGACAGCGCGCCGAGCAGCGCCCGGAAGGCCCGCGCGGCGTCGCGCGGCGGGGCGGCGAACCCGCCCTCCAGCGCGGAAGCGGGGGCGGAAGCCGGGGAGGAGGCGGCTGAGGTCATGCGTTCTCTCCGCGGACCATGGTGAAGAACTCGACCCGGGTGGCGGCGGCGCGGGTGGCGCGGGCGGCGGCGCGGGCCCCGGCCTCCCGCTCAAGCGGGTCGAGGATGGCGGCGCGCACGCGCCCGGCCTGCGCCCCCTGCATGAGCGCGTCGCACAGCGCCGCGATCCGCGCCTTCTCCTTGCTTCGCCCCTGGGTCATGGCGTGGCCGACGGTTCCGCAGGCCAGCCGAAGGGCGCAGCGGGTGACGGTCATTTCGCCGAGATTGAACGGCGCGCCCACCGCCCCCGCCCGGCCGCGCAGCATCACCGCGCCGGATTCGGGCGCGCGCAGCCAGGCGAAGTCCGGATCCAGCCCCGAGGCGGCCCAGAGCGCCGCGAGCCGCGCCTCCGGCGCCCTGGCGAGCCGGGACATCCAGGCCTGCCGGGCCTCGGTTCCGGGCGTTGGTGCGGGCGCGGTTTCAGGCGGTTCGGGCGTCGTTTCGACAGATCGCATTTTTGTCTAGCCAACTAGATAACTGCACAAGTATGGTATGGACCCGACAGGACGAGGTTTCAACTTGGAAATGGTGACGTTCGCATGACGGTCGGAGCAGAAGGCGGCGCGCCTCCGGAACTGGAGACGCAGGGAACGCGGGCCGAGGACGGCGCGGCGGAGGGCGCGGGGGCCTTCCCCGACGCAGGGCTGGCCGGGGCCGACTCCGGCCTGCCGCTCTGGGCCCGCATCCGCGACGTGCTGGCCGAGGAGATCCGCGCCCGCCGCTGGGCGACGGGGGAGCGGATGCCCTCCGAGACCGCGCTCGCCACCCGCTTCGGGGTCAACCGCCACACCCTGCGCCGCGCCATGGCGGCGCTGTCGGAGGCGGGCATGGTGCATGTGCGCCGCGGCGCGGGCGCGGTGGTCACCCATGCCGCGACGGACTACCCTATTTCGCGTCGCCCACGCTTCACCGCCTCCCTGCGCGCGGCGGGGCGCACGCCCGAACGGCGGTTCCTGCGGCTGGAAACGGCGGCGCCCTCGAAGGCGGAGGCGGAGATCCTCGCCCTGCGCCGGGATGGTCGGGTGCATATCACCGAGGCGCTGAACACGGTCGACGGGGCGCCGGTGGCCTATTCGCGCTCGGTCTACCCGGCCGAGCCCCTACCCCGGTTCCTCGACGCGCTTCGCGAGACCGGCTCGATCACCCGGGCGCTGGCGATGGGGGGCGTGCCGGACTACACGCGGCTGTGGACCCGGATGACCGCGCAGCGGGCGGGGGCGATGATCGCGCATCACCTGATGGCGCCCGAGGCGACGCCGCTGCTGCGCGCCGAGAGCCTGAGCGCCGACGGCGCGGGGCGGCCGGTGGAATACGGGCTGACCTGGTTCTTCACCGACCGGATGCCGATTCTGGTCTCCGAACCGCCGGAGGGGCACGACGGGCGGTGACGCCCGGCCACGCGACAGGCCTCGCGACAGGCTACGGCGGGGAGCGCCGCGCGTCGGTCGCGACGGCGGCCGCCGGGCGCCCGCGGCGCACTGAGGCTTGGGCGCGGGTCGCGAGGGCCGCGGATCCCCAGCCGCGCGCCTTCCCCGCCGGAGACGGCGACGCAAGCGTCCCCGGTCCCGCGCGCCGCGGGCGGGCCGGCGACGCACGCGCTACCGCGACGCGGCGCCCGGCGCAGACGGGGGACGGCGGCGGGAACGACGGCGGCGGCGGCGGGAACGGTTGACGTCGCCCGGCCGCGAGGCTCCCATGCCGCCGACCACGCCTCCCGGAGCCCGCCGCCCGTGCCCATCCTCGCCCCGCCCACGCCCGCGCAGCTGATGCGCGACCTGCCGAGCCTCGACGACCTGCGCCGCCGGGCCAGGCGGCGGATCCCGCATCTCGCCTGGGAATATCTCGACAGCGGCACCGGGGCGGAGGAGGGGCTGGGCCGCAACCGCGAGGCCCTGTCCCGCATCACCTTCACCCCGCGCTTCCTGCGCGACGCCAACGCGCCCGACCTCTCGACCGCGCTGTTCGGGCGGCGCTGGGCCGCGCCCTTCGGGGTCGCGCCGGTGGGAATGCTGGGGATGATGTGGCCGGGGGCGGAGCGGCATCTCGCCCGCGCCGCCGCCGAGGCGGGGATCCCCTTCACGCTGTCCACCGTCGCGGCCGAGTCCATCGAGACCGTCGCGGCGGATCATGCCGCGGCGGGGGGCGCGCCCGGCGGCGCCTGGTTCCAGCTCTACGCCCCCACGCAGGCGGAGATGCGCCGCGATCTCGTCGCCCGCGCCCAGGCGGCGGGGGCGGGCGCGCTGGTGGTGACGGTCGACGTGCCCGTCGGCTCGCGGCGCGAGCGGCAGCGGCGGGCGCGGGTGGCGATGCCGCCGGCCCTGAGCCTCGGCCTGGCGCTCGACCTCGCGCGACGGCCGGCCTGGGTCGCCGCCACGCTGCGCCACGGGATCCCGCGCTTCGCCAACCTTCTGCCCTACGCCTCGCCCGCCGAGACCGCCGACATCACCGCCTTCCTGCGCACGAGCCTCTCGCACGCCATCACCCGCGACCACCTGGCCGAGCTGCGCGACCTGTGGTCCGGGCCGCTGGTGGTGAAGGGGCTGATGCATCCCGAAGACGCGGTCGCCGCGGCGGATCTGGGCGCCGACGCGGTCTGGGTCTCCAACCACGGCGCGCGGCAGCTCGACCTCGCCCCCGCCGCCATCGACGCCCTGCCCGGCGTCGTCTCGGCGCTGGCGGGTCGGGTCCCGGTGCTGTTCGACAGCGGGCTGCGCTCCGGCGCCGACGTGGCGCGCGCGGTGGCGCTGGGGGCGGACATGTGCTTTCTCGGCCGGGCCTTCGCCTGGGGGGTCTGCGCGCTGGGCGCCCCCGGCGCGGCCCATGCCATCGCCATCCTGCGCGAGGAGCTGGCCTCGGTCATGACCCAGACCGGCTGCGTCGCGCTTTCCGAACTGAGGGACCGCCTGTGAAACTCGTGCTCTACGGCGTCGCCGTCTCCGCCTTCGTGGCCAAGGTGCGCATCGCGCTGGACCTCAAGGGGCTGGCGTTCGAGGAGCGCACGCCGCCGGGCGGCTACGGCTCCGCCGAATACCGGGCGATCGTCCCCGCGGGCTCGGTCCCCGGGCTGACCGCGGACGGGGCGCCGCTGCACGAATCGAACGCCCTCCTCGAATTTCTCGAAGAGATCGCCCCGGCCCCCGCGCTGCTCCCCGAAGGCGCGCTGGAGCGGGCCCGGGTCCGCGCCCTGCTGGGCTTTCACGACCAGCGGGTGGAGGCCGCGACCCGGGCGCTGTTCCCGGTCATCAAGCGCGACTGGCGGGCGGAGCGGGAGACGGTGGAGGCCGCCTGCGCCGCGATCGAGGCCGCGCTCATGCGGCTCGACGAGCTCGACGCCCCCGCGCCCCTTCTGGCCGGCGCCGCGCCGAGCTTCGCCGACATCGCCTATCCCTGCACCATGCAGATGGCCCGGATGATGGGGGAGGAGGTGGAGCGGCCCGTCGCCGTCCCCCCGCGGGTCGCGGAATGGGTGGAGGCCGTCTCCGCCCTGCCCGCCGTGGCGCGGTCGCTGGAGATCCATCGCGCGGCGATGGAGGCATGGATGGCGGGGTTCCGCCGCCCCTGACCTCGCCGCCTGCCGCGCGATGTTCGCGCTTCTCCCCCTCCCCGCCCCTTCACATCGGCGGGCGGGGGCGCTATATCCGGGATGTTCCCCTTCCGGGGGACTATGGCGATAAACGCGCACGTAATAAGCGGCTCGGACCCGGGGGCGGTACCCGGCGGCTCCACCAATCTCTCCGCCATCGGTCATGGACGATGGAGTTCCGGGGAAGCGAGGGGCCGAAACAGGATCGACGGACGTCTAAAGGTGTTAGCTTTCGCTCGGCAGGATGCCACCGTTACCGGCTCAAATTGTACAGTTGCCAATGACAACCGTGCTCCGGTGGCCGTCGCCGCGTAATGCGGCTTAAACCACCGACTTCAAGTCCCTGGGCTTAGCCGTTCAGGGCGGGGCTCGCAGGCGCCTGGCAACAGAAGCCTGCACTACCTCCCCCCGCCCTGATCCTCGTTCGCCTCGCACTTTCGCCGCCGCTCCGCGGCCGCGGATACGCGCGCTTCGTTCTCCGGCGCGCCCGCCGCCTGCGGCGCAGCCGCGCGGCGCGGCGGAATTGCGCGGCGTTCCGGGCGCGCCCCCTTGCGCCGGTCGTTAAGACTTTGCAAACCCTTGCCGACCGAAGCTCCTCCCCTCGCCGGGCGGAGCCGGCGGCCGCGCCGGCCGCCCCGCCTTCCCAGCGCCGACGAATCGGATAAGGTCGGCGCGTTCTCCTTCGCCGCCGGGACATGCATATGAGCTCCGACCCCCTCGACTATGGCCGCCTGATGCAGCACGCGCTTCGCGGCGTGGTGCGCGAGGCGCTGGGCGTCGCGGCCGAACAGGGCCTGCCGGGGGAGCATCACTTCTACGTCAGCTTCGATACCTCGCATCCCGGCGTCGACCTGCCCGACTGGCTCGCCCGCCAGTATCCCGAAGAGCTGACCATCGTGCTCCAGCACGAGTTCTGGGACCTGGCGGTGACCGACGACCGGTTCTCGGTCGGGCTCAGCTTTTCCGAGCGGCCGGCGACGCTGACCGTGCCCTTCGACGCCATCCTGACCTTCGTGGACCCGCACGCGGAGTTCGGGCTGAAGTTCGACCCGCAGGACGGCGACGAGGATGACGAGGACGGCGTGCTGCTGACCGCGCCCGGCGGCTTCGACGACGACGAGGACGACGACGGCCCCGGGGACGACGGACCCGACGGCGGCGCGGGGGGCGGCAAGCCCCGCCCGGCCGGCGGCGGCGGCGAGGTGGTGAGCCTCGACCGGTTCCGAAAGTCCTGACGGCGCCCGCCGGCGGGGCCGCTTTCGCGCCGCCGCCGCCTTCTCCCGCGGCCTACCGCAGCGACGCCAAGGCGCTTGAGCGCGCCCCCCGCCCCGTGATTTGCTCCGCCCCGCGCGCCGGTGGGGCGCGCGCGCCGCGACGCGCCGTTGCCGGCCGCTGCACACGAATGTATACGCACCTGCGACACCCGCGCCGCGCCTCGGCGCGCGGATCCCAGGCCAGGAGGTTCCGCCCATGACCGCCACCCGCACCGAGACCGACAGCTTCGGCCCGCTCGAGGTTCCCTCCGACAAGTATTGGGGCGCGCAGACCCAGCGCTCGATCATCAACTTCCCCATCGGGTGGGAGAAGCAGCCGGTCCCGATCATCCGGGCGCTGGGCGTGGTCAAGAAGGCCTGCGCCATGGCCAACAAGGCCGACGGCGCCATGCCCGCCGAACTGGCCGACGCCATCATCGCCGCGGCGACCGAGGTGATCGAGGGCAAGTTCGACGACAACTTCCCGCTCGTGGTCTGGCAGACCGGCTCCGGCACCCAGTCCAACATGAACGCGAACGAGGTGATCTCGAACCGCGCGATCGAGATGCTGGGCGGGGTCATGGGCTCCAAGACGCCGGTCCACCCGAACGACCACTGCAACATGGGTCAGTCGTCCAACGACACCTTCCCCACCGCCATGCATGTCGCCATCGCCATGCAGGCCCGCGACGGGCTGCTGCCCAACCTGACGAAGCTCGCCGAGGCGTTGGAAGCCAAGCGGGACGCGTTCAAGGACATCATCAAGATCGGCCGCACCCACACCCAGGACGCCACGCCCCTGACGCTTGGGCAGGAGTTCTCGGGCTACGCCCACCAGGTGCGCAAGGGCATCGCGCGCGTCGAAGCCTGCCTGCCCGACATCCACGAGCTCGCCCAGGGCGGCACCGCGGTCGGCACCGGGCTCAACACCCGCAAGGGCTGGGGCGAGGCGGTCGCGGCCAACATGGCCGAGATCACCGGCCTGCCCTTCGTCACCGCCCCCAACAAGTTCGAGGCGCTGGCCGCCCATGACGCGATGGTCATGTTCTCGGGCGCGCTGAAGACCGTGGCGGCGTCTCTGTTCAAGATCGCCAACGACATCCGTCTGCTGGGCTCGGGCCCCCGCTCGGGCCTCGGCGAGCTGATCCTGCCGGAGAACGAGCCCGGCTCCTCGATCATGCCGGGCAAGGTCAACCCGACCCAGGCCGAGGCGCTGACCATGGTCTGCGCGCATGTCATGGGCAACGACGCCGCCATCGGCTTCGCGGGCTCCCAGGGGCATTTCGAGCTGAACGTCTACAACCCGATGATGTCCTACAACGTGCTGCAGTCCATGCAGCTTCTGGGCGACTCGGCCTCGGCCTTCACCGACAACATGGTGGTCGGCATCCAGGCCAACGAGGCCCGGATCGACAAGCTGATGAAGGAGAGCCTGATGCTGGTCACCGCGCTCGCCCCCACCATCGGCTACGACAACGCCACCAAGGTCGCCAAGACCGCCCACAAGAACGGCACCACCCTGCGCGAGGAGGCCATCGCGCTGGGCTTCGTGGACGCGGAGACCTTCGACCGCGTGGTGCGCCCCGAAGACATGATCGGTCCGAAATGAGCGGTCTGTGAGCCGGGAACCGGACAGCGGGGGCGGCGCATCGGCGCCGCCCTTCGTCATTCGGGAGGCGGAGGCGGAGGACGCCCCCGCGCTCTCCGCCATCGCGCGCGCGGCCTATGCGCTCTACGTGCCCCGGCTGGGATTCGAGCCGCCGCCGATGCGCCAGGACTTTCCCGCCGATATCGACGCCGGCCGGGTCTGGGCGGCGGCATGGGCCGACGGCGGCGGCGGGGCCTCGGGCCTCGTCGGCTATGTGGTGGCCCGGCCCGAGGGCGCGGACTGGATGATCGAGAACGTCGCCCGCGCCCCGGACGGCCCCCGCGGTCTCGGCCGGGCGCTGGTCGCCTTCGCGGAGGCGGAAGGGCGGGCGCGCGGCTTCGGGCGCGTCGTGCTCTACACCAACGCCGCGATGACCGAGAACCAGGCGCTCTACCCGCGGCTCGGTTATGTCGAAACCGGGCGGCGGGAGGAGAACGGGCTGTCGCGGGTCTACTACGCCAAGGACCTCTGAGCGCGAGGCCGCCCGCGAAGGGGCGCGCGCCTCAGCGCAGGGAGGTGCTGGTGCCCGGGGTCGGCGGCCCGACCTTGACGTCGCCCGAGCAGCCGGCGAGCAGCAGAACGGCGAGAAGAGCGGCGAGCGGGGCGGCGGGGCCGGCGACGCGGGTCATGCGCGGGATCCAGTTCGGTTCGGGGTCGGTCTCGGACCTACATCGCCCCCGCGGCCGACCCTGACAAGGCCGCGCGCCCGGGGCTCGCGCGCTTGTGCGGCGGCCCGGGCGCGACCAGATTATCCGCGCGGGGGGCGTGCGCCCGCGCATCGCGGCGAAGACGGGAGGGGGCCGGATGGCCGATATCGTCAATCTCAGGCAGGCGCGCAAGCGCAAGGCCCGCGACGCGGCCCGGCGCGAGGGCGACGCCAACGCCGCGAAACACGGCCGCCGCAAGGACGACCGCGACCGCGACGCCGCGGTGACGGCGTTGGAGGCGCGACGGCTCGACGGTCACCGCCGGGACGTGCAGGCGCGCGAGGAGCCGGACGAGGACGGCGACGGCCCCGACGCCTCCGGCTCCGCCGGACCCGACGAACGTGACTGATCCGGTCCCGGGCCCGCAGACGGTCCCCGCGCCAGCCGACGCGCCCCAGGCCCATCCCGACTACGCGCCCCCCGAAAAGCGCTCGCTGACCCTGCGCGGGCATCGCAGCTCGGTGACGCTGGAGCCGGATTTCTGGGCGGCGTTCCGGGCGCTGGCGGCGGCGCGGGGGCTGGCCTTCAACGCGCTGGCCGCCGAGATCGACGCGGCGCGGCCCCCGGACGTGGGCCTCGCCACCGCCATCCGTCTCTACGTGCTGGCCAACCGCGCGGGGTTCTGACGGCGGGGGGCCGAGCGGGGCGCCGCGCCCGACCGGACGAGGGTTTCGCCCGGGCGCGCGCGGCGCGCGGCGACCGGGTCGCGCGTGAGACCGTCGCCCGCCCCGCCCGCCGCCGCGGATCGGGAGACGACGCGACCGGCGCCGTCCTCGCCCCGCGCCGCGGGCGCGCCCGCGCAACCGGGCGCGCGGGCCGTCGCGGCGCCCGCCACCCGTCAGGCCGCCGGCGCCTCGCCCCGCGCCTCGCGCACCATGGCCAGAAGCTCCGCCATCTCGGGGTCGTGGATGCCGAGCGCCTCCAGGCTCTCCAGCAGGTTTTCGAGATACTCGCGATTGGTGCCCAGTCGCCCCTCGGCCACCGCGATCCGCGCCGCGCGCTCCCGGGCCGTCAGGCCGCTCACATAGCGGTCATGACGGGCGTCGGCCAGGAAACCGATCGCTTCCACCGGGCCCTGCGCGGTCTCCAGCGGCACCATGGCGGGGTGATAGGTGCCCGCGATCATCTCCCGCTGCCACATGATCCGCGTCTCCTCGTCGGCGATGGCGGCGGGCAGGCGCATGGCCACGCCCTCGCAGACATGGCCCGGATCGGCGTCGAGCGCGGCCATCAGCCCCGGCCGCTCGGGCGAGCCGCGCCCGCCCTCCAGGTGCAGCACGAAGGCCCGGCGGAAGCCGACCAGCCGCGCCCGGCGGAACTCCACCGCCCGGATCGCGGGATCCCAGATCAGGGAGCCGTAGCCGAAGACCCAGACATCCTCCCCCATCCGCCCGTCGAGCAGCGCGTGCCGGGTCGCCTCGCGCATGTCGTCGGGAATGCGCCAGTCGGGATCGCCGCCCTCCAGCCGGATCTGGGCGTCGAGTTCGGCGATGCGGGCGTCCATGTCGCGGAAACGGGAGGTGTCGGGGTCCTGGATGCGGCCTTCCAGGCCGGGGCAATGGCGGAAGGCGTCTGGGGCGAAGGGCATGGGGTCGGGCGGTCCTCAGGCGATGGAGAAGGCGACGGCGCCGAGCGCGCCGGCCTCGAAGCGCAGCGAGGCGGGGGCCGCGATCGGACGCGGGGGCAGATGGGTTCCGAGCAGCAGGACCTCGCCGGCCGCGAGCGTCTGTCCGAGCGCATTGAAACGGTTGGCGAGGAAGGCCACCGAGTCGAGCGGGTGCATCGGCCAGCCCGGCGTCTTGTCGAGGATGGTCTCGCCGTCCTGGGTCACGTGGCTGCGCAGCCCCGCCCAGAAATCGTCGTCGACCTCCCCGGGCGCAAGCCCCGGCCCGCCGAGCGCCAGGCCGCGGGAATTGATGTTCTGCGCCACGATCGCGAAGGGCCGCGGCCCCTTGCCGGCGCGGGGGTCGAGGAATTCGAAGGCCGGGCGGAACCGGTCCACCGCGGCGGCGGCGGAGGCGCGGTCATGGCCGCCGGGGCGCGGGGCGAGCGGGGATTTCAGGACCGCGGCGATCTCGGGCTCGATCGCGAAGCTCAGATAGTCGGCGGCGGTCAGCGCCACGCCGCTTTCGACGATCATGTCGGCCAGCACGCAGGCCGCGGCCGGCTCCCCCAGTCCCATCGAGGCCACCTGGTCGGGCCAGTTCCAGGCGATCTTGCGCCCGCCGATCCCGCCATGCGCCGGCGCGAGCGCCGCGACCACGGCGGCCTGCACGGCGTAGGCGGTCGCCTTGTCGGGGATCGCGGCCTCGCCCGGATCGCGGAACGGGGCGCGGGCGCGGATCTCGGCGACGAGGCCCGCGACCAGCTCCGGGTCGGGGGTCGGAAGGGGGTCGGACATCGGCGGCTCCGGATCGGCTGCTTGGGGCGCGGCGGACCGGGGGTCTCGGCCGCGGGACTTGAACGAGGCCCTAACATGGGACCTCGAAGCGCCGGGCGCGAGGGGCAAGGCGCCGCGACGACCCGGACGAGGGCGGGGGCCGGGCGCCCGCGGCGCGGGGCTGCGCCGCGCCCGGCCTCGCCGTCTCCGCGTCCTCCGCACGGGCCACGGCCATCCGGCGCCCTTCCCGCCCGCGATCCGTCCCGGCGCGCCGCGGGCGCCCGGGCGCCGCCCGGCGCCCCCGCCGTCGCGGCGCCCACGCCCCGCCGCGCTCCCCGGGCCCCGAATGTTTTAGGCGCCGCAGCACTTGACCCGTCCCCCGCGAGGCGCGACCAAAGCTACAGACCGCGCCCGCCGCGACCACCCAGCCCCC
>JAYZWL010000156.1:0-18052 GCA_036154955.1 Pseudomonadota bacterium | reverse complement strand
GGGCGTCGGTCAGGTCGGTGGCGTAGCGCGGGCGGCAGGGCAAGACGTCGATCCGGGCTCGTGAAGGTCGACGCCTCATGAATCACACGACCAGGGCCGAGGGAATCCCGCTTCTCAAACACGCTCTCAAGAACCAGGAGCGTCCGGCGCCCTGAGGCCCCGGTTACGCCGGGCGCCCGGAGGCCGCGCCGCGCGGGCGACCGGGCGCAGCCCTTGGCCGGGTCGTCGCGCGGCTCCCTTCAGCCCCCGTCAGCGGCGCCCGAACAGGGTTTCGATCTGGGCGAGGCTGAGGCGCACCGAGGTCGGTCGCCCGTGGTTGCACTGGCCGGAGCGGGGCGTCGCCTCCATCTCGCGCAGCAGCGCGTTCATCTCCGCCGCCCCCATCCGCCGCCCCGAGCGGACCGAGCCGTGGCAGGCCATGCGGCTGAGCACCGCGTCGAGCCGGGCGCGCACCGGCCCGCCCTCATCGCTTTCGCCCGCCTCCAGCCCGCCGGCGTCGATCCCGCCGGTCTCGGCCAGCGCGTCGGCCACGTCGCGCAGGATGGCGGCGGCGTCGGCCTGGCCGAGTTCGGCCGGCATCTCCTGCACCGCCAGCGCGCCGGGGCCGAAGGGTTCGATCACCAGCCCGGCGCGGGCGAGCGCCGGGGCGGCGTCGAGCACCCGGTCCGCGTCGTCGCCGGGAAGCTCCACCACCTGCGGGATCAGCAGGGCCTGGCGCTTCACGCCGGTCTCGTCCAGCTGGCGCTTGAGGCGCTCGTAGACCAGCCGCTCATGCGCCGCGTGCTGGTCGACGATGACCAGCCCGTCGGCGGTCTGGGCGATGATGTAGTTCTCGTGGATCTGGGCGCGGGCGAGGCCCAGCGGCAGGTCCTCGGCCGCCCGGTCCTCGGCGGTTTCCTCGACGCGGGCGGAGCGGTAGGGGGCGGCGTCCTCCGCCAGCCCCGGCTGCGCCGGCGGGGCCATGAAGGCCGCCGACTGGGCGAGCAGGCCCGGATCGGGCCGGGCGGGGGCGAACCCGCCGAAGCCGCGGGCGGGGCCGCGCGCGAGGCCCCAGGCGGCGGGGGCGGTCCCGGGCAGGCCGGGCTGGGCTGGACTTGGGCCGGAATGGGGGCCCTGTTCGTCGCGCCGGAACTCTCCGAGCGCCGCCTCGCCGACCAGCGTCGAGGAACGGTGCCCCGCCGCGGCGAGCGCGTGGCGCAGGGCGGAGACCACCAGCCCGCGCGCCACGCCCGGCGCGCGGAAGCGGACCTCGGTCTTGGCGGGGTGCACGTTGACGTCCACCAGATGCGGGTCGCAGTCGAGATAGAGCGCCGCGGCCGGATGCCGGCCGGAATGCAGCACATCCGAATAGGCCGCGCGCAGGGCGCCGGTCAGCAGCTTGTCGCGCACCGGGCGGCCGTTGACGAAGAGGAACTGGGCCACCGCGGCCCCGCGCGAATGGGTCGGCAGGGCGGCGAGGCCGGTGAGGCGCAGCCCCTCGCGCTCCGCCTCGATCTCCAGCGCGTCGGCCTCGAAGGCGCGGCCGAGGATGCGGGCGAGCCGGGCGCGGCGGGCCTGGGCCGGGTCGCCGGGCTCGGGATCGGCGCGGAACAGGACGCGGCCCTCCGAGCCCTCCGCCCCGGTCGCGTCGCGCAGGATGAAGCCCACCTGCGGCGCGGCCATGGCCAGCCGGCGGATCACGTCGGTCGCGGCCTGGGTCTCGGCCCGGTCGGTGCGCAGGAATTTCAGCCGGGCGGGCGTGGCGTGGAACAGGTCGCGCGCCTCCGCCACCGTGCCGCGGGGCAGGGCGGCGGGGGCGGGACGGCCGAGACGGCCGGCGTCGCAGCGCAGGGTCCAGGCCTCCGCCTCCCCCTCGGCGCGGGAGGTCAGCGTGAAGCGCGACACCGCGGCGATGGAGGGCAGCGCCTCCCCCCGGAAGCCGAAGGAGCCGATGTCGAGCAGGTCGGCGCCGTCGGTCTTGGAGGTCGCGTGGCGCTGCAGGGCGAGTTCGAGCTGCTCGCGCGGGATGCCGTGGCCGTCATCCGTGACCCGGATCAGGGTGCGGCCGCCATCGGCCAGCACCACCTCGATGCGCCGCGCGCCGGCGTCGAGGCTGTTCTCCGCCAGTTCCTTCACCGCCGAGGCGGGGCGTTCCACCACCTCCCCCGCCGCGATCCGGTTCTGGGCGGATTCGTCGAGCAGGCGGATCGGCTTGCGAGGCGCGGCAGGCGATATGTTGGGGTTGGGCGCGTTCATGGCGCTAGGGATAGCATGGCGGGGGTTGAGTCGGGAAGCGGGGGGCTCAGGCTGGAGGCGGGGTTCCCACGAGGGGCGTCGCGCCGGCCCCCCTCGTCGCGCAGGCCCCCTCGATCCGCTGCGCCAGCCCCCTCCCCGGCCCTCCCCCGCAAGCGGCGGAGGGGGGCGCGGGCGGTCCGGTCAGTTCTGCGCCAGACCCTCGGGCTGGCCGACCACCACCACCTTCAGTTTCGCGGGATCGAGCAGCCGCTTCGCCACCCGGGCGATGTCGTCCAGCGTCACCGCCTCGATCATCGCGTTGCGGTTCTCGATATAGTCGGGCTCGAAGCCATCGGCCATCAGCCCGGCGAGCTGCCCGGCGATCTTGCCGTTGGAATCGAAGCGCAGCGGGTAGGCGCCGGTCAGGTAGCGCTGAGCCTTGTCCAGCTCGTCGGCCGTGGCGCCGCCGTCGCGCATCCGGGCGAACTCGGCCTTGATGACCTCGATCGCCTCGCCGATGCGGGCGTTGGCCGAACTGATGCCGGAGGCGATCAGCGCCGCCCGGTCATAGGGCGCGAGGTAGGAGTAGACCGAGTAGGTCAGCCCGCGCTTCTCGCGCACCTCCTCGGTCAGGCGGGAGGTGAAGCCGCCGCCGCCGAGGATATGGTTCATCACATAGGCGGGGATGAAGTCGGGGTCGTGACGGTCGAGCCCCTCGGCCACCAGCGTCGCCACGGACTGGGGCACGTCGAGGGGGATCACCTCCAGGCTCCGGTCCGCCGAAAGCTCCGCCCGGGGCAGGTCGGGCAGGGGCGCGTCGGGCAGGTCGCCCAGCAGGCGGTCGAGCAGGGGGCCCAGCGCCTCCGCCGTGATGTCGCCGACCACGCCGATGGCGAGCCCGTCGCGGTTCAGCGCCACCGCGCGCATCGCCCTCAGGTCTTCGGGCGTCATCGCGGCGATGCTGTCGGTCGTCCCGGCCACCTCGCGGCCATAGGGGTCGTCGCCGAACAGCGCCTTGCGCCAGGCGCGGCCGAGGATGGCGCCGGGGTCGGTCTCGTCCCCCGCGAGACCCGAGAGCAGGCCGTTGCGCACCCGCTCCATAGCGTCGGGGTCGAAGCGCGGCTCGGTCAGCGCCAGGCGCAGCAGGTCGACGGAGGCGTCGCGGCTCTCGGTCAGCATGGCGGCGGAGACGTTGAACCCGTCCCGCCCGGCGCTGAAGCCGGCGCGCAGGGCGAGCCGGTCCGCGCGGGCCGAATAGGCGGCGCTGTCGAGATCGCCGGCGCCCTCGTCGAACATGTGGGCGAGGAAGTCGGTCACGCCGGGCTTGTCGGCGGGTTCGCGCGAGGCGCCGCCGCGGAACTGCATCTCCATCGCCAGCATGGGGATGGAATGCTCCTCCACCAGCCAGGCGGTGATGCCGCCGGGGGAGGTGACCACCTGCACGTCGGTCGCCGCCGCGGCGGGGCGCAGGGGGAGGAGCGCGAGGGCGGCCGCCGCCGCGAGCGCCAGCGCCGGGAGCGGGCGGAGGGCCCGGGAGCGGACGGGGGAACTGGCGGCGGGACGGGCGTGCGGCCGGGCGGCGGAGGGGCTGCGGGGCGCGGCGAGGGCGCGGAACATGGCGAGGCTCATCCCTGTTGCTCCGGGGCGGCGGGGGTCGCGGCGGGGTTCGCGGCGGGGGCGGGCGCGGCGGCCGGGGCGGCGCCGGTCTCCGCCGGCGGCTCCGGCGCCCTCAGCCAGCCGGTGACCGAGCGGCGGAGGTCCAGCGCCGAGGCGGCGGCGTCCATGATCGCCTCCGGCGTCACCGCCTCGATATCGTCGGGCCAGCGGGCCACCTGCTCCAGCGTCAGGTCGGTGGACAACGCCTCGCCGTAGCGGCGGGCCTGGGCCATCTGGCTGTCCTGGGCGTAGACCTGGGCTGCGCGGTAACCGGCCTTGATCCGGTCCAGCTCCTCCGCCTCCGGCGGGGGGCCGGCGAGGAAGGCGGCGGCCTCCTTGTCGAGCGCGGCCTCCACCTGCTCCAGGCTCACGCCCGGGCGCGGCGCGGCCCAGAGGCCGAACTGCCCGTAATCCCGGTCGTCGGAGAACCAGGCGCCGGCCTGAATGGCGAGCCCGTCGCGCACCACCAGCGCCTGGGTCAGCCGCGAGTTGATGCCGTCGCCCAGCACGTCGGACAGGAGCGACAGCGCCGCCGCCTCCGGCTGCCCGTCCCGGCGCGAGGGGGTGAGGTAGACGCGCGCCACATAGGGCTGCCGGACCCGCGGATCCTCATAGACCAGCCGGCGGGCCGCGGTCTGGGGCGGCTCCATCGGGCGCGCTCGCTCGGGCAGGTCGACGGTGGGGGCGAGGGGGCCGTAATGCTCCCGCGCCAGCCGCTCCACCTCGGCCGGGGTCACGTCTCCGGCGACGACCAGGATGGCGTTGTTGGGCGCGTAGTAGGTCCGGTAGAAGGCCAGCGCGTCGTCCCGGGTCAGGGCGGCCATCTCGTGCCGCCAGCCGATCACCGGGATGCCGTAGGGGTGGTTTAGGAACAGCGCCGCGTCCCGCTGTTCGGAGAACAGGGCCGAGGGGTTGTTGTCGGTGCGCTGGTTGCGCTCCTCCAGGATCACGTCGCGTTCGGGCAGGACCTGGGCGTCGGTGAGCCGGAGGTCGCGCATCCGGTCGGCCTCCATCTTCATCACCAGGCCGAGGCGGTCGGCGGCGATGCGCTGGAAATAGCCGGTGTAGTCCTTGGAGGTGAAGGCGTTGTCCTGCCCGCCATTGGCCGCGACGATCTTGGAGAAGGCGGCGTCGGGGATCTCGTCGGTGCCCTTGAACATCAGGTGTTCGAGGAAATGGGCGATGCCGGACTTGCCCGGCGGCTCGTCGGCGGCGCCGACGCGATACCAGACCATGTGGGTGACGACCGGGGCGCGGTGATCCTCGATCACCACGCCGCGCAGGCCGTTGTCGAGGGTGAAGGTGGTCACCGCCGGCGCCGCGGCGGCGGGCGCGGGCGCCAGCGCCGGGGCCGCGGCCGCCGCCCAGGCGAGCAGCGCCGCGGCGGCGAGGCCGGGGCGACGACCGCGACGCGCCCCGCCGTCGGGCTCCCGGCGTCGCCGACGGGAGGCGTCGGCGGGGCGGGAGGGCTCGGGATCGGGGGGAAGCGGCATGCGAGGCTCCGGATCAGGCGGCCGCCGTCGCGCCGGTCGCCGGGGGGCGGTGGCGCGGGCCGGGGCCGCGGGGATGGCGCGGAAGGCGACCCCCAACCTAGGCGCCGGCGCGGCGGGCGCAAGCCGCGGGCCGGTCACGGATTCGCGCCTTCGCCCGCAGGACGCCCGCGCCCCCGCGCCCCGCGGCGGGCGGGGGCCGGGGCGGGGACGGCGGGCGGGCGCGACCTCCGCAGGCCGGTCAGGTCAGGGGATGTTCACCGGCAGCACATAGGTGCCCGAGGGCGTCTCGGGCGGCAGCGGCGCGGGCGTGGGGGTCAGCGCCCCCTGTTCGCGCACCTCTTCGGCGGCGGTGCGGGGATCCAGCGTCTCCCGCTCCGTGCCGTCGGGGACCTTGTAGCCGAACAGGCTGCTCAGCCCGTACTGGTCGGTCTGGGAGGCGTCGACCTCGGCTTCCAGCGTCGGACGGATCGCGGGGTCGGCCTGGTCGCTTCCCGCCGCGCCCAGCAGCGCCAGCTCCCCGGGGCTGGGCGAGGACCCGCCCGTCGCGGGCGCGCCGGCGGCGGCGAGCGCGGCGCGGGCCTCGGCCTCCGGCCGCGGCTCCAGCGGGCTGGGGGCGCCGGGCTGCGGGGCGGGCAGCGACGCGAAATCCGAGGGCAGGCGCAGGGGGGCGCGGGGCGAGACGTTGAACGCGTTGGGCGAATCCACCGTCAGCCCGAAGGCGTCCCCGACCGCGCGCCGTCCGCCCGCGCAGCCCGACAGCGCCACGCAGGCCGCGGCGACCAGCAGCAGGATCCGCGGGGCGCGTTCGATCGAGTTGATGGCCATGGAGCCCTGGACCTCCCTGAGGACCTCTCCGGCCCGCCTCGGGGCCGGTCCGGCGGCGCCGGTCAGGCGCCTTGCTTGTCAGAACCGTCGAGCAGGATCAACCCGGCCGCGCCCGCGAAGATGAAGACGTCGGCGAGGTTGAAGGCGTAGGGATTGTCGAATCCGCAGCAGCTCATGTTCAGGAAATCGACCACGGCGCCGTGGATCACCCGGTCGAGCGCATTGCCCAGCGCCCCCCCGATCAGCAGCCCGACCGAGACCTTGCGCAGCGGCGCGCGCATCCGCGTGGACCAGATCGCGAGCCCGATGGAGATCAGCGCCGCCGCGGCGATCCACACGTCGCGCCCCAGCTCTCCGCCCAGTCCGAAATTGGCGCCGGGATTCCACGCCATCGTGAAGCGCAGGAAGGGCGGGAACACGTCCACGATCCCCACCGCGCGCAGGTCGAGCGGCCCGAGGATCCACCATTTGGAAAGCTGGTCCAGCGCGAAGGCGACCGCGGCGGCCAGCGCCACACGCCCGGCGCCCGCGACGGGCAGGGCGCGGATCATGCCGGGGCCTTGCGGACGTCGCGACGCGCGGCCGGGGGCCGGATCCCGCCCCGCGTCATTCGCCGGGCGCGCTCTTGCGGAAGCCGCTGCGCAGCACCTCGGTGGCGGTGCCGGCCGGGCCGACGATGCGGCAGCGGGAATAGTATCGGTTGGACACGGCGGTCTCATACTTGAACAGGCGCTGGTCGGCGGGGTCGATCGGCTGCGGATTCCGGCCGCGATAGCCGGTGGCGTCGATCTCCTCGATCTTGCGCGCCATGGCGCCGCAGCCCATTTCGCGCGCAGGGGTCAGGACCACGCGCTTGCCGGCGGAGGTCGTGAAGGCGTCCTGGACGGCGAGCGCCGGCGGAACCGCCGCGCCGAGGGCCGAGGCGATGACCAGCGCGCCGGTGAAGAGGCGTGAAGCAGGCGTCATATCATTTCCGTTGCGTGTCGCGAGACCGCGTTCGGACCCTACATGATCGTCAGCCGGTGTTCAAATTTGGGCGACGTCCGGGCGGTTCGGGGGAGTCTTCGCACGATTTTCCGCACGTTTTTACGGGGCGGCGCCGTTGGCTAAGGCCGGGACGCGCAGTATGTATGGTGAATGACAGCCGCCACCCAGCCGGAGGACCGGACGCCGTGACGACCCGAGCCCATGCTTTCGCGTTCAGGGCCGCGTTCGCGGCGCTGGCTTTCGGGGGTCTCGCGCAGGAGGCGGCGGCGACGTCGCTTTCGGGCGCGTATCTCGCCGGCCGCTCCGCCGCCGCGAGGAACGACTACGACGAGGCGGCGCGCTTCTTCTCGGCCGCGCTGGCCCGCGATCCCGGCGACGCCGACCTGCGCGACCGGGCGATGACCTTCAAGCTGCTGACCGGAGACCTGCGCGGCGCCGCCGCCATCGCCGGGCGCATCGCCGAGAGCGACCCCTCCCACCAGCTCTCCGCGCTGACGCTGGTCGCCGACGACATCGCCTCGGGCGATTTCGACGGGGCCTTGGCGCGGCTGTCGGTGGAGGACGGGCGCATGTCGCCGCTGGTCACCGGCCTGCTCCGCGGCTGGGCCGAGGTCGGGCGCGGCGACCGCGACGCGATGGAGGCCGCCTTCTCCGCCCTGCGCGGGGAACGCGCGGCGGAGCTGTTCGGCAGCTATCACCTGGGCCTCGCCCGCGCCGTGATGGGCGACGCCGCCGGCTCGCGCGAGGCGCTGGAAGCCGCCTTCGCCGCCGGCGCCGCCAATGCCGGGCGCCCGGCGCTGGCGCTGGGCTGGGCGCTGGAGACGCTGGGCGAGACCGACGCCGCCCGCCAGGTCTACGCCGACGCCGCCCCCGGCTTCGTCGAGGCGGCGGACGAACTCGCCCGGCTCGACCGGGGCGAGGCGCCGGCGCTGATGGTCTCCACCGCCCGCGAAGGCGCGGCGGAGGCGCTGTTCTCCATCGCCACCGCGCTGGGCTCCGACCGCGGGGCGGGGGTGGCGCTGCTTTACGCCCGCATCGCGCTGTCGCTGCGCCCCGACCTGCACGAAGTGCGGGTGCTCGCCGGCCGGCTGCTGGACGCGCAGGGTCAGCACGAGGCGGCGATCGAGGATTTCCGCATGGTGCCCCGCGGCGCGGCGGTGTTCCTGACCGCGGAGCTCAGCCGCGCCGACGCGCTGCTGACGCTGGACCGGGACGACGACGCGGTGATCGTGCTGGACGCGCTGGCCCGCGCCCATCCCGAAGACCTGGAGGTGCGGCTGTCGCTCGCCCAGGCGCTCAGCAAAGCGGAGCGCTGGCCGGAGGCGATCGCGGCCTATGACGCGGCGCTGGAGCGGATCGATCCGATCCGCCGGCAGCACTGGTCGATCTTCTACCGCCGCGGCATCGCCAATGAGCGCGCGGGCCGGTGGGCCGAGGCCGAGCCGGACTTCCAGAAGGCGCTGGAGCTGGAGCCGGACCAGCCGATGGTGCTGAATTATCTGGGCTATTCCTGGGTGGAGCTCAGCCGCAACTTCGACGAGGCCCAGGCCATGATCGAAAAGGCGGTCGAGCAGAAGCCGGAGGACGGCTACATCACCGACTCGCTGGGCTGGGTGCTCTACCGCATCGGCAAATACGCCGAGGCGACCCCGCATCTGGAGCGGGCGGTGGAGCTTATGCCGACCGATCCGATCATCAACGACCATCTGGGCGACGCGCTGTGGATGGTCGGGCGCAAGCGCGAGGCGCGGTTCCAGTGGCGCCGGGCGATCAGCTTCGAGCCGGCGGAGAAGGACCTTGAGCGGATCCGGGCCAAGCTGGACCGCGGGCTCGACGTGGTGCTGAAGGAGGAGGCCTCGGCCGCCCCCGCCGGCGCCTCCGCCTCCGGCGCCGATCCCAAGGCCCCGGCGGCGAATGGCGGCTGACCCGGGGGCGGCGGAGGCGACGGAGCCCGCCCGGGCCAAGGTCAACCTGCATCTTCATGTGCTCGGCCGTCGGGCGGACGGGATGCACCTGCTCGACTCGCTGGTCGTGTTTCCGGCCATCGGCGACGTGCTGGCCGCGGCGCCGGCGCAGGATCTGTCCCTGACCGTCGAAGGCCCGTTCGGCGCCGGCCTGTCGGCGGGGCCGGACAATCTGGTGCTGCGCGCGGCGGAGGCGCTGCGCGCGCGCGCGGGCCGGCCGCTGCCGGGCGCGGCGCTGCGGCTGGAGAAACGGCTGCCGGTCGCCTCGGGCATCGGCGGCGGATCGGCGGATGCGGCGGCGGCGCTGCGGCTGCTCAACCGGTTGTGGGGGCTGGATTTCCCGACCGGGACGCTGGCGGAGATCGGGCTGACGCTGGGCGCGGACCTGCCGGTCTGCGTGCACGGCCCGCGGGCGCAGGTGATGGGCGGGATCGGCGAGGCGCTGGCCCCGGCCCCGCCCCTGCCGCCGTTCTGGCTGGTCCTGGCCAATCCCGGCGTGGCCACCCCCACCGGCGCCGTCTTCGCCCGCCTGAAGTCCAGGGACGGGCGCGCGGCCCGTTGGGCGGCGGAGGGATATGCGGACGCCGCGGCGCTCGTCGCCGCGCTGCGCGGGGCGTCGAACATGCTGGAGGACCCGGCGCGGGAGACGACGCCGCAGGTCGGCGCGACGCTCTCGGCGCTCGCCGACCTGCCGGGCTGCCTGCTGGCGCGGATGTCGGGCAGCGGCGCCACCTGTTTCGGGATCTTCGCGGAGGCCGCGCCGGCCCGCGCCGCGGCGGAGGCGATGCGCAGGGCGGGCTTCTGGGCCGAGGCCGGGCCGGTCGACCCGGCGCCGCCCCCCGCCGGGATCAGTTGAGCCGCGCCACCACGAAGTCCACCACGTCGCGCAGCGCCTCGCGCAGCGGCGTGTCAGGGAAGGGAGAGAGGGCTTCGCGCGCCTCCTCCGCATAGGCGCGGGCGCGGGCTTCGGTCGCGGCCAGCGCGCCGGAGGAGCGCATGAGGTCGAGCGCATGGGCGAGGTCGCCCTCCCCCTGCTCCCGCCTCTCGATGACCCGCACCCAGAAGTCGCGGGCCGCGGCGTCCTGCGCCGCCTCCACCGCCAGCAGCACGGGCAGGGTGACCTTGCCTTCCCGGAAGTCGTCGCCGACGTTCTTGCCGAGCGCGGCCGAGCTGCCGCCGTAGTCCAGCAGGTCGTCGACGATCTGGAAGGCCATGCCCAGCGCGCGGCCATAGGCGCGCAGCGCCTCGACGCGCGCTTCCTCGGCCCCCGCGATCACGCCGCCGACCTCGGAGGCCGCCGCGAACAGCGCCGCGGTCTTGCCGTGGATCATGCGCAGATAGGCGTCTTCGCCCGTCGACAGGTCGTTGGCGGTGGCGAGCTGCATCACCTCCCCCTCCGCGATCACGGCGGAGGCGTCGGCGAGGATCGCGAGCACCCGCAGGCTGTCGGCCTCCACCATCAACTGGAAGGAGCGGGAGAACAGGAAATCCCCGACCAGCACCGAGGACTTGTTGTCCCACAACAGGTTCGCGGTGGGCCGCCCGCGCCGCTGGGCGCTTTCGTCCACCACGTCGTCATGCAGCAGCGTGGCGGTGTGAATGAACTCCACCGTCGCCGCCAGCAGCACGTGATGCTCGCCCTCGTAGCCGCAGAGCCGGGCGGCGGCCAGCGTCAGGATCGGACGCAGGCGCTTGCCGCCGGCCTCGACCAGGTGGCGGGTGATCTCGGGGATGCGCGGCGCATGTTCGGAGGCCATGCGGGTCGCGATCAGGTGATTGACCCGCGCCATGTCCTCGGCGACCAGCCCTTGCAGCCGGGAGAAGGCGTCCAGCGGAGAGTCCGTCGGGGCGAGGCCGGCTTGGCTGCTGCGGGCGGGGGCGGCGGGCGCGGTCACGGGCGGGCGGTTCCTTCGTCGGGCTGCTCGGCGAAATCGTCGGTCGGCCGGAGCCGGGAATGGGGGCCGCGGACAGGCCGCCCTCGACGGACGGCTCAGGGCCGCGCTATGCGTCGGGACATGGAAGAACTCATCCGCACCAACGATCCCACGGTGATCGCCTTCGCCACGGCCCTGCTGCGTGGCGAGGATATAGTCTGCTTCGAATACGACGTCCATACGAGCGTCCTGGAAGGCAGCTTGGGCGTGTTGCCGCGCAGGCTGGTCTGCGCGCGCGCCGACGCCTTCCGCGCCCGCGCCATCCTGCGCGACAACGGGCTGGAGGCGGAGCTGCGCCCCGCGCCGGGGGCGGAGGGGTGAGCGGCCTGTCGGGGCGCGCGGAGGACCACGCGGCGGAAACGCGGCGTTTCGACCCCGCCGACCTGACCGAGGACGACCTGCTGGGCGGACGGGTCCGCCTGCTTCAGCCCCGCCACGGCTACCGCGCCGGGACCGACCCGGTGATGCTGGCCGCCGCCTGTCCCGCGCTGCCCGGCGAAAGCGCGCTGGACCTCGGCTGCGGCGCGGGGGCGGCGGCGCTGTGCCTGGGCGCGCGGGCGCCGGGCGTCGACCTGCACGGGCTGGAGGTGCAGCCGGCCTATGCCGCGCTGGCCGCGGTCAACGGCGCGGCGGCCGGGCTGACGGTGCATGAGGGCGACGCGCGCGAGCCGCCGGCCGCGCTGCGGGCGCTGAGCTTCGACCATGTGCTGACCAACCCGCCCTGGTTCCCGGCCGAGGCGCCGGCCTCGCCCGATGCGGGCCGCGCCGTCGCCCGGCTGGCCCGCGTCTCCACCGGCGCCTGGGTGGACGCCGCCCTGCGCCGCCTGAAGCCCCGCGGCCGGCTGACCCTGATCCACCGGGCCGAACGGCTGGGCGAGATCCTGGCCGCGCTGGAGGGGCGGGCCGGCGACATCCGCGTGCTGCCGCTGGCGGCGCGGGAGGGGCGGCCGGCCGGGCGGGTGATCGTCGCCGCCCGCAAGGGGGCGCGCGGCCCGCTGTCGCTGCTCGCGCCGCTGGCGCTGCACGAGGGGCCGTGCCATGTCAGGGATGGCGACGATTTCTCCCCCGCGGCCGCCGCCATCCTGCGCGGGGCGGAGCCGCTCGATCTCGACCGCTGAGCCGCGCCGCTCGCCCGCCCGCGCGGCCCCCTGCACCGGAGCCCCGGCATGAACAAGCCCATCCCGAACTCGATCATGGCGCTGGAAGCGGAGCTGGCCGAATGGCGCCGCGACCTGCACATGCACCCGGAGCTGAATTACGAGGAGGCGCGCACCGCCGGCGTGGTGGCCGAGAAGCTGCGCGGCTTCGGCTTCGACACGGTGGAGACCGGGGTGGGCCGGACCGGGGTGGTGGGCATCCTGCACGGCGCCGACGGACCGGCCGACGGCCCGGAAAAGCGCATCCTGATCCGCGCCGACATGGACGCGCTGCCGATCCTGGAGGCGACCGGCAAGCCCTGGGCGTCCACGACGCCGGGCAAGATGCACGCCTGCGGCCATGACGGGCACACCACCATGCTGCTGGGCGCGGCCAAGCGCATCGCCGAGACGCGCAACTTCTCCGGCACCGTGGTCTTCGTGTTCCAGCCGGCGGAGGAAGGCGGCGGCGGCGCCAAGGCGATGATCGACGACGGGCTGCTGGACCGCTGGCCGGTGCGCGCGGCCTTCGGCATGCACAACTCCCCCGGCGACGCGGTGGGGACCTTCGGCACCACGCCGGGCGCCGCGCTGGCCTATGCCGACCGTTTCGTGATCACGATCCGCGGCCGGGGCGGTCACGCGGCCATGCCGCATCTGGCCGACGACGTGATCGTGGCGGGCAGCCAGCTTGTCGGGGCGTTCCAGTCGATCATCTCCCGCCGGCGGGACCCGATGAACCCGGGCGTCATCTCCGTCACCCGCTTTCAGGCGGGGTCGGCCTACAACGTCCTGCCGCCCTCGGCCGAGATCTGGGGCACGGTGCGGGTGCTGGACGACGCGCTCGCCGACCATCTGATCGGGGAGATGGAGCGTCAGTGCCGCCTGATCGGCGAGGCGATGGGGGTGGAGGTGGACGCCCAGCTTGGGCTCGACGCCTATCCGGTGACCTGGAACGACCCGGCGATGACCGATTTCGCGGTGTCGGTGATGACCGAGCTGGTGGGGGCGGAGAACGTCACCCCCGACGCGACCGCGGTGATGGGGGGCGAGGACTTCGCCTTCTTCGGCCAGGTGGTCCCGGCGAGCTTCGTGTTCATCGGCAATGGCGACAGCGCGCCGCTGCATCACCCGGAATACGACTTCGACGACCGCGCCGCGCCGCTGGGCGTGGCCTACTGGTCGCTGCTGGTCGAACGGGCCCTGCCGCGAGGCTGAGCCGCGACGAGTCGCCCGGCGCCGGCCGCAGGCGTGGCGGCGTGGCGGCGACAGCGACGTGGGGCGGGTGATTCGCGCCAGGGTTGCGCCGGGCGGGCGCCCGGTCGCGCGCGCCCGGCCCGGGCCGATGAACGGTCGCGGCGGTCGTTGGGGCGCCGCTGCGGGCGCGCCGCCGAACAATTCCGCCAAGAAACAAACGTTTGAGCGCGGTTTCGGGCAGGTTAATTGCGCGATGAGGGCGTCAGTTGAAAGTTTCGTTAACCTTAGTGACCAAAATTTCACGAAGATAACGCCACGGTTCTGTGAAAAACGGATGACGGACGCGGGGGCAGGTGCTTAGATCATCGGTATCCGCATCATGGAAGGAGGACGCCGATGAACCTCGCCGGGCACATCACCGAGCTCAGGAAAAAGCATCAGCACCTGGCCCGTCTCATTGAAGATGAGCAGCGCCGGCCCGCCGCCGACAGTTTCGAAGTGGCGCGCATGAAGCGAGAGAAACTCAAGATCAAGGAGGAGATCACCCGGCTGAGCCCCTCGGTCCACTGATCTCCCGCTCCGGCCGCGGGCGAAACCGCAGGCCAGGCCGGCCGGAACGGTCGGCGCAGACAGGGAGGGCCGCTGAAGCGGCCCTCTTTTTCGTTCCCGCGCCTCGCCGCCCGACCCGGCCCCGCCCGCTACGCCGCGGGCGCCGCGCCGGCCCGGCGCGAGCCCAGCGCGGCCAGCGCCGCCCCGCCCGCGATCAACCCGGCCGACAGGGCCAGCGTCCCGGTCAGCCGCGCCTCGCCCGCAGCGGCCAGCGCCAGGGTGGACAGCAGCGGCGCGGCGTAGGCGGCGACGCCCAGAAGCTGGATGTCCCCGCGCCGCACCCCGTAGTCCCAGACGTAGAAGGCGAGCCCCAGCGGCCCCAGCCCCAGCCCGACCACCGCCGCCCATTCCCCGGGGCCGGCGGGCCAGACCGTCGTCTCCAGCGCCAGATGGGCCAGCGCCGACAGGACCGCCCCGGCGGCGCAGTAGACGGCGACGGCCTCGGTCGGGGCCTCGCCCATGCGGCGCGACAGCACCGAGTAGCCCGACCAGATCAGCGCGCAGAGGAGGGCGGCCCCGAAGCCCAGCGAATGGCGCGGGTCGAAGCCCCCGCCCCCCGCCGCATCCGCGCCCAGCCTGGGGGCGAGGATCAGCGCCGCGCCGGCCAGCGCCGCCAGCGCGCCGAGGATGTGCAGGGGGCGCAGCCGCTCCCCCGGCAGCAGGCCGGAGAACAGCACGATCAGCAGCGGCCACAGATAGGCGATCAGCCCCGCCTCCGCCGCCGGCGCGCCGCGCAGGGCGGTGAAGTAGAAGAAGTGATAGCCGAAGATCCCCCCGATCCCCAGCGCCAGCGCCCGCGGCCCCCCCGCCAGCGCCCCGGTCACGGCGGCGGCGAGCGGCCGCCCCCTCGCCCGCGCCCAGACCAGCCCGACCCCGGCCCCGAGCGCGAGGCAAAGCGCGGTGAGCTGGAAGGGCGGCACGGCGCCGGACCGCACGGTCAGCAGCGCCAGCAGCGCCCAGAGCGCCACCGCCCCGCAGCCGGTGGCGGTGGCGAGACGGCGATCGGGAGAGGCGCTCATGCCGGGGTTCCGCGAGGCGCAGGGCGGGGAACGGAGAGCTGGGTCATGCGGGTTGGTCCGGCGCGGCGGAAGGGGACGGCCCCCCATGCCACGCCCCGGCCCCGGCTGCAAAGCGCATGCCGGCGGGCGGCGTCCCGGGGGACGGGCGCGTCAGGCGGGGAACGCTCGGGTGTTTCGGGGATAGGTGATCCGACGCGCCGACGGTCAGAGGGGGGGCAATCGCGTCGACGCGCCGGATCTGAGGAAGCCGTCCCGGTCGCAGCTCTGGAACCAACTTCTTGAGCCTGAACCTGAGGGGCGATTGGGTCCTGCGTTCGACGCGATTGAGGCGATTGCGCCGCAAACCTGCTGAAACCGGTCATCCTCGCGCCCTCTCCCCGGATTTCGGTTTCGAGGGCGAACCGTCGGGCGCGTCGGGGACCGAGAAATCGACCTCCGGAAACATCGCCTGCATGGCGGCCCGGGTCGCCGCCATCTCCGATTCGAGCCAGCCGAGGAAGGTGGCGAGCGACCCCGACCGCTCCGCCCCCGGCGGGCAGAGGAAGCGGTAGACGCCGGGCAGGGGCAGGGTCAGGCCGAAGGGCGCGACCAGCCGGCCGGCGAGCAGTTCCCGCTCGCTGACCAGGAAGCGGCCCAGCACCACGCCGGCGTTGTCGAGGGCGGCGTCCATGGCGTGGTCGGCATGGGAGAAGCGGGGGCCGCGGTCGCCCGACAGCGGCCCGCCCTCCACGCCGCCGACGCCTGCGGCGCGCAGCCATGTCGGCCATGCGGGATCCTCCAGGATCAGCGCAAGGGAATCGTCGTGAAGCAAGGGGTGGTCGGCGAGATCCTCGGGCCGGCGCAGGGTGCGGGCGCGCTCGGGCGTGCAGAGCGGGACCAGGCGGTCCACCCACAGGTCGCGATGGGTCAGGCCCGGCGTGGGGGCGCGGCCCAGCCGGATCGCGGCGTCGATCCCGTCCCGGTCGAAATCCATGGTGCGCAGGGAGGCGACGAAGCGCAGCTCGATGTCGGGATGGGATTCGGCGAAGCGGAACAGGCGGGGGGCGAGCCACTTGGCGGTCAGCGCCGGGCCGGCGGTGACCACCAGCGGCCGGTCCTGCGCCAGCCTCCGCACCGCGCGCTGCGCCTCGCGGAAGGCGCGGAAGCCGGCCTCGGTTCCCGGGCGCAGGGCGTGGCCGGCGGGGGTCAGCTCGATCGCGCGGTTGAGGCGGCGGAACAGGGGCTGGCCGAAATGCTCCTCCAGCTTGCGGATCTGCCAGCTCAGCGCGGCGGGGGTGACGTGCAGTTCGTCGGCGGCTTTGGCGAAAGACATGTGCCGGGCCGCGGCCTCGAAGGCGCGCAGGCCGCCCAGCGGGGGCATGCGGTCGGAGTCGGGCATGACGCAGGGTCTCCGGGGCGGATTCGGAAAAGGTGGGTTTAACCGAAGGCGCCACAAAGCTCGTTTGCGGTCAAGCGGCGCGGCCACGATATTGGGGTCAGAGGCGGGCTCCTCCCTCCCGCCGCAGATCAACGGACCTGATGCGATGACCGAGTTCGACTTCGCCCGCGCCGCCGCCGACCCCTACGCCGCCGCCGCCCGTCGGGCGCGCGAGGCCCGCGCCGATGCGGTGCGGGGCGCGGGGGCGGCGCTGGCCTTCTGGCTTTCCGCCGCCGTCCTGCGCTCCGGCCGCCGGCGGGGCCGGGCCATGCAGCTTCGCGCCGCGCCCTGAGGCGCGACCGTCCCGGGGGCCGCCTCCCCCCGCGCCCCCGGGACCCCTGCGCGCGCCCGTGGCGGAACCGTGCGCGGGTTCACGTTCCGCAGGGTGGCGGACGTGATAGGGTGACGTAACGTCAGAAGCCGACGAGCGCGCCCATGCCAGACCCCGGTTCCGCCCCCCGACCCGCCCCCCCTCCCGATCTTCCGATCACCAATTGCCATGTCCACGCCTTCACGCTGGACCACGTGCCCGACGGCTATCTGCCCTTCGGCCTGATGGCGGCGCTGCGCAACAGGACCTTCCGCACCGGCCTGATCTGGACCCTGCGCCGCCTGCTGCCGTTCGAGCGTCGCGACCGGTTCGAGCGCGCGGCCCGCTTCGCCGCTATCTCGTCCCGCCATGCGGGGCAGGAGGGGGTGCTGCGCGCGGTGCGCGGCTACTACCCGCGCGGGACCCGCTTCGTCGTGCTGCCGATGGACATGGCCCATATGGGCAAGGGCCGCGTGCCCGAGGACCTGCCGGCGCAGCATGACGCGCTGGCCCGCATCGCGTCCCAGCCGGAACTGGCGGGGACGATCCTGCCCTTCGCCACGGTGCATCCCGCCCGCGGACAGGCGGGGGTGGACGAGCTTCGCCGCTGCCTCGACATGGGGTTCCGGGGGGTGAAGCTCTACCCGCCGCTGGGCTATCCGCCGGACCACGACCTTTTGATGGAGCAGGTCTATCCGCTCTGCCTCGAACGCGACGTGCCGGTGATCTCGCACTGTTCGCGCGGCGGCGTGGGGCACAGCGACCTCGAACGGATGGAGCGGGACTGGCGACGCCCCCGCGGCGGGGCCGAGCCGCGCCGCTTCGCCTCCCCCCACGCCTTCCGCCCGGTGATGGAGGCGTTCCCGGCGCTGCGCGTCAACCTCGCCCATTTCGGCGGCGCGAAGGACTGGAAGGCCTATCTGGAGGAGCCGATGGCGCCGGGCGACCAGGCCGCGCGGGAGGCGAACTGGCTGACCGCGATCCTCGACATGCTGGGCGATCCGCGGTTCCCGAACCTCTACACCGACATCAGCTACACGATTTTCTATTTCGACGAATATTTCCCGGTGCTGCGGGTGTTCCTCGACGACCCGGCGGTGCGGGCGAAGGTGCTGTTCGGCTCGGATTTCTACATGGCGGAGATGGAGACGCTGCCCGAGCGGTCGCTGTCGATCCGCCTGCGGCATGCGCTGGGGGACGACCTGTTCCGCCGGATCGCCTGCGCCAATCCCGAGCGCTGGCTGACCGGGCGCGATCCGGATGCGCCGGATGCGGGCGGGGGCGGGGGGGC
>JAYZWL010000155.1:0-26514 GCA_036154955.1 Pseudomonadota bacterium | reverse complement strand
GTCCCCCGCCCCGCCGCGCCGGCCGCCGCGCTCGCCTATGTCTCGCTGACCGCCGCCGAGGCCGAGGCGATCCGCGCCGGCGCCCCCGACGCCTATGGCCGCCCGGCCGAGCGCCTGGTCGCCGACGGCGGCCCCGCCCCCTGCCGCTGCTGCCTGAAGAACGTGCCCGAGGGCCGCGACATGCTGGTGCTCGCCTGGCGCCCGTTCCCCGCGCTCGACCCCTATGCCGAAACCGGCCCGATCTTCCTGTGCGCCGACGCGTGCGAGCCCCATGACGCGGCCGTGCCCGCCACCGAAATCTGCCGGGTCAACAGGATGCTGGTGAAAGGCTATCTGGCCAACGACCGGATCCACTACGGAACCGGCCGCATCGTGCATCCCGACGACCTGGCGGAGGCGGCGGCCGAGCTTCTGGAAGACCCGCGCACCGCCTATCTGCATGTCCGCTCCGCGACCAACAACTGCTACCAGTTCCGCATCGACCGCGCCTGACGCCGCCCCCCGCGCCCCCCCGAACCCCAGGCCCTGCCGGAAGCGCCTGTTCTCCGGAGCCGTCCGTCGCTGATGCCGAAAAGAGCGACTCGTCCGGAGCGGTCAAGGGGCGCGCAGCGCCCCCGCGAAGCGGGGCTCGCCCTTGACCGCTTCGGGCGAGTCGCTCAGGCATCGACAGCGACGGACGGCTGCGGAGAACAGGCGCGGCTTGTTCTCGGGTGAGTCCCGAGCAGTCTTCGCCGGTCCCCGGCCCGCGCGGCCCGGCCCCCTGCGCAAACGAAAAGGGCGGCCCGCAGGCCGCCCTTTCCCCATTCCGCCGGCGGCTCGCTCAGGCCAGTTCGCCCAGCTTGGAGACGATGGCGTCGCCCATCTCGGCGGTGGAGGCCGGGGCCTTGTCGCCCGCCTGCATCAGGTCCGCGGTGCGCACGCCGTCGGCCAGCACGGCGTCGATGGCCCGCTCCAGCAGCGCCGCCTCGTCGAGCTTGCCGAAGGAATAGCGCAGCGCCATCCCGAACGACAGGATGCAGGCGATCGGGTTGGCCTTGCCCGTGCCGGCGATGTCGGGGGCGGAGCCGTGCACCGGCTCGTAAAGCGCCTTGGGCCGCCCGTTGGCCATCGGCGCGCCGAGGCTGGCGGAGGGCAGCATGCCCAGCGAGCCGGTCAGCATGGCGGCGACGTCCGACAGCATGTCGCCGAACAGGTTGTCGGTGACGATCACGTCGAACTGCTTGGGCCAGCGGACGAGCTGCATGCCGCCCGCGTCGGCGTACATGTGGGAGAGCTCGACATCCGGATATTCGGCGTCGTGGATCTCCTGCACCACGTCGCGCCACAGGATGCCGCTCTCCATCACGTTGGCCTTCTCCATGGAGCAGACCTTGTTGTTGCGCGCGCGCGCCAGCTCGAAGGCCGAGCGGGCGACGCGGGCGATCTCGCCCTCGGTGTAGCGCTGGGTGTTGATGCCCACCCGCTCGTTGCCTTCCTTGAACACGCCGCGGGGCTCGCCGAAGTAAACTCCGGAGGTCAGCTCGCGCACGATCATGATGTCGAGCCCGCCGATCACGTCCTTCTTGAGCGACGAGAAATCGGCCAGCGCGTCGAAGCAGACCGCGGGGCGGAGGTTGGAATAGAGGTCCATCTCCTTGCGCAGGCGCAGCAGGCCCCGCTCGGGCTTCACCGAGAAGTCGAGCTTGTCATATTGCGGCCCGCCCACGGCCCCGAGCAGCACGGCGTCGACCGACTGGGCCTTCTCCATCGCGGCGTCGGTCAGGGGCGTGCCATGGGCATCGTAGGCGCAGCCGCCGACGAGATCTTCGGAGACCTCGAAGGTCAGGCCGCGATTGGCGCCGAACCAGTCGATGACCTTGCGGACCTCGGCCATCACCTCGGGGCCGATGCCGTCGCCGGGCAGGATCAGCAGGGAGTTCGACATGGGGGGCGCTCCTCGTGTGGTGGGCCCGCGCGGTCGGGGACGGGGGTTCGCAGGCGGACCGGGGCCGGGTTCCGCCTAGCCTCGCCCGGGCGCGGGGTCAAGGCGGGGGGCGGGAGCGGGACCCGGGGGAAGAGACGGCCGCGCCAGGCGCCCCCGTCGGCCGCCGCCGCGGGCGGACGGGTCGGGCCGGGCGCGCGGGCGGTCGCGGCGGCTCCCTCGCCCCGGGGCCGGGAGGCCGGCGCCCGACCCGGGCGCCCGGCCGGACCGGGGCGCCGCGCCGGCCCTGGACCGGGGGCGCGGGCGGCGCGGTCTCCCCTCCCCCGCCGCCCCGCGACGGGAAACCGGGGGCCCCCTTCCGCCCGGTCGCCATTCCCGCTAGACCCTGCGCAACGCCAAAACGACCCAGCGGAGCCCCGCCATGCCCTTCAACAGCTTCGGCCGCCTGTTCCGCTTCACCACCTGGGGCGAAAGCCACGGCCCCGCGCTCGGCGCCACCGTGGACGGGGTTCCGCCGGGGATCCCGATCTCCGAGGACTATATCCAGGTCTTCCTCGACCGCCGCCGCCCCGGCCAGAACCGCTACACCACCCAGCGGCGCGAGCCCGACCAGGTGCGCATTCTCTCCGGCGTCTACGAGGGCGTGACCACCGGCACGCCCGTCCAGCTGATGATCGAGAACACCGACCAGCGCTCCAAGGACTATTCGGAGATCGCCGAGAAGTTCCGCCCCGGCCATGCCGACATCGCCTACTGGCGCAAATACGGCGTGCGCGACCCGCGCGGCGGCGGAAGGGCCTCGGCGCGCGAGACCGCGGCGCGGGTGGCGGCCGGCGGGCTCGCCCGGGCGGCGCTCGACGCGCTCGTCCCCGGGCTGACCATCCGCGGCGCGCTGGTGAAGATGGGCGTCCACGCCATCGACCCGGCCCGCTGGGACTGGGCGGAGACGGCGCGCAATCCGTTCTGGTCCCCCGACGCCGCCGCCGCCGCGACCTGGGCCGACTATCTCGACGGGCTGCGCAAGTCGGGCGAGAGCGTCGGCGCCGTGGTCGAGGTGCAGGCGACCGGCGCGCCCGAGGGGCTGGGCGCCCCGGTCTACGCGAAGCTCGACACCGACCTCGCCGCCGCGATGATGTCGATCAACGCGGTCAAGGGCGTGGAGATCGGGGCGGGGATGGCGGCGGCCGAGCTCACCGGCTCGCAGAACGCCGACGAGATCTTCATGGGCAATGACGGCAAGCCCCGCTTCTCCTCCAACCACGCGGGCGGGATCCTCGGCGGCATCTCCACCGGGCAGGACCTGGTGGTGCGCTTCGCGGTGAAGCCCACCTCCTCGATCCTCGCGCCCCGTCGGACCATCACCAAGGCGGGCGAGGAGACCGAGATCGTCACCAAGGGCCGCCACGACCCCTGCGTCGGCATCCGCGCCGTGCCGGTGGGCGAGGCGATGATGGCCTGCGTGATCCTCGACCACATCCTGCTCAACCGCGCCCAGACCGGGGCCGCGCCGGGCGAGACCCTCGGCCGCATCGGTTCCACCTGACGGAACACGGCCCGCGCATCCGCGGCTGACGCAAGTCGGCCCTTCCGGCGGCGGCTCCTATCGGCGCGGATCATTCCCCGTCCCGCCCTTCAGGAGCCCGCCGCCATGCCCGGACCCGTGCCCAAAGCCTTCATCTTCGACGTGTTCGGAACCGTGGTCGACTGGCGCCGCGGCGTGGCCGAGGAGGCGGCGCGCTTCTACGCCGAGCGCGGGCTCGACGCCGACCCCTATGCGCTGGCCGACGCCTGGCGGGACGAATACCGCCCCGGCATGGCCCGGGTGCGCCATGGCGAGCGGCCCTATGTGCCGCTGGACATCATTCATCGGGAGAACCTGGACTTCGCGCTGGAGAAGCTGGGCCTGTCCGACGCCTTCGACGCCCCGTCGCGCGACGCGCTCAACCATGCGTGGGAGAAGCTGCCCCCCTGGCCCGACGCGCCCGAGGGGTTGGAGCGGCTGCGCGCCGCGGGCTTCGTGGGGACCTGCTCCAACGGCTCGGTGGCGCTGATGGTGCGGCTGGCGCGGTTCGCGGGGCTGCGCTGGGACGCGATCCTGGGCGCGGACACCGCGCGGGACTACAAGCCCTCGCCGATCACCTACCGGGCCTCGGCCGCGGCGCTGGGGCTGGAGCCGGGCGAGGTGATGATGGTGGCCTGCCACAACAACGACCTCGCCGCGGCGCGGGAGGCGGGGCTGCTGACCGGCTGGTTCCCGCGGCCCGACGAGTTCGGAACCGGAGAGCTGATCCCGGCCGACCGGGATTTCGACGTGATGGTGGACGACATCAAGGCGCTGGCCGCGCATTTCGGCGGCTGACCGGGTCGGATCCCGGCGCCCCGGCCGCCCGCCGCCGCGGGCGGGGCCTCGACGCGCTCGCAAGGGTCGTCGCGGCGGCTCCCCGCCCCGGGGACGGGAGCCGGCGCCCGGCCCGCGCGCCAGGCCGGACAGGGGCGCCGCGCCGGCGCTGGACCGGGGGCGCGGGCGGTCAGGGGCGCCGGAAGGCGGCGGCGAGCTCCACATGGGCGGAGCCGCGGAACTGGTCCACCGGGCGCACCCAGTCGAGCACGTAACCGCCATCGACCAGCACCCGCGCGTCGCGGGCGAAGGTCTCCGGGTTGCAGCTGATCGCGGCGATGCGCGCGACGGTGGAGGCGGCCAGCGCCTCGCTCTGCGCCGCGGCCCCGGCGCGGGGCGGGTCGATCACCGCGGCGTCGAAGCCCTTCAGCTCCCCCGCCGTCAGCGCCTTGCGGAACAGGTCGCGCGAAAACGCCTCGACCCGCTTCAGCCGCCCGCCGGTCCCCCGCCAGCCCGCCAGAAGCGAGCCGACCATGGCCGCCTCCCCCTCCCAGGCCGTGACCTCCGCCGCCTCGGCCAGCGGCAGGGCGAAGGTGCCGAGCCCGGCGAAAAGATCCGCGATGCGCCCCGCGTCCCCCACCGCCTCGCGCGCGGCGGCGAGCAGCGCCGCCTCCCCCTCCCGCGTCGCCTGCAGGAAGGCGCCGGGCGGCGGGACCACCCGGGCCGGGCCGAAGACCAGCGCGGGCGTGCGGGGGGCGGAGATCGTCTCCCCCTCCCAGGCCAGCCGCGCCAGCCCCGTCTCCCCCGCCGTCGCCGCCAGCCTGAGCCGCGCGGGCCCGTCCAACGGCTTGCCCCCGGTCACGTCCACGTCGAGCCCGCCCTCGGTGACCGCGACGGTCATCTTCATCTCGCCCTTGCGCGAGCCGCCCTCCGCCGCCACCCGGCGCAGGGCGTCGAAGCCGGCGGGGATGGCGGGGTCGAGCACGCGGCACTCCGGGATCTCGACGATCCGGACCTCCCGCCGCGCGTGAAAGCCGATCGTGGCGCCGGTGCGGGTCCGCTTGGCCGACAGCGTCGCCCGGCGCCGGGCGGCCATGGGGGAGGTGATGGTCGGGGCCACCTCCGCCTCCAGCCCGCGCGCGGCCAGCGCGGTCACGATCCGCTCCCGCTTCCAACCGGCCACGAAGGCGTCGGAGGCGTGGAGCAGCGCGCAGCCCCCGCAGGCGCCGAAATGCGGGCAGGGCGGGGTCACGCGGTCGGGCGAGGGGGCGAGGATGCGCGGCGCCTCGATCCGCCCTGCGGCGTCAGGGGTCCCGGCGACCCGCTCCCCCGGCAGGGTCAGGGGGGCGAAGACCGCGCCGGCCGCGTCGATCCCGTCGCCATGGCGGCCGAGGCGGGCGATGTCGAATTCGGCTTCGGCTTCAGGCGGGGTCATGCGGGTTTCCTCGCGGCGATCAGGAATTCGCGGTTGCCGTCGCCGCCTTCGATGGGGCTGGCGTCCTCGTGGGTGACCTCCCAGCCCGACGCCCCCAGAAAGGCGCGGATGCGGGCGCGGACCTCGGCATGGACCGCGGGATCCTTGACCAGCCCGCCGCGGCCGACGGCCTTGGGCCCCGCCTCGAACTGCGGCTTGATCAGCGCCACCAGGCGGGCGCCGGGGCGGGCCAGCGCCAGCGCCGGGGGCAACGCCTTCTCCAGCCCGATGAAGGACAGGTCGGAGACGATCCAGTCCGGCGCCGGGACCAGCCCCTCGGGCAGGGCGCGGACGTTGATCCCTTCGTGAGAGGTCACGCGCGGATCGGCCTCCAGCGAGGGATGCAGCTGCCCATGCCCCACGTCGAGCGCATGGACATGGGCGGCGCCGCGGGCGAGCAGGACCTCGGTGAAGCCCCCCGTGGACGCGCCGAGATCCAGCGCGATGCCCTGCGGCGTCAGCCCGAAGGCGTCGAGCGCGTGGACCAGCTTCAGCGCGGCGCGGGACACCCAGGGGATCGGGTCGGCGGTCACCCGAACCTCCGCCCCCGGCGCGATCTTCGCCGAGGCTCGGGCGGCCGGGGCCCCGTCGACCTCCACCGCGCCGGCGGCGATCAGCGCCTGCGCCCGGGCGCGCGACGGCGCGAGGCCGCGGGCGACGAGCGCCTGGTCGAGCCGTTGCGGCGCGGAGGGAACGGGGGCGGGATCGGACATGCGCGCTCCATGACGCGGGGCAGGCCTCGCGTCAACGGGCGGGAGCCGGCGCCCGACCCGCGCGCGAGGCCCGGCGAGGCGCCGCGCCGGCGCGGAACCGGGGGCGCCCGGCGGGACCGTCTTGGGGGACGGCGGGCGGGACGATGCCGGCCCGGCCGGCGAGGCCGGGGGCGGCGAGGCCCGGCCGGCGAGGCCCGGACGGCCCCCCCAGGCCCGCCCGGCCTCAGGCCCGCCCGGCGCGGTCCAGCGCGGTCACGCCCAGCGCGGTCAGCGCCGTCGCCGCGATGGCGCGAGCGTCGAGCCCGGCCTGCGCATACATCTTCGCCGGCGCGTCATGGTCCTGGAACACGTCCGGCAGGGTCATGGTGCGCACCGCCAGCCCGCGGTCCAGCGCGCCTTCGCCCGCCAGCATCTGCAGGACATGGGCGCCGAAGCCCCCCGCCGCGCCTTCCTCCACCGTCACCAGCGCCCGATGCTCCCGCGCCAGGCGCAGGATCAGCTCGCGGTCCAGCGGCTTGGCGAAGCGCGCGTCCACCACCGTCGCCGAGATCCCGCGGGCGTCCAGCTCCTCCGCCGCGGCCATGCACTCCGCCAGCCGCGCCCCGAAGCTGAGCAGCGCCACCGCGCCGCCCTCGCGCACCACCCGGCCGCGGCCGATCTCCAGCACCTCGTCCCAGGGGGGAAGCTCGGCCCCCACGCCCTCGCCGCGGGGATAGCGGAAGGCCGAAGGCCCGTCATCGTAGGCGACCGAGGTGGCCACCATGCGCGCCAGCTCCGCCTCATCCGCCGCGGCCATCACCACCATCCCGGGCAGGTTGGCCAGATAGCCCACGTCGAAGCTGCCGGCATGGGTGGCGCCGTCGGCCCCGACCAGTCCGGCCCGGTCGATGGCGAAGCGCACCGGCAGCCCCTGCAGGGCCACGTCATGCACCACCTGGTCATAGGCGCGCTGCAGGAAGGTGGAGTAGATCGCGCAGAACGGCTTCATCCCCGCGGCCGCGAGCCCCGCGGCGAAGGTCACCGCGTGCTGCTCGGCGATCCCCACATCGAAGCAGCGCCTGGGAAAGCGCTTGCCGAACTTGTCGAGCCCGGTGCCGTCGGGCATGGCGGCGGTGACGCCGACCACGCGGTCGTCCCGCTCCCCGGCCGCGATCAGCGCCTCCGCGAACACGCTCGTGTAGCTCGGCGCGTTGGAGGGCGCCTTCTTCTGCGCGCCGGTGGCCACGTCGAACTTGGCGACCCCGTGATACTTGTCCGCCGCCCGCTCCGCCGGGGCGTAGCCCTTGCCCTTCTGGGTGATGGCGTGGATCAGCACCGGCCCGTGCGCCCGCGCCTTCACCGTGCGCAGAACCGGCAGGATCTGGCTGAGGTCATGCCCGTCGATCGGCCCGACATAGGAGAAGCCCAGCGCCTCGAAGAGGGTGCCGCCGACGGCGAGGCCCTTGAGCATCTCCTTCGCCCGCTTCGCGCCTTCCCGGAAGGGCGGCGGCAGCAGGTTGGCCGCGCCCTTGGCGGCGGCGGCGAAGTCCTGGAAGGGCGCGCCCATCCAAAGCGAGGTGAGATAGCGCGACATCGCCCCCACCGGCGGCGCGATGGACATCTCGTTGTCGTTGAGGATCACGACCAGCGGCAGGCCCAGATGGCCGGCGTTGTTCATCGCCTCATAGGCCATGCCGGCCGAAAGCGCCCCGTCTCCGATCACCGCGATGGAGTGGCGCCCCTGGCCGTAGCCCAGGTCCCGCGCCGCGGCGAAGCCCAGCGCCGAGGAGATCGAGGTCGAGGAATGCGCCGCGCCGAACGGGTCGTATTCGCTTTCCGACCGCTTGGTGAAGCCCGACAGCCCGCCGCCCTGGCGCAGGGTGCGGATGCGGTCGCGCCGTCCGGTCAGGATCTTGTGCGGATAGGCCTGGTGGCCGACGTCCCAGATCAGCGTGTCGCGGGGCGTGTCGAAGACGGCGTGGATGCCCACGGTCAGCTCCACCACGCCGAGGCCTGCGCCCAGATGGCCGCCGGTCTCCGACACGGCCGAGATGGTCTCGGCCCGCAATTCGTCGGCCAGGCGGGCCAGATCCGCGTCCGACAGGCGCTTGAGGTCGGCGGGGCTCGACACCCGGTCGAGCAGCGGGGTGCGCGGGCGGTCCTGCGTGGGCTCGGTCAAGGCGTCTCCCCTCGCGGCGGCTGGGCCCGGGCGCGGGCCGGGCGGACGGATCGGGGACGTTTAGGGGATCGGGGCCCTTCGCACAATGTTCGCGGCCGGGTTCGCGGCCGGGAAGCTGGGCCGTGGATCGCCTCCCCCCGCCCCGGAGCGGGCGGGGGGAGGAGACGCCGCTCAGACCTCCCGCGGCCGCGGACGGCGGCCCATGACAAGGCCCAGCAGGGCGAGCGCCGCGCCCAGCATCGGCAGCGCGGCGGGAAGCGGGACCGCGCCCGCCTCCGGCTCCGCCGTCGCCGCGTTCAGCACGCCCACCGCCACCGGATCCCAGGAGGTGTAGCCCCGGATCCACAGGGACGAATACGACCCGCCCGGGGCGTAGCCGAAGCCAGTCAGGTCGACCTTGTAGGCGAAGACGTCGAAAGTCTCGCCCGTGCCCGGAACGACGCCGTCGAGCCCTGTGTCGGCCAGCACCGTGCCGACGATGCCGTGAAAGCTCGACCCGTTCAGCGAGAAATACCAGCCGTCCTTGACCGGACCCGCCTCGGCGAACCACAGGTCGACGCCGGCCTCGTTGGAGAAGGGCGTGTCGAAATCGAGCCGGATGATGTCCGTCCCGATCATATCCCAGGCCCCGTCGTTGATATTCGCGCCGAGGAGGCCGTCGGTCGGCGAGACCGAGCCTTTCTGGTCGGGCGCGCCGCTGGTCACGGTCGCGGCGACCGGAAAGGCGTGCAACCCGCGGGGAAAGATCGTGGAGCCGAGCGTGACGGGAAGCGCCTGCGCGGCGGTCGCCAGCACGCAGGAAGCCAGGCCGCAGGCGAGGCCCGCGGCGTGTATCGAAGTCATGTCATCACCTGTCGAAAACGCGCGGGATCGCGCGGCCCGGTTATCGTTTGAACGCCAACGAACCGGAAAGTGACGCCGCGCACACCGGCGCGGAAAATTTCATGAGAAACCGATTTTCGGAGCCCGGCCCGCCAGGGGCGCGACGGCCCGGCCGCCGCGGCGCGGCCCGATCCCGACGCGCGGCGTCGCGAACCGCGCGGAAGCGGCGGGGAGTCGGCGCCGGCGGCCTCAGCGCGCCCGCGCCACCGCGAAGCGGGCGGCCATGGCGAGCGGCGCGGCGGCGGGGCCGAAGGGGGCGAGCTTCGCCTCCGCCTCCGCCGCCAGCGCCGCGGCGCGGGCCCGCGCGCCCTCCAGCCCCAGCAGGGAGACGAAGGTGGCCTTGCCCGCCGCCGCGTCCTTGCCCGCGGCCTTGCCCAGCGCCCCGGCGTCCCCCGCCACGTCCAGCACGTCGTCCTGGATCTGGAAGGCGAGGCCCATCGCCTCCGCGAAGCCGCGCAGCGCCGTGCGGGCCGAGGGATCGGCGCGTCCGAGGATCGCCCCCGATTCGGCGGCGAACACGATCAGCGCCCCGGTCTTGAGGTTCTGAAGCCGCTCGATCTCCGCCAGGGTCAGCGGGGCGGGCGCGGTCTCCGCGGCGATGTCGAGCGCCTGGCCCCCGACCATCCCCGCCGCCCCCGCCGCCCGCGCGAGCCCGAGGCACAGCGCGGCGCGCACCCCGCCGTCCGCATGGGTGTCGGGATGGGCGAGGATCTCGAAGGCCAGGGTCTGCAGCGCGTCGCCCGCCAGAACCGCGGTCGCCTCGTCCCATTTCACATGCACCGTGGGCTGGCCGCGGCGCAGGGCGTCGTCATCCATGCAGGGCAGGTCGTCATGCACCAGCGAATAGGCGTGCAGGCACTCCACCGCCGCGGCCACCCGCTCCGCCGCCGCCGCGTCGGCGCCGAAGAGCGCGGCGGATTCCAGCGCCAGGTAGGCCCGCAGCCGCTTGCCGCCGTTCAGGCAGGCATGGCGCATCGCCGCCGCCACCGGGGCCCGGGGGCCCAGCAGGTTGGCCGGCGGCAGCAGCGCCTCCAGCGCCGATTCCGTCAGGCAGGCCGCGCCGGCCAGACGCTCGGCGAAGGCCGGGTCGACGGGCTGGGCCATGGACGGCGCGGAGGCCGGCGCAGGCGTCGGGGTCATCCCAGATCCATCGGCTTCGCGGTCGGCGCCCCGTCCGGGCCGGCGGCGATCTGGTCGACCTTGAGCTGGGCGGCCGACAGCCGCGCCTCGCAATGCGCCTTCAGCGCCGCGCCCCGCTCATAAAGCGCGATGGACGCCTCCAGCGCCGCGTCGCCGCGCTCAAGCTGGTCGACCACGGCTTCGAGCTCGCGCATCGCCTCTTCGAAGCTCAGGCTCTCGACGGGCTTGGGGTCGGTCATAGGCTGCGCTCCATCAACACCTGCACATGGGCGGCGCAGGAGGCCGCCAGCCCGACGAGGTCATAGCCGCCTTCGAGCGTCGAGACGACCCGTCCGCCGCAGGCGGTGTCGGCCAGGTCGCAGATCCGGTGGGTGATCCAGGCGAAATCGGCCTCGGTCAGCTCCATCTCCGCCAGCGGGTCGCGGCGATGGGCGTCGAAGCCGGCGGAGATGACGATCAGCTCCGGCGCATGGGCGGCGACGGCGGGCAGGAGCCGGTCCTCCCAGGCCGCGCGGAACGCCGCCCCGCCGGCGCCGGGGGGCAGGGGGGCGTTGAAGATGTTGCCCGCCCCCGTCTCCGACGCCGCCCCGGTGCCCGGATAAAGCGGCGACTGGTGGGAGGAGGCGAAAAGCGCGCGCGGCTCGTCCCACAGCACCGCCTGGGTGCCGTTGCCGTGGTGGACGTCGAAATCCAGCACCGCCACCCGGCTCAGCCCGTGCCGCTCCAGCGCGTGCAGGGCGGCGATGGCGGCGTTGGAGAACAGGCAGAACCCCATGGGCGTCGACGGCTCGGCATGATGCCCGGGCGGGCGGCAGGCGACGAAGGCGGCGCGTCGCTCCCCCGACAGCACAAGATCCACGGCCTGCGCGCAGCCCCCCGCCGCATGCAGGGCGGCGTCGACAGAGCCCGGCGACAGCACGGTGTCGGCGTCGAGCTGGGCCCAGCCCTCCGCCGGGGTGGCGTCGCGCAGCCGGTCGATATGGGCCTGCGGATGGGCGAGCCGCAGCAGCGCGTCGTCGGCCGCCTGCGCCTCCCGCCGGTCGAGCAGAGCGAAGCGTTCGTCCTCCAGCGCCGCGGCCACGGCGCGGATGCGGTCCACCCGCTCCGGATGGCCGGGCGGGGTCACGTGGTCGAGGCTGGAGGCGTGGGTGATCAGCGCAAGCGTCATGGGGGCTCCCTGGGTCGGGCGGGCAGCATAGCCCAGCGGGCGGCGGCGCCAACCCCGCGCGCCCTCGGCCCTCCGCCGCCCGTTCCGGTGGACTAACCCCCCGGAATGCGCCATGTCCGGAGGATGCGATGGCAAGGGAGGCGCGCATGACCGACCCGATTTCCCGCGACGTGATCCTGTTCGAGATGGGCCCGCGAGACGGCCTGCAGAACGAGCCGCGTCCGATCAGCGCCGGCGACAAGATCCGGCTGGTGGACCTGCTGACCGCCGCCGGCCTGCCCAAGATCGAGTGCGCCAGCTTCGTCAGCCCGAAATGGGTGCCGCAGATGGCCGGCTCGGCCGAGGTGATGGCCGGCATCGCCCGCGCCCCCGGCGTGGCCTACACCGCCCTGACCCCGAACCTGAAGGGCTACGAGGCCGCGCGGGCCGCCGAGGCGGACGAGGCCGCGGTCTTCGCCTCCGCCTCCGAGGGCTTCTCCAAGGCCAACATCAACTGCACCGTGGCCGAAAGCCTCGAGCGGTTCCTGACGGTGCTCGCCGCGGCGAAGGCCGACGGGCGGCCGGTGCGGGGCTACGTCTCCTGCGTCACCGACTGCCCCTATGACGGGCGGGTGGATCCGGGCCAGGCGGCGGCGGTGGCCAAGGCGCTCGATGAGATGGGCTGCTACGAGGTCTCGCTCGGCGACACCATCGGCGCCGCGACGCCGGAGACCACCCGCGCCCTGCTCTCCGCCGTGCTGGACGCGATGCCGGCCGAACGGGTCGCCCTGCATTTCCACGACACCCGCGGCCGGGCGCTGGAGAATATCGCCGTGGGGCTGGAGATGGGGGTGCGGACCTATGACGCCTCGGTCGGCGGGCTCGGCGGCTGCCCCTACGCGCCGGGCGCCAAGGGCAATGTGGACACGCTGGCGGTGGTGGATTTCCTCGCCGCCCGCGGATTGGAAACCGGGATCGACAGAGCGGCGCTCGCCCACGCCGCCGGATACGCCCGGACCCTGAGGGAGGAGAACGAGAATGCCTGAGACCATCCGGATCGAGACCGACGACCGCGGCGTCGCCACCCTGACGCTGGCGCGGCCCGACAAGCACAACGCCCTGAACGCGCAGATGATCGCGGAGCTGACCGAGGCCGCCGCCGCGCTGGGCGCCGACCCCGCCGTGCGGGTCGTGGTGATGACCGGCGAGGGCAAGAGCTTCTGCGCCGGCGGCGATCTCGGCTGGATGAAGGCGCAGATCGCCGCCGACCGCGCGACGAGGATCGAGGAGGCCATGGGCCTCGCCCGGATGCTCGACGCGCTGAACACGCTGCCCAAACCCCTGATCGGCAGGGTCAACGGCCAGGCCTTCGGCGGGGGCATGGGCATGATGTCGGTCTGCGACGTGGCGGTGGGGGCCGAAGGCGCGCTCTTCGGCTTCACCGAAGTCCGGCTGGGGCTGATCCCCGCCACCATTTCGCCCTTCGTGTTCGCGAAGATGGGCGAGGCGAAGGGGCGGGAGGTGTTCTTCTCCGCCCGGCTCTTCGACGGGGCGGAGGCGGTGCGGCTGGGGCTGCTGGCGCGCGCCGTGCCGGCCGAAGCGCTGGACGACGCGATCGAGTTCGAGATCGCGCCCTATATCTCCGCCTCGCCGCAGGCGGTGGCCGCCTCCAAGGCGCTGCTGCGCCGGCTGGGGACGCGGATCGACGAGGAGGTGACCCGCATGACCGCCGAGGCGCTGGCCGACGCGTGGGAGACCGCGGATGCGGGCGAGGGCATCGACGCCTTCTTCGGCCGGCGCAAGCCGGTCTGGCCGGGGGCCGCGTGAACGCGGAGGCGATACCGGCGGCCGGACCCGCTCCGGCCGCCGAAACCGGCGCCGGCGCCGGCGCGGTTTCGGCCGCGCTGATGGACGACGCCTTCGCGCTGATGCGCGCCTGGGCGGCGGAGGAGGAGGCCGCGGGGGCGGGCGAGGAGGGGGCGGGGGCGAAGCCCGCCGCGCCCGCCCCCGCGCCGCGGTCCCGCGCGCTCGACCTCGCCGCTTTCGCCTCGCGCTGCCAGGTGGTCTGGCCGGTGCTGGACCCGCTGGCCCGCGCCCTTCCGCCCGCCGCGGCCGCGCTGCTGATCCGCCCCGCGCTCGCCGCCCGCGCGGCGGAGGCGGAGGCCCTGTCGGCGGAGTTCCGCCGCCTCGCCGCCCTGCTCGACGCGGCGGGGGTGGAGGCGGTGGCGATCAAGGCCGCCGCCGCCATCGCCGAAACCGGCGGCGCCCCGGCGCTCTGGCGGGAGATGGTGGATTTCGACCTGCTGGTCGCGCCCGACGACCTGCCCCGCGCGGTGGAAGCGCTGATCGCGGCCGGCTATCGCGGCGATGTCGACGCCTATGTCAGCACCGACTACCACTTCCCGGCCCTGTTCCCGCCCCCGGGCGGAATGCGGACGGTGGAGCTTCACACCCGGCTCGGCTGGTCCCGGCGCGGGCTGCTCAGCCGGCTTGCCCGGCGCACCGCGCCATCGCCGCTGGCGGGGATCCGGCTGCCCTCCGCCGACGACCGGCTCGCGCATCTGGTCCACCATGCCCAAGCCGGCGACCGCCGCTTCGCCCAGCGCACCGCGCGGCTGCGCGACGCGCTCGACTGGCGGGTGCTGATCGACCGGCGCGGGGCCGACGCGGCCGCGGCGGCGGCGGCGTTCGAGGCCGACGGCGCCGGCCCCGCCTTCCACGCCTTCGCGGCGCTGATGGAGCGGGTCTGGGGACGGCGGGAGGCGGGCCTGTCCGCGCCCTCGCCCGCCGCCGAAGCCTGGGCCGCCGCCGCGCTCGACGCCATCGCCGACCCCGCGCTGGCCGCGCGCCGGCGGGAGGACGACCGCCGCGCCGCCCTGGTCTCGGCCGTCACCACGCGCGAGACGCTGCACCACCTGGTCGCCGGCACGCTCAACCCCGACCGCCTGCGCCGCTTCCTGCGCCGCCTGCACGGCCACGCCGACTGATCCCGTCCGCTCCGGGCGCCCGCCCGGCCGCCTTCGACGGTCCCGCCCGGCGCCCCGGCCCCGCGCGCCGCGGGCGCCCCGGTCCGGCCCGGCGCCGCCTCGGGCGCGGCGCCCGCGCCGTCGCAGCCGCCCGCCGGGGTCAGGCGTGGGCGAAGTCCCAGTAGCGGGCCCGCGCCTCCGCCGCCACCGGACCGGGGCCGTAGGTCACGTCGTCGAAACGGGAGACCGGGATCACCTTGTTGGCGTTGCCGGTGGAGAACACCTCGTCCGCCGCCCGGAAATCGTCCAGCGTCAGCACCGTCTCCACCACCTCATGCCCCGCCTCACGCAGCAGCTTCATGACCCGCTGCCGGGTGATGCCGTTGAGGAACGTGCCGTTGGGAACCGGCGTCGCCACCACCCCGTCCTTCACCATGAACACGTTGGAGGTCGCCAGCTCCGCCACATTGCCCAGCGCGTCCTGCGCCAGCGCGTTGTCGAAGCCCTTCGACCTCGCCTCCCGCACCATGCGGGCGTTGTTGGGATAAAGCGCGGCGGCCTTGGCGTCCGTCGTCGCCATGGAATGCAGCGGCCGGCGGAACCGGGTGGTGGTGATCCGCATCCCCCCTTCCGGCATCGCCGCCGGATCGGCCAGCGGCAGCGCCTCCAGGCACAGCGCGAAGGCCGTCGTCTCCGGATCCGCGCAGATCAGGGAGCTGTCGCAGCCCCGCGACCAGTACATCGGGCGCACATAGACCGGGACGTCCGAGGCGAACTTGCCCAGCCCCTCGGCGGCGAGCTCGGTCAGCTCGCCATCCGCGTGCATCGGCTCCAGCCCCATGACCCGGGCCGATTCGTTGACCCGCGCGCAATGCAGGTCCAGGTCCGGGGCCACGCCCTCGAACCCGCGGGCCCCGTCGAACACGCAGGTCCCCTGCCACAGCCCGTGATCGGCGGCGCCGGCCACCCGCGCGTCGCCCTGATGCCAGGCCCCTTCGCTCCACGTCCAGATCTCGCCCGCGCCCATCGCCATGGGGTCGTCCTCCTCCTGCCTCCGGTCCGGAGGCAGTCTGGGCCGCTGCGGCGCAGCATTCAATCGACCCTCCGTCGAATTCCGACACATTCGCGCGCGAAACAGCGCATCGGTCCCCGGTTCGGACGCAATCCGGCGAGGTCATCCCGCAACGCACCCGCCGCGAAACGATCGGGCGCCGCGTCTGCCCGGCGCCCGCTCCGCATCGGTTTCACTCCGCCACGCGGCGCGGCTCGCCCGCCGCCCCGGTTTTCGCCCCCGCATTGCAATCCGGGCCGCGCGCCGCTACTTCCCCGCGGCAAGCGTCCGATCATCGCGTCGGCCGCCCCCGCAAGCCGCCAGGGACCGCGCATGAACTGGATCAACGACTACGTCCGTCCGCGGATCAACTCGCTGTTCTCGCGTCGCGAGATGCCGGAGAACCTCTGGCGCAAATGCGACTCCTGCGGGTCGATGCTGTTCCACCGGGAGCTGCGCGACGCGCTCAACGTCTGCCCGAGCTGCCAGCATCACATGGCGATCAGCCCCCGCGACCGGTTCGAGGCGCTGTTCGACGGCGGACGGTTCAGGGAGATCGCGGCCCCCGACGCGCTGGCCGATCCGCTGCAGTTCCGCGACGAGAAGCGGTATCCCGACCGCCTGCGCGACGCGCGGCGCAAGACCGGGGAGCATGAGGCGACCCTGATCGCCGAGGGCGAGATCTTCAAGCAGACCGTGATCGCGCTGGGCCAGGATTTCGCCTTCATGGGCGGGTCGATGGGCATGGCGGTGGGCAACGCCATGATCGCGGCGGCGGAGCGGGCGGTGAAGCGCCGCGCCCCGCTGGTGGTCTTCGCCGCCGCCGGCGGCGCGCGGATGCAGGAGGGGATCCTGTCCCTGATGCAGATGCCGCGCACCACCGTCGCCACCCAGATGGTGAAGGAGGCGGGGCTTCCTTACGTGGTGGTGCTGACCAACCCGACCACGGGCGGCGTCACCGCCTCCTACGCCATGCTGGGCGACATCCAGATCGCCGAGCCGGGCGCCCTGATCTGCTTCGCCGGCCCGAGGGTGATCGAACAGACCATCCGCGAGACCCTGCCCGAGGGCTTCCAGCGCGCCGAATACCTGCTGGACCACGGGATGCTCGACCGGGTGACGCACCGCAAGGACATGCGGGAGGAGCTGGCCCAGATCCTGCGCCTGCTGACCAAGGCCGAGCCGCGGGTGCATGGCGACCTGCCGGCCCCCGAGCCCGCCGCGCCGGCTTCCGTGCCCGCCCCCGCCGGCTTCGCCGAGGACGCGGCCCCCGCGCCGGTTCCGCCTGCGGCGGGCGCGACGAAGCCCGCCGGCCCGGCGCCGACCCTGCCCGGCAAGGAGCCCGGCGGATCTTGAGCGCCCCGCGCCCCCAGGAAACCGGGCCCGACCCCCGCGCCCCCGACCTCCGCGCGCCCCATGCCGGCGCCGCGGCCGCCGACGCGGCCTTCGGGGCGAGCGTGCTGGGCGCGCCCGCGCCGGACGCCGCCAAGGCCGGGTCGGACGTGATCCTCGACCGGCTGATGAGCCTGCATCCCAAGATCATCGACCTGACGCTGGACCGGATGTGGTCGCTTCTGGCCGCGCTGGGCCATCCGGAGCGGGCTTTGCCGGGCGTCGTGCATATCGCGGGGACCAACGGCAAGGGTTCCACCCTCGCCATGATCCGCGCGGGGCTGGAGGCGGCGGGGCGGACGACCAACGTCTACACCTCCCCCCATCTGGCGCGGTTCCATGAGCGCATCCGCCTCCATGGCCGGCTGATCGAGGAGCCGGCCTTCGAGGCGCTGCTCGACGATTGCGAGCGGCTGAACGGCGGCCGCGCCATCACCTTTTTCGAGATCACCACCTGCGCCGCCCTGCTCGCCTTCGCGCGTCGCCCCGCCGACCATACCCTTCTGGAAACCGGGCTGGGCGGGCGGCTGGACGCGACCAACGTGGTGGCGAAGCCGGCGCTGACGGTCATCACCCCGGTCTCGCTCGACCATCAGCAGTATCTGGGCGAGACGGTGGAGCTGATCGCCGCCGAGAAGGCCGGGATCCTCAAGCCCGGAACCCCCTGCGTGGTCGGCCCGCAGACCGACGGCGCGCTGGCGGTGATCGAGGCGCGAGCCGAGGCGATCGGCGCGCCGCTGCTGGTCTCGGGCCGCGACTGGCAAGCTTGGTCGGAGCGCGGGCGGCTGATCTTCCAGGACGGGAACGGGTTGCTGGACCTCGACCTGCCGGCGCTTCCGGGCGCGCATCAGGTGCAGAACGCCGGCGCGGCGCTGGCCGCGCTGCGGGCGCTCGGGGTGGACGACGCCGCCTGCGCGGGCGCGATGGCGCAGGTGCGCTGGCCGGCGCGGCTGCAACGGCTGGACCCCGCCCGCCTGCCGGGCCTTCCGGCCGACGCCGAGGTGTGGCTGGACGGTGGCCATAACGAGGCGGCGGGCGAGGCGCTGGCGGCGCATATGGCCGCGCTCCAGGCCCGCCGGCCGGCGCCGCTGCACCTGGTCTGCGGGATGCTGGAGACCAAGGACCCCACCACGTTCCTCAGGCATTTCAACGGCCTGGCCGATCATGTCGCCGCGATCGCCATCCCCGACGCTGCGGCCAGCCTTCCGGCGGAGGCCATCATGCGCGCCGCCGCCGCCTCCGGCATTCCCGCCGACGCCGCCGCGGATTTCGGCGCGGCCATCGCGGATACCGGGGCGCGGGCCGCGCAGGCGGCCGCGGCCCTTTCCGGCGCTGCGTCACCCCGGATCCTGATCTGCGGCTCGCTCTACCTGGCGGGCTGGGTGCTGCGGCAACTCGCGCCTCCCGATTGAAGCCCTGATGGTGCATTGCAGCAAAGCGACGGCAGAATTCCTTTGGACGGCTGCATTTTCGACGCTATCGTGCAGTAAATGTTCATAAGTCTCCGGCGCATCGCAGGCGCCGCGCGGGCGAGACCGTGACGGGCCTGAAGGCGCCCGAGTTGTCGCCGACAGTGGTTTCGGCTACGCGAGGAAGATGAAGCTTGGTCCCGGTGCGCAACGACGCGGCCGACCTCAGACGGGACCATTGAACAGACCGGCCTCCCGACGATGTGCGGGCGGAGCGGTCGATGGGCAAGGGGCAGGCGGTGCTTAAATCCACCAAACCGGGCGAAATCGCCATCGTGGGCTACGGCTGTCGGCTGCCGGGCGCTCCCAATGCGGACGGGTTCTGGGAGCTTCTGCGCGACGGTCGGTGCTCCGTCTCCCGCATCCAGGAGGACCGCTGGTCGCGCGAACGCTATGGCCACGCCTCCGGCGCCGCCGGCCGCAGCTACACCTTCGCCGCCGGGCAGCTCGACGCGCCCTTCGCCTTCGACGCGGGCTTCTTCGGCATCTCCCCGCGCGAGGCCGAGCAGATGGACCCCCAGCAGCGCCTGCTTCTGCAGGTGACGTGGGAGGCGCTGGAGAAATCCGGGCTGCGCCCCTCGGACCTGCCCAAGGCCACCACCGGCGTCTTCGTCGGGGCCTCGTCCTCGGACTATTCCAACCGCTTCTACGCCGACGCCGCGGCCATCGACAGCCAGTTCATGACCGGCAACACCCTGTCGCTGATCTCCAACCGGATCAGCTACATGCTGGACATCAACGGGCCGAGCTACACGGTCGACACCGCCTGCTCCTCCGGCCTCTACGCCCTGCACGAGGCGTTCATGGCCATGCAGGCGGGGCTGGTGGACACCGCAATCGTCGGCGCGGTGAACATGCTGCTGTCGCCCTATCCGTTCGTGGGCTTCTCGGCGGCGACGATGCTGTCCAAGGTCGGGCTCTGCCAGGCCTTCGACGCCAAGGGCGACGGCTATGTGCGCTCCGAGGGCGCGGTGGTCTTCGTGCTGCGCAGCCTTGAGACCGCGATCGCCAACAACGACCGGGTGCTGGGCGTGATCTCGGGCGCCGGGATCAACTCCGACGGGCGCACCACCGGCGTCTCCCTGCCCTCGGCCGAGCAGCAGCAGGCGCTTCTGGACGACGTCTACCAGCGATTCGCCATCAATCCCGCCAAGCTCGCCTTCATCGAGGCGCATGGCACCGGCACCCGCGCCGGCGACCCGATCGAGACCTGGGCGCTGGGTCAGGCGCTGGGCAAGCGGCGCGAGACCCCGCTGCCGATCGGCTCCGCCAAGACCAATGTCGGGCATCTGGAGGCCGGGTCCGGCCTCGTCGGCCTGCTCAAGGCGCAGCTGGCGCTGGAGAACCACCTTCTCCCCGCCTCCCTGCATTTCCGGGAGCCGAACCCGGACATCAAGTTCGACGAGTGGAACCTCTCGGTCGCCGCCGAGCCGACCGTGCTGCCCCGCCAGGACGCGCCGCATTACGCCGGCGTGAACTCCTTCGGCTTCGGCGGCGCCAACGCCCACGCCGTCCTGCGCCAGCCGCGGGCGGAGGAGCGGCGGGCGGAGCCGGAGACGGTGGAGCCCGGGCCCCTGATCGTCTCCGCCCGCTCGGAAGAGAGCCTGACCGCGCTGGCCGGCGCCTATCGCGCCCGTCTCGCCGGCGCGCCGGCGGCCGAGGCCGCGCGCATCGCCAACGCCGCCGCCTATCAGCGGGAACGCCTGCCGCATCGCCTGATCGCCTTCGGCGACACGCCGGCCGCCCAGATCGCCGCGCTGGACGCGCATCTGTCGGGCGCGAAGCACCCGCTGCTCGCCTCGGGCCGGGCCCCGACCCGGCAGGGGGGCGTGGCCTTCGTGTTCTCGGGCAACGGCTCGCAATATGTGGGCATGGGCCGCGCCGCCTACGCCGCCGACCCGATCTTCCGCGCCACCTTCGACGCGGTGTCGACCATCTTCGAAAAGCTCGCCTCCGTGTCGCTGGTCGAGGCCATGCAGGCCGAGGACCTGGAGGCGCGGCTGCCCTATACCAGCCTCGCCCAGCCGCTGATCTTCGCGGTGCAGGTGGCGACGGTGGAAAGCCTGTCGGTCAAGGGGCTGAAGCCGGACGCGGTGCTGGGGCACTCGGTGGGCGAGGTGGCCGCGGCCTGGGCGGCCGGCGCCTTCGACCTGCCCGACGCGGTGCGGCTGATCTACGTCCGCTCCAAGAATCAGGAGAAGATCAAGGGCCGCGGCACCATGGCCGCCGCGCTGACCGGGGCCGAGGCCGCCGAAACCGCGCTGCGCGAGGGCGGGTTCTCGGGCGTCGTGGTGGCGGCGGAGAACTCGCCGCGCTCCGTCACCCTTTCGGGCGACAAGGACGAGATCGCGGCCTTCGCCAAGGCGGCGCGCAAGCGCAAGATCGCGGTGAAGGCGCTGGACCTCGACTATCCGTTCCACGCCCCCGCGGCCGAGGCGCTGCGCGACGACCTGCTGGCCGATCTCGACTGGCTGCGCCCGCAGGAGGCCCGCTGCGCCTTCGTCTCCGCCACTTTCGGGGAGGCCGCGGACGGCGAGGCGCTGGGGCCCCACTACTGGTGGACCAACATCCGCCAGCCGGTGAAGTTCCGGCAGGGGCTGGAGGCGCTGCTGGAGCTTGGCTGCGCGTCGTTCGTCGAAATCGGGCCGCGCCCGGTGCTGACCACCTATGTCCGCGACACCGCCGCCGACCGCTCCCGCCCCGCCGCGGTGCTGGGCGCGCTGGAGGAGAAGGACCAGGACGTCGACCTGCGCCGGGTGGTGGCCCAGGCCGCGGCCGAAGGCGCGCCGCTGGTGGAGAACCGCTTCTTCGGCCGCGACGCGCGGGCCGACGTGGACCTGCCGCTCTATCCCTGGCGGATGCAGGACTACATGGCCCCGCGCTCGGACGAGGCGCTGAGCCTGTTCGACACCGCCGGGCGCAACCCGCTGCTGGGCGCGCGGATGCGCCAGGGCGCGCGGGACTGGCGCACGGTGATCGACGGGCTGACCCCGGACTGGACCGCCGACCACAAGGTCGAGGACGCGGTGATCCTGCCCGCCGCCGCCTATGCCGACGCGGCGCTGGCCGCGGGGCTGGAGGATATGGGCGACGGGCCGGTGGAGCTGGCCGACCTCGACATCTTGCGCCCGCTGGCGATGGAGGACGGCGCCGGCTACGAGCTGCGCGTCCGCATCCAGGGCGACCGCCGGGTCATCGACATCGACAGCCGCCGGCGCCTCGCGGGCGAGGATTTCGGCCTGCACGCCCGCGGCCGCCTGCGCCGCCCGGCCGTGCCGACGCCCGCGCCGCGCACGCCCCCCGCGCCCGACCCGACGAAAAGCCTCGGGGCGGAGGCGCTTTACGACCTGACCGCCCGCTTCGGGCTGGCCTACGGCCCCGCCTTCCGCCGCGCGCTGAGCGTGCGCATGGTGGATGAGCGCACGGCCTTCGTGACCCTCGACCCCGGCCTCGACCGGATCGAGCCCGACCGCCACGCCCTGCATCCCGCCCTGCTCGACGCCGCCTTCCACGGCCTGTTCGGCCTGATCGCGGAGCGGGAGCAGGACGGGTCCCGCTCGTTCCTGCCGGTGCGCATCGGCAGCCTGATCCTGCACGCCCCCGGCGCGGCCCCGGCCGGCGCCTGGGTGGAGGTGACGCGCGCCTCCGAACGCTCCATCGAGGCGAGCTTCACGCTGGTCGACGCCGCCGGCGGCGCCGTGGCCACGCTGACCGGAGTGCGGTTCAAGGCGGTGCGCATCTCCCGCGCGCGGCGTCCGGCCGAACTGACCTATCGCAACGCGCTGGTGCGGCTGACGCCGGCCACCGGCACCCGCGGCTCGCTGGGCGCCCGGCTGCCCGAAATCACCGCCGCGCTGACCGAGGCGGAGGCGCCCGAGCCCTCCGCCGGGGCGCTTCTGATCGACACCACCGCCCGGCGCATCGCCCGCGACGCGCTGGCGGCCTTCGCCACCGAAAGCCAGGTGCTCGACGCCGACGCGCTGATCGCCGAGGGGCGGCTCGCCGCCTCCGCCCGCCCGATCTTCGAGCGGATGCTGATGGCGCTGGAGGAGGACGAGGCGGTGGGCCGGGCCGAGGACGGCAAGGCGCTGCTCGACCCCGAGCCGCCCTATCCGCCGCTGCCGGCGCTGGTGGAGGCGCTGTTCGCCGAGGCCCCGCGCCGCATCGTCGAGATCTCCCGCCTGATGGCCCTGCCGACCGCGCTGCCGCGGCTGCTGGAGAACGGGCCGGGCGAGACCGCCGAGGCGCCGATGACCGCGGCCCAGCTTCGCCTCGCCGCCTCCGGGCCGGCGGGGGAGGGGCGCTGGGCGGCGCTGGCGGGCGTGTTCGACGCGGCGCTCGGCCGCGCGCGGGCCGATGCGCGGCTGGAGGTGCTGATCCTCGGCGCCGCGCCCTCCGCCCTGATCGACCGGGCGGCGCGCGCGCCGGAGGTCTCCGGCGTCACCGTGGCCGACCCCGATCCGCGTCGCGCGCGTTCGCTGGAAGTGGGCGATCCGGAACGGGCGGGCGTGGCCCATGCCGCGCTGGATGAGATCCCCGCGACCGCGCGCTTCGACCTGGTGCTGGCCGGCGACGCGCTGCACCGCATGTCCGCCTCCCAGCTTTCCGACCTGCGCGCCCGCATGGCGCCGGGCGCCGGCCTCGCGGCGGTGGAGGAGGCGCCGGGCCTGCCCGCCGACCTGACCGAGGGCGGCGACGCCCATTGGTGGGCGGACACCGTGGACCCGGCCCTGCCCGTCGGCCGGCTGCGTTACGCCGCCGAATGGGCCGAGGCGCTGGCCGCCTCCGGTTTCGACGGGGCCCAGGCCCTGCCGCTGGCGGATGCCGAGGCGCCCGCGGCCCTGGTGCTCGCCGCCGCGCCGGAGGCCGCCGCGCCCGCCGCCGCGCCCGAGACGAAGGCCGACGACGCCACGCCGCTCCTGCTGGTCCACGGCCCGGCCGAAGCCGCGCTCGCCGCCGACATCGCCGCCGCCGCGGAAGCCGCGGGCCGCCCGGCGCTGGTGGTGGAGGAAACCCGCCTGGCCGCCACGCTGGACGGGCTCGACGGGGCGGAAGCCGTGCTTCTGACCGGCTTCGGCGGGGAGGGCGCGCCGCTCGACGCCGCCCATCGCCGGATGCTGTCGGCCCGCGCCGCGCTCGCCGCGCCGGACGCGCTGACCCGGCTGTGGCTGGTCGCCCGCGGCGCCGTCGCCGCCGGCCCGCTGCGCCCGCTGGTCCCGGCCGAGGCCGCGGCCTGGGGCCTGAGCCGCGTGCTGGCCAACGAGTTCCCGGACCTCGACCTGCGGCTCGCCGATTTCAGCCTCGACATCCCCGAGGCCGAGCTCGCCGCCCGCATCGCCGCCGAACTGCTCGACCCCGCCGAGGACCGGGAGACGGTCCACGACCTCGCCGGCCGCGCCGGGGTGCGGGCCGAACGGGTGGACGACCTTGAGGACCGCGCCGGCGCCGCCCGCCTGACCGGCCCCGCCGCCCGCCGGCTGGCGCTGGGTCAGCAGGGCATGATCGACAGCCTGGAATGGCGGGTGGAGCCGCGCGGCGAACCCGCCCCCGACCAGGTGGAGATCGAGGTGGAGGCCACCGGCCTCAACTTCCGCGACATCATGTGGGCCCAGGGCCTGCTGCCGGAAGAAGCGCTGGAGGACGGCTTCGCCGGCCCGACGCTGGGCATGGAATGCTCGGGCGTGGTCACCCGGGTGGGCGCCGGCTGCGGCCGGTTCCGGCCGGGCGACAAGGTCATCGCCTTCGCCCCAGCCTGCTTCGCCACCCATGTCCTGGTGGCCGAGGGCGCCGTGGCCCCGCTGCCCGAGGGCGTGGACCTGACCGCGGCCGCGACCATCCCCACCACCTTCCTCACCGCCTGGTACGGGCTGGTGGAGCTGGCGGCGCTCGCCCCCGGCGAAACCGTGCTGATCCATGGCGGCGCCGGGGGCGTGGGCCTCGCCGCCCTGCAGATCGCCGCCGCCCGCGGCGCCACGGTCATCGCCACCGCCGGCTCCCCCGCCAAGCGGGAGCTTCTCTCCCAGCTCGGCGCGGCCCATGTCTTCGACAGCCGCTCGCTCGACTTCGCCGAGCAGGTGCGGGAGGCCACCGGCGGGCAGGGCGTGGACGTGGTGCTCAACTCGCTGTTCGGCGAGGCGATGGAGCTGTCGATCGAGTGCCTCAAGCCCTTCGGCCGTTTCATCGAGCTGGGCAAGCGCGACTACTACGCCAATTCCCAGATCGGCCTGCGCCCGTTCCGCCGCAACCTGACCTATTTCGGCGTGGATGCGGACCAGCTTCTGGTCTACCGCCCCGAGCTCGCCGCCAAGGTGTTCGAGGCGATGGGCGACGGCTTCGCCTCGGGCGACTTCATCCCGCTGCCGCATATCGTCTTCGACGCGGCCGAGGTGGTGGACGCCTTCCGGCTGATGCAGAAGTCCGGCCATGTCGGCAAGATCCTGGTCAAGGCCCCGCCCGCCGTCGCGCCCAGCGCCACGAAGGCCCCGAAGGTCGACCCGAAGGGCGCCTGCCTGGTGGTCGGCGGCCTCGGCGGCTTCGGCGCCGAAACCGCCGCCTGGATGGTGGAGCAGGGGGCGCGGCATATCTGGCTCACCTCCCGCTCCGGCCGGGTGACGGAGCCGGCGCGCGCCGCGATCCGGCGGATGGAGGCGATGGGCGCCAAGGTGCAGACCCGCGCCTGCGACGCCGCCGACGAAGCCGCGATGCGGGCGCTGATCGACGAGATCGAGGCCGGCCCCGCCCGCCTGCGGTCGGTCCTGCACACGGCGATGACGCTCGACGACGCGCTCTTCGCCAATCTGGACGCGGACCGGATGCGCACCGTCCTGCGGCCCAAGGTGGCCGGCGCCGCGGTGCTGGACAAGCTGACCCGGGGGCTGAAGCTGGACATCTTCGTGATGTTCTCGTCCGCCACCACGCTGGTCGGCAACCCGGGCCAGTCGGCCTATGTCGCCGCCAACTGCGTGCTGGAGGCGCTGGCCGCCGAACGTCGCCGCGCCGGCCTTCCGGGCCTCGCGGTGGCCTGGGGCGCGATCTCCGACGCAGGCTACCTGACCCGCGACGCGGACACCGAGGCGCTGCTCGCCACCCGGCTCGGCGCCTCCGCGATCACGGCGCGGGAGGCGTTCCGGGGCCTCGGCCTCGCGCTCGCCGCCGCGGACCCGGCCGACGCCTCGGCGCTGTCCTATGCCCAGATCGACTGGGCCTCCGCCGCGCGGGAGCTGGCGATCACCCGCACGCCGCTGTTCTCCCGCCTGGAGATGCCGGAGACGGGGATGGGCGGCGAAGGCGCGATGGACCTCGCGGCCCTGGTCGCCGGCCTGTCGGAGCCGGAGGCGCTGAAGAAGATCGCCGGCCTGCTGGCGCAGGAGACCTGCCGCATCCTCCGCCTGCCGGCCGAGGAGATCGACCCGATGCAGCCGCTGACCGAAATGGGCTTCGACAGCCTGATGGCCGTCGACCTGCGCATGGCGGCGGAGGAGAAGCTGGGCGTCGACATCCCGCTGATGAGCCTCGCGGGCGGCGCCACGTTGCTCGATATCGCGGCGCGGGTGTACAAGCGCATCGGGCTGGAGGACGAGCCGGCCGAGGACGCCAACGTCACCGGCGACGCGGCGGTGGACACGCTGATCGCGCGCCACGTCCAGGGCGGGATCGCCGATGGCGCGGATGCGGAGATGCTGTCCGAGATCCGCCGCCGGGCCGAGAAAACCGAAGGCGCCGCGCGCTGATCGCGCGCAGGCGGGCGAAGACGGCGGCCGCCCCCACACGGGGCGGCCCCCGGCGCAACTGAGAAGGGGAGTAGCGACGATGCCCCGCAGGAACGGCGAATGGCGCGTCGGCGCCGCCAAACCCACCGCGTTT
>JAYZWL010000154.1:0-5555 GCA_036154955.1 Pseudomonadota bacterium | reverse complement strand
GCCCCCCGCCCGCGACCCGTCGCCTCCCGGCTTGCCCGGCCCCCCGGCCCCTGCTACCCCACGCCCCACAGACGACGCCGCGAGGCTGACCGGAAGGACCCGACCGTCGACCCATCCCGGGGGCGCGAGGGGCCGTCGTCGAGGGAGCGCCGCGCCCGCCGCAAGGCCCGCGCGCGCCCGTCGGGTCCGCGCGCGTCGGCCGAGCCAGGCGGGAAGGACGCGCGATGACCATGACCCCCCAGCAGGACCCGACCGAGGGCGCCGAACACGCGGCCCCCACCCCGGCCCAGACCCCGGCGGCCCCGAAGCTGCGCGAGAAGATCGGCGTGATGATCTGCGGCCACGGCTCCCGCTCCCAGGCCGCGGTGGACGAGTTCGCGGTGCTGGCGAAGAAGCTCCCCGCCCTGCTCCCCCCCGAATGGGCCGTGGATTACGGCTATCTCGAATTCGCCAACCCGGTGATCCGCGACGGGCTCGACCGGCTGCGCGAGGCGGGCTGCGACCGCATCCTCGCGGTGCCCGGCATGCTCTTCGCCGCCATGCACGCCAAAAACGACATCCCCACCGTGCTCAACACCTACGCCGCCCGCCACGGGATCCGGGTGGACTACGGGCGGGAACTGGGCGTCGACCCGCGCATGATCCGCGCCGCCGCCGCGCGCGTCGAGGCCGCGATGGCCGAAGCCGACGCCGCCCACGGCCCGGTCGCCCGCCACGACACCTGCCTCGTGGTCATCGGCCGCGGCGCCTCGGACCCCGACGCCAACGCCAACGTCTCCAAGGTCGCGCGCCTGCTGTGGGAGGGGATGGGCTTCGGCTGGTGCGAGGTCGGCTATTCCGGCGTCACCTTCCCGCTGGTCGAGCCCGCGCTCGAACACGCCGCGCGGCTCGGCTACAAGCGCATCGTGGTCTTCCCCTATTTCCTGTTCACCGGGATCCTGATCGACCGCATCTACGGCTTCGCCGACCTGGTCGCGGAGGCGCATCCCGACATCCAGTTCGCCAAGGCCGGCTATCTCAACGACCACCCCCTTGTGATCGAGACCTTCGCCGAGCGGGTGACCGAGATCCTCGACGGTCCCGCCGCGATGAACTGCGGGATGTGCAAGTATCGCGCGCAGGTGCTGGGCTTCGAGGCCGAGATCGGCGCCCCGCAGGAGAGCCACCATCACCATGTGGAGGGGCAGGGCGCCTCCGCGCCGGGCTCCAACGTCGAGGACTGCGCGCTCTGCGACAGCTTCTGCACCGGCGCCTGCCGGCTGGAGGGGGTGGGCGGGCATTCGCACGGGCATTCCCACGGGCACGGGCATTCCCACGGACACGGCCACTCGCATGACCATGACCACTCGCATGAGCATGAGCATGACCATGAGCATGGGCATTCGCATTCCCACGACCACGGTCACGACCACGACCACGACCACGGTCACGCGCACGGGCATTCCCACGACCACGGGCACGACCATGACCACCACCACCCGCCCTATCCCCATGCCGACCACCCGCTGGGGCCGGAAAGCGTGCGCAAGCACCTGAAGGCGAAGGAGTGAGCCGGCCCGGCGCGGACCCCGCGCCCGCCGACGCTCCCGCCGACCCGACCGTCGGCGGGGCCTCCCCGGGCCGTGCATCGGGCCGCGCACCAGACCTCGCGCCGGACCGCGTCGAGGGCCGGGCGTCCGCTCCGGTCTCCGGGACGGACCCCGTCGCCTCCCCCGCCGCGCTGCCCGACGATCCCCCCGCCGCGTCCCCCATCGCGTTCCGGCCGCTGTTCGACGCGGTGATCGCCGTCGACTGGTCCGCCGCCGCCCGGCCGGCCCTCGGGGCGGATTCGATCTGGCTCGCCCTCGCCCGGCGCGACGGAACCGAGCCGCCGGCGCCCGAGAACCTCCCCACCCGCGCCGCCGCCCGCGAGCGGCTGGCCGACCTGCTCTCCGGGCTGCTGGACGAGGGGCGGCGGGTGCTGGTCGGCTTCGACTTCCCCTTCGGCCTGCCCGAGGGCGCCGCGGCGGCCCTGTTCGGCGCGCCCGGCTGGCGCGCGGCCTGGGCGGGGATCGAGGCCGGGCTCTCGGACGCGCCCGACAACGCCAACGACCGCTTCGCCCTCGCCGCCCGGCTCAACTGCCGGGGGGGCGCCTTCTGGGGCCATCCGCGCGGCCCCGCCCGCCCGGACCTGCCCGCGACCCGACCCGCCGCCTTCCCGCTGCCCGAGCATCGCCGGGCCGAGACCGCCGCCTTCGCCACGGGCGCCCGGCCCAAGACCGTCTGGCAGCTCAACGGCGCCGGCTCCGTCGGCGGGCAGGCCCTGACCGGCATCGCCTCGCTCGCCCGGCTGCGCGCCGATCCGCGCCTCGCCGGGCGGGTCTCCGTCTGGCCGTTCGAGACCGGCTTCGACCCCGCCCCGCCGGCCCCCGGTCACGCGGTGCTGGCGGAGATCTACCCCTCCCTCCTCCCCCCCCATCCGGCGGAGGCGGTGAAGGACGCGGGCCAGGTCCGCGCCGTGGCGGGCGCGCTGGCCGCGCTCGACCGCAAGGGCCGGCTCGCGCCGCTGCTGGCCGCGCCCGCCGGCCTCTCCGCCCCCGACCTCGCCGCCGTGGCGGAGGAGGAGGGCTGGATCCTCGGCCTCGGTCACGCCCCCGCCCTGCGCCGGGCCGCGGCGATGGACTACGAACGCGACCCGGCCCGGATCTACGCCAAGAGCTTCGCCACCGTGCGGGCGGAGGCGCGGCTCGACCGCTTCCCCCCCGACCTCGCCGAACTGGCGGTGCGGGTGATCCACGCCTGCGGGCAGGTGGAGGCGGCGGACGGGCTCGCCGCCTCGCCGGATGTGGTGGCCGCCGGGCGCGCGGCGCTCGCCGCCGGCGCGCCGGTGATCTGCGACGCGGCCATGGTGGCGCAGGGGATCATCCGGCGCGGGCTGCCCGCGGGGGTCGAGGTGCTGACCGCCATCGCCGACCCCGGCTGCGCCGCCCGCGCGACGGCGATCGCCAACACCCGCTCCGCCGCCGCCATGGACCTGATCGCCCCCCGGCTCGGCGGCGCGGTGGTGGCCATCGGCAACGCCCCCACCGCGCTCTTCCGGCTGCTGGAGCTGATCGACGACGGCGCGCCGCGCCCCGCCGCCATCCTCGGCTTCCCCGTGGGCTTCGTCGGCGCGGCCGAGAGCAAGGCCGCGCTCGCCGCCGATCCGCGCGGCATCCCCTTCGCCACCCTGAACGGGCGCATGGGCGGCTCGGCCATCGCCGCGGCGGCGGTCAACGCGCTGACGCTCGGCCTCGCCGGCGACGGGCTCGCCCCGCCGCGGGAGGGCGGGCGATGAGCGGCCCGGCCACGCGGCGCCAGGTCGCCCGGGAGGACCGACCCCGCCGCGCAGGCGCGCGCCGCGCGCCCCGGAGCGCGTTCCGCGCTCCGCGCAGGGCCATGCCCTGCGGCGCGGCTTTCGCCGGGCGGGACGGTCGGTCCGCCCCGCCCGCCCCGCGCCCAGCGGAAAGGAGCGCCCCTTGACCGAGCGCTGGCTCCAGATCGTCGGCATCGGCGAGGACGGCCCCGCCGGCCTCACCCCCGACGCCCGCGCCGCAGCGGAGGCGGCGGAGGTCGTCGTCGGCGGCGCTCGCCATCACGCGCTGTCGGACGGACTCGCGCCGGGGGCGGAGCGGATCCGCTGGCCCTCCCCCTTCGACGCCCTGGTCTCCCGCATCGCCGGCCTCGAAGGGCGGCGCACCGTGGTGCTGGTCACCGGCGACCCGCTGTGGTTCTCCGCCGGGGCCCGGCTGGCCGAGGCGTTTCCCGACGCGGTGATCCATCCCCAGGTCTCCGCCTTCCAGATCGCCGCCGCGCGCATGGGCTGGCGGTTCGAGACCTGCGCGCCGCTCACCGTGCACGGCCGCGACGCCGTGGCCATCCGCCCCTTCGTCCAGCCCGGCGCGCGGCTGCTGATCCTCGCCTCCGGCCCCGACACCGCGGCCGAGATCGGGGCGCTGCTGGTCGAGGACGGCTATGGCGAGAGCCCGATGCGCGCCCTCTCCCATCTCGGCGGCCCGAAGGAGGCCTGGACCGAGGCGCCGGCCGCCGCCTGGGGCGCGGGCCGCCTGCCGCCGCATCCCGGCCTGACCACGCTGGCTATCGACTGCCGCGCCGGTCCCGACGCCCGCCTCTCCCCCGCCGTTCCCGGCCTCGCCGACGCGCTCTTCGCCCATGACGGGGTGATGACCAAGCGGGAGGTGCGGGCGATGACGCTCGCCCGGCTCGCCCCCCTGCCGGGGCAGATGCTGTGGGACGTGGGCTGCGGCTGCGGCTCGGTGGCGGTGGAGTGGATGCGTGCCGCCCGCGGCGCCCGCGCGGTGGGGATCGAGCCGCGGGCCGACCGCCGCGCGCTCGCCGCCGCCAACGCCCGCCGGCTGGGAACCCCGGGGCTGGAGATCCGCGAGGGGACCGCGCCCGGGGCGCTGGCGGGCCTGCCGGCCCCCGACGCGGTGTTCCTCGGCGGGGGGCTGAGCGAGGCCGCCGTCGACGCCGCCCGCGCCGCCCTGCGCCCCCGCGGCCGGCTGGTGGCCAACGCGGTGACGCTGGAGAGCGAGGCGCTGCTCCTCGCCCTCCACGCCCGGCACGGCGGCGAGCTGACCCGCATTTCGATCAGCCGCGCCGCCCCGGTGGGCGGGCGCACCGGCTGGCGCCCGGCCATGGACGTGACGCAATGGAGCATGGAGACATGAGCGGGGACGCGCCCCTTTCCGCAACCGGGTCCGGACCCCATCCCGGAACCCTGCACGGCCTCGGCCTCGGTCCCGGCGACCCGGAGCTGATGACCCTCAAGGCCGTGCGCCTGATCCGGTCCTGCCCGGTCATCGCCTACCCGGCCCCGGATTCGGGCGAGAGCTTCGCGCGTTCCATCGCCGCCGAATTCATCCCCCAGGGCGCCGAGGAGATCCCCATCGTCATCCCGATGCGCGCCGCCCGCGACCCCGCCCAGGCGGTCTACGACCGGGCGGCGGAGGCGCTGGCCCAACGGCTCGCCGCCGGGCGCGACGTGGCGGTGCTGTGCGAGGGGGACCCGTTCTTCTACGGCTCCTTCATGTATCTCTTCGCCCGCCTCTCCGCCCGCTTCCCCACGCAGGTCGTGCCCGGCGTCAGCTCGCTGACCGCGTCGGCCGCCGCGGCGGGGCGGCCGCTGGTGGCGCGGGACGCAGGGCTGGCGGTGCTGCCCGGCACCCTGCCGGAGGCGGCGCTCGCGGCGCGCCTGCGGGCGATGACCGCTTCGGGGGGCGGGGCGGCGATCCTCAAGGTCGGGCGGCGGCTGCCCCGGCTCCGCGCCCTGCTGGCGGCGGAGGGGCTGGCCGAACGCGCCGTCTATGTGGGCCACGCGACGCTGGCCGGGCAGGTGGTGGCGCCGCTGGCCGAGGCGCCCGACGCCGCGCCCTATTTCTCGATGATCCTCGTGCCCGGGACCGACGCGCATGTCGGTTGAGCGCGGGAGGCGGCGCGCCGGCCCGGGCGCCCGGCCGGACCGCGGCGCCCGCGCCGGGCGGGACGGGGGGCGCGGGCGGGGCCGGGCGCGGACC
>JAYZWL010000153.1:0-4506 GCA_036154955.1 Pseudomonadota bacterium | reverse complement strand
CCACGCGACGCGCCCGCCGCGGGCGGCGCGGCCTTGCGGCGGCCGAAGACTCGCATCACGCTTGTGGAAGGCCCGCCTCCGGGCCTTCTCAGCAGAAAGGCGCCCTTCCCCCGGCCCGCGCGCCGCGGCGGATTGAAATCCGCCCGCCCCGCCTGCGCCAGCCCGGAGGCCCGCAAGGGCCGGAGAGGAAGGCTTGCCCCGCAGGGGCGCCGATGGACCGGCCCCCCGATCAGACCGCGAGCGAATGCCGGGCCGTCCCCTCGCCCAGATAGGCGTCGAAGGCCGCCGCGGCGACGCGCGCCAGCGGGCGGCCGGCCTCGGTCAGCCGCAGGCGCGCGCCCTCCACCGTGGCGAAGCCGTCGGCGCGCAGGTCGGCGAGGCGGGCGAAGGCGGGCTCGGCCCAGTCGGGCGCGGCGCCGAAGCGGGCGGCGGCCTCGGCCGCGTCCAGCTCGAAATCGCACATCAGCCGCTCGATCGCCCAGCCGCGCAGCCGGTCGTCCGCGCTCAGCGCCCGGCCCTTGGCCACCGGCAGGCGCCCCGCCTCCACCGCCCGCGCCCAGGCGCCGGTCTCCCCCAGGTTCTGCGCGAAGCCCGAGGGCGTGCGGCTGATCGCGGTGGCGCCGAGGCCGATCAGGGTCTCGGCCCGGTCGGTGGTGTAGCCCTGGAAGTTGCGGCGCAGCCGGCCCTCGGCGGCGGCCACGGCCATCGGGTCGTCGGGCCGCGCGAAATGGTCGAGGCCGACGCGGACATAGCCCAGCCGCTCCAGCTCCGCCGCCGCGGCCTCGGCCTGCTCGGCGCGGCGGGCGGAGCCGGGAAGCGCGTCCTGGGGGATCATGCGCTGGTTCTTCGCCATCCAGGGCACATGGGCGTAGCCGAAAAGCGCGATCCGCCCCGGCCCCATCTCCGCCGCCAGGCGGACGGTGCGCAGCAGGGCGCGCGCGGTCTGGTAGGGCAGGCCGTAGATCAGGTCGAAGCTGATCGCCCCCACCCCCGCGGCGCGCAGGCGGGCGACGGCTTCGGCCACCATTTCGGGGGGCTGGATGCGGTTGATCGCCTCCTGCACGCGGGGATCGAACTCCTGCACGCCGAAGCTGGCGCGGGTGAAGCCCAGCGCGCCGATGCGCGCCGCCATCTCCGGCGTCAGGGTGCGGGGGTCGCTTTCGATGGCGAGCTCCGCGTCGGGCAGGAGGTCGAAGCGGGCGCGGATCCGGTCCATGGCGGCGGCGAGGTCGTCGGGCTCCAGCGCCGTCGGCGTTCCCCCGCCCCAGGCGAGATGCGAGACGGGGAGCCGGCCGGGGCCCGCGTCGGCCACGAGGTCGATCTCGCGCAGCAGCGTGCGGTGATAGTCGGCCACCGGCCCGTAGCGGCGGGCGAGCTTCATGTTGCAGCCGCAATACCAGCACATCCGCCGGCAGAACGGCACATGCAGGTAGAGCGAGACCGGATCGGCCGGGTCGAGCGCCGAGAGCCAGCCGCGCCAGTCCGCCTCCGGGAAGTCGGGCCGGAAATGCGGCGCGGTGGGGTAGGAGGTGTAGCGCGGCGCGGCGCGGCGGGCGTAGCGGGCGAGCCGGACGGCGGCCGCGGTCGCGCAGGGCGAGGCGGAGGCGGGCGCGGCGGCCGGCGGGGCGGAGGCGGCGAGCGAGGGCGTCGAGGCGTGGTGGGGCGCGGACATGGGCGGGGCTCCCGGTCGGATCTGTCGGAACCGGTCCTAGCGCCGCGCGCGACCGCGCCCCATGACCTGGATCAAGCCGGGGCCCGACGCGGCGGGGGCAGAAGGGCCCGGAGCCGGGCCTCGCGCCCGGTCAGGGGGCGCGCGACGGGCTGTCGGGCCGAGGGGTCGCCGCGGCGGCGGCGTCCGGGGAACGCGCCGCGATCTCGGATCGGACGAAGGCGAAAAGGGGGCGCGAGGGGGAAGCCCGCCACGTCGGAGCCGTGTCGCGCAGGGCTGACGGGAAGCCGTTCCGGACGGGTCCGGTCCGGTGACGGGCCATGGGGCGGACTTCCGGCCCCGGGTGGCGTCGGACCGGCAAGTCGCGCCGGAAGCGGAACCGCCGCGCGTCAGGGCCGCGCGCGAGGCCCCGGATCATGTCCGGGGCGCGCTTCCGGCGCAGGCGCGCCGCCGATGGTCGGATCGGTCCTTCGCGGCCTGCGATGCGCGGCGGCGGCCGCCGATCGCTCAGGCCCCGCCCGCTCCGCCCTGTCCGCTCCGCCCCGTCCGCTCCGTCCCGTCCGCTCAACCCCGTCCGCTCCGTCCCTTCCTTTCGGCCCGGACCATGCCGACCGCTCCATGCGGAATCGTGCTCCATGCGGAACCGTGCGATCCGCCCTTGTCCGCTCGGCGGCCGCGGTCGTGGCCGCGTTCGGTCGACGCCCCGCCCGCCCGTCGCCCCGCCCGCGGCCCTGCCCGGCACGCCCTGCCCGGCGCGTCCGGCCTCGCAGCGGGCGCGGCGCGCCGTTCGCGTCCGCCAGCCCCCGCCCGCGGACGGAGACGGTCGCGCCCGGCGCCCCGCCCCCGTGCCGCGCGGGCGGACGGGTCGGGCCGGGCGGGCGGGTCGGCGCGCGGCTCCGCCTCCTCCGGACGCGAAACGGGGCCGGAAGGCGCGCCCCCCGGCCCCGTCTCATCCCTCCTGCCGCAGCGGCGGCGCGGCGGCGTCAGTGCGCGATCAGCACCGGGACCGAGGGCCCCTCCAGCACCGTGCGGCTGACGCCGGAGAAGATCGCCTCGCGCAGCCGCGAGTGGCCGTAGCCGCCCATGACCAGCAGGTCGGCCCCGATCTCCACCGCCGTGGACTGCAGCCGCTCGGCCACCGAGGCGCCGGCGCGCGCCAGCGTCTGCACCTCCACCTTCGCGCCATGGCGGGCGAGCACGGCGGCGATGTCGGCGCCCGGCTCCTCGCCCGTGCCGTCGACGCCCGGATCGGGGTCGACGATGGCCACGGTCACCGCCGCGGCGGTTTCGATGAAGGGCAGCGCGTCATGCACGGCGCGGGAGGCCACATGGCTGCCGTCCCAGGCGACCATGACCCGGGTCCCGATGCTCCCGCCCGTCCAGTCGGACGGGATCATCAGCACCGGGCGGCCGGAATTGAACAGGGCGCCGTCGAGCACGGCGTCGGCGATCTCGCCGTCCACGCCCGGGCCGCCGGCGGGACCGACCACGCTGATGTCGGAATGGCGGGCGGAGCGGGCCGCGGTCTCGCCCAGGCCCGAGGCGATGGAGGCCGCCCAGCGGGCGTCGTTCCCGGCGCCGGCCGCCTGCATCTTCGCGGCGACGGAGGCGGCGAGGGTCTGCGCCTCCTCGCGCGAGCGGTCGATGGCGGTGAAGTCCACCGCCATCTCCGCCCCCGGCATGGCGTAGACGCCGAGGTCGATCTGGCGGGTGCAGGCCACGGCGACGAGATGCGCGCCCTGGGCGGCGGCGAGGCCGATGGCGGCGTCGAGCCGCGCCGCGCTGGCGGCGGAGGCGTCGACGAACACGGTGATGGTCTTGAAGGACATGGATCCTCTCCCGGGTCGGTGGGGTTGACGCGAGCCTAGACCGATCCGCGGCGGGCGCCTTGCGCTGGATCAACTGACGCGAAGTCGTCGGGCGCGGCGCGCGGCGCGCGGGGGTCCGGCAGCCATCCGCCGGCGGATGGTTGGCCGGGACGCGGCCGGGGCCGCTTGATCGGCCGGGGACGCTGCGGAAGGATGCGGCCACCGACAGGGAGGACATATAATGGACGGAAACGCCGGAACCACGGCCGCGACGGGGCCGGACTATGACTGGATCATCGACGCCGACACCTGGGGCTGGATCCGCAAGCAGCGCGAGCTGACCGACACCGGCCCGGGCCCGGTCACCGCCGAGACCCGCCGCGCCGCCTTCGAGCGCGCCGGCCGCCATTTCCACCCGGGCCGGCCGGAGGGGGTGACGACGGAGGATTTCTCCATCGACGGCCCCCGCGGCCCGATCGCCTGCCGGCGCTACCTGCCCGCCGGCGGCCCCGGGGCGGCGCTGATCGTCTACTATCACGGCGGCGGCTTCGTGGTCGGCGGGCTGGACAGCCATGACGACGCCTGCGCGGGGATGTGCGCGGGCACGGGTTACGAGCTGGTGGCGGTGGACTATCGCATGGCCCCGGAATTCCAGCACCCGGCCTTCTTCGACGACGCCTTCGCCGCCTGGAAATGGGCGGCGGAGACGGAGGCCAAGGGCGCGGGCCGGCCCATCGTGCTGTCGGGGGACAGCGCCGGCGGGACGCTCGCCGCCGCGGTCAGCCATGCGGCGCGCGGCGCGGCGGGGGCGCCCGCGGGGCAGGTGCTGATCTATCCGTCGCTGGGCGGGGACGCCACGCGCGGCTCCTACGCGCTGAACGCCGAGGCGCCGACCCTGAACCGGGCGGACCGGGCCTTCTACCATTCCCAGCGGGATTTCAGCCTGGTGCCGGAGAACGACCCCCGCGCCTATCCGCTGCGCGACACGGATTTCTCGGGCCTGCCGATGACGGTTTGCATCAACGCGCA
>JAYZWL010000152.1:0-75462 GCA_036154955.1 Pseudomonadota bacterium | reverse complement strand
GGCCTCGTCCTCACCCCCGTCTTCTACGTCGCCCTAAGACGCCTCTTCCCCGGAAAACAGAAAAACGAAGCCCAAGCCCAAGCCCAAACCGAATAAACGAATGAACCCGCCGGCCGGACAGGCGGGGATCGGGACTCCCCGCCGGACGCGCGGCGTGCGATCGCGCGCGCGACGCCGGGGCCGCGGGACGGTCAGGGCCGCGTCGGAGCGGGCCGAGGGAACAGAGCGTGCAGGAGGGGGATGGTACCGACGCCCCGGCTCGAACGGGGGACCCCTAGATCCACAATCTAGTGCTCTAACCAACTGAGCTACGTCGGCACGCGGGCGCTGGTTAGCGCCCCGGAGGCGGCGATGCAAGCGCGACCTTGCGCTGCGGGCCTGCGGGGAGTAGCAGCGGCGCGGAACGGGGGTCGCCGGCGCGGCCCCATCCCTCGTCGGAGGACGCGTCATGGCGGATATCAACTCGGAAAGCGACGTCGGGGCCTCGATCCAGATCGGCCCGACCACCGAGGGCATGGTGCGCATTTTCGTCGAGGGCGACGGATTCGGCCTGCCCATCGACTTCGACCCCGAGGAGGCGGAGGAGATCGCCGAGGAGCTGCGCGGCGCCGCCGAGCGCGCCCGCGCGGTCCAGGCCCAGTCCCGCAAGGGGAAGGGCGCGGGCGGCCAGAAGGATGTGCGCAAGGGCGGCGGCGGCCAGGGCGGCCGAGGCCCGAAGGGTCGCCCCCAGCGCTGAGCGCGCGGATTTCGGGCAAGCCTCCGCGGCCGGGCTCGGGCGTATCGCGTTCGCGCCTGAGTGGAAATTCCCGTGGGCCATGTCGACGCAGCTTGCGCGCCGCAATGCACAAAGCTTTCGCTTTAAGGGCGATTCCGGTTAAATAGGCGTAACCGGAATCGCCTCCGGGCCGCTCCTTCGCGGGCGGGTCGGACGGCGATGCAAGAAAGTCGCCATTTCGCGTGTGCTCTCCGCGCATGGGCTCGCCCGCGCGGCGTCGCGTCAGGAAAGTCAGAATGATGTTCGCCACTATCCGCTTCGGTCGGGCCGCGCTGTTCGCGCTTGGGGTGGTCGCGCTTCCCGCCGCCGCATCCGCGGCGGCCCTGGACGCCACGACGCTGATGAGCCAGTTCGCGCTGATCTCGCTGGGCGACGCCGACACCACCGGGGTCAACCATATCGAGGGCCGGTCCTATGTCGGCGGCGACATGACCGCGACCGGCTTCTATTCCAACAGCGATGGCGGACCCGACGTGGCGGTCGGCGACGTGTCGGGCACGCAGATCGTCGGCGGCGACGTGCTGGGCAGCTTCCAGGCGGGGGGCTCCGGCTCCATCGTCGTGGGCGGCGCCATCACCGGCAGCAACACTTCGGGCCGGGCCACATCCACCGGAGTCGGCGCGGACGTGCCGGGCGGCGTGCCGGTCCAGGCGATGAAGGATCTGTTCACCGGCCTGTCGGCGGAGCTGGACGCGCTGGACGGCACCGGCGCCTATTTCTCCGGCGACATGAACAGCTGGAACTTTTATTCGGGCGCGGGCGATGCGAACGGGCTCGCGGTTCTGAATCTGACCAGCGCCGAGTCGAATTCGATTCTCAGCTCCAACGGGCTGTTGAACTTCCACATCGACGCGGGCGTGACGCTGGTCATCAACGTCGAGTCGGTTCCGGCCACGATCAACGCCAAGGCCAACACGCAGGCGCCTTCGGTGCTGTTCAACTTCGCCGCGGCCACCAGTCTGGTGTTCGGCAGCCAGGCGTTCGAGTCCTCGATCCTCGCGCCGCTGGCCGATTTCTCCTCGCCCAGCGGCGGCACCCGCGGGTCGATGGTGGTGGGCTCCATGTCGGACATGAAGGGGGAGATCCGCAGCTTCACCTCCTCGATCTCCACCTTCGACGGCGACCTGAGCAGCGTGGACCCGGCGCCGCCGGTGTCTACGGTGCCGCTGCCGGCGCCGGCGCTGCTGCTTCTGGCCGGGCTGGGCGCGCTGGGCGCGGCGCGCGCGCGCCGCGCGGCCTGAGCCTTCAGACCTCCGACAACGACGACAGGCCGGGGTCGAGCGCCGCGCGCAGGCGCAGCGCGCCGACCCGGGCGGCCTTGAGGGTGATCGCCTTGCGCCGCGCCGCCGCCATGGGGCGCGGCGCGGGCGTGCTGAGGATCTCCGCCCCGAAGGCGTCGGCGCGCATCAGGCCCTGATCCTCGGGCAGGATCTCGGCCGGGAAGTCCGAATCGACGGCGAAGAAGAACCGCTCGCACCAGTCGAGATAGCCGGGCCATTTCCGGTCCGAGCGGAAATCCGGCAGGCCCGACTTGCATTCCACGATCCAGACCTCGCCCTTCGGGCCGAGGGCGAACACGTCGGCGCGCAGCCCGCGGGCGGGGACGAATTCGCAGATCGGGGTGAATCCCATATCGATCAGCCCCCGGCACACGCCGCGGGCGAGCGCGAAGCCGGGGGGCGTGCCGTCGGCCATCGGCGCGGCGGGGTCGCTCGGGTCGGTATGCACTTGCGGCGCCTCCTTCATGTTCGCATAATGTTCCGCGCGAAGGCCGCCGTCAACGAACGCCGTCAACGAATCTTCCCAAACGGTAAATGTTGCTAATTCGTTCGGTTAACGGGACCGCTAGGGATAGCGATCCGTGGAGCGTCAACCGCAAAATCTAGTCCAAATCGCTAAAAATTCTGTTGCACCTGCGGAGGGGGATTCCTAATCATGGGCGCATCAGCCGAGGCCCACACCACATGTGGTGTTCGCTGGCGCTAACGGGGCCCGCCCCACCACCGCACACAAGATCGACGGAGACGCCCCGCAGGGGGCGCTTCTCATGGGACGGCGCGACGCACGCGACGCCCTCGGGACATTTTTGAACACGCTCACAGCAAGAGCGGAGGGACACATGAAGATCGAACGTCGCTTCACCCAGGACGGCGCCTCCCCCTACGAGGCGTTCGACTTCCGCAAGGCCACGTCCGAGATCCGCAATCCCAACGGGAAGCTGGTGTTCTCGCTCAAGGGCATCGACGTGCCGAGCGACTGGAGCCAGGTGGCCTCCGACGTGCTGGCCCAGAAGTATTTCCGCAAGGCCGGCGTGCCCGCGCGCCTGAAGAAGGTCGCGGAAGAGGGCGTGCCGGAGTTCCTGTGGCGCTCGGTCCCCGACGAGGCGGCGCTGGCCAAGCTCCCCGAAGCCGAGCGGTTCGGCGGCGAGACCAAGGCCCAGCAGGTGTTCGACCGGCTCGCCGGCGCCTGGGCCTACTGGGGCTGGAAGGGCGGCTACTTCTCCTCCGAAACCGACGCGCGCGCCTATTTCGACGAGATGCGCCACATGCTCTGCGCCCAGATGGCGGCGCCGAACTCCCCCCAGTGGTTCAACACCGGCCTGCACTGGGCCTACGGCATCGACGGCCCCTCCCAGGGGCACTTCTACGTGGACTTCAAGACCGGCAAGCTGGTGAAGTCCAAGTCGGCCTATGAGCACCCGCAGCCGCATGCCTGCTTCATCCAGTCCGTCTCCGACGACCTGGTGAACGACGGCGGCATCATGGACCTGTGGACCCGCGAGGCGCGGCTGTTCAAGTATGGCTCCGGCACCGGCACCAACTTCTCCTCCGTGCGCGCCGAGAACGAGCCGCTGGGCGGCGGCGGCAAGTCCTCGGGCCTGATGAGCTTCCTCAAGATCGGCGACCGCGCCGCGGGCGCCATCAAGTCGGGCGGCACCACCCGCCGCGCCGCCAAGATGGTGATCTGCGACATGGATCACCCCGACATCGAGGCCTTCATCAACTGGAAGGTGCGCGAGGAGCAGAAGGTCGCCTCGCTCGTCGCCGGCTCCAAGGCGCATGAGAAGAAGCTCAACGAGATCTTCGCCGCCATCCGCGCCTGGGACGGGGCGGAGGAGGACGCGTTCGACCCCAAGAAGAACGCCGGCCTCAAGGCCGCGATCAAGTCCGCGCGCCGGGCGATGATCCCCGAGACCTACACCAAGCGCGTGCTGGAATACGCCGCCCAGGGCTATGGCTCGATCGAATTCCCGACCTATGACACGGACTGGGACTCGGAAGCCTACCTGACCGTGTCGGGCCAGAACTCCAACAACTCGGTGCGCGTCACCGACGCCTTCCTGAAGGCCGCCCGCGAGGATGCGGACTGGGAGCTGATCCGCCGCACCGACGGGACCGTCGCGCGCACCGTCAAGGCGCGCGAGCTGTGGGACCAGATCGGCCACGCCGCCTGGGCCTGCGCCGATCCGGGCGTGCAGTTTCACGACACCATCAACGCCTGGCACACCTGCCCGGCGGACGGACCGATCCGGGCGTCGAACCCGTGCTCGGAATACATGTTCCTCGACGACACGGCCTGCAATCTGGCCTCGATGAACCTGCTGACCTTCCTCGACGCCGAGGGCTTCGACGTCGCCGCCTATGAGCACGCGACCCGGCTGTGGACGGTGACGCTCGAAATCTCCGTGCTGATGGCGCAGTTCCCGTCGGAGGAGATCGCGCGCCGGTCCTACAAGTACCGGACGCTGGGCCTCGGCTACGCCAATATCGGCGGGCTGCTGATGAACATGGGGCTGGGCTACGACTCGGCCGAAGGCCGGGCGCTGGGCGCCGCCCTGACCGCGATCATGACCGGCGTGTCCTACGCCACCTCGGCCGAGATGGCCGCGGAGGTCGGGGCCTTCCCGGGCTACAAGTCCAACGCCAAGGACATGCTGCGCGTCATCCGCAACCATCGCCGCGCCGCGATGTCGGAGACCGCGGGCTATGAGGGCCTCGCCGTCCTGCCCGTGCCGCTCGACGCCGACAACTGCCCGGATCCGGAGCTGGTGGTCCGCGCCCGCGTCGCCTGGGACGAGGCCCTGCGGCTGGGCGAGGCCCATGGCTACCGCAACGCCCAGGCCACCGTCATCGCGCCGACCGGCACCATCGGCCTGGTGATGGACTGCGACACCACCGGCATCGAGCCGGACTTCGCCCTGGTGAAGTTCAAGAAGCTGGCCGGCGGCGGCTACTTCAAGATCATCAACCAGTCGGTTCCCGCCGCGCTGGAGACGCTGGGCTACGACGAGGTCTCCATCGACCGGATCATCCGCTACGCCGTGGGCGCCGGTTCGCTGACCGACGCGCCGGGGGTGAGCCTGCAGAAGCTGGCCGCCAAGGGCTTCGGCGCCGACCAGATCGAAAAGCTGGAGACCGCGGTGGAGACCGCCTTCGACATCTCCTTCGCGTTCAACCAGTTCACCCTGGGGCTGGAGTTCTGCCGCGACACGCTCGGCATCCCCGAGGAGAAGCTGAACGACCCGTCCTTCTCCATGCTGCGCCATCTCGGCTTCTCCAAGGCCGATATCGACGCCGCCAACCTGCATGTCTGCGGAACGATGACGCTGGAAGGCGCGCCGGGGCTGGACGAGGCGCATCTGCCGGTCTTCGACTGCGCCAATCCCTGCGGCAAGATCGGCAAGCGGTATCTCTCGGTCGAAAGCCATATCCGCATGATGGCGGCGGCGCAGAGCTTCATCTCCGGCGCCATCTCCAAGACCGTGAACATGCCCAACGACGCGGGCATCGCCGACTGCCTGGAGGCCTATGAGCTCAGCTGGTCGCTGGGCGTGAAGGCCAACGCGCTCTACCGCGACGGCTCCAAGCTCTCGCAGCCGCTTTCGGCCGCGCTGATCGAGGACGACGACGACTTCGAGGAGGAGCTGTCCGAGGCCCCGATGGCCGCCCGCGCCTCGATGATCGCCGAGAAGATCGTCGAGAAGGTGATCGTGAAGGAGATCGCGCGCGGTCGCGACAAGCTGCCCGAGCGGCGCAAGGGTTACACCCAGAAGGCCATCGTCGGCGGCCACAAGGTCTATCTGCGCACGGGCGAATACAAGGACGGCCGTCTGGGCGAGATCTTCATCGACATGCACAAGGAAGGCGCCGCCTTCCGCGCGATGATGAACAACTTCGCCATCGCGGTGTCGGTCGGGCTGCAATACGGCGTGCCGCTGGAGGAGTTCGTGGAGGCCTTCACCTTCACCCGCTTCGAGCCGGCGGGGCTGGTGCAGGGCAACGACTCGATCAAGAACGCGACCTCGATCCTCGACTACATCTTCCGCGAGCTGGCGGTGTCCTACCTGGACCGCACCGACCTGGCCCATGTGCAGCCCGACGGCGTGCGCTTCGACGATGTCGGGCGCGGCGACGCGGAGGGCAAGCGCAACTTCGTGGAGGCCGAGGCGACCGTGGCCGAGCAGGCGGTGGCGATGCTCAAGGAGATGACCTCGCCCGGCTACATGCGCAAGCGGGTCCCGCAGGAGCTGTTCGTGGTCCGCGGCGGCGCGTCCTCGACGGAGGCTTCGGCCTCGGTCGCGGCGCTGGAGACGGTGGGCGGAACCGCCACGCTGGTCGAGGCGGCGACGGTCGCGGCGGTGGCGCCGATGGACGACCGCGCCAAGGCCAAGATGCAGGGTTACGAGGGCGATCCCTGCGGGGAATGCGGGAATTTCACGCTGGTGCGCAACGGCACCTGCCTGAAGTGCAACACGTGCGGCGGAACCTCGGGGTGCTCCTGACCCCCTTCGCCTCACGTTAACGAACAGGCCGCGGGCGAAACCTAGAGCAGACAAGCAGAAGCCTGAACCGCTGCGCCTGAACGGGGGGGACTTGCCTGGTCCCCCCCGTTTTCTTTGGAACAATCGATTTTTCATCCCTGTCGACTGACCGTCGTCGGGCGCCGCCTTGGGGACGGGGGGCGAATCCCGCCGCCGCGCGATTTTCTCGCGGGACTTAACGGTTTCGAAACCCCGGCTTGCGAAAGTCCGAACGTCCGGGTCACGGCCCGGCCTGCCGAGGTCAATTCGATGTTGGGAACACTATCCGCATACGCCCCGACCTCCGCCCCCCGCCGGGTGGAGCCTCCGGGCTCCGCGCTCCGCTTGACGGAAGCGCCCGAAGCCGCCACGCCGCCGCGTCAGGCGGTCTCGGATACAGACGAAGCGGCGCTCGCCGCGCTGGCGCGAAACGGCGCGGAGCCGGGCGCGCCGCGGGTGTCCAGCGAAGGCGCGCTGGCCGCGCAGGTCGCGCGCGCGGCGATCGAAAGCGCGGAGGAGCCTGCGCCGTCCGACGCCGAAGGGGCGGAGGAAGAGCCGACCGCCGGCCTGACGGACGCGGAGCTGGAGGCGGTGGCGCGCCTCGCCGACCGCGACCGGGAAGTGCGCTCGCAGGAGATGGCGCAGGTCATCGCCGGGCGCCCCTGGGCCGGGCCGCCGGTCTACATGTATCAGATGGGACCCGACGGTCGCCGCTACGCCATCGGCGGGTTCGTGCCGATCGACGTCAGCCCGGTCGAAGGCGATCCGCAGGCCACCGCCAGCAAGATGCGGGTGGTCAGCGACGCGGCGCTGGTCTCTCCCGGCGCTTCCGCCGCCGACCGTCGAGTCGCCGCGATCGCCCAGGCCAAGCTGCAGGAGGCGCTCGCCGCCATCAGTTCGCAGAGCGCGGAGGCGCGCAAGGCGATCTCCGGCGACGCGCCGGAGGCCGACGCCGCCGGCAGCCTGAACGTAAGGATCTGAGCGCGGATCGCCGGGTCGGCCTGTCGCGCGCCCGGAACCATGCGGATGGCGTGACAAGGGGCGGACGGATGCGGGCCGCCGGGCGACGGGGCCGCGCTTTGTCTTTCAGGCGCCGCCGGCGACATGCGCCCGCGGACCCGGGAGGAACGCCCGCGAAAGGTCGACAGCAGGGTGCGCCGGACATCCCCATCGGCGGTATTCCGGCCGCGGGCTGGAAGCGGGCGGCCGACGCTGCGATCCCGCTTGCTGAAACGATCGCGCCGGGCCTCTCCCGAACGCCGTCGCTTCGCCGGCCTCCGGACCGACCCCGCCGCCGGACCGCCGTCCTAGGGACCGACCCCGCCTCCGGACCGCCGACCTAGGGACCGGCCTCGCCTTCGGATCGCTTGCCTCCGGACCGCCCGCTCCCCGGATCGCCGCCCGGATCGCTTGTCCGCAGCCGTCGTCGGGAGACCGCGAGGCCCGATCCCGGCCGCCGGCCGCGGCCGTCGACGGGCCCGCCATGCCGAACATCCCGGACCGACGCCGAATCAGACCGCATCCGAAACGCCCTGCGGCGGCTTCGCTCAGTCCCGCCCGCTCCGCCCGTCGAGCGCCTCGATGCAGCGGCGGGCCAGCGACTCGCCTTTTGGCGTCAGGTTGTGAAGGTTGCGCCGACGCTCCGTCGGGTCGGGCTCGTTGCTCACCAGCCCCAGCCCCCTCCGGCCCTGCATCACCCGCGTCGACAGCGACGTCACGCCCCGCGAGGTCGACGAATTGGCCATGCCGATGCGGTGCTGCAGCTCGTTCAGCGACTGCCCCTCGCAGATCGCGATTTCGAGAAACAGGGCCACCTGCTGCAGCGGCATCTCCGGATCCTCGGCGCGGATCGCGCTGACGGCCGCCAGCAGCCGGCGCAGGGCGGCGCGGTCCAGGTCCGTGAGACCTTCTATGTCGGCGGTCATCGTCATTAACGACATTAATAGTTGCGGCGAAATCGTGACGCAACCGTCAAACCGATGAAAAGCGAAACCGTCGCCCGTCCTTCGAAGCCCTTGCGCCGCAGCCCGTTCCGTGATGCGACCCCGGTCGACGCCGCCAAAAGCCCCGGAGCCGCCGGATGAACGCCCCGCAACCCTACCACGTCATCGTGCTCGGCGCCGGCGCCGCGGGCATGATGTGCGCCGCGGCCGCCGGCGCCTGCGGCGCGCGGGCGCTGGTCGTGGACCATGCCGACGCGCCGGGCGAGAAAATCCGCATCTCCGGCGGCGGGCGCTGCAATTTCACCAACCTGTCGGGGGGCGACGCCGCCCGCTACCTCTCGGCCAACCGCCACTTCGCCAAGTCCGCGCTGGGCCGCTACGGGCCGCAGGATTTCCTCGCCCTCGTCGCCCGCCACCGCATCGCCTGGCACGAAAAGACGCTGGGCCAGCTGTTCTGCGACGGCTCGGCGCGGGAGATCGTGGCGATGCTGGTCGCCGAGATGGCGCGCGGCGGGGCCGACCTGCGGCTGTCGACCTCGGTCGAGGATGTCGCCCGCGGCCCCGAGGGTTGGCGCGTCCGCCTCTCCGACGGCGCGACCGCGGAGGCGCCGCGCCTGGTGATCGCCACCGGCGGCAAGTCGATCCCCAAGATGGGCGCCACCGGCTTCGCCCTGCAGCTCGCCGAACGCTTCGGCCTGGCGGTGACGGAAACCCGTCCGGGCCTCGTTCCGCTCACCTTCGGGCCGGAGATGCTGGACACGCTCCGCCCCCTCGCCGGCGTGGCGACGCCCGCCGCGGTGACGGCGGGCGGGGCGCGCTTCGAGGAGGCGCTGCTCTTCACCCATCGCGGCCTCAGCGGCCCGGCGATCCTGCAGGCCTCGTCCTACTGGCGCGAGGGCGAGGCGATCGCGGTGGACCTGTTCCCCGGCGCGGATCCGGGCGCGGCGCTGGTCGCGGCCAAGCGGGCGGGGCCGAAGCGCGGCCTCGCCGCGGCGCTGTCGGAGCCGCTGCCGAAGCGGCTGGCGCAGGCGCTGGCCGACGGCTCGGGGCTGGCGGGGAACCTCGCGGACCAGTCCGACAAGGCGCTGAAAGCCTTCGGGGAAACCCTGCGCGACTGGCGGCTGAAGCCGGTGGGCACCGAGGGCTGGCGCACGGCGGAGGTGATGCTGGGCGGGGTCGCGACCTCCGCGCTCGACGCCCGCACGCTGGAGGCGCGGACCGTGCCCGGCCTGCATGTGATCGGCGAGGCGGTGGACGTCACCGGCTGGCTGGGCGGCTACAATTTCCAATGGGCCTGGGCGTCGGGCCGTGCGGCGGGCGAGGCCGTCGCCGAGGCGCGCTGAGCCCCCGGAACCGCCCCCTTCCGAAACGCCCCCCCCGAAACGCAACGCGGCGCCCCCCGGGGGGAGCGCCGCGCCGTCATCCGGGCCGAAGCCGCGGATCAGAGGCCGTAGTCGGCCGGCAGCTTGTCGTAGACCTCTTCCATGAAGCGGGCGACCAGCGCGTCGCGGTTGGTCTCGCCCACCTCGTCGACGATGGCGGTCCACTTCTCGATCAGGCCGTTGAGGGTGTCGACCATCTCCTGCGCGTCGGCCAGGCCATGCTTGTCCTTGGCCTCGGAGACGATCATCGGCGTGTCCTCCTTCACGAAAGCCGCCTTGTCGGCCTTCATCTCGTCGGAGGGCTGGATCACCTCGACCCCGTGCTCGGCGGCGGCGGCGAGCACCTCCTCGTCGGCCTGGGAGTAGAGCATGGTGGCGTCGATGCCGGCGCGGGCGGCCTGGGCGAGGAACATCTTGCGCTGCTCCTCCGACAGGTCCTGCCAGAAGCCCTGGTTGAACGACAGCAGCGACAGCGAGTGATAGGTGCCGAGGTTCAGGACGGTGTTGTACTTGGCGGTGTCCCACAGCGAGTAGGAGCGCATGGCGCCCGGCGCCTGGATGGCGATGTCGAGCGCGCCCTTGTCGAGGCCCTCATACATCTCCGACGACGGCACGTTCACCTCGATGCCGCCGACCTTGGCCGCCCAGCGGGACCACAGCGAGCCCGGCACGCGCATCTTCTTGCCCGCCAGGTCGGCGGTGGAGCGGATCGGCTCCTTGGAGATCAGCGTGTAGGGCGAGGTGGAGTAGGTGCCGGTGTAGACGATGCCCTGGGCGAGGTATTCGTCCAGGCAGGGCTGGCAGTGCAGCAGGTTGAATTCGGTGGCCATGAACATGGCGACCAGCGCGGACGGGGTGGACAGGCCCATGTCGGCCACCACCTGCGCGCGCGGGAATTCGGCCGGGAAGTAGGTCATGGCCATCATGCCCACGTCGGCGATGCCGTCGCGCAGGCCGGACAGGGTCGGCTTGGCGCCCAGCAGCGCGCCGCCCTGGAAATACTTCACCGACCAGCCGGCGGCCTCCAGGTCCTTGATCATCGGATCGTAGCCGCCGACCGAGACCGGGTGCTTCGGCCCGACCCACAGCGAGGCGGTGACGCGGTCCGCGCCCTGCGCGGCGGATCCGGCGGCGGCGAAGGCGAGCGCGGCGGCGGCCGCGACCCTGGCGAGCTTCATCATACGGTTTTTCCTCCCTGACGGCCCGCGCGGATCCGCGGGCGCGAAACCTGGCCGGAGGGCGCCCCGCCCCCCGATGGTTCGGCGGCATACTGCCTCCGGCGCGGAGGGATTGTCCAGTTGGCGTTCACCCTCGCGGCGCGGATGCATCAACCGTTTGATCAATAGGGTGATTTCGGCGCGGGGCAGGGCGGATCGCGCCTCCGGAGCGGCTCCGGCGTCTTGCCATCGGCGCGCGCGGCGCGCAAGGATCGCCCCTGACATGCGCCAGTTTCCGCGCCGCCGCGCGCCCCGCCCTTCCGCCCTTTTCCGCCCTCCGGTCCGCCTGCGCGGGCGGACCGCGCCATGAGCGTCGCGCCCCTCGGCCCCTCCGCCCCGCCCGGGGGGCCGGTCGGCTGGCAGGCGCGGGCGACGTCGGCGTTGCTGGTCACGGTGGCGGCCGGGGCGCTGGTCCGCGCGTTCACCGGGGCGGAATGGGCGGCCTGGGGGGCGATCGGGGCGCTGCTGGCCTTCTGCGTGCTGGGCCGGCGCGGGCTGCAGATGCGCGAGCGGCTGCTGCTCGCCATCGCCCTGATCCTCACCGCGGCGGAGGTGCTGCGCGGCGACCATGCCGGCGCGGTGATCTTCGAGGCGCTGGACCGGGCCACGTTCCTCGCCGCCTTCATGTTGCTGATCGGGGTGCTGCGCGATGCCGCGACCACCTCGGCTTCGGTCGTCGCGGCCGGACGCTGGCTGACCCGGCAGCCGCCGGGGCGGCGCTACGGCGCGCTCAGCTCGGGCGGGCATGTGATGGCGGTGCTGCTCAACGTCGGCGCGCTCAACCTGCTGGCGCCGCTGATCCAGGCCGGCGTGCAGGCGGGCCGCGACGCGGGCGAGCCGCCGGAGACCTCGGCGATCAAGGAGCGACGGCAGTTCTCGTCCCTGCTGCGCGGTTTCGCCACCGCGATCGTCTGGGCGCCGACCACGGTGACCCAGGCGATCCTGGCCAACCTGTTCCCGGGCGCGGACCCGTGGAAGGTGATCGGCGGCGGCGTCGGGCTGGCGCTGCTGCTCGGCGTCGCGGGCTATGTCGAGGACCGGATCCGCTGGGCGGGCGTGCAGCGGCGGGCGGAGGCGGCGCGCGCCGCCGCGGGCGTGGTGCGCCCCGACCCGCCCGCGGCGCCGCGCCGGGCGCTGATCGACGTGGGCTTCGTGGCCTTCGCGCTGGCCGGCATCGCCGCCGTCGTCTCCTTCGCCGCCGGGGTCGCGATGGTGCCGGCCCTGATGCTGGCGGCGCCGCTGCTGACGCTGGGCTGGATCTTCTGCCAGTCGCTGGCCGCCGGCCCCGCGGTCGCGGCCCGGGCCGCCGCGGGGCGGGCGCGGAGCATCCTCGGCCGGTCGATCCCGGCCTCTTCGCCCGAGGCGATCACGCTCTCGGTCGCGGGCTACATGGGCGCGATGCTCTCGGCCCTCTTGCCGCCCGAGGCGGTGGCGGACTGGACCGGCTCCATCCCCACGCTGCTGCTGCTGGCGCTGCTGCCGTTGGGCATCTGCCTGGTGGTGCAGGTGGCGATCACGCCCATCGTCTTCGTGGTCTTCGTCGGCAACGCGCTGGGCGCCTCCGGCCAGCTTCCCGCCGACCCGGCGCTGCTGATCATGGCGATGAGCGCGGGCTGGGCGCTGGCGCTGACCTGTTCGCCCTTCGCCGCGGGGGCGCTGGTGCTGGCGCGGGTCTCGGGCGTGTCGCCGCTGGCGCTGACCTGGCGGTGGAACCTGGCCTACACGGCGATGATCTACCCGCTGCTGGTCGGCTGGATGGCGCTGATGCTCGCGATCTGGTGAGCGGCCCCGTCCCGCGGGCGTCTTCAGGCCGCGTTTAACGTCTGGTTGACCGTTCGCAAGCGGACGGATAGCGTCGCGCGCCACGGCGGAGGGCGCCTCCGCCGCTCGCGATCTGGGGAGGAGTCGCCGTGATGCGATGCATCGTCAGGCCGGGGCCGCGAGCCCGGGCCGAACAAACGCGCGCGCCGCGCGCCGGCGCGGAGGCGCTGGCATGAATCTGGTCGAGAAGCTGATCGGCCTCGTCTCTTTCGCCTTCATGGCGGTGGCCGCGGTGGCGCTGACCCTGATGATGGCGCATGTCACGGTCGACGTGGCGGGCAAGTACCTGCTCAACGCGCCGGTCCCCGTGACGCTGGAGATGGTGTCCAACTATTACATGGTCGCCGTGGTGTTCCTGCCGCTGGCGGCGGTGGAGAAGGTGAACGGCCACATCCACGTCGAGCTGATCTATTCCGCCCTGCCGCGGGTCGGCCGCCGGCTGCTGGACGTCACGGCGCACGCGCTGGCGCTGGGCTTCTTCGCGATGCTGATGCGCTATTCCTGGGTGTCGGCGGTGCGCAAGTTCAACGTGGGCGAGTTCATCATGGGCACCTATCCCCTGCTGATCTGGCCCAGCCGCTTCCTGGTGCCGGTGGGCTGCGCGCTGATCGCCGCCCTTCTGGTCCTGCGCCTGGTGCGGGCCGTCATCCGCCTGGTCCGCGCGGACCTCGACACCACCGACGCCGAGAACGCGGCGCTGTCGGGAGCCGGACATTGAGCGACCTCGATCCTGAACTCATCGGCTTCATCGGCATCGGCGTCCTGCTGACCATGATCTTCCTGCGCGTGCCCATCGGGGTGGCGCTGGGCATGGTGTCGGCCGGGGGCATCTACCTGATCCTCGGCCCCCGCGCCGCGGTGGGGATGCTGGCCGAGATCCCTTACGACTTCACCGCCCACTGGACGCTCAGCTCGATCCCCATGTTCCTGCTGATGGGGTATTTCTGCTACCACGCCGGCCTGACCGAAGGGCTGTTCAAGGTGGCCCGGCTCTGGCTGAGCTGGCTGCCGGGGGGGCTCTCCATCGCCTCCATCCAGGGCTCGGCGCTGTTCGCGGCCGTAACCGGATCGTCGCTCGCCTGCACCGCCGCCATGGGGCGGATCGCGGTGCCGGAGATGCTGAAGGCCGGCTACGACAAGGGGCTGGCGACCGGCACCGTGGCGGCGGCGGGGACCATCGGCTCGATGATCCCGCCCTCGATCCTGCTGATCATCTACGGGATCTTCGTGGAGGAGCCGATCTCCGAGCTGTTCGCCGGCGCCTTCCTGCCGGGCGTGCTGACCGCGGTGATGTATTCGCTGATGGTGTTCGTGCGGGCCTGGAAGACCCCGTCGCTCGCGCCCCGCACCGACGAGCATCCCACCATGTCCGACCGGATGGGCGCGCTGGGCGACACCTGGCCGGTGATGCTGCTGGTGCTGGGCGTGTTCGGGGGCCTGTTCTCGGGCGTGTTCACCCCGACCGAGGCCGGGTCCGTCGGGGCCTTCCTCGCCTTCCTGATCGCGCTGCTGAAGCGGTCGATGTCGGGGCCGGTGTTCATGGCGGCGGTGAACGAGACGCTGCGCTCCACCGCCTCGATCTTCGTGATCGCCATCGGCGCCCAGCTTCTGACCCGCTTCTTCGCGCTGTCGGGGGTGACGGACATCCTGGCCGACTTCATCTCGGGCGCCGGCTACAGCCAGCTGCAGACCATCCTGCTGATCTCGGTGGCGCTGCTGATCCTCGGCATGCTGCTCGACCCGATCGGGATCATGCTGCTGACCATCCCGATCCTGCTGCCGGTGCTGGAGGCCCAGTCGATCAACCTGATCTGGTTCGGCGTGCTGATGGCCAAGTTCCTGGAGGTGGGCTTCATCACGCCGCCGGTGGGGCTGAACGTGTTCGTGGTCAAGGGGATCGTGGGCGACCAGGTGCCCACGCACCAGATCTTCAAGGGCATCGGCTGGTTCGTGGTGATGGACGCCATCACCATCACCCTGCTGATCGCCTTCCCGTCGATCACGCTCTGGCTGCCGTCGCTGATCGCCAACTGAACCGGTCCCGCCGGGGTTCGCCCCGGCGGGATCGCCCCTTTCCGGCACGCTTTCCCGCTATCAGGGAAAACGATTTCTTACCCGGGCGGGAAAGCCCGGTTTCCGCCGGTCCGCGTTAAGGCGTTGGACATGACCGGGCCCCATGTTCCGCCGCGGAGCGAGCAAAGGGGAACGGGCTTCCATGACCGATATCACCGGGATCGACGCGGGCGGCGCCTCGGCCGTCGCGAGCCGGCGCCTGCGCCGGGGGGTTGCGCGCGCGGCGGCGCCGCTGGCGCTGGCAGGGCTCGCGCTCTGGGCCATGCGCGACCGACTGGCGGAGATCGAGGGCGCGGCCCTGGCCGAAGCGCTGGCCGCCGCCCCTGCCGCGGCGCTGGTCGCGGCCCTGATCCTGACCGTGGTCTCCCATGTCTTCATCGCGGGCTACGACCTCGCCGCGGCCGAGCGGCTGGGGCTGAAGCTGCCCGCGCATCGGCTGCTGGCCGGCGGCTTCGCCGCGGGCGCGGTCGCGCAGACGCTGGGCTTCGGCGCCGTCACCGGCGCGCTCGCCCGATGGCGCGCCCACGGGGCCGCGGGCGTCGGGCCGGCGCAGGCGGCCGCGCTGACCGGCATGGCCTCGGCCGGCTTCTTCGCCGGGGTCGCGGGCTTTCTCGCGCTGGTCACGCTGGTCGACCCCTCCGCCGCCATGGACCTCGCCGACGCCACGGCGCGCGAGGCCCGCATCGCCGCCTTTCTGGCGCTGGCCGGGCTCGGGCTCGGCTGCGCGCTGCTCTCCCGCCGCAGCGTCCGCGTCGCGGGGTTGGATCTGCGCGGCCCGGATCTGGGCTGGCTCGGGCGCTCCATCGCGCTGACCGCGGGCGACATCGTCGCCGCGGGGCTGGCGCTGTGGGTGCTGATGCCGCTGGCCTGGGCCCCCGCGCCGCTTGAACTGATCGCCGTCTTCGCCGCGGCCCTCGGGCTGGGCCTGCTGACCGGCGCGCCGGGGGGCGCGGGCGTGTTCGAGGCCGCGCTGATCGTCGCCTTTCCCGAGGCGCCCGCCGCCGAGCTGGCCGCCTCCATCCTCATGTTCCGCGTGATCTACCATGGTCCGCCCCTGATCGCCGCTCTGGTCGTGCTTCGCAGCACCCCCCGTCCGGAGGCGCCGCAGCCGATGACCGAGGCCGAGATCCGCGATCGCGTGCAGTGGATCCTGGACGAGGGCGACCGGGCCGAGGGCGAGCTCGCCTGGCTGGGCGACAAGCGCTTCCTCGTCTCCGACTGCGGCCGCGCCTTCGTGATGTATGCGGCGCAGGGCCGCCGCTGGGTGGCGCTGGGCGATCCGCAGGGGCCGCGCGCCGCCTGGGGCGCGACGGTCGACAAGCTGGAGGCCGCCGCCCGCGCCGCCGGCGCCCGCATCGCCATCTACAAGTCCGACGAGGCCGCCCGCGATTTCTGGACCGCCCGCGGCTGGAAGGTGCAGAAACTGGGGGAGGAGGGCGCGCTCGACCTCGCCGCCTTCACGCTCGACACGCCGGAGCGGCGGGAGCTGCGCCGCAAGCTCTCCAAGCTGAAGAAGGCCGGCGTCACGCTGGTCCGCCGCGCGCCCGGCGAGGCGGATCCGGCGGAGCTGGCCGAGGTGGCGGAGGCCTGGACCGAGGGCGGCGCCAAGCGCGAGCGCACCTTCTCCATGGGCCACTGGGACTGGGATTTCGCCCGCCGGCACGACGTGGTGGAGGCGCGGCAGGACGGCCGCCTGGTCGGCTTCGTCACCGCCTGGACCTCCGGCGACGGGGCGGAACGGATGCTGGACCTGATGCGCCTGCGCCCCGACGCGCCCGACGGGACCATGCATGGCCTGATCGTCGAGGCCGCGCTGGCGGCGCAGGCGGCCGGGGCCGCGCGCTTCAACCTGTGCATGGCGCCGTTGTCGGGGCTGGACGAGGATCCGCACGGAACCCGCCTGTCGAAGATCGGCGCCAGGGTCTACGCCCGCGAGGGCGACCCGCAGGGCCTGCGCGGCCTGCGCCGGTTCAAGGAGATCTTCCGCCCCGAATGGGCGCCCCGCAATCTGGTCTGCCGCTCGGCGCTGGAGATGCCGGCGGCGCTGCTGGCCGCCCGCCGGCTGGTGGAGGGGGCGGCGCGGGACCCGGGCGCGGCGCGGCTGCCGGTCTTCGCGCTGGCCCCCCGCTTCGCCCGGGCGCCGCGGCTGCCGGGCGGCGTGATCCGGTTCCGCCGCAAGCCGGCGCAGGGCGCGGCCCCCGCCATGCCCGCGGCGCGGGCCGGCGGCCGCATCCTCGACTTCGCCCTGCGCCGTCGCCGCGTCGCCGCCGTCCGCGAGATGGCGGAGATCGACGCGCCCGACGCTTCGACCCGCGCCCGCGCCGGCTGACGGCGCGCCTCGCCCCGTCCTCCGGAGTCAGTCGGCGGGCGGGGAGGGGGGCGGCGAGGCGGGCGGAAGCGGGGTCTTGAGATCCTCGATCATCGCCGCGATGCCGCCCGACACGGTGTCGAGCACCAGCGCCTCGTCGCAATCCCGGGTCAGCCAGTCCCGCATGGGGCCGAAGGCGTTGGCGAAGATGATGAAATTCGCCACGATCTCCGGCCGCCGGTCGTCCTCCGCCGCTCCGGATTCCGCGCGGAGCTGGGCGGCGAGCGCGCGCAGCAGCCGCTCTTCGCGCAGGCGCAGCGTCTCCCGGTCCTCCGCGTCCAGATGCGGCACGGAGCGGTAGGCGAGCAGCGTGGCCAGCCGCTTCTTCTTCCACGACCGGGCCAGGATCCGTCCCACCGCGGCCTTGATCGAGCCGCGGGCGGGATCGGCCAGCTCCTCCGCCATCGGCTTGGCCTCGCCGCGGAACCACAGCCGGTTCAGCACCCGGCGCAGGATGTCATGCTTGTTGGCGACGTAGTCGTAGAGGCTCGCCTGATTGACGCCCGACCGCGCGCAGATGTCCCGGATGGTGGTGGAGGCGTAGCCCTTCTCGATGAACAGTTCGAGCGCGGCGTCCAGAAGCTGGTCGCGGCGCAGTTCGACCCGCGCGGGGTCGCGGATGGCGTTGATCTCGGCCTCGGCCAGGACCTGGGCCCGCGGCTCGCCCCGCTGCGCCTCCGGCGCCTGATCCGCTCCGTTCTCCACGCGCGCCCCCCGTTTCAGCCCGCCACGCTTATCGAGCGGTAGACGCCGGCCGGGACGATGGCAAGCGGCCAGGGCCGAAGCCCGCCCGAATCCGGGGGAATCCAGGCCTGGCGGCCGGGGATTTCGCCGTCGCGCGGGTCCGCGGGTGACAAGCCCTCGCCGCGCAATTAAGGTCGCGGGAACGAACGATCGAGGGCGGTTTAACTTGGCGATGAGCGACGACGCGACGGCGGTGCAGGGCGAGGGCGAACGCCTGTCCACACGGGACAGCCTTCTGGCCGCGGCCAGTTCGCTGATGCGCAGCCGGGACACGCTGGGCGTGTCGATTTCCGACATCGCCGCCGAAGCCGGGGTGAACTCGGCGCTGGTCAAATACTATTTCGGCAACAAGAGCGGTCTGCTTCTGGCGTTGCTGGAGCGGGACCTGGGCCTGTCCATCACCCAGTTGCGCGACCTGGTGGCGATGGACATGCGGCCTTCGGCCAAGATGCGCTATCACCTGTCGGGCCTGATCCGGATTTACTTCCGGTTCCCCTATCTGCAACGGCTGCTCATCTCCATCATGCGGGACGAGAGCGAGGAGGTCGGCCGCCAGATCGCCGAAACCTACCTGCGCCCCATCGCCGAGGCCTATGAGACCATGATCGCCGACGGGGTCGCCGCCGGCGAATTCCGCCCCACCGACGCGCGGTTCTTCTATTTCACCGCCATAGGGGCCTGCGATCAGATCTTTTCGGCCCGCTTCGTGCTGAAATACGTCCACGGCATCGACGAGATCGACGACGAACTGCGTCGCGTCTACGTGGAGCAGACCGTGGGTCTGATCATGGACGGGCTCCAGGTCCGGCGCTGAGGCCCTTTCGGCCCGCTTGTCCGGTGTCGCTTAATCGCGTAATTAACTGCGAAGCGGCCGGGACAGCGCCGCCGCAAGGGAGGAACCATGCTCGACGCCGCAGACCGCACCGCCTATGGCGAGGACCATGCCCAGTTCCGCGACACCGTGCGTCGCGTGTTCGAACGGCACCTGATCCCCAACCTTGACCGCTACGAGGCCGAGGGCGTCGTCGACCGGGCCTGCTGGAAGGCGGCGGGCGAGGGCGGCCTGCTCTGTCCCACGGTTCCGGAGGAATACGGCGGGCTCGGCCTCGACTACCGCTACAACGCCGTGGTGGCCGAGGAGCTGGCCTATGCGGGCTCGTCCGCCGGCTTCACCCTGCAATCCGACATCATCGCCGGCTATCTGGAGGCCTACGGGTCCGAGGAGCAGAAACAGAAGTTCCTGCCCGGCATGATCTCCGGCGACGTCATCGGCGCCATCGCCATGACCGAGCCGGGCGCCGGTTCCGACCTGCAGGGCGTGCGCACCACGGCGATCCGGGACGGCAATCACTACGTGGTCAACGGCTCGAAGACCTACATCACCAACGGCCAGAACGCCGATTTCGTGATCGTGGTCGCCAAGACCGACCCCAGCCTCGGCGCCAAGGGCATCAGCCTGGTGATCGTGGAGGCGGACCGGGAGGGGTTCTCCCGCGGGCGCAACCTCGACAAGATCGGCCAGCATTCGGCCGACACGTCGGAGCTGTTCTTCGCCGACGTGCGGGTGCCGATCACCAACTGCCTGGGGACCGAGGGCCGCGGCTTCGCACAGCTCATGGACCAGCTCCCGCAGGAGCGGCTGTCGATCTGCTGCTCGGCCATGGGCGGCGCCCAGCGCGCCTTCGACGAGGCGGTGGGCTTCGTGAAAGGGCGCGAGGCCTTCGGCAAGACCGTCATGGACTTCCAGAACACCCGCTTCATGCTCGCCTCGATGAAGGCCAAGCTGCAGGCCGGCTGGGCGCATCTCGACTGGGCGCTGAACCGGCATTGCGACGGCAAGCTGACCGCCTACGAGGCCTCGGCCGCGAAGCTGTGGTTCACCGAGATGCAGTGGGAGGTGGTCGACGCCTCGCTGCAGCTTCACGGCGGGGCCGGCTACATGAACGAATACCCGATCGCGCGCCTGTGGCGCGACGCGCGGGTGCAGCGGATCTATGGCGGCACCTCCGAAATCATGAAGGAGCTGCTGTCGCGCAGCATCTGACGCGGCCGCCCGCCCCCCGCGCAAGACGACCGCGCAAGACGGCCGCGCGCGGGGCGGGCAGGCTGACCGGCGATACGGACGGCGCGGGCCGTCGGCATCATGGGCGACGCGGCGCGAAAAGCCCCGCGCCCAGGGGAGGAACAGGATGATCGACCCGAAGGCGATGACCACCCTCGGTCTGCTGTCGCGCGACAACGCCGCGCGCAGGCCCGACGCGATGTGCCACAAGTTCGAAGGGCGCGTGACCACCTTCGCCCAGTTCGACAAGCTGGCGGACAAGGTCGCGAACGCGCTGGACGCCGAGGGGGCGAAGCTAGTCGCCTACCTGGGCAAGAACTCCGACGCGGCCTATGAGCTGGTGGTCGGCACGGCCCGGGTCGGCGGCATCTTCGGCCCGATCAACTGGCGCCTGGCGCCGGAGGAGGTGGCGGCCGTCATCAACATCTTCGGCCCCGACCTGCTGTTCGTCGGCCCGGAGTTCCACGCCGCGGTGGAGACGATCCGCGACCGTCTGCCCGCCGGCCTGAAGATCGTGGCGATGGAGGGCGGGCACGAGAGCTGGCCCGCCTACGAGACCTGGCGCGACGCGCATCCCACGGGCTATCCGGACGACAAGGCCGGGCCGGACGACCCCTGCCTCTTGCTCTTCACCTCAGGCACCACGGGCCTGCCCAAGGGCGTGATGCTGTCGGGCGGCAACCTGCTGCGCCAGCGGGCCGAGATGGCGCCCTATGGCTGGCCCTACGACGCCTGGTCGGACGACGACGTGAACCTCGTCGCCATGCCCTTCGCCCATATCGGCGGGCTGGGCCTGTGGGTGATCAGCTTCGCCAATTGCTGCGGCGCCATCATCACCCGCGAGTTCGACCCGATCCAGGCCATGGACCTGATCCATAACGAAGGCGTCTCCCGCATGTTCGCGGTGCCTGCGGCGCTGCAGTTCATCGTGCGCCACCCCAAGGCGAAGGAGACGGATTTCTCCGGCATGCGCTCCATCTCCTACGGGGCCGCGCCGATGCCGCTGCCCCTGCTGCGCGAATGCCTCGACGTGATCGGCTGCCCGTTCACCCAGGTCTACGGGATGACGGAGACCACCGGCTCGGTCTGCCTGCTGCCGCCCTCGGACCACGATCCGGCCGGCAGCCCGCGCATGAACTCCGCCGGCAAGGCGATGCCGGGGCAGGAGATCAAGATCCTGGATCCCGACGGGAACGAACTGCCCGTCGGCGAGATCGGGGAGATCGCGACCCGCGGGCCGCAATGCATGATCGGCTACTGGAAGAACCCGGAGGCCACCGCCAAGACCAAGACGCCGGACGGCTGGGTCAAGTCCGGCGACGCCGGTTTCATGGACGCGGACGGCTATGTCTACATCCATGACCGGATCAAGGACATGATCATCTCGGGCGGCGAAAACGTCTATCCGGCGGAGGTGGAGAGCGTGCTCTACGGCCATCCCGCCGTCTCCGAAGCCGCGGTGATCGGCGTGCCGGACGAACGCTGGGGCGAGGCGGTGAAGGCCGTGGTGACGCTGAAGGAGGGCGCGACGCTCGACGAAGCCGGCATCATCGGCCACTGCCGCCAGCACCTCGCCGCCTTCAAGTGCCCCAAGACCGTGGACGTGATCCCGGCCATGCCGCGCAACGCGTCGGGCAAGCTGCTCAAGCGCGATCTGCGCGCGCCCTATTGGGAAGGGCGCAGCCGGCAGGTGAACTGAGCGGGCGACCCGGGCGGATAAGCTAAGCGAACCTTGCTTTCCGGATTGTCGGACATACAGCGCGTGCTAGAACGGAACGGTCCGGCGAGTCCGCTCGCCGCCCGCCCGCGCCCCGCGGCCCTCTCGGCCCGGGCGCCAAGACAGGACCAGGAGGAGACCGCCCGATGATCGAGCGCACCGATTACACGCAGATCTACACCGAGCTTGAGGACGGGGTGCTGACCATCACCCTCAACCGGCCCGAGAAGCTGAACGCCTACACCCGCACCATGCAGGCGGACTTCATCAAGGCGCTGGACGCGGCCGATGCGAACGACGACGTGCGCGCCATCATCGTCACCGGCTCGGGCCGCGGCTTCTGCGCCGGCGCCGACCTGACGCGGGAGGAAGGCGGCAAGCCGTTCTCGTCCGGCGACTACATGAAGGAAGGCGCGAACGGGCTGACCGACTATTCGGACCCGCGCCTGCGCGACGGCGGCGGGCGGCTGACCCTGCGCATCTTCGAATGCCTCAAGCCGATCATCTCGGCCTGCAACGGCCCGGCGGTGGGCATCGGCGTGACCATGCAGCTCGCCATGGACGTGCGGCTCGCCTCCACCAAGGCGCGCTACGGCTTCGTCTTCCCCCGTCGCGGCATCGTGCCCGAGGCGTGTTCGTCCTGGTTCCTGCCGCGGCTGGTGGGCATCCAGCAGGCGCTGGAATGGGTGATGACCGGGCGCGTCTTCGACGCCGAGGAGGCGCATAGGGGCGGGCTGGTCCGTTCGATCCACGAACCCGACGACCTGCTGCCGGCCGCCCGGGCCCTGGCTCGCGAGATCGCCGACAACACCGCCCCGGTCGCCGTGGCGCTGGGCCGGCAGATGATGTGGAAGATGCTGGGCGCCGATCACCCGATGGAGGCCCACAAGATCGACAGCCGCGGCATCGCCTCGCGCGGGCAGTCGGAGGACGTGGCCGAGGGCGTGGCGAGCTTCCTCGCCAAGCGGCCGGCGGAGTTCCCCAACAAGGTCTCCACCGACATGCCCGACTACTTCCCGTGGTGGGAGCGGCGCGAATACCGCTGAGCCGCGGCGCGGAGAGGGAGGCCGTTGCGCGGCCTCCCTTAACCATGTAATTAAGAACGCGACGGAGATCCTCGCATGAGCAATCCCAAGATCCTGGTCGAACGCGACGGCGACGTGATGATCGTGCGCCTCAACGACCCGGCGACCCTCAATTCCGTGACCACCGACATGGGCGACGCCATGCGCGAGGCGCTGGAGGAGGCGTCGAAGTCCTGCCGCGCGGTGATGCTGGCGGGCGGCGAGCGGGGCTTCTGCTCGGGCGCCAACCTCTCGGGCGGGCGGGATTTCGACGATCCCAATCTCGACGTGGGCGCTTCGCTCGAAGGCCACTACAACCCGCTGATGATGACGGTGCGCAACCTGCCGATCCCGCTGGTTTCCGCCGTGCGCGGGCCGGCGGCGGGGGTGGGGGCGTCGCTCGCGCTCTGCGCCGACCTCATCGTGGCGGGCAAGTCCGCCTATTTCCTCGAAGCCTTCGCCCGCATCGGCCTGGTGCCCGACGGCGGCGCGACCTGGCTGCTGACCCGCGCCATCGGCCGCCCGCGCGCCATGGAGATGATGATGCTGGCCGAGAAGATCCCGGCCCCGCAGGCCCTTGAGTGGGGTCTCATCAACCGCGTGGTCGAGGACGACAAGGTCGAGGAGGAGGCGATGGCGCTGGCCCAGCGGCTGGCCAAGGGCCCGTCCTCGCTCGGCCTCATCCGCCGCGCCGGCTGGATCGCCGCCGAGGCCGCCTTCGAGGAGGCGCTGGGGACCGAGCGCCGCTTCCAGCGCGAGGCCGGCCTTTCCCCCGACTTCAAGGAGGGCGTGACCGCCTTCCGCGAGAAACGCCCGGCCAAGTTCGGCGGCTGAGGCGCGAGACCTTGAAACCCGGCGGCGCGAAAGCCGCCGGGCGGCCCCTGACAGGCCCCCAAAAGGGAGGAGATGACATGCCCGAAGCTTACATCTGCACCGCCGTGCGCACCGCCGGCGGACGCCGCGGCGGGAAGGTCGCCGGCTGGCACCCCGTCGACCTCGCCGCCGCCTCGCTGAACGCGATCCTCGACCGGTCCGGCATCGACCCGAACGCGATCGAGGACGTGGTGATGGGCTGCGTCGGCCAGACCAAGGAGCAGGGGCTCCATGTCGGGCGCAACGCCGTGCTCGCCTCGCGGCTGCCCCAGCATGTGCCGGCGGTCAGCATCGACCGTCAGTGCGGCTCGTCCCAGCAGGCCATCCAGTTCGCCGCCCAGGCGGTGATGTCGGGGACCCAGGACGTGGTGATCGCGGCCGGCGTCGAATCGATGACCCGGGTGCCGATGGGCTCCACCGGCTCGTTCACGCCCGAGTTCCAGCCGAATTCGGCCAAGTCGCCGGGGCTGGACGCCAAGTTCCCGGGCATCGCCTTCACCCAGTTCGCCGGTGCCGAGATGATCGCGAAGAAGCACGGCTTCTCCCGCGAGATGCTGGACGAATATTCGCTGCGTTCCCACAAGCGGGCCGCCGCCGCCGCCGAGGCCGGCGCCTTCGACCAGGAGATCGTGCCCATCGAGGTCCCCGACGGCGACGGCGGGACCATGCTGCACACCCGTGACGAGGGCATCCGCGCCGACGCCTCGATGGAGGGGCTGGCGGGCCTGAAGACCCTGCAGGAAGGCGGCGTGATCACCGCCGGCAACGCCTCCCAGATCTGCGACGGCTCCTCGGCCGTGCTGGTCGCCTCCGAGGCGGCTGTGAAGAAATACGGACTGACGCCCATCGCCCGCATCCACCACATGTCGGTGACCGGCGGCGACCCGGTGATCATGCTCGAAGAGCCGCTCTTCGCAACCGAGAAGGCGCTGAAGCGGGCGGGCATGAAGATCGACGACATCGACCTCTACGAGGTCAACGAGGCCTTCGCGCCGGTGCCGATGGCCTGGCTCAAGCATCTGGGCGCCGATCCCGAGAAGATCAACGTCAACGGCGGCGCCATCGCGCTGGGCCACCCGCTGGGCGCCTCGGGCACCAAACTGATGGCGACGCTGGTCCATGCGCTCAAGGCGCGGGGCAAGAAATACGGCCTGCAGACCATGTGCGAAGGCGGCGGGCTGGCCAACGTCACCATCGTCGAGGCCCTGTGATGGATGTCCGCGGACTGAGCGCGGTGGTGACCGGCGGGGCTTCCGGCCTCGGCGCCGCCACGGCGAAGATGCTGGCGGCGAAGGGGGCGAAGGTCGCCCTCTTCGACCTCAACGCCGAGAAGGGCGAGGCGCTGGCCACGGAGATCGGCGGCGTGTTCTGCGCGGTCGACGTGACCTCCGACGACAGCGTGGAGGAAGGCTTCGCCATGGCGCGGTCGGCCCAGGGGCAGGAACGGATCCTGGTCAACTGCGCCGGCATCGGCACCGCGGCCAAGACCGTGGGGCGGGACCGCAAGACCGGGGAGATCAAGCGGTTCTCCATGGCCGACTACATGCGGACCATCCAGGTCAACCAGGTCGGCACCTTCCGCTGCATCGTCGCCTCCGCCGCGGGGATGCTCGAGGTCGAGAAGATGGACTGCGGCGACCGCGGCGCTATGGTGATGACCGCCTCGGTGGCGGCCGAGGACGGGCAGATGGGGCAGGTGGCCTATTCCGCCTCCAAGGGCGCCATCGTGGCGATGACCCTGCCCATCGCCCGCGACTTCGCGGCCGAGGGGATCCGGATCAACACCATCCTGCCCGGCATCTTCAACACGCCCCTGCTGCAGGGCGCGCCGGACAACGTGAAGGCGGCGCTGTCGGCCTCGGTCCCGCATCCGCCGCGGCTGGGGGATCCCGCGGAATACGCGGCGCTGGCCTGCCTGATGCTGGAGACCGGCTATTTCAACGGCGAGGACGTGCGGCTCGACGGCGCCATCCGCATGGCGCCGCGCTGAGCGGCGGACCGCGACGGACGCGACGGCCGGGCCGGCGGGGGCGACCCCTCCGGCCCGTTCGCATGAATGGCCCGGCGAGAGGCCGGCCCGCAGGAGGAGACCTCAGATGAAAACCCGTTTCACCGAACTGATGGGGGTCGAGCATCCCATCGCGCAGGGCGGCATGCAGTGGGTCGGCACCGCCGATCTGGTGGCCCCGGTGGCCAATGCCGGCGCGCTGGGCTTCATCACCGCGCTGACCCAGCCCACCCCGGAGGCGCTGCTCAAGGAGATCAAGCGCTGCCGGGACATGACCGACAAGCCCTTCGGCGTGAACCTGACCATCCTGCCGACGCTGACCCCGCCGCCCTACGCGGAATATCGCGACGCCATCGTGCAGGGCGGGGTCAAGATCGTGGAGACCGCCGGCTACAAGCCCGAGGAGCACGTGACCGAGCTGAAGAAGCACGGCGTGAAGGTCATCCACAAATGCACCGCCGTCCGCCACGCCCTGTCGGCGGAGCGGATGGGCGTGGACGCCATCTCCATCGACGGGTTCGAATGCGCCGGGCATCCGGGCGAGGACGACATCCCCAACATGATCCTGATCCCGGCCTGCGTGGACAAGGTGAAGATCCCGGTCATCGCCTCGGGCGGGTTCGGGGACGGGCGCGGGCTGGTGGCGGCGCTGGCCATGGGGGCGGAGGGCGTGAACATGGGCACCCGCTTCATGTGCACGCAGGAGGCGCCGATCCACATGAACTTCAAGCAGGCGATGGTGGAGGGGGACGAACGGTCGACCGACCTGATCTTCCGCAACTACCGCAACACCTCGCGCGTGCGGAAGAACGCCATCTCCCAGCAGGTGCTGGAGCTGGAGCGGGCGGGCGAGCCCTTCGAGAAGGTGGCGCATCTGGTCAAGGGCGCGCGGGGCAAGGAGGCCTACCAGACCGGCGACGTCGATGCGGGCATCTGGACCGCCGGCACCATCCAGGCGCTGATCCACGACGTGCCGACGGTGAAGGAGCTGGTGGACCGGATCATGGCCGAGGCCGAGGAGATCATCGCCACCCGCCTCGCCCGCTTCGGCGGGACCGCCGGGTCCGCCGCCGCCTGAGCCGAGGCGCCATCGCGTGACCGTCGCGGCGTCCCGGCCGGTCCGGGGCGCCGTTTTTCGGGGCGGCGCGTCGACCGGGGCCGGGCCGCGCGACGACCCTCTCGCCGCTGGCGCGCAGGCGCCCGCGCGGCGCGGAGGCCGTGGCGACTCTGGCGCCGGCGACGGCGGCGCGGGCGCGCGAGGCCATGGTCGGCGGGTCGGGGTCGACGGGGCGGGATCGGCGGCGTGTCCCGCCGGTCCGGGGGGGAAACCGTCGGAACGCGCCCGCCTGGCCGCCCGCCGCGCGGGCGCCGAAGCGCAGCGCCCCCTGCCGCGGCCCGCCCCGGCGTCGCCTCGTGGGGAGGGGACTGGGCGCCGCGTTCGAGGGAATGCCGACGGCCAGGACGTGGAGCGGGAGGGCGGCCGTCTTGCGGAGGGGCGCCGCCGCCGAAGGCCGTGCTTCGCCGCGTCGTCAGCCCGATGCCGGTCACCGGGTCCTCGGCCGTCTCCGGGGCCTGTCCTTTACGCCTCGCCGCACCCTTCGCGGAGGCCCGTGAAGCGAGGCGCCGGGGACGCGCCTGCGCCCGGGCCCGGGGGGGGCGTGGGCGAGGGGCGACGAGGCTTCGGGGCGAGCCCGGGGCGCGTGGCCGGCGAGAGCTGCGATCGAGGCCGAGGAACGGGCTCTTGACCGTATCTCCGCGAGCGACGCGGCGCGCCCGCCGATGCGCTCGGGCCTGTGGGCGGCGCCGAGGCGCGACCGCGATCTTCGCGCAGGGCATGTCCCCGGACCGGCGCGCCCCATGCGTCGCGGCCTGGCGTCGCCGCGCGCCGCCTCCTGCGTCAGCCGGCCCGCCGGGATTCGTCCAGTCTGGCGATGGGTTTGCGGCCGGCGGCCACGGCGGCGGCGTCCTCCGGCGGAAGCGCGGGGCTGAACAGGTGGCCCTGGCCGACATCGCAGCCCAGCTCGCGCAGGCGGGAAAGCTGCTCCCGCGTTTCGATCCCCTCCGCGGTGGTGGTCACGCCAAGGCCCCGCCCCAGCGCCACGATGGCGCGGATCGCTTCCACCCGCGCCGCGTCGCCCTGCGCGGCGCGCAGGAAGCCGCGGTCGATCTTGATGGCGTTGAACTTGAGCTGCGCAAGCTGGCCGAGACTGGTGTAGCCGGCCCCGAAATCGTCCAGCGCCACCATGGCCCCGGCCTTCTGCAACTGGTCGAGCAGGCCGCCCTCGGACTCCGCGTCGCGCAGGGCCGCGGCCTCCGGGATCTCCACCTGCAGGCGGCGGGCGGGAAAATCGGCGGCGTCGAGAATCCACAGGATCCGTTCGCCCAGCAGCCGGTCGCCGAGCTGCGCGGGCGAGATGTTGAAGGCGAGCTTCAGGTGGTCCGGCCAGCCGCGCGCATCCTCGCAGGCGCGGGCCAGCAGCTTGTCCGACAGTTCCGGCAGAAGCCCGATCTCTTCGGCCAGCGACAGGAACTCGTCGGGGGGCACCGGGCCGTCGGCGGAGGTCCAGCGCGCCAGCGCCTCGAACCCCACCAGCGCGCCGGAGGCGATGTCGGTGAGCGGCTGGTAGTGCGGCGCGATCTCCCCGCGATCCAGGGCGTCGCGCAGCGCGAGCTCGGCCCGGGCGCGGCGGTCCAGCGCCTCCGCCATCGCGGGATCGAAGCGCACCACCTTGTCGCGGCCCAGGCGCTTGGCCTCGTAAAGCGCGGCGTCGGCGAGGCGCAGCGCCTCGTCCTGGGAGGCGGCGTCATCGGGCGTCAGGGCCACGCCCACGCAGGTTCCGATGCGCGCCGTGGCGCCGCCGGGAAGCGCCACCGGCTCCGCCAGAGCCGCCACCGCCGCGCGGGCCAGCGCCATCGGGTCCCGGACGCGGCCCCGGTCGGCGATGAGCACGAATTCGTCGCCGCCGAGCCGGGCGACCAGTTCCTCCCCCGCCAAATCCTTCAGGCGCTTGGCGACCGCTTCCAGCAGGCGATCGCCGCCTTCGTGGCCCATCAGCGTGTTGACCTGCTTGAACCCGTCGAGATCGAGGCAGAGCACCGCCGCCCCCTGCGTCCAGGGCCGGCGCGCCCCGCGGCGGGAGCCCTGGCCCCGCCGTTCCCCCCGCCGCCGGTCGTGGCGCGCGGCGTGGACCGCGAGATGCTCGTCCAGGCTGCGCCGGTTGGGCAGGCCGGTCAGCGGGTCGTGGCGGGCGAGCCAGGCGGCCTCCTCCTCCGCCGCGTCGCCGCGGCGGGTGGCGCGGCGCAGGCGGATGCCGCGCAGGATCAGCAGCGCGATGGCGAGCTGGCCGGCGACGAACAGGCCGATGACGGCTTCGTCCAGCTCCAGGTCCTCATGGCTGCGCAGATAGGCGTAGGTCGCCTCCAGCGCGTCGTGCCGCGCGAACCAGAACCACGCGGCGACGGCCAGCGCCGCCAGCGCCGCCTCGGCGCTGGTCGCCCAGCTCAGCCCCCTGCGCCATGCGCGCATGCCCGTCCTCCCGCCTCATCCTCGCAGAGACGGCCCGGGATAAGGCGCGGAAGTTCAGGATTGGTTGACGCGCGCGGCGACCGGAGGCGGCGCCGCGTGCGGGGATCGTCGTCGAACCGACATGAAACCGAGACCGGGACGACATGAAGCCGGACTAGGGCTCAGGCCCCGCACCCTCCCGACGACAACGGAGACGTCCATGCTTCGCAGCAAGCTGCTCGCCGCCGCGCTGGCCCCCGCGATGGCCTTCGCCGCCGGCGCCGCCCAGGCCCAGACCGAAATCTCCTGGTGGCACGCCATGGGCGGCCGTCTGGGCGAGGTGGTCAACGAGATCGCCACCCGCTTCAACGACAGCCAGTCCGACTACAAGATCACCCCGATCTACAAGGGCAACTACGAAGAGACGCTGACCGCGACCATCGCCGCGTTCCGCGCCGGCGAGCAGCCCAACATCGTGCAGGTGTTCGACGCCGGCTCCGCCACCATCATCGGCGCCAAGGGCGCGGTGCTGCCGGCCGAGGATCTGCTGAAGCAGAACGGCGTGGCGTTCGACGTGAACGACTACATCGAGGGCGTGCGCTACTTCTACGCCGACGCCGCCGGCAAGATGGTCGGCATGCCGTTCAACTCCTCGACCCCGGTGATGTATTACAACACCGAGGCGCTGGAGAAGGCCGGCGTCCAGCCCCCCAAGACCTGGGAGGAGTTCGAGGAGATCGCGCCGAATCTCAAGGAAGCCGGCTACGTCCCGCTCGCCCAGAGCCACACGCCCTGGATCTTCGTGGAGAACTTCTTCTCCCGCCACAACCTCCAGTTCGCGACCAACGACAACGGCTACGAGGGCGCCGAGGGCACCAAGCTGCTGCTGTCCCAGACCCCGGAGCTGAAGCGCCACTTCGAGAAGCTCAAGGAGTGGAAGGACGAGGGCCTGTTCGGCTATTACGGCGCCGGCTGGTCCGACAACCAGGCCCCGTTCGAGAACGGCCAGGTCGCCATGTGGCTCGGCTCCTCGGGTTCCTTCGGCGGTCTGACCAAGTCGATGAAGGCCCCGTTCTCGGCCACCTACCTGCCCTACTGGGGCGACGTCGAGGGCGCCGGCGGCACCACCTTCATCGGCGGCGCGGCGCTGTTCGCCCTGGCCGGCCATCCGGCGGATCAGAACAAGGCCTCGGCCGCGTTCTTCGAGTTCCTGACCTCGCCGGAGATCCAGTATTACTGGCACAAGGAAACCGGCTACGTTCCGATCACCACCGCGGCCTATGAGCTGGCCAAGTCGGACGGCTACTACGCCGAGGCCCCCGCGGCCGAGACCGGCATCCTCCAGCTCTCCCTGCCCGGCGGCGAGTGGACCAAGGGCTACCGGATGGGCTTCTACGTCCAGATCCGCGACGTGATGAACCGCGAGTTCGGCAAGGTGTTCGCCGGCGAGACCTCGGTCGACGAGGCGCTCAAGACCATCGACGCCGAGGGCGACAAGCTGCTGGAGCGGTTCGCCAAGACCTCCGGCTGAGCCGGCGCCGCGGCCGGGGGCGTTCCCCGGCCGCGTCCCGTTCCCGGACCCCCGTTTCCTGCGCGCCTGTCCGAGCGTCGCGTCGCGTTCCCTGACGCTCCCCCCGCCGCCCGCCTCGCCCTCCGCCCTTCCGGCCGGGGGCGACGCCCTTCCGACCCTTTCCCCGACCCCCGACCGGAGCCCCGCCCCATGAAGAAGGTGCAGTTCGGCGCGTCCTGGACGCCCTACCTGCTGCTTGCGCCGCAGCTGATCATCGTCGCGGTGTTCTTCCTGTGGCCGGCGGGGGAGGCGTTGCGGTCGTCCTTCTACCTGGAGGACCCGTTCTTCGGGAACGCCACCTTCGTGGGCTTCGACAACTACGTGGATTCGACCTCCTCGGCCGACTACGGCCGCTCGGCCCGGTTCACCGCGGTCTTCACGCTGGCGATCTGCGTGATCTCGCTGGGCGTCGCGCTGGCGCTGGCGGTGTCGGCCGACGCGGTGCTGCGCGGGGCGGGGTCCTACAAGACCGCGCTGATGTGGGTCTACGCCATCGCGCCCCCGGTCGCCGGCCTGATCGGGGTGATGATGTTCGACCAGCATATCGGCCCGCTCAACGCCTTCGCGAACTGGCTCGGCTGGGAGATGCAGGTGGGCGTCTCCTATTTCGACACCGCGGTCGCGATGATCACCGTGGCGGCGTGGAAGCAGATCCCGGTCAACTTCATCTTCTTCCTGTCCGGCCTGCAGGGCATCCCCAATTCCCTGCGCGAGGCGGCCTCGATCGACTGCCGCTCCCCCGCCCGCCGGTTCTGGACGGTGGTGTTCCCGCTGCTCGCCCCCACCAGCTTCTTCCTGCTGGTCATCAACATCACCTACGCCTTCTTCGAGACCTTCGGCGTGCTCGACGTGATGCTGAAGGGGGAGCCGGGGAACAACCCGGTGACGTTGGTCTACAAGGTGTTTCTCGACGGCTTCCGGGGGCAGGACCTCGGCGGCTCCTCGGCGCAGTCGGTGATCCTGATGATCGCGGTCTTCGCCCTGACCATCGTGCAGTTCCGCCTGATCGAGCGGCGCGTGCATTATTCCTGAGGAGCCCGAGATGACCGCCCTCGCCGACCCCGCCTCCGTCTCCGACCCCGCCCCCCGCGTCCGCCCGGTGAACCGGGCCCGCCAGCGGGTGCAGATCGCCCATCACGTGGTGCTGATCCTCGGCGTCCTGCTGATGTGCGGGCCGATGGCGGTGGCCTTCATGTCCTCGACCTTCGATCCGGTGGTGATCCATTCCGAGGGGCTGCAGATCGGCTGGGGGGGCGAATTCCTCAGCACCTACGAGACGGTCATGTTCAAGGGCGGCGGCTTCACCGGCGAGGTGACCGGCGGGCTGATGATGTGGAATTCCGTGCTGCTTGGCATGGGCTTCGCGGTGGGCAAGATCGTGATCTCCATGCTCGCCGCCTACGCCATCGTCTATTTCCGCTTTCCCTTCGCGAGCCTGGCCTTCTGGGTGATCTTCTCCACGCTCCTCCTGCCGCTGGAGGTGCGGATCCTGCCCTCCTACGAGGTGGTGCAGAGCCTCGGGATGCTCAACACCTGGTCCGGCCTGATCCTGCCGCTGATCGCGTCGGCCACCGCCACCTTCTTCTTCCGGCAGTTCTTCCGCTCCGTCCCCGACGAGCTGCTGGAGGCCGCGCGCATCGACGGCGCCGGGCCCTTCCGCTTCTTCGTCGACATCCTCGTGCCGCTGAGCCGGACCATGATCGCGGCGATCTTCATCATCATGTTCGTGGTGGGCTGGAACCAGTATCTGTGGCCCGCGCTGATGACCACCGACGAGGGCATGTTCACCATCGTCCGCGGCATCCGCCAGATCCTCCAGGTGTGGATCGGCGCGAACATCCCCGACTACAACCAGGCCCTGGCGCTCGCCATCCTCGCCATGGCGCCGCCGGCGCTGGTGGTGCTGGTGTTCCAGCGCATGTTCATCAAGGGCCTCGTGGAGACCGAGAAATGAGCGTGACCCTCGCCGACCGCCCCGCCGACGCCGCCGCGCCCTCCGGCGTCCCCGCCGCCGAACCGACGCTGGTCATCGACCGGGCGGTGAAGCGCTATCCCAACGGGGCCGTCGCGGTGCGCGGCGTGACCATCGAGGTCGGGCAGGGGGAGCTGGTGGTCTTCGTCGGCCCGTCGGGCTGCGGGAAGTCCACGCTCCTGCGCATGGTGGCGGGGCTGGAGGACGTGACGGAGGGCGAGATCCGCATCGCCGGGCGCCGGGTCAACGAGGTCGAACCGGCCGAGCGCGACATCGCGATGGTGTTCCAGAACTACGCGCTCTACCCGCACATGACCGTGCGCCAGAACCTCGCCTACGGGCTGAAGAACCGCCGCACCCCCAAGGCCGAGATCGCCCGCAAGGTGGCCGAAGCCGCCGCGATGCTGCAGATCGAGGACTTTCTGGACCGCAAACCCTCGCAGCTGTCCGGCGGGCAGCGGCAGCGGGTGGCGATGGGGCGGTGCATCGTGCGCGACCCGTCGATCTTCCTGTTCGACGAGCCGCTGTCCAACCTCGACGCTCGCCTGCGCACCCAGATGCGGCTTGAGATCCGCAAGCTTCAGCGGCGGCTCGGGGTCTCGGCGATCTACGTGACCCACGATCAGGTGGAGGCGATGACGCTGGCCGACCGGATCGTGGTGCTGAACGGCGGGCGGATCGAGCAGGTCGGCGCGCCGTCGGAGGTCTACGCCCGCCCCGCCTCCACCTTCGTCGCGGCCTTCATCGGGGCGCCGGCGATGAACCTGATCCCGGCCGAACTGGCGGACGGCGCGCTGCGCGTGGGGCCGGAGGCCGCGGCCTTCGCGCCCCCGCCCGCCGGCCTCGCGCCCGGCTTCGTCACGCTGGGTCTGCGGCCCGAGAAGGCCCGCGTCGCGCCCGAGGGCGCGCGCCCCGGCGGCCTGCCCTTCGTGCTGGACGCGGTGGAGGAGCTGGGCGCCACCCGCCTGCTGCACGGCCGCGCCGCGGGGGCGGAGATGGTGGTGGCCGTCGACGCCGCCGAACCGGTTCCGGCGGGGGCGCTGACGCTGCACGCCGACCCGGCCGACCTGCATGTGTTCGACGCCGTGACGGGGGCGCGGCTATGAGCGGCGCGCAGCCGCGGCTGGCCCCCGGGCTTGCGTCGGAGGCCGGGGCGCATCCGCCCGTCTGGCTCGGCAAGCGGTTCGACGCTGAGGGGAGGGCGCTGCCCGACGGCGGCGCCACGGTGATCGGCCATGTCCGCGCGCCGGCCGCGGTCGCGGCGCTGTCGGCGGTGCATGAGGCGCTGGCCGCGGCCGGGCTCGCGCGGTTCTGGGCCTTCCTGCCGCCGACCTCCTTCCACATGACCCAGTTCGACCTGGTCCTGCACAACCGCCGGGAGGCCGAGCGCTGGCCCGAGGGCCTCGCCCCCGACCTGCCGGCGGCGGAGGCCGACGCCGCCGTCACCGACCGCCTGCGCGGCTTCGCGACCGGGGAGGCCTTCCCGTTCCGGCTGGCGGTGCGGGGGATCTACGCCTCCTCCGGCGGCATGGGCGTGGCGCTGGCGGGCGAGACCCCGGCCGAGGACGCCCGCCTGCGCGCCATGCGCGACCGGATCGCGGCGCGCACGGGGCTCGCGCATCGGCCCGGGCGCGCGAGCTACCCGTTCCATATCTCGCTGGCCTACCTGATCGCCTGGCCGGAGACGGCCGAGGTCGCCGAGGCCCATGACGCGGCGCTCGACGCGGCCGAGGCCGCGCTGCTGGCGGCGATGCCGGTGGTGGAGATCGGCGCGCCGGAGGTCTGCGTCTTCGACGACATGACCGAATTCCGGCCTCTGTTCACCCTGGCCTGAACGTCGGCGGTCCCCCGCGCCCCGGGCTTGACCCGGGGCCTCGCGCGGGCGGCCAGCGGCGAGAGGCCCCGGATCAGTTCGGGGGCGCGGCGCCGGCGCGTGCCATCGCCGGCGCATCGCGAGAGGTCTCCGCAGGAGGCTGCGCGGCTTCCATCCGCGCGCTGGGCCGCGCGACGACCCGCCCGAGGGCGTCGCCCGGGCGCCCGCGCGGCGCGGGAACGGTCGCGCCCGGCCGCGCCGTCGCCTCGGGCCCCCGGTCGCCTCAGCCCGCCCGTCGCACCGGGTTAGACCAGGCGCGCTTGCCCGCCCGGTCGACCACCGTAACCCGCAGCCAGGGCGAGGCGGCGAGGCGGCCGAGCTCGACCTCGGCCCGCGTCAGGCTCTCGCCATGCACGGCCCGCGCGGCGGAGCCCGCGCCCTGCACGATCACCGAGACGCAGGCCGAACATTCGACCCGCACCCGCTCGGCCTCGACCTCGATCATCCGCAATTCCGGGCCCTGCGTGGAATAGTGGTCGCCCCGCTTCAGCGCGGCGAGCAGGGCGTCGGGGTCGTTCGCCTCGGCCTTCGCCATCACCCAGCCGCCGAAATGGTCGGGCTCGGTGAAATGGCTGTCGTCGGTGGCGATGGCGGTCAGGTCGCGGCCCTCCGACAGCAGCAGGTCGAGCATGTGGAACCCGTCGGCCCGGTCGGCGCCGGCGAAGCAGCCGTGGTTGTAGACCTCCACCGCATGGGCGGCCTCGATGGTCCGCGCGTCCTCCAGCGTCAGGCCGGACCATTGCGGATGGGCGATGGCGACGAAGGCCCCGGCGGCGCGGGCGCGGGCGGCGATCTGCGCCCCGGTCTCCTGCCCGGGCACGGGGCGGAAGTCGGGCGAGTTCGACGGCGCGAAATCCGGCGGAAGCCCCACGGCGAGGATATGCCAGAGCTCGCCGTTGGCCATGGCGCCGGAATGGATCTCCGCCCCGAGGATCGTGGCGAAGGCGTTGGTGCGGAAGGGCGTGGTGTCGGCGATCGGGTAGCCGAAGCGGCCGACGAAATGGTCGGTGAGCGCGAGGAAGTCGTAGCCCTCGGCGGCGTAGCGCCGGCAGACCTCGGCCGGGGGCAGGGCGCCGTCCGATAGGTCGGAATGGGCGTGCAGGTTGCCCCGCCAGAAGCGGCCCGGCGCGGCGAAGGCGCCGGGGACGAAGGCGGCGGTCATTCCGCCAGCTCCACGCCCGCGCCGCGCATCTCCGCCAGGGCCGCGTCGAGCGAACCGTCGAGGTCGATGGCCCGGCAGGCCCCCAGCGCCACCGCGGCGCGGAACCCCAGCCGGGCCGCGTCCACCGCCGACCAGCGCACGCAGAAATCGGTGGCGAGGCCGGCGAAGGTCAGGTCGGTCAGCCCGCGCTCGCGCAGGTAACCCGCGAGCCCGGTGGGCGTGGCGCGGTCGTTCTCCTGAAAGGCCGAATAGCTGTCGATTTCCCGCCGGAAGCCCTTGCGCAGGATCAGGTCGGCGCGGTCGGCCTCCAGCCCCGGGTGGAACGCGGCCCCCTCCGTCCCCTGCACGCAATGGGCGGGCCAGAGGACCTGGGGCCCGTAGGGAGCCTCGATCGTCTCGAACGGCGCCTTGCCGGGATGGTTGTCGGCGAAGGAGAGATGGTCCGCGGGGTGCCAGTCCTGCGAGAGGATCACGGTCGGGAATTCGGCCATCAGCGCGTTGATCGGGGCGACCACCGCGTCGCCGTCGGCCACGGCGAGCCGGCCGCCGGGGCAGAAGTCCGCCTGGACGTCGATGACGATGAGGGCGTGGGTCTCGGGGCGCATGGGGTCCTCGCTGGGATGGGGCGGCGTCGTCGGGCGGCGTCGTCGGGCGGCATCTTCGGGCGGGGCGAGGGTCGGGGATTCGGCGCGGGCCGACAAGCGGGGGGATGTCGCGCGGAGCGGGCGGCCCGGGAGGGCACGGAGGCCGCGTCGTCCCGATTTCGCGCATCGAGGGCGTTGACCGGCGCCTGCGCGCGATGCCGCGCGACCGCTTGGGGCGCGCGATGCCGCGCGATGGCTTGCGGCGCGCGATGCCGCGCGATCGCTTGGGGCGCGCGATGCCGCGCGACCGCTTGGGGCGCGCGATGCCGCGCGACGACCCGGACGAGCGCGTCGGCCGGGCGCCCGCGCGACGGGGCGGCCGGGCGCCGGGCGGAGCCGGGTGCGGGAGGGACGCGCCGCGCGCCTGCCGCGGCGACGCGCGCCTTGCGTGAGGCGCGCGGCTGGGGCGGGCTGGGCGGATGAACTCGATCCCGATCCTTTCGGCCGCGCTTCCCCGTCGGTCCCCGGCCCTCGCGGTCCTCGCAAGCCTCGCGGCGCTCGGCCTCGCCGGACCGGCGGCGGCGCATGTCGGCGGGCGGGCCATGGCGCAGCTTCTGCCGACCGAGATCTGGGCGCCCGCCGGAACCGCGGTGGTGGCGCTGACCGCGCTGGCGCTGGCCGTCGCGCCGCCCGCGGCGCTGCGCGGGCTGGCCGGCGCGCGGCTGCGCCTGCCGGCGGGGCCGCGCGGGCCGGGCGCGCGGCGGATGCGGCGCGGGGCGCGCGACGTCGTCTCCTGCGCCATGGCGCTGCTGGTCGCGGGACTGGTGGCGCTGGGGCATTTCGGGTCGCGCGACCCGCTGGTGAACCTCGCGCCGCTGATGCTGTGGACCGGGGCGCTGGCGATCCTGCCGCTGGCGCAGGCGGCGTTCGGCGACCTCTGGGCCTGGCTGAACCCCTGGACCGGGCCGGCGCGGCTGATTCGCCGGGCGGCGCCGCGCCTGGCCCGGCGCTGGCCGCGGGGGCTGGGGCGATGGCCGGCGGCGGCGACCTGGCTGGCCTTCATGGGCTTCATGCTCGCCGACCCCGCCCCGCAGGACCCGGCCCGCGCCGCCACGGCGATGGGCGTCTACGCCGCCGCGATGCTGGCCCTGACCGTGGTGTTCGGCCCCAGGACGCCCGGGCGGGCCTGCGGGCTGACCGTGTGGCTGGGCCTCTTCGCCTCCGTCGCCCCCTTGACCCGCCGGGGCGGGCGGCGCGCGCTGCGGGTTCCGGGCCTCGGCCCCGTGCGCGACCGGGCGCTGGTCGGAGCCGGCGCTGTGGCGCTGGTCGCGCTGGGCGCGGGCGGCTTCGACGGGTTCAACGAGACCTTCCGCTGGCTCGCCCTGATCGGGGTCAACCCGCTGGAATTCCCCGGCCGCTCGGCGGTGGAGCGGGCGACGCTGCTCGGCCTCGCGGGCTTCGCGGCGGCGCTGGCGGCGATCTGGCTGGCGCTCGCCTGGGGGGGGATGGCGGCGGCGGGGGGATGGACCCCGGCGGCGCGGGCGACGGCGCGTCGGGCGCTGCCGGGCCTGTGCCTCGCGCTCGCGCCCATCGTCGTGGCCTATCACATCGCCCATTACCTGCCGGTGGCGCTGGTGCAGGGGCAATACCTGGTCGCGGCGCTCAACGACCCGTTCTCGATGGAGGTCGACTTCCTGCGCTTCCATTTCGGCCGCAACGACGTGACCACCGGTTTCTTCAACACCTATGCGGGCGTGCGGCTGATCTGGCTGATCCAGGCGGGAGCGGTCGTGGCCGGGCATGTCGCGGGCGTGGTCTGCGCCCATCTCGCCGCGCTGGACGCGCTGGACGACCCCCGGCGCGCGGCGCGCTCGCAAATCGCGCCGGCGATGTTCATGGTGGTTTACACCCTGTTCGGACTGTGGCTGCTTGCCGCTCCGACAGGCGCCTGAAGCGCGCTGTGCGAAAAGGCTGGACATATCGTTTGCATACATACAGCCTTTGCCCAGAAAGCCGGCTTGAACGCCGGGATCGACGAGGAGGGATGGCCGACATGACCGAGGTGAAGAAAGCCGCCGCGGGCGGCGCGATCAGCCGCCGGACGGCGCTCAAGGGCCTGGCCGCCGCCGGGGCCGCGGGCGCCGGGCTCGGCGCCATGCCGGGCTTCGTGCCCTATATCCAGGCGCAGTCCTCGGCCCCGATCAAGGTGGGCTTCCAGGTGCACCGCACCGGCATCGGCGCCGCCTATGGCCGCTGGTACGACCGCACCACCATGGCCGCCGCGAACCTGATCAACGAGATGGGCGGCATCAACGGCCGCCCGGTGGAGATCGTCGCCGAGGATGACGGCACCGATCCCAAGCGCGGCGCCGAAGTGGTGGAGAAATTCGCCTCCCAGCTCGGCTGCGACGTGGGCTTCGGCACCCTGTTCTCCCATGTGGTGATGGGCTCGGCCCCCCGGGCGGGCGAGCTGAAGATGCCCTATTTCGTGGTGTCCGAGGGCCATCACGTCGCCTCCGGCGCGCTCAACCGCTGGACGGTGCAGCCGGGCATCTGCGACGTCAAAAGCCAGGTGCTGGCCATGGCGCCCTTCGTGTCGAAGAACCTCGGCAAGAAGGCCACGATGATCTTCCCCGACTACGCCTTCGGCCACGATCACCGGGACTTCTTCACCGAGGCCATGCAGGCCCAGGGCGCCGAGGTCATCAAGCATATCGCGATCCCGCCGACCGAGACCTCGTATTCCAAGTATTTCCCGCAGATCCCGCGGGAGACCGAGGTGCTCTACCACGTCATGGTCGGCCCGGGCGTGCTGACCTTCGTGAAGGAGCTGGGCGAGTTCTTCGGCCCCTCGCATCCGCCGATCTTCGGCTTCCTCGACAGCCTGGAGGCGGTGGACCTGAATTCGCCGGGGCTGGAGTTCCTCGACGGCACTTACTTCTGGGAAGGCATGCCCCGCTACCTGCAGGCGGACGCGCCGGACCCGGTGAAGTTCTACCGCGACAAGGTGGGCGTGGACGACAACGGGGCCTCGGTCTCCGACCCCAAGGACGTGTCGACCTTCGCCCACATGTTCGGCTGCTGGGAGACGCTGTTCGTGCTCAAGAAGGGCATGGAGGCCGCCGGCTACCAGACCGCCGCCGACCGTCAGAAGCTGATCGAGGCGGTCGAGGCGATGGGCGAGATGCCCTTCGGCAACGAGCATCCGCAGGGCCGCAAGGTGTTCAACGGCAAGACCCATCAGGTTTTCGGGCCGCAATACATCTCGAAGGTCGAGGGCGGGAAGCTGGTCGTGCAGGCCGAGACCACGGCCGAGGACAGCTTCTACCCGGACGAGGTCGACTACACGACCAAGTCCTTCTGATCCCGCGCCCGGCCGGGGGCGCGCGCCTCCGGCCGGGGTCCGCGCCCCCCTCCCCCGCTCGCGGGGGAGGGAGGGGGAGGGGGCTTGCGCCGCCCGTCCCCCGCAGTCTCCCGCCCCGAACTCTCCCATACAGTCGCGAGCCTCCCTTGGATTTCGGCCCCTACCTGGTCTTCGCCTCGCTGGAGGGCGCGGTGCTGGCGGCGACGCTGTCGCTGACCGCGCTCGGCCTCAGCCTGGTCTTCGGCGTCATGCGCGTGGTCAACGTGGCTCATGGCGAGTTCTTCATGCTGGGCGCGGTGGCGGCCTGGTTCGTCTCCGCCGCCGGGGGCGAGGCGCTGGGCCTGCCGGCCTGGGCGGGCTTCGCCGCGGCGCTGGTCCTGGCCCCGCTGGCCGTGGGCGCGCTGGCCTGGGCGGCGGACCGCGCCATCCTCGCCCGCGTCGGCTACGACCCGGAACGGACCATCGTGGCGACCATCGGCCTGCTCTACATCCTCCAGCAGCTGACCCTTATGGGCTACGGGCCCGAGGCGCGGCCGGTCGAGCCGCCGTTCAACGCCCGCTTCGCGCTGCCCTGGCCGGAATGGGGGGCGGACGGGTTCGCCTGGACCTGGCCCTGGGGCTTCGGGACGACCTCCTACAAGCTGTTCGTCATCGCCGCGGCGGCGGTTCTGCTGGGGGCGGTCTGGGCGGTGCTGTCGCGGTCCCGCTTCGGGCTGATCATGCGCGCCACGCAATATGACCGCGAAACCGCGCAGGCCTTCGGGATCCCGGTGGGGCGGGTCTACGCTTGGACCTTCGCGCTGGGCGCGGCGCTGGCGGCGGCGGCGGCGGTGCTGATCGTGCCGATCCAGCAGGCGCATTACCTGATGGGAGGCGATCCGCTGCTCCTGTCCTTCATCGTGGTCATCATCGGCGGGCTGGGCAGCCTCAAGGGCACGGTGGTCGCGGCCCTGCTGATCGGGATGTCGGACGGGATCATCTCGGTGTTCTTCTCGCCGACGCTGGCCAAGATCCTCGCCACGCTGCTGGTGGCGCTGGTGCTGGTGTTCCGCCCGCAGGGCCTGTTCGGAGCGAAAGCCGCATGACCGGGCCCGCCAAACCCCTCGGCCTGCACGCCGCCGTGCTGGCGGCCCTGCTGGCCCTGCATTTCGTGCTGCCGGACTACCATCACGGAGTGCTCGCCCGCGTGCTGACGCTCGCCGTCTTCGCGCTCGGCTACAACCTGATGTTCGGCTATACGGGGCTTCTGAGCCTCGGGCACGCGCTGTTCTTCGCCGCCGGGCTCTACGGGCTGGGGATGCCGATGCAGCATCTGGGCTGGCCGGCGGAGCTTGCGGCGCCCTTCGGGGTGGCCTTCGCCGCGGTCCTCGCGGCGGGGGTCGGGGCGCTCGCGCTGCGCACCCAGGGCGTGGCCTTCATGATCGTCACCCTGATGTTCGCGCAGGCCGGGTTCCTGACCCTGCTCTATTTCAACGAATTCACCCGCGGCGACGAGGGCTTCGTCATCGCGCAGGAGGCGCGGACCCTCTTCGGCCTCAGCCTCGCCGACGCCGACGCCCGCTACATCGCGGCGCTGATCCTGTTCGCCGCGGCGATGCTCGCGACGCTGGCGCTGGTCCGCTCCCCCGCAGGCCGGGTGCTGGTGGCTATCCGCGAGAACGAGGAGCGCGCCCGGATGCTGGGCTACGACGTGGCGCGCTACAAGCTTCTGGCGATCGTCGCCTCGGGGGCGATGTGCGGGGCGGCGGGGGCGGCCTACGGGCTGCTCTTCGGCTATGTCGGGGCGACTTTCGCCTCGGTTCAGTATTCGATCCTGCCGCTGCTCTGGGTGCTGCTGGGGGGCGCGGGGACGGTGTTGGGGCCGCTGATCGGGGCGGCGTTCATGACCTACCTCATCGACCTGAGCTCGGGGATCACCGACGCCTACATGCTGCTCGCCGGCGCGGCGCTGGTGCTGCTCACGCTCTTCGCACCCGCGGGGATCCTCGGCGAGGTGCGGCGGCGCTGGGCGGGGTGGCTGCCATGACCGCGCTCCTGGAGACCGAGGGCCTGACCCGCCGCTTCGGCGGCCTCACCGCCGTCGACCATGTGGATTTCGAGCTTCAGCCGGGCGAGATCCGCGCCCTGATCGGGCCCAACGGGGCGGGCAAGACCACCTTCGTCGGGCTCCTGTCCGGCCGCATCCCGCCGTCGGAGGGCCGGGTCCGCTTCGGGGGCGAGGACGTGACCCGCCTGCCGGCCCATGCCCGCATGGGGCGGGGCATGGCCTACACCTTCCAGATCACCTCCATTTTCGCGAACCTCACGCTCTTCGACAACGTGGCTCTGGCGGTGCAGCGGCGGCTGGCGCGGGCGGCGCGGCTGGAGGCGGAGACGCTTGACGCGCTCGGCCGCGTGGGGCTCGCGGACCGGGCGGGACAGGTGGCGGGCGATCTGTCCTACGGGCATCAGCGGCTGTTGGAGATCGCCATGGGGCTCGCGCAGCGGCCCCGCCTCCTGATCCTCGACGAGCCGACGCAGGGCCTGTCGGACGGCGAGATCGAGGGGTTCAAGACGCTGGTCCGCGAGGTCGCCGCCGAGGCGACCGTCCTGCTGATCGAACACAACATGGACGTGGTGATGTCGCTCGCCACCCGCATCACCGTGCTCGACATGGGGGTCAAGCTCGCCGAGGGCGATCCGGCCGCGATCCATGCCGACGCCGCCGTGCAGCGCGCTTATCTGGGAGGCTGAGGGGATGCTGGAGGTCAGCGGGCTCGACGCCGGATACGGGCGGGTGCAGGTGCTGCGCGGCGTGTCGCTGTCGGTCGGCGCCGGGGAGATCCTGTGCGTCATGGGCCGCAACGGCGCGGGCAAGACCACGGCCATGAAGGCGATCATGGGGCTGGTCAACGTCACCGCCGGGTCGGTGAAGCTGGGGGGGGAGGAGCTGGCCGGCCTGGAACCGCACGAGATCCCCCGCCGGGGCTTGGGCTACGTCCCCCAGGGCCGCCGGCTTTTCGCCGAGCTGACGGTGGCGGAGAACCTCGACATCGGCCTGATGACCCGCGGCCGGGGCGAAGCGGTGCGGGAGCGGATGCTGGAGATGTTCCCCCGCCTGCGCGACCGGCTGCGGCAACGGGCGGGCACGCTCTCGGGCGGGGAGCAGCAGATGCTGGCCATGGCCCGGGCGCTGTGCCTGGAGCCTTCCGTGCTGCTGATGGACGAGCCGACCGAGGGCCTCCAGCCCTCGATGATCGCCCTGATCCGGGAGGCGGCGACCGCGATGAAGGCGCAGGGCGTCGCCATCGTGCTGGTCGAGCAGCGGGCCGACGCGGTGCTGTCGGTGGCGGACCGGGTGACCTTCCTCGACAACGGTCGGGTGAAGGAGACGGTGGCCGCGCAGGTCCTGCGCGACGACCCCGCCCTGCTGCACGCCCATGTCGGGGTCTGAGCGCGCCTGAGCCCTCCGCCCGGACGAAAGCCGCTGGACAGGCCGGGCGAAGCGCGCTTGGAATTGTTCGTGGACGAATGAACCCCGCCGCCTCGCGGCGGGAAGGGCGTCGGCCCCCTCCCCATCCCTCCCCCGCAGGCGGGGGAGGGGGGCGCGGGCGGCGCGGGAACGGAGAAGCGGATGAGCGTGGTCGCAGGCGTCGACGTGGGCGGGACCTTCACCGACCTGGTGTGGCTGGACGAGGGGACGCGCGCCGTGCGGCTCGCCAAGGCCCCGACCACCCCCCGCAACCAGGCTTTCGGCGTGCTCGCGGCCTTCGAGCAGGCGGGCGTGGACGTGGGCGGGGTGGACCTGATCGTCCACGGCACCACGGCGACCACCAACGCGGTGCTGGAACGGCGGCTGTCCCGCGCCGGCATGATCGCCACCGAGGGGTTCCGCGACATCATCGAGCTCGGCCGCCGCACCCGCCCGCAGGCCTACGGCATGACCGGGACCTTCCGGCCGGTGATCCCCCGCGACCTGCGCCTTGAGGTGCCCGAGCGCATGGACGCCGAGGGGAACGTCCTGACCCCGCTGGACGAGGACGCCCTGCGCGCCGCCGCCCTCCGCCTGCTGGAGGCGGGCTGCGAATCCGTCGTGGTCCATTTCCTCCACGCCTACGCCAACCCGGCGCACGAGATCCGGGCGGGCGAGATCCTGGCCGGGATCTGGCCCAACGCCTATGTCACGCTCGGCCACGCGCTGCTCTCCGAATCCCGGGAGTTCGAGCGGGGCGTGACGGCCTCGGTCAACGCCTCGGTCCAGCCGCTGCTGCAACGCTACGTGGACCGGCTGGCGGACGAGCTGGGCGCGCGGGGCTACGCGCATGACCTGCTGGTGATGAACGGCAACGGCGGCATGGTCTCGGCCCGCATGGTGGCGCGGGAGGCGGCGAAGACGGTGATGTCCGGCCCCGCCTCCGGCGTGATGGCCGCGGCCTATACCGGGCGGCGGGCGGGCGCGCCGGACCTGCTGACCTACGACATGGGCGGGACCTCCACAGACGTCGCCCTGATCCGGGGGGCGAAGCCCGCGGTGTCGAACGAGATCGAGGTCGAATACGCCATGCCCATCCACGTCCCCATGGTGGACGTGCGCACGGTGGGCGCGGGCGGCGGGTCGATCGCGCGGGTCAACGCCTCGGGCCTGCTGGAGGTGGGGCCGGAAAGCGCCGGCGCCGATCCGGGCCCGATCTGCTACGGGCGGGGCGGGACGCGGCCGACCATCTCGGACGCCAACCTGCTGCTGGGCCGGCTCGACCCGTCGCGGCTCAACGCCGTGGAGGGCGGCGTGCGGATCGAGGACGTGGAAGCGGTGTTCGAGGCGGAGCTGGGCCGGCCGCTGGGCCTGACCGCCGCCGAGGCCGCGGCGGCGGTGATCCGGGTGGCCAACGCCCGCATGGCCGGGGCGATCCGCATGGTGTCGCTGAGCCTGGGCGAGGATCCCCGCGACTTCGCGCTCTTCGCCTTCGGCGGCGCGGGGCCGCTGCACGCGGTGGCGCTGGCCCGCGAACTGGGCGTGCCCCGCGTGCTGGTCCCCGCTCGGCCCGGCATCACCAACGCGCTGGGCTGCGTCGTCGCCGATATCCGCCATGACTTCGTGAACACCGTGAACCGGCCGCTGGACGGGGCCGACTTGGACGAGGTCCACGCGCTTTTCGCCCGCCGCATCGACGAGGGCCGCGCCCTGATCGCGCAGGAAAGCGTGGAGGTGGAGCGGGTGGAGGTGGTCTGCTCCGCCGACATGCAGTTCATCGGCCAGACCCATCTGCTGCGCGTGGCGCTCGACGGCCCCGAGCCGAGCCGCGAGGACCTGCAGGCCCGGTTCGAGCGCGCATATTGGGACCGCTTCCGGGTGTCGCTGCCGGAGATCCGGCCGGCGCTGGTCAACCTCAACGTCTCGGTGATCGGGGTGCGGCGGGAGATCGACCTCGCGCTCCTGATCGACCCCGCCGGACGACGCGCCAGCCTCGCGGCGGCGCAGGTCGGCGCCCGCCCGGTCTGGTTCGACGCCGGCTGGCGGGACACGCCCGTCTACCGGCGCGAACACCTGCCCGAGGGCGCGGTGATCGAGGGCCCCGCGATCGTCGAGCAGCTCGACGCCACGCTGGTCATCGACCCCGGCTGCACCGCGCGCGGCGACGCCGACGGCAACCTGATGATCGAGATCGGAGACGCCGCATGACCGCCCCCGCCCCCCTCGACCCCATCACGCTTTCCGTCATCCAGGCGGGGCTGTCGCAGACCTGCGACGAGATGGACCTCGCCTTCACCCGCGCCGCCTTCTCGCCGGTGATCGCCGAGGCCAACGACCGCGCCGACGGCATCTATTCGGCCGAGGACGGCTCCCTGATCGCGCAGGGCCCCGACGGGCTGCCGGTTTTCGTGGGCGCGATGCAGGAGAGCACGCGGGTTCTGGTCGAGCGCATCCGCGAAGGCGTCACCGCGGCGCCGGAGCCGGGGGACGTCTACATCGTCAACGACCCCTATCTGGGCGGCACCCACCTGATGGACGTGCGCTTCGCCCGGCCCTTCTACCGGGGCGGGCGCATCTGGTGCTGGCTGTCCAACACCGGCCACTGGCCCGATACGGGGGGCGCGGTGCCCGGCGGCTTCTCCGCCTCCGCGACCGCGGTGGAGCAGGAGGGGCTGCGCCTGCCCCCGGTGCGGCTCTTCAAGAAGGGCGTGCTGGACCCGGAGATCTACCAGATCATCTGCTCCAACATCCGGGTCGCCGAACAGCGGATCGGCGACGTGAAGGCCCAGGCCGCGGCGCTGGACGTGGGGGCGGCGCGGCTGGAGAAGCTGCTCGACCGTTACGGCGACGCGGTGGTGGAACAGGCCATCGCCGAATTGCGCGCCCGCGCCGCCGAGCAGACCCGCGCCCATATCCGCAGCATCCCCGAGGGCCGGTTCGAGGCGACCGCCTGGGTGGATTCCGACGGCGTGGTGAACGAGCCCCTCGCCATCCGCTTGGCGGTGGAGCGGGCGGGCGACGGGCTGGTCTTCGACTTCGCGGGCTCGTCCCCGCCCTGCACGGGGCCGATGAACTCGGTGCGCTCCACCACGCTGTCGGCGGTCTACCTGGCCATGCGCCACATCTTCCCCGACGTGCCCATCTCCGCCGGGGCGTTCGAGCCGCTGGAGATCCGGGGGATCGAGGGCACGTTCCTCGACGCCCACTACCCGCGCCCGGTGTCGGGCTGCGCGGCCGAGACCTCGCAGCGGATCGCGGAGGCGGTGTTCCTCGCGCTCGTCAACGCCATTCCCGACAAGGTGACGGCGGCGCCGGCCGGCACCTCGGGCAATTTCGGGCTGGGCGGGTCGGACCCGGCCAAGGGGCGCAACTTCGTGATGTATCAGCTTTCGGGCGGCGGCTACGGGGGCTCTGCGCTGGGCGACGGGCTGTCGAACGGCTGCTCCACCATCGGGATTTCCAAGGCGCCGCCGGTGGAGATCATGGAGCAGCAGTTCCCGGTGCTTTTCCGCCGCTACGCCCTGCGCGAGGGCTCGGGTGGGGCGGGGACGGCGCGCGGCGGGCTGGGGCTCGACTACGAGATCGAGCTGCGCCGGGGCGAGGCGCGGGCCTCCTTCGTGATGGACCATGGCCGCTTCGGACCGCCTGGCGTGCAGGGCGGGCGCGACGGGGCGCCCAACACCATCGAGGTGGTGCGCGGCGGCGTCTCCCACGTCCCTGTCCACCTGTCGAAGGAACAGGACATCCCCCTGCGCCCCGGCGACCGGGTGCGGGTGGGCACGCCGGGCGGGGGCGGCTACGGCGAGCCGATGCGGCGCGACCCGGAGGCGGTGGCCGAGGACGTGCGGCTGGGCCGGGTGTCGGCGGAGGACGCCGCGGTGGTTTACGGCGTGGCGCTGGACGCGGCGGGCGCGGTGGACGCGGCGGCCACGGCGGCGCTGCGCGGGGCGGGCTGAGAGGCGGGGCCCCGTTCAGGGAAGCCGCCCGGGACCGGAGCGGCGCCCCGGGCTTGACCCGGGGCCTCGCGCGGGTCGTGCGGGGCCAAGGCGACCGCTGAAGAGGGCGGCGCCGGCCGTGCGCCCCGGACTTGATCCGGGGCCTTGCGCGAGGGGCGAGGTCGAGAGGCCCCGGGTCAGGCCCGGGGCGCACGGTTCTCCGGCGGAGCTTCGAACCCCTCGCATCTGCGCAGTCCCCTCAGGCCTGCGCATGCCCCCTCAGGTCTGCGCATGCCCCCTCCCCATCCCTCCCCCTCATCCGGGGGAGGGGGGCGCGTGCGGGTCGGTTCTCGCATTGCGTCGGCCCCGTCGCGGAGCTGCGCGCATGTTCTCGTCGGCGGGCGCCGCGTCGGTGAACCGGGGCGGAACGGCGGGGTCCCCACGACCCGGACCGTCCCGCCGCCGGCGCCCCTCGCAGGGCCCCCCGCGGACCTCAGGCCAGGCCGTAGAGCGCCTTCGCGCGCTCCAGCAGCCGCCTGCGGTCCGCGATCCCGTTGGTGCCGCCGTTGATGACCCGCGTTACCTTCATCAGGTCGTCCCGGTCGGCATGGGCGTTGATCCCGCGGTTCGCCCAGTACCAGCCCGCCACGCCCACGCAGAGGTCCAGGTCCTCGGCCACCACGGTCGGCATCGACATGATGTCGTCGCGGCCCACCGCCTCGGCGAATTTCTCGTAGTTGAACCGCCCGGTCAGCTGGATCAGCCCGCGGCCCTTGAACCGCTTGCCGTCGCCCGCCTGCACGTTGCCCAGATCCGTGCGCCCCTCGTAGGCGGCGCCCGAGGCGATCTCCTCCTGAAAGCGCAGCTCGCCGCTTTCGTGGCCGATCTGGGCGAGGAAATGCGCCTGGCGCAGCGGCGTGGACAGGTCGAAATCCACGAAGCATTTCGCGATCGGCTCCCGGAACGTCTCCACCTTGCCGTCCGCGGCCGCCAGCATCGCCAGACGCAGCAGCCGCTCGGAAAAGGCCGGCTTGACCCCGACCCGCAGCGCCCGTTCGGTTCCCGCGCCGGGGGTGACGACCGAGTCCGGCTCCGCCATCCCCAGCAGGGTCCGCTGCGCCGCCTCGATCCCGGCGCGGGTCTTCTCCCCGTAGATGCCGTCGGGCTTCAGGGGCGCGTCGAGCGCGATGCGCCCGTCCTCCGCCGCGTAGTTCAGCAGAAGCTGCACCGTCTCCACGTCGTCGCGGGCGTTGGGGCGCTTGGGCCCGACCTCCGCCGACAGAAGCGAGATCATCGAGCCCGGCGGCGGCGCGGCCGCCACCGGCGCCGCGGGGAAGGACGCGGGCGCGCTGGCGGCGATCTCCCCCGCCGTCATCGGCACGGTGGCGGGGCGGGGGGCCGGGGCGCCGGCCAGGGCGTGGGCGAGGACCGAGCCCGCGACGCGCCGGGCCGGCGCCGTCACCCCCTCCCGCCGCTCGAAATGGGGGGTGTCCTTGAAGGTCGACCAGTTGCCGCCCCAGGCGTTGGCGGGGTCGAGGCTTTCCCAGAAGTCCCCCAGCGTCTGCAGCACCGACTTGTCGTAGCACAGGTCCAGCGTGTCGCCGTCGCGCACGAAGAAGTTCAGGTCGATGGCCAGCCGCTTCATGTGCTGGCTGTTGAGCGTCTTGGACCGGCCCTCGCGCATGTGGATGCGCTGCTGTTCGATGGTCCGGTAAAGCTCGCCCCCCGTCACCACGAAGCCCAGGTCATGGGCCCGGCCGATCAGGCGGGCCATGTCGGTCAGGAAGCGGTCCTGTTCCTCCAGCAGACCCATCACCGCCTCCCCTGGCCGGATCCGGTCCCGGCGCCCGAGCCCGTCCCGTCGGCCAGATTCCGGCGCTCCTCCAGCAGCCGCTCGATCGCGGCGCTCTTGCGGCCGGAGCCCTGGGAGGAGCCGAAGAAGAACTGGATGATCGCCGACAGCGTGACCCCGAGCAGGAAGCCCAGCACCGTGTCCACGATCCGCGACTGCGCCAGCCCGGCTTCGGTCAGCGACCCGTCCGGCTGCACGCCCATGGTGGGCCCGAACGCCGCCCAGCCGATGAAGGCCGCGGTCAGAACGGTGATCAGCAGGGCGTAGACATAGATGAAGTTGCGCGAGAACCAGTCTTCGGACCTGAGCGCCTGGCGCTGCAGGGCGCGGGCGTTCTTGCGGTCCTCGTTCTCGACCCGCATCCGCTCGATCTCGGCCTGGTCCTGGGCCTGGGCGGCGGCGAGCAGAAGCTCCTGGTTGCGCAGCTCGAATTCCTTGAGCGCGACCCATTGCGCGTCGGTGAGCTTCTGCTCGGCCACGTCCTCGATCTTGATGCCGGTCTGATCCTCGATGAGCTTGGCGACCTTCTCGACGCCCGCATCGGCGGCGCCGGAGAACACGCCCGTCAGCAGGTCCAGCCCCCGGCTGGCCAGCGCCGGCACGATCGCCGCGCCGAGCGCCCCGATAATCGGCAAGACCATGATCCGCGCCTCCCCTCCGCTTTGTGCCAAAAGTCACTTTCCCATTTGGAAAGAACGACTTGGCTGCAGAAAGGATATGTCAGGCGACCTGACGGGCGCCTGAACGTGACGTAGCGTCGTGGATGTTTCTCGAAGACGTCGCGCCGAGGCGCGCGGCGGCTCAGACCACCACGTCGCGCGCGACCTGCTCGCCCACGCCGAACACCCGCTTGTAGCGCGCGATCTCCTCCGCCGGGCCGGTGGCCTTGGAGGGGTTGTCGGAGAGCTTCACGCAGGGCCGCCCGTCCGCCGACACCGCCTTGCACACCAGGCTGAACGGGGCGAGCGAATCCTCGGGCGTCAGGCCGCGGAAATCGTTGGTCAGCAGCGTGCCCCACCCGTAGGAGACCTTGACCCGCCCCGCGAAGCGGGCGTGCAGGCTCTCGATCAGGTCGATGTCGAGCCCGTCGGAGAAGATGATCCGCTTCTCCGCCACGTTCTGGCCGTGCCGCTCCCAGAAGGCGATGGCGGTCTCGGCCGCCTCCACCGGGTCGCCCGAATCCACCCGCACGCCGGTCCAGCGCGCGATCCACTCCGGCGCGTTGGCGAAGAAGCCCTTGGAGCCGATGGTGTCGGGCAGCACGATGCGCAGGTTGCCGTCGTAGTCCTTCTGCCATTCCTCCAGCACCTGGTAGGGGGCGGCGGCGAGCGCCGCGTCGTCCTCGCCGGCCAGCGCGCAGTAGACCATGGGCAGTTCGTGGGCGTTGGTGCCGATGGCCTCGATGTCCTGGCGCATGGCGATCAGGCAGTTGGAAGTGCCGGTGAAGCGCGGGCCCAGCCCCTCGATCATCGCCTGCACGCACCAGTCCTGCCACAGGAAGGAATGCCGCCGCCGGGCGCCGAAATCGGCCACCGCCACGCCCTCCAGTTTCTGCAGGCGCTGGATCTTGTCCCAGACCCGGGACATGGCGCGGGCGTAGAGGATCTGGAGCTCGAACTTGCCCATGTCGCGCAGCACGGCGCGGGAGCGCAGCTCCATCAGGATGGCGAGCGCGGGGATCTCCCACATCATCGCCTCCATCCACGGGCCTTCGAAGGTCAGCTCGTATTGGTCGCCGCGGCGTTCGAGGTGATAGTCGGGAAAGCGGAAATTCTCGAACCACTGCATGAAGTCCGGGGTGAACATCCACCGCTTGCCGTAGAAGGTGTTCCCGCGCAGCCAGGTGCTTTCGCCGCGGGTCAGGCGCAGGGAGCGGACGTGGTCGAGCTGCTCGCGCAGCTCCCCCTCGTCGATCAGGCGGGCGAGCGGCACCGCGTCGGAGCGGTTGATGAGCGAGAATTCCACCCGCGCGTCGCGGCGGTTGCGGAACACGCTCTGCGCCATCAGCAGCTTGTAGAAATCGGTGTCGATGACCGAGCGGACGATGGGGTCGATCTTCCACTGATGGTCGTGGACGCGCTGGGCGATGTTGATCATGGGCGGCGGCCGGTCCGGAACGGGGGCGGGGAGATCAGGAGATGCGGACCAGCAGGCGCAGCAGCTGCGCCCGGTCGTCGGGATCGAGCGGGGCGAGCGTCGCGGCGGTGGCCCGGAAAGCGGCGTCGGCGACGGAGGCGAACAGCGCCTCGCCCGCCGGGGTGAGCGACACGATCAGCCGGCGGCGGTCGTCGGGGGAGGGGGCGGTGGACACCAGCTCCCGTTTGGCGAGCCGGTCGATCACGCCCTTGATGGTGGCCGCGTCCATGGCGGTGGCCCGGCCCAGCTGGTTCTGGGACACGGGGCCGCCTTCCTGCAGCTTGGCCAGCGCCGCGAACTGGCGCGGGGTCAGGTCGGGGATCAGGTCGGAGAAGATCGACAGGTGCCGCTGGTTGGCGCGGCGCAGCAGGTGACCCACCTGGGCGTCGAGCCGGTAGGCGTCCGCCGCCTCCATCTCCGCGCCCGCTCCGGCTTCCGGCGCGGTCGTGGACGCCTGCGCCGGATCGCGCGCCGCGTCCCGTTTCGCGCCCGCCTTGGTCGCCATCGCCAACTTAGCCGTCCTCCCGAAAGCCGTGGTTTCGCCCTGACTAGCCCAAGCGGGGGGGAATTGACAGGCCCGGCCGGGACGGCGTTCGGCGGGGTCGTTCGGCGGGGGGGGCGTCCATAGGCGCGGCCGGCGATTGACAGGGGCGGAGGCGGGGCGCAGGCTGGTGTTTGCACGCAAACGATCACGGCGGCCGGTTTCCTCCCGGCGCCCGCCGTCGGACCCGTCTCCGGAGACGTCGATGAGCCAGCAGCCCCCGACCGGCTATGAGCGCCCCGAAAGCCTCGAACGCGCCCTGGCCCTGCGCGCGGAGGCGGCGGAGGCGGGCGGCGGCGCGGTGCTGGCGGGGGGCACCGACCTTTTCGCGATGACCGCGCGTCCGGGGCTCGCCGGTCCGGTGCTGGACCTGACCGGTTGCGCCGCGCTGCAAGGGCTCTCCTGCGGGCCGGACGGGCTGCGCATCGGGGCGGCGACCACCTGGACGGAGGTGGCCGAGGCGCGGCTTCCCGCCGCCTGCGCCGGGCTGAGGGCCGCGGCGCGGCAGGTCGGTTCCCGCCAGATCCAGAACCGCGGCACCGTCGGCGGCAACCTGTGCAACGCCTCGCCCGCCGCGGACGGGGTTCCGCCGCTGCTGACGCTGGACGCGGAGGTGGAGCTGGCCTCGGTCCGCGGAACCCGCCGCCTGCCGCTGGCCGCCTTCCTGCACGGGCCGCGCGCCACGGCGCTGGCGGGCGACGAGCTGCTGACCGCCGTGATCCTCCCCTCCGCCGCGCTGGCCGGGCGGGGCGGGTTCGAGAAGCTGGGCGCGCGGGCGCATCTGGTCATCTCCATCGCCATGGCCGCCGCGCGGCTGGAGACGTCCGCGGGCCGGGTGACCGCCGCCGCGCTGGCGCTGGGCGCCTGCGGGCCGGTCGCGGCGCGGTTGCCGGAGGTCGAGGCGGCGCTGGTCGGGCGGCCCGCCGACGCGACCCTCGCCGGGGCCGTGACCGACGCCGCCGTGGCCGCCGCCATCGCCCCCATCGACGACATCCGCGCCGACGCCGCCTATCGCCGTCGCGCCGCCGCCGAGATCCTGCGCCGGGCCGTCGCCGCCGCCCTGGACGCGCCCGCCGCCCCCAGCCTTCGGGAGACCGCCGCATGAGCCTCGACGACGCCGCAGGTTCGGGGCTCGCCCCGGGGGTCGCGCTCACGCTGGACGGGCGCCCCGCGCGCATCGCCGCCGATCCGGCCCGGCGGCTGTCGGACGCGCTGCGCGAGGCGGCGGGGGTGCGGGGCGTGAAATCGGGCTGCGACGCGGGCGATTGCGGGGCCTGCACGGTGCTGCTCGACGGCGCGCCGGTCTGCGCCTGCCTCACCCCGCTCGGCCAGGCCGCGGGGCGGGAGGTGACCACCGTCGCGGGGCTGGGCGGGGCCGAGGTCAACGCCCTGCAACGGTCCTTCCTGCGCCATGGCGCGGCGCAATGCGGGATCTGCACGCCGGGGATGCTGACCACCGCCGCCGCCCTGCTGCGCGAGACCCCGCGCCCGAGCCGCGCCCAGGTCGAAGATGCGCTGGGCGGCGTGCTCTGCCGCTGCACCGGCTACGCCAAGATCGTCGACGCGGTCTGCGCCGCCCATGCCGAGCTCCCCGGCGCCGCCCCCGCCCCTGCCCCCGACCACGCCCCCGTCGGCGCGCGGATCGAGCGGCTGGACGGCCGCCCCAAGGTGGACGGCACGGAGATCTTCGGCGCCGACGCCTGGCCCGAAGGGGCGCTGGTCCTGCGCGCGGTGCGCTCGCCCCATCACCGGGCGTGCTTCGCCTTCGGGGATCTCGCGGGGTGGGTCGCCGCGCGCCCGGGCCTCGTCGCGGCCTTCACCGCCGCCGACATCCCCGGCCGCAACCGCTTCGGCGTGATCCCCGACTGCGCGGACCAGCCGGCGCTGGCCGAGCCCGCGACCGGCGCCCGCTTCCGCGGCGAGGCGGTGGCGCTGGTGGCAGGCGAGGCCGGGGCGATGGCGGCGCTCGACCTCTCCGACTTCCCGGTGACCTGGACGCCCGCGACCCCGGCCCTGGAGCCGGAGGACGCCGCCGCCCCCGGCGCGGCGCTGGTCCACCCGGAGCGACCGGGCAACCTGCTGATCCGAGGTCTCGTGCGCCAGGGCGACGCCGAGGCCGGGCTCGCCGCCGCCGCCGAGGTGGCGGAGGTCGCCTTCGAGACCTCTTATGTCGAGCACGCCTATATCGAGCCCGAGGCCGGCGCCGCCTGGATGGAGGGCGAGACGCTGGTCATCGCCGCCTGCACCCAGGCCCCGGTGATGGACCGGGACGACGTGGCGCTGGTGCTCGGCCTGCCGAAGGAGCGGGTGCGAATCGTCCCCACCGCGGCGGGGGGCGGGTTCGGCTCCAAGCTCGACCTCTCGGTTCAGCCGCTGCTGGGGCTGGCGGCGCTGAAGCTGGGGCGGCCCTGCCGCATGGTGCTGAGCCGGGCGGAGTCCATGGCCTCCACCACCAAGCGCCACCCGGCGCGGATGCGGGGACGGATCGGGGCGGACGCGACGGGGCGGATCACCGGCATGGCCTTCGACGGCGACTTCAACACCGGGGCTTACGCAAGCTGGGGGCCGACGGTGGCGAACCGGGTGCCGGTCCACGCCTCCGGCCCCTACCGCACGCCCAACTACCGGGCCGAGGCGCGGGCGATCCATACCAACGGCACGCCCGCCGGCGCCTTCCGCGGCTTCGGCGTGCCGCAGGCGGCGCTGGTGCAGGAGACGCTCTACGACGACCTCGCGATCCGGCTGGGGATCGACCGGCTGGAGTTCCGGCGGCGCAACGCGCTGGGCGAGGGCGAGGCGACGGTCTGCGGGCAGGTGCTGCGCGGGGTCGGCATCGGCGCCTGTCTCGACGCGCTGGCGGGGCCGTGGGCCGAGGCGCTGGCGCGGGCCGAGGCCGCCAACGCGGCGGGCGGGGTGCTGCGGCACGGCGTGGGCGTCGCCTCCTGCTGGTATGGCTGCGGCAACACCGGGCTGCCCAACCCGTCCACCGTGCGGGTGGGCGTGCGGGCGGACGGGCGGGTGGTCCTGCATCAGGGGGCGACGGATATCGGGCAGGGCTCCAACACCGTCATCCCCCAGATCTGCGCCGAGGCGCTGGGCATCGCGCCCGAGGCGCTGGTCCTTATCGGCCCGGACACCGCCCTGACCCCCGATTGCGGCAAGACCTCCGCCTCCCGCCAGACCTTCGTCACCGGGCGCGCGGCGCAGGCGGCGGGGGCGGCCCTGCGGGCGGAGATCCTGCGGGCGCTGAACATGGGCGACGCGGCCCGGCTGCGCGCGACGCCGGCGGGGATCGAGGGGACGGAGGGCGGCGAGACCAGGGCGCTGGACCTTTCCGCCGTCGCGCCCTCGGCGGACGCCGCCGCATGGGGCTACGTGCTGGCGGCGGAGGCGCGCTACGACCCGCCGACCACGCCGCTCGACGCCGACGGGCAGGGGGTTCCCTACGCGGTCTACGGCTATGGCGCGCAGGTGGCGGAGGTGACCGTGGACATGGCGCTGGGCGTGGCGAAGGTCACGCGGCTGACCGCGGCCCACGATCTCGGCCGGGTCATCAACCCGATGCTGGCCGAAGGCCAGATCGAGGGCGGCGTGGCGCAGGGGCTGGGCCTCGCGCTGATGGAGGAGTTCATTCCCGGCCGCACCGAGAACCTGCACGACTACCTGATCCCCACCACCGGCGACATGCCCGAGATCCGCTCGATCCTGCTGGAGACGCCGGACCCCGAGGGGCCGTTCGGCGCGCGGGGGCTCGGCGAGCACGCGCTGATCCCCACCGCGCCCGCGATCCTCAACGCCATCCGCCACGCCTCGGGCGCGCGGATCACCAAGGTTCCGGCGCTGCCGCACCGGGTGCTGGCGGCGATCGACCGGGCGAAGGACGCGGGGTGGGCGCCATGACGGCCGGATGCTGGAGCCGCGCGACGACCCGCCCGAGAGCCATGACCGTCCGCCCGCGCGGCGCGGCCTCCGGGCGCCCGGCGTCCCCGACCCCCAGCCCGGAGGCCGCGTGATGGACGGAACCGACGCCAACACCCCCCGCAAGTCCGTGGAAAAGATCCGCTGCGACGCCTGCCCGGTCATGTGCTACGTGGCCGAGGGCAAGACCGGCGCCTGCGACCGCTACGCCAACGCGGGCGGGCGCATCGTGCGATGCGACCCGCTCACCGTGCTCGACGCCGCGCTGGAGGCGGGCGAGGCCGTGACCCCCTTCCTCGGCGCCGACTGGGACGGCGCCCCCGCGCCCGATGAGCGCCGCTTCGTCACCGGGCTCGGCGCCGGCACCACCTATCCCGACTACAAGCCCGCGCCCTTCATCGTCTCGCGCGAGGTCGAGGGGGCGGAGCTGGTGACGGTGGTGACCGAGGCGATCTTCTCCTATTGCGGGGTCAAGCTGAAGATCGACACCGACCGGCATCTGGGCGACGAGACCGCAATGGTCCGCGCCGACGGCGAGACGGTGGGGCATGTGACCACCGCCGAATACGGCTCCCAGATGCTCAGCCTCGGCGGCGTGCGCCACCTGACGGGCGGCGAGAAGCGCGAGGGCCGGGTGACCTGCGAGACCCTGCTCGCGCTCTGCAACCGCGAGGCGGTGGAGCTGACCATCGACGGCGGCGCGACCGTGACCGTGCAGGCGGGCCGGCCGCCCATCGTCGACGGGCAGGTGGAGAGCAAGATGCGCGTCGGCTGCGGCTCGGCCACCATCGGCATGTTCGCGACGCAGTGGCAGGGGCTGGCCGACGAGGTGGTGGTCGTCGACGACCACATCACCGGCGTCGTCTCCGAGCATCAGGCGGGCAAGGAGATCGGCTGGCCCGACACCGGCATCCGCATCAAGGGCCGCCGCTCCACTCCCGGCCGCTATTTCCGGGTGGCGGAGCCGGGCAAGGGCTGGGGCGGGGCGGATATCGACGACCCGCTCCAGATCCTCGGCGAGTGGAACCCGAAGAAGGGCGCGCGGCCCGGGCTGCGGCTGCTGATGGTCTCCACCACCGGCGAGCAGCACGGCTTCTACGTGCTGGACGAGGATCTGGTCCCCCGCCCCGCCCCGCTGCCCGAGGCGCTGCGCGGCCCGGTCTCGGTGATCGAGGAGAATTGCGAGCCGGCGCTCTGCACCGTGCTCTTCGTCGGCGGCGCCGGGGGGAGCCTGCGGGCGGGGGTGACCGGCAACCCGGTGCGGCTGACGCGCTCGGTGCAGGCGGGCGAGACCCGCGTGACCTGCGCGGGCGCGCCGGTCTGGATCTGGCCGGGCGGGGGCATCACGCTGATGGCCGACGTGCTGGACCTGCCGGAGCGCGCCTTCGGCTATGTGCCCACGCCGGCGCTGGTGGCGCCGTTGGAATTCACGCTGAGCCGCGACGCCTATGCGGGGATGGGCGGACATCTGGGCGCGATCCGCCCGGTGGAGGACGTGCTGGCGCGGGGCGGCGAATACGGCGCGGCGACCCGCGGCGTGGGGGCCGGGCCGGGCCATGGCCCGGGCATGCGATGGCCGCGCCGGGGCTGACCTCCGCCCGCCCCCCCGCGCCCTCCGGCTGGGAGGCGCAGGCGGCGATGCTGCCCGACGGGCGGCGGCTGCACCTGCATCAGGGCCCTATCGACCTGGTGGTCGAGGCCTTCGGGCCGGAGGCGGAGATCCGCGCCGCGCTGGCCCAGGCGGAGGCCCGCTTCGCGCCCCTGCTGGGGGAACTGGTGGCGGAGCTGGCCCTGCTGCGCGCGCCCCTGGCGGCCGACGCGCCCGCGCCGTCGGGCGTCGTCGCCGGGCGGATGCGCGCCGCCTGCCTGCCCCATGCGGGCGGCTTCGTGACCCCGATGGCCGCCGTGGCCGGCGCGGTGGCGGACGAGGTGCTGGCGGCGACCGTCGCCGGGCGGCGGCTGACCCGCGCCTACGTCAACAACGGCGGCGACGCGGCCCTGTTCCTCGCGCCCGGGCAGGCGCTGACCGTGGCGCTGGGCGCGCCGGACGGCATCGGCGGCGGGCGCGCCCTGATCCGGGCCGGGGACGCGGCGCGGGGCGTCGCCACCTCCGGCTGGCGGGGGCGCAGCTTCTCGTTCGGGATCGCCGACGCGGTCACCGTGCTCGCCTGCTCCGCCGCCGGGGCCGACGTGGCCGCCACGCTGATCGCCAACGCCGTGGACCTGCCCGGTCACCCCGCCATCCGCCGCGGCCCGGCCCGGGACGAGGCCCCCGACAGCGACCTGGGCGACCGGGCGGTGACGCTCGACGTCGGCCCCCTGACCGCGGCGGAGGCGGAGGCGGCGCTGGACGCGGGCCTCGCCGTCGCCGAGACCATGCGCGCGCGCGGCCTGATCGAGGCCGCCGCATTGACCCTCGCAGGCCGGACCCGCGTCGCGGGCGACCCGCGCCTCGCGGGACCGAGGGAGAAGAGACCATGACCGACGCCGCTTTCCCGATCCGCCGCACCGCGCTGATCGTCGAGGAGATCTTCCACGAGGGCGGCCCCGCCCCGGCGGAGCCGAAGCGCCGCGCCGCCATGCTGGCCATCGTCGCCAACCCGTTCGAGGGCGCCTACGCCCCGGATCTGCAGCCGGCGATGGAGGCGCTGCGCCCGCTGGGCGAGATGATGGCCGCCCGGCTGGTGGAGGCGATGGGCGGCGCCGACAGGGTCGACGGCTACGGCAAGGGCGCCATCGTCGGCGAGGGCGGCGAGATCGAGCATGGCGCGCTGTGGCACGTGCCCGGCGGCTACGCGATGCGGGCGCTGGTGTCGCCGTCGAAGGCCATCGTGCCCTCGGCGATGAAGATGGGGGGCATGGGCGCGCGGCTGGACCTGCCGCTGGGCCATGTCAACGCCGCCTATGTCCGTTCGCATTTCGACGCGATGGAGGTGGGGCTTCCCGACGGGCCGCGGGCGGGCGAGATCCTGTTCGCGCTGGGCATGTCGTGGGGCGGCCGGGTGCATTCGCGCATGGGCGGGCTGGAAGCCTGGGACGTGACCGGCGAGGACGGGCTGCGCTGACGCGCCGCGACGGCCCTCCGGGCCACCGGACGCGAAAACCCCGGACGACGGCAGGAGCGTCGTCGCCCGGGGGGCAAGTGGGCCATCTGGCGAAACCGTTGGGGTCGGCGTCGCCGGCCGGCAGCCGGAGGCCGGGTCGTTGTCCGGCCGTCCATCGCCCGCGCGTCGCCCTGGGGAGGCGGCGCGCGGGGATCGAGTCCGCGGAGTGACCCCGCGTCACGAGCACGGCGGGGGAGATAGCTCGTGTTGCGGCGCAATAGAATGCTTCAGGCCGGTTCAGGCCGATGAATCCCGCGGGAATCCTGAATTATTTCACGCTTCGGAAAGGTTAACGGATTGGTTTCATTGGAATAGTGTGGAGTGCGCATAGTTGCGAACGCCCAACCGACCCCGCGCCGCGGCGCGCGGCGGTTCGCGGCGAAAAAGGTTTTTTCCGATTCGTCGCCGACCCTGCGGACGCGCCCCGCCCGGCTCAGCCCGACGGGGGGGGATCGCCGAGGGGGCCGAGGTCCGGCCGCGAGATGCCGTTCATCAGCAGATCCATGAAGATCTCGGAAATCTCGTCCGGGGTCTTCGATTCGTCGTCGGAATACCAGCGCAGGATCCAGTTCACCGCGCCGAGGAAGTAGTTGGAGGTGATGCGCACGTCGACCGGCCGGATCGCGCCTTCCTCGATCGCCTTGGTCAGCAGCATCCGCGAATAGCGGTCGAGCTGGCGGCGGCGCTCCAGAAGCTGTTCGCGCTTGTCCTCGGGCAGGGCCATCAGGTTGGCCTGGGTGGTGAAGGCGCCCCGCTCCTCCATCAGCAGGATCATGAACCGCTTGTAGAGATGGCGCAGCCGTTCGTAGGCGGTTCCGCCCATGGCCTCGGTTTCCAGCCGGGCGGTCTGCCCGCAGTCGTAGGAGACGCGCAGGCACTCGAACAGCAGCTGCTCCTTGTTCTTGAAGTAGTAGTAGAGCGCGGTCTTGGACACGCCGATCTCCTCGGCGATGTCGTCCAGCGAGGTCCCGTGATAGCCCTTGGCGTTGAAGGCCCGCGCGGCGATGCGCAGGGCGACCCGGCGCTTCAGCTCCCGCTGTTCGGCGCGCGAGGCGACCACTCCGTCCCAGCTCGGCATAGGTTGCGCTCCTTTCGACCGTTCCGTCCTTGTTAACCTGCGCCGCGACCGGGCGCGAGAGCGCTGGGGACGCATGCGGACCGGCCGGGCCGGAATTCGTCGCAACGGTAACATGTTGCGCCGCGTCATCCTGAAAGTCGTCAGGATTGCTGATTTGTTTCGCCGCAACAAAGGCTTCGCCTGACGGATCGGTGTGTTGACGCGGCGTCGAAAAGCTGGTCTCAATCGATGAAACAGACGCCGGCGGAAACCAGCCGGCCGACTTGGGGAGCCGGGCAGGGGCGCCGGGAAAGACCTCTCGCCGCAGTCATCCGGGCGCGTGTCCGACGCGCCGACGCGCCGACACGCCCTGCGCGTCCCGCGCGGGGCGCGCATGCGCAGGCGGCCGCGGCGACGCGGCGCCGACAGGGGGAGGCCGGCGCGCGGGGAGGCCCGCCGGCCTCGAAGACAACAAGGGAGGAGACCCACATGACCATGAACCGCAACGGATTCGACCGCCGCACGATGCTGCGCGGCGGCGCGCTGGGCGTGCTCGCCGCGCCGGCGCTGATCGGCAAGGGCATCGCCGCCGGCGAGGTGACCTGGCGGGTGCAGTCGCACTGGCCCAAGGCGTCCGGCTCGTTCAACGACAGCCTCGGCAAGCTGGCCGAACTGACCGCCGAACGCACCGACGGCCGCATGACCATGGAGCTGTTCGGCGCCGGCGAATTCGCCAAGGGCCCGGAGATCTTCAACATCGTCTCCAAGGGCGTGGTGCAGATGGGCACGTCCTCGGCCTCCTATATGGAGAGCTACGGGACCTGCGCCAGCTTCGCCTACGGCCTGCCGGGCACGCTGCGCAACAGCTGGGAGATCATGCACCTGCTGAAGAATCTCGGCGTCGAGAAGATGTTCGCCGACGAGATCCTGGAAGAGGGCGTGATCTACGCCTCCGAAAAGGTCTACCCGACCGAGCTGGTGCTGTCGAAAGAGGTCAAGTCGGTCGACGACTTCAAGTCGCTCAAGCTGCGCTCTTCGGGCGCGATGCTGGATTACCTGTCGGCCGCGGGCGCCTCGGCGAGCTACATCGCGGGGTCCGAACTTTATCAGGCGCTCAGCTCGGGCGTGGTGGACGGCGCGCACTGGGGCGCGGCGATCGGCGCCAAGTCGATGTCGCTGTGGGAGGTCTGCAAGTATCACATGAAGCCGCCGCTCGGCTTCTCCGCCGACGCCTGGATCTTCAACGCCGACGCGGTGGAGGATCTGCCCGACGACATCCGCCTGATCTTCACGAGCCTGGTGGAGGAGCGGTTCTACCTGCGCTCGGTCGAATATCTCGAGGGCGAGGCGCAGTCGCTGACCGACGGGGTCCAGAACGAGGGCGTGATGGTCACCCAGTTCCCCGACGACGTGCTGGCGCTGTTCGCCCAGGCCTCGGGCGACATCCTGGCCAGGGAAGCGGAGAAGTCGGAGAAGGCCGCCGCCTGCGCCGACGCGCTGACCGGGCTGATGAAGAACCTCGGCTACGTCTGAGGCCGACCCGCCGCGCGGCCCGGATCCGGACCGCGCGGCGCCTTTCGACGACGGCGCGCCTCGCCGGCGTCGGCAGGCGCGGGAGGAAATCGCCTGACTGACGTCCGGACTTCATTGACCGATTGATAAGCGGGCGTCCAATATGCAAGCGCGCTCCGCGGGTTCGACCGAGGCCCCGGACACAACCCGCACCAGACGGGGCGCGCATTGGGAGGAAGACATGACCGAAACCATCAAGACCAGCCGTCGCGCCCTGCTGGCCGGCGGCGGCGCCGCCGCGCTGGCGGCGCCCGCCCTGATCGGCCCCGCCATCGCCAAGGGCGAGGTGAACTGGCGCGTGCAGGCCGTGTGGCCGAAGGCGTCGGCCTCGTTCGACGGCTCGCTGCAGGTGCTGGCCGACAAGCTGGCCGAGGCCACCGACGGCCGCTTCACCTGGGAGCTGTTCGGCGCCGGCGAATTCGCCAAGGGGCCCGAGATCTACGACATCGTGCGCAAGGGCGTGGTGCAGGCGGGGACCTCCTCGGCCTCCTACATGGGCCAGATCGCCACCGTGTCGGCCTTCGCCTACGGCATTCCCGGCACGCTGAACGACTACTGGCAGGTCGGTCACTACAACAAGAACATGGGCGTCGAGGCGCTGATGTCCTCGGAGACGGAAGAGGACGGCGTGATCTACCGCGCCGAGAAGTCCTATCCGACCGAGCTGGTGCTCTCGAAGAAGATCGAATCCGCCGCCGATTTCTCCACCCTCAAGGTCCGCTCCTCGGGCGCGCTGCTGGACTACCTGTCCGCCGCCGGCGCCTCGGCCAGCTACATCCCGGGCTCGGAGCTTTACCAGGCCCTGTCGTCCGGCGTCGTGGACGGCGCCCACTGGGGCGCGGCGGTCGGCGCCAAGACCATGTCGCTGTGGGAGGTCTGCAAGTACCAGATGCACCCGCCGCTGGCCTTCACCTCCGACTGCTGGGTGTTCAACGCCGACGCGGTGGAGGACCTGCCCGACGACCTGCGCCTGATCCTGATGTCGCTGATCGAGACCCGCTATTACGCGCGCACCGCGGAGTATCAGCTGCTCGAAACCCTGGCGATCGAGGAAGGCAAGGCCGAGCAGGGCGTCGAGGTCCGCCAGTGGCCCGACGACGTGCAGGAGATCTTCGTGAAGGCCTCCGCCCAGATCCTGGAGACCGAGGGCAACAAGTCCGAGAAGGCCGCCCAGGCCGCGGACAAGCTCAAGGAGCTGATGTCCCAGCTCGGGATCTCCTGAGCCGACGGCGGCTCGCCTCCCTTCGCGCGGCCGGCCGAGGCCGCGCGTCCCCCGACCCTTCCGCGCCCCCGATCCGGGGGCGCGCCCGCCATCCCGGCGCCGCCGCGCTCCGATCCGGAGCCGCGGGCGCCCCACTAGTCGAGGGATGAATGTTCACGGCTTTCGCCCGAACGGTCACGCGGTTGAACCGCTGGATCGGCAGGTTCACCGCCTGGATCGTGGTGCCCCTGTTCCTGCTTCTGATCTGCGACGTGGTGATGCGCTACGTCGCGGGCCGTCCGCTGCCCTGGACCGCCGAGCTCGCCCAGCTGGTGTTCGGCGTCTACGGCATCCTCGCCGGCGGCTACCTGATGGCCGAACGCGGGCACGTCAACGTCGACATCATCTACGGTCGCTTCAGCCCGCAGCGGAAGGCGACCGTGGACGTGGCGACCTCGTTCCTGTTCTTCCTGTTCATCGGCGTGCTGCTCTGGCAGTCGATCGACCTGTTCCTCGACTCCATCGACTGGCCGCGGATGCGCCCGCACCGGATCGAGCGGTCGAACTCGGTATGGAAACCGGCCCTGTGGCCGGTGAAGCTGTTCATTCCCATCGCGGCGAGCCTGCTGCTGGCGCAGGGGATCGTGCGGCTGGTGGCGGATATCCGCGTGCTGATGGGGTTGCCCGTGCCTGAAGACGTCTACGGCGCGAAAGTCAACGAAGGCGGGGGCCACTGATGAGCGTCGAACTTCTCACCGTCCTCTTCTTCGGCTCGCTGCTGTTCTTCCTGATGCTCGGCGCGCCGTTGACCTTCGTGCTGGGCGGCATCTCCGTTATCTTCCTCTATTTCGAGATGGGGGAGGTCGGGTTCTACATCATCGCCTCGAAGATGTGGGACAACATGTCGAACTTCACGCTGGTCGCCATCCCGCTCTACGTGTTCATGGCGTTCCTGCTGGAACGCTCCGGGGTCGCCAACGACCTCTACAACATGATGCACCTGTGGTGGGGCGGGCTGCGCGGGGGGCTGGCCATCGGCACCGTGGCGATCTGCGCGATCTTCGCGGCCATGTCGGGCATCTCGGGCGCCGCGGTGGTGACCATGGGCACCATCGCCCTGCCGCGGATGCTGGAACGCGGCTACGACTCCAAGATGGCGCTGGGCGCGATCAACGCCGGCGGCGGATGGGGGATCCTGATACCTCCCTCCATCCTCATGGTGCTCTACGCCCTGCTGACCGAGGTGTCGGTGGGCCGGCTGTTCGCCGCGGGCATCGGGCCGGGGATCCTGCTGTTCGTGCTGGTCTCCATCTACATCCTGATCCGCTGCGCCATCCAGCCGTCCATGGGCCCGTCCCTGCCGCCGGAGGAGCGGGGGGACTGGGGCGCGAAGCTCAAGGCGCTGTCGGCGGTGATCCTGCCGCTGTTCATCGTCTTCATCGTGCTCGGCTCGATCTTCGGGGGCTTCGCGACGCCCACCGAGGCCGCGGCCATCGGCGTGTTCGGCGCGCTCATCGCCTCGGCGGTGAACCGCAAGCTGACCTACGAGAACATCAAGGACTCGGCCGTGCAGACCCTGCGGCTGACCGCGATGATCATGTGGATCCTGTTCGCGGCGCACGGCTTCTCCACCGCCTACACGGCGCTGGGCGCGGCCGAGCTGATCTCGGGCGTGGTGGAGCTGATCCCCGGCGGCAAGTGGGGCGGTCTCGCCTTCATGATGCTGGTGCTGTTCTTCCTGGGCATGGTACTCGACCCCGTGGGGATCATGCTGATCACGCTGCCGGTGTTCCTGCCGATCGTGGCCGCCAACGGCTTCGACGCGATCTGGTTCGGCATCCTGTTCGTGATCATGATGGAGGTCGGCTACATGACCCCGCCCTTCGGCTTCAACCTCTTCTATCTGAAGGGGGTGGCGCCTGCGGGGATCACCATGGGCGACATCTATATCTCGGTCATCCCCTACGTGCTGGTCACGCTGCTGGGGCTGTTCCTGATCGTGGTGTTCCCCGACATCGCGCTGTTCCTGCCGAACATGTTCTTCGGCCAGTAGACGCGCGACGCATCGCGACGCGAAAGGCCGGCCCGGCGGAGCGCTCTCCGCCGGGCCGGTTCCGTTTCGGGGTCCCGTCCCGGGCGTCCCCATCCGCCGGCTGATAACCTTCGCCGCGAGTGTTGACCCGCGAGTAGAAAATTGGTCTCTTCGTTCGAAAGCGCCCGACGAGGCGCGATCCGGGGAGGTTCCATGAACGCGTTTCTCGACGAGGAGCAGTCGCTCCTCCAGGACCAGGTGCGCCGCTGGCTGCACGACAACGTCACGCCGCTGATCGACGGGCACGAAGCGGCGAAGACCTTTCCCTTCGAGATCCTCTCCGACCTCGCGCAGTTCGGGTATCTGGGCGGGCGCATCCCGGAGGCGGACGGCGGCTACGACCTGCCTTACGTCACCTGGGGGATGCTGATGGAGCGGGCGGGCTATTGCTGGGGCAGCCTGCGCACCATCCTCAACATCACCAACGGCACCATCCAGAAGCTCGCCGCCCACGGCACGGCGGAGCAGAAGGACCGCTGGCTGAAGCCGATCCTTGAGAACCGCCTGAAGGTCTGCACCGGCCTGTCGGAGCCCAATATCGGCTCCAACGTCCGGGGGATCGAGACGCGGGCGGTCTGGAAGGGCGACCATTACGTGCTGTCGGGCCGCAAGCTGTGGATCACCAACGGGGTGAACGCCGACATCGCCCAGGTGGTGGCGCGGGTCTCCGGCTCTCCGGACTGCGAGGACGGCAAGCTGTCGACCTTCATCGTGGAGCGGGGGATGAAGGGGTTTTCGGCCCGGCCCGTCGAAAAGATGGTGCTGCGCTGCACCGGCACGGCGGAGCTGGAATTCGAAGACGTGATCGTGCCGGCCGAGAATCGCCTTGGGGCTGAGGGCAAGGCGCTGGCCGGCACGCTGGCCGGGCTGAACACCGCGCGGGTCAACATCGCCATGGGCGCGGTCGGCGCGGCGCAGGCGGCGCTGGACCTTTCCATCGACTACGCGAAGACCCGCAAGCAGTTCGGCAAGCCCATCGGCGCGTTCCAGCTTGTGCAGAAGCATATCGTGGACATGACCGTCCGGGTGAAGGCCGCCCGCGCGCTGTCCTATCAGGCCGCCGCCGCGCTCGACCGCGGGCTGGAGGCGCGGGAGGACTGCTCCATCGCCAAGCTCTACGCCACCGGCGCCGCCTTCGAGGTGGCCGACATGGCGCTGCAGGTGCACGGAGGCCTCGGCTACGCGGTCGGCTACCCGATCGAGCGCATTTTCCGCGACACCCGCGGCGGCATGATCCCCGAGGGCACGTCCGAGATTCAAACCCTGATCGCGGGCCGGGAGATCCTCGGCATCGACGCCATCGCCTGAGGCCCGCCATGACCCTCGACCACGCCCCCGCCGCTCCCGCCGGATATGTCTTCCAGGACCTGAGCCGGCTGTTCTCCCCCGCCTCCATCGCCATCGTCGGCGCTTCGGACCGGGAGAACTCCATCGGCGCCCACACGCTTGCCAACCTGCTCGACCATTCCGACTTCAAGGGAGAGGTCCTGCTGGTGAACCCCAAGCAGACGGAGATCCGGGGCCTGCCCTGCCACCCCTCGGTCGCCGCGCTGCCGTCCACGCCCGACGTCGTCGTCATCGTCATCCCCGCCCCCGGGGTGGCCCAGGCGGTGCGGGAGGCGGGGGCGCGCGGCACGCCCTTCGCGGTGATCCTCACCTCCGGCTTTTCGGAGGCCGACGACGCCGGCCGCGCGATGGAGGCCGAGCTCGTCGCCATCGGGCGGGAGACGGGGATCCGCATCTACGGGCCCAACTGCCCGGGGCTGGTCAACATCAATGCCCGTGTCGGCATGACCTTCTCGCCCGCCTATCGCAACGACCTGCGCCCCGGGCCCATCGGGCTCGCCACCCAGGGCGGCGGGCTGGGGCGCAACATGATGCAGGGCATGGAGCGGGGGGCCGGCATCGCCATGTGGTCCTCCTCGGGCAACGAATGCGACCTGCAGGTGGCCGACTTCATCCACCACATGGCGGGCGATCCGGGGGTCAAGGTCATCGCCACGCTGATCGAGGGCATCAAGGACGGCCCCCGCTTCGCCGCCGCCGTCGCCCATGCGGCGCGCATGGGCAAGCCGGTGGTCGGCGTGAAGGTCGGGCGGTCCGACTACGGGGCGCGGGCCGCGGCCTCGCACACCGCCTCGATCACCGGCTCGGCCGAGGTCAACTCCGCCGTGCTGCGCCAGTTCGGGGTGATCGAGGTCGACGACCTCGACGAGGTGATCGACGCGGCCGCGCTGCTGGCGCGCAAGCTGCCGACGGGGGAGGAGAAGATCGCCGTCTTCGCCTCCTCCGGCGGGGCCGCGTCGCTCTGCGCCGACAATGTGGGCGCGGCGGGGCTGGAGCTGGCCGCGTTCGCGCCCGAGACCGACCGGGCCATGCGCGCGGTCCTGCCGGATTACGCGGCCTTCGGGAACCCGGTGGACACCACGTCGGTGACCATCTCCAACCCCTCCGCCTTCTCCGACAGCCTGCTGCCGGTGGCGCGGGACCCGAATGTGGGGCTGGTGCTGCTGCCGATCCCGATGGATTACCACCGCTTCACCGCTCACACCGCCGGGCTGATCGTGGAGGCGCAGGCGAAGACCGACACGCCGCTCTGCCCGATCTGGATGTCGGACCGGCCGGGCGAGGGCTTCCGCACCTTCGCCGAGGCGGGGCTGGTCCCGTTCCGCAGCTTGCGCAACATGGCCAAGGCGGTGCGGCGCTGGGTCGACTACGGGCGCTGGCGCGCGCGGGCCGATCTCGACTGGACGCCCGCGCTGCTGAGCGCGGGGCATTGGCCGGAGGCCGCGGCGACCCGGACCCTGACCGAGGCCGAGGGCAAGGCCGAGCTTTCCGCCGCCGGCGTGCCCGCCGCGGCCGCGCAGGTGGCGCGCTCCGCCGGGCAGGCGGCGAAGATCGCGCTGAGCCTGAATGGGCGCACGGCGATGAAGATCGTCTCGGCGCAGATCACCCACAAGTCCGATATCGGCGGCGTGAAGCTGAACGTCCCCGCCCACGAGGCCGCCGCCGCCTATGACGGGATCATGGCCGCCGCCGCCCGCGCCGCCCCCGAGGCCACGCTCGACGGCGTGCTGATCGAGCCGATGGCCCCGCCGGGCGGGCTGGAGGTGTTCGTCGGCGTCGCCCGCGATCCGGTGTTCGGCCATGTGATGACCTTCGGGCTGGGCGGGATCCATGTGGAGCTGTTCAAGGACGTCGCCCGCCGGATGCTGCCCGTCACCCCCGCCATGGCCCGCGAGATGATGGCGGAGATCCGCTCCGCCCCGCTGCTGACCGGGATCCGCGGCCAGGCCCCGCGGGATCTCGCGGCGCTGGAGGCGCTGATCGTCGCCGTCTCCGACCACGTGGTCGCGAATGCGGGGCGGATCGAGGAGCTCGACATCAACCCGGTCTGGGTCGGGGAGGCGGGGCAGGGGGCGCTGGCGCTCGACGCCGTGATCGTGGTGCGCGCGTGACCGGGCCGCTCGCCGGGATCCGGGTCGCGGACTTCACCGAGCTTCTGCCCGGCCCCTTCCTCACCCAGGCGCTGGCCGAGATGGGGGCGGAGGTGGTCAAGGTCGAACGCCCGCCCCGCGGGGACCTGGTGCGCACCGTCTCGCCCGGCCTGTTCGCGGCGGTCAACCGGGGCAAGCGCAGCCGGGTGGCGAACCTGAAGGACGAAGGCGACAGGGCCGCGGCGCTGGACCTCGCCGCCGCCGCCGACGTGGTGGTGGAGGGCTATCGGCCCGGCGTGATGGACCGGCTGGGGCTGGGCTACGCGGCCGTGCGGGCCCGCAACCCGAGGGTCGTCTACCTGTCGCTGACCGGCTACGGCCAGACCGGGCCGCTGCGCGACGTGCCGGGGCATGACCTGAACTATCTCGCGACCGCCGGCATGACCTCGCTCTGCGGCGCGCCGGACGGGCCGCCGCGGCACGGGATCGGGGCGCCGGTGGCGGATCTGGGCGGGGCGGTCTACGGGCTCTCGGCCATTCTCGCCGCGCTCTTCCAGCGGGAGCGGACGGGGGCGGGGCAATATCTCGACCTGTCGATGACCGATTGCGTCGCCCACATGCTCAACGCCCGCAAAGGGGTCTACGCGGCGGGCGGGGTGGCGGACCTGGCGGGGCAGCGCGCCCTCGCGCTCGCCCGACCCGCCTACGGGGTCTTCGACGTGACCGACGGCGCGGTGACGGTCGCCGCGCTGGAGCTGCATTTCTGGAAGGCGCTGGTGGCGCTGCTGGACCTCGCGGACTGGGCGGGGCCGGAATTCCACCCCACGCCCGCCCGCGCCGCCCGCTGCGCCGAGATCAACGCCGCCGTCGCCGCGAAGCTGGCGCCCCTGACGCGGGAGGCGGCGGTGGCGATGCTGCTGGGCGCCGACATCCCCGCCGCGCCGGTGCTGACGGTGGCGGAGGCCGACGCCTCGCCCCATTTCGCCGCCCGCGGGCTGGCGGTTCCGACCGCGTCGGGCCGCCTGACCCCGTTCCCGGTGCGGCTGGCCGGCATGGCGCCGATGGCGGTCGTCCCCTCCCCGCTGGGCGATCAGGAGGAGGGGCGAGGGGAGGGGCGGGGGTGAGCCTAGCGCCCGCCCGAAACGTGCATCACCTGGGCCGACACGAAATCGGCCAGCGACGAGACATGGAACAGCACCGCCTTGGCGATGTCCTCCGGCTCCGACAGCCGGGGCAGGGGGGTGAGGGCCTTGGATTTCGCCTCCAGCTTGTCGAAATCCTTGCGCGCCCGCAGCCGCGGGGTGGCCACCAGCCCCGGCGCAACCGCGTTGACGGTGATGTTGAACGGCCCCGCCTCCCGCGCCAGCGCCGCGGTCATCCCCACCAGCCCGGCCTTGGCGGAGCTGTAGTTGGTCTGGCCCGCGTTGCCCTGGTAGCTCATCGAAGTGATGTTCACGATCCGGCCCCAGCGCCGCTGCATCATGCCCGGCAGCACCGCCCGGCAGCAGTGGAACGCGCCCTTCAGCACCACGCCATGGACGATGTCCCAGTCCTCCTCCTCCATCTTCGTGAGGTAGCGGTCGCGCGAGAAGCCGGCGTTGTTGACCAGCGCGTCGACGGGGCCGAGCTCCGCCTCCGCCCGCGCGACGGCGGAGGCGACGGCGGCCTTGTCGAGGATGTCGACCTCGATCCCCACCGCGGTCCCGCCCTGGCCCGCGATCTCCTTTGCCGCGGCCGCCGCCGTCTCCCGGTTGAGGTCGAGCAGCGCCACGCGCGCGCCCTCCTGCGCGAACAGCCGCGCGGTGGCCGAGCCGATGGCGCCGCCGCCGCCGGTGATCGCCACGACCCTGCCCTTGATCCCGAGGTCCATGGGGGTTCCTCCCTGTCGGTTCTCATTCTTACTCGCTGTTCAATAAAACCTGTGGAGCCGATAAGGAACCCATATTTTTATGGTTGTTCGACCGGGAAAGAAATTTTACGTTTGAGTCGAAAATCAGAAACGGCCCGGGGGAGGGACCATGACCACGCCGCTTGAGAAGCCGGATCTCTGCGCCCTGGCGGAGGATGGGCGGACGCTGTCGCTGCGCGCCTCGCGCTGCGCCGCCTGCGACGGCCTGAGCTTTCCGCCCGCGCCCTATGGCTGCCCGCTCTGCGGCGCGGCGCCCGACCGGGTGGCGGAGGAGCGGCTCTCCGGCCGCGCCCGCCTGCTGGAGTTCATCACCATCCACACCCGCGTCGCCCCCGGCCTGCGCCCGCCGCTGGTGGTGGGCGAAGCGGAGATCGCGCCGGGGATCATCGAGGAGATCGAACTCGGCGTGCCCGAGGACCGCCTCGCGCTCGGCATGGAGGTGCAGGCCGTGCCGGCGCGGATCGAGCGCGACGATGTCGAAAGCCTCGCCATCCGCTTCGTTCCCGTCGCCGACCTGGAGGGCGGGGCATGAGCGCGGTCCTGAAGGACCTCCGCCCGGTCTACGTGCTGGGCGTGGGGATGCATCGCTACCAGTTCGCCTCCGACACGCCCTATATCGCCATGGGCCTGACCGCCCTGCGCGCGGCGCTGACCGATGCGGGGATCGAGTTTCCCGCGGTTCAAAGCGCCTGGTTCGGGACCACCGGGCTCGGCATGGCGGCGGGACGGATCCTGTTCCGGCATATCGGCTCCACCGGGCTCGCGGTGCAGCAGGTTGAGAACGCCTCGGCCTCGGGCTCCTTCGCCTTCGCCGACGCCTGCCTGGAGGTCGCCTCGGGCCGGGCGGAGATCAGCCTTGCGCTGGGCGTGGACAAATACGGCGACCAGAAGCGGGCGGTTCTGAAGGAGGGGATCAACCGGCTGTCCGACACCGCCCATGTGCCGCTGGTGAAATACGCCCTGCTGTGCCGCACCCTGAAGCGGGAGAAGGGGCTCGCGGCGGAGGACCTGGCCGGCGTCGCGGTGAAGAACCACAACAACGCCGCCACCAACCCCTTCGCCCAGTTCCAGAAGCCCCGGACGCTGGAGCAGGTGATGGCCTCCACCCGCGTGGCGGGGGACCTGACCTCCCTGCAATGCACGCCGCGGGGCGAGGGCGCGGCGGCCGCCATCGTGGTGTCGGAGGACGCGATGCGCGCGCATGGGCTGGACCGGTCCCGCGCCGTCCGGGTGGTGTCCTCCACCGCCGGGTCCGAGACCCTGCCCGTGGGGCGGGAGCCGGGATCGGTCGCCGCGGCCCGCGCCGTGGCGCTGCGGACCTACGCGGAGGCCGGGATCGCCCCCGCCGATCTCGACGTGGTGGAGCTGCACGACGCGTTCTCGATCGAGGAGCTGCTCTACACCGAGGCCTTCGGGCTCTGCCCGCCGGGCGAGGGTCACCTTTACCTGCGCGACGGCCGCTCGGCCGTGGGCGGGGACTGCGCGATCAATTCCTCGGGCGGGCTGATCGCCCAGGGGCACCCGCTGGGGCCGACAGGGATCGGCCAGATCCACGAGGTCGTCCGCCAGCTTCGGCACGAGAACGGGCCGCGCCAGCAACCGGGCGCGGAAACGGGGATGGCGCACATGATCGGGCTCGGCTCCGTCGCCATCGCCCATGTCCTGCGGCGCGAATGAAGGAGATGGGGATGGACGCGAAACCCCTGGACTGCGTGAACTATGCCGTCGAGGACGGGGTGGCGGTGATCGAGATCAACCGCCCCGACCGGATGAACACGCTGGGCGGAACCCTGAAGCCGGACCTGGAGACGGCGTTCTTCGACTACGCCCGCAACGACCCCTCGGTCCGCGCCGTGCTGCTGACCGCCGCGGGCGAGCGCGCCTTCTGCGCCGGCGCCGACATCAAGGAGCGGGACGGCCGGGTCATCTCCACCTTCGACTACTTCGTCAGCCAGGAATACACCCACGACCTGTTCCGCCGCATCGAGACCTTCGAACGGCCGGTGATCGCGGCGATCAACGGCGTCGCGCTGGGCGGGGGGCTGGAGATCGCGATGTGCGCCGACATCCGCTACGCCGCCGATCATGCGAAGATGGGGCTGACCGAAGTGCGGCTGGGCGCCATCCCCGCCGCCGGCGGCACCCAGCGACTGACCCGCCTGATCGGCGAAAGCCGGGCGAAGGAGCTGGTCTACACCTCGACCATGCTCGACGCCGCGGAGGCGCTGCGCCTGGGGCTGGTGTCGAAGGTCGTGCCGATGGCGGACCTGCGGGCCGAGGCGATGGCGCTGGCGAAGAAAATCGCCGCCCAGCCGCCGCTGGCGGTGGCCTTCGCCAAGCAGACCATGAACGCCGGCATGCAGGTCGGGATCGACGCGGGCCTGATCTACGAACGCTACGCCGCCTCCATCCTCGTCAATTCCGAGGACCGCAAGGAGGGGTTCCGCGCCTTCGTCGAGAAACGCCCCCCGGTGTTCAAGGGGGTCTGAGCCATGACCGCGCCGCTCGTCTCCACCCGCCTGACCGAGATGTTCGGGGTTCCCCACCCGATCGCGGCGGGAGGGATGATGTGGCTTTCGACCGCCGGGTTCGTCGCCGCCGTGGCCCGGGCCGGGGCGATGGGCTTCCTCACCCCGCGCAGCTACGGCGAACCCGCGGCCTTCCGCGAGGGGCTGGCGGAGTGCATCGCGCTGGCCGAGGGGAACCCGGTCGGGGTCAACCTGACGATCCCGCGCTATCACGCGACCTCGGCGCCCAACCGGGACTACCTCGCCATCGCGCTCGACCAGGGCGTGCGGATGTTCGAGACGGCGGGCTCCCATCCCGGCGACCTGATCGAGGCGATTCATGCCGGCGGCGGACGGGTCATGCACAAGGCCACCCAGTTCCGCCACGCGCTCGCCGCCGAACGGGACGGGGCGGATGCGGTGGTCATCGTCGGCATGGAGGCGGGCGGGCATCCGGGCTGAACCCGCATCCGGCCCCGGTGCTGCTGGCGCATCTGCTGCCGAAGCTGCGCGTGCCGCTCGCCATTGGGGGCGGCATCGGCTCGGGCCGGCAACTGGCCGGCATGCTGGCGATGGGGGCGGACGCGGCGCTGATGGGCACGCGGTTCCTGACCGCCGCCGAGATCTGGGCGCATCCCGGCTACAAGGCCCGGCTGGTCGCCGCGACCCATGACGACACCACCACGGCGATGAGTTCGATCAAGGCCACCTGGCGGGTGCTCGACAACGAAACCGCCCGCGAGATCCGGCGCATGGAGGCCGAGAGCGACCCCGCCTTCGAGGATTTCGGCGCGGTGGTGCGCGGAACCTACGGGCGGGACCACGCCTATGAGAGGGGCGACGCGGAGAAGGGGCTGCTGTCCTGCTCCTCCGCCGTCGGCTTCGCGGAGCGGGTGGAGCCGGTGGAGGCCATCGTCTCCGGCATCGTGGAGGGCGCGCGGGCGGAGTTCGCCCGGCTGGACGCGATGCGCGCCGCCGCGACGCGGGGCGCCTCCGCCTCCGCCGCCTAGGCGGCGCCCTTGGGCAGGTTCGGCCCCGGCGGGATGCGGCCGGCGAAGACCTTCGCCACCGCCACCGACAGCACGATCCGCAGGATGTGGTGCGAGGTCACGTAGATCACCGAGATCTGCAGCGACACCGCGATCAGCGACATCTCCGCCAGCCCGCCGGGCGCGAAAGCCAGCACCACCGCCTCGGGGATCTCGTCCACCGCGCCGGCCAGCAGCAGGGCGGCGCCGATCGCCAGCGCCAGCGTGAACAGGATGTTGACCAGCGCCAGCCGCAGCGCACGGACCAGCAGCCGCGTCTTCACCCCGACGAAGCGCGTGCCCAGCGTGGTCCCGATGATCAGCTGGGTGAGCTGGATCGACCAGTCAGGCGGCGCCGCCGCGGTCAGCCCCGCCAGATGCACGAGGCCGGAAACCAGGATCGGCCCGGTGATGATCCCGGCCGGGAAGTTCAGCCGCCGCCCGATGAAGAACCCCGCCACCCCCGCCGCCGCCAGCACCGCCACGTCGACGGCGCCGAGCGCCGCGTCCGGCCGCGCCAGCGACGCGCCGGCGGAGGAGCCGACCGCCATCCCCTCGAACAGCTGGAAGCCCACGGGCACCAGCATGATGCACAGGATCAGCCGCATGAACTGGAGGACGGTCAGCATCTGCCGGTCGGCGCCCGCCTCCTCCCCCATCAGGATCACCTCCAGCAGGCCGCCGGGCACCGCGGAGTAATAGGCCGTGCAGGGATCGAGCCGGCCCAGGTCGCGATAGCCGCGATAGCCCACGTAATGCGCCAGCGGGATGTAGACGAAGGCGGCCAGCAGGGTCGGCCACCAGTTCAGCGCCTCGGCGAAGACCTGGGGCGTGAAGGCGTTGCCGATGGACACGCCGATGATCGGCACGAAGAACAGCCGGAGCCCCATCGGCACGCCCGGGTCGCGCCCGCCGGGCCGCAGCCCCAGCCAGGACGCGACGCCCACCGCCAGCACCGAGCCCAGCAGCATCGGCAGCGGCAGGCCGGCGAAGGTGGCCAGCGCCCCCCCGGCCCCGCCGAGCGCGAAGGTGGCCGCGGCGGTGACCGTGTGGATCTCCTGCTGACCTATCTGGAAGCGGCGCCAGCTCATCTCGCATCCGTGAGGGGGCCCGCGGGGCCGGGGGCGCGGGGCGCGCGTTCGGGTGGGGCGAGGATGGCGGAGTTTCGGCCCTCCGGCAAGTTTAGGCCCGCGCGGCGCGGGGGCGCAGGCGCAAGCGCAGGGCGCCGCCCGGCCCCCCTCAGCGCCGGCGCGCGCCTTCGATGACCATGTCGAGATATTGCATCGCCACCATCTCCGCCGAGAGCCGCCCGGTGGGCGAATGCCAGCGCGGGATGTGGTTGAGCGCGGAGTAGAGCAGCCGGCCCAGCATGGCCGGGTCGATGTCGCGCAGCTCCCCCGCCTCCACCGCGCCGGCGATGATCTCGCGCAGCAGCCGTTCCAGCCGGTCGCGCCCGGCGAGGATCGCCGGGGCCAGGTCCTGCGGCCCCAGCGCCCGGTAGATGGAGGAGGAGGCGACCCAGCCCGCCCGGTCCTCGTCGATGCGCCGGGCGGAGGTGCGCACGAACGCCTCCAGCTTGCCCAGCGGTCCGTCCGCCAGGTCCACCGCCGCGAGCACCTGCGCGTAGTTCTCCGCCAGGCGGGAGACGACGACGGCTTCGTAGAGCCGCGCCTTGTCGGGAAAGTGGTAGTAGACCGCCGCCTTGGTCAGCCCCGCCTCGTCGGCGATGTCCTGGAGCGAGGTCTTGTCGAAGCCCTTGCCGGCGAAAAGCCGCGTGGCGATGGCCACCAGCTCCTTGCGCCGCCGGTCGCCCTTGGGGGAGCGGCGGGGGGCGGGCGGGGGCCC
>JAYZWL010000151.1:0-17739 GCA_036154955.1 Pseudomonadota bacterium | reverse complement strand
CCCCCCGACCTGCCCGCCGCCGGAGACCGCCCCTTGACGCCAGAGACCGCGACGCCGCAGTCCCCGCCGCCCCGTGTCGAGACGCCCCGCGCCGCCCGCCCGGCGCGGTTCCTCGCCGGGCTGCTCGCCCTGTTCGCGGTGTTCGTCGTCGCCCTGCTGGCGCCCGGGCGCATGGTGGTCAGCAACATGGAGGGCGACGTCTTCCACTTGCTCGACGGGGTGACGCGGATGCGCCTGGGACAGGCGCCGCACCTGGATTTCCGCACGCCGCTGGGCATCCTCGCCTATCTGCCGGTGGCGGCGTGGGAGGGGCTGGGCCTCGGCCGCTCGCTGGCGCTGTCGCATGCGATCGCCGCCGCGGTCTGCCTGCCCGGGCTGGCCTGGATCGGGCTGAGCCGCCTGCGCGCGGGCCCGGCGCTGGGCTATGCGGCGGTGGTGCTGATCACCGCGACCACGCTGTCCTGGGATCCGCTGGCCAAGGGCGCCACCGCGGCGATGTCCTACAATCGCTGGGGCTGGGCGCTGCTGATGGTCGGCGGCGCGATCCTGCTGCTCGACCGCGTCGCGCCTTCGCGCCGCAACGGGGCCGGGGCCGTGATCGACGGGCTGCTGATCGGGACGCTGGGCGCGATCCTGCTGTTCCTGAAGGTCACCTTCGTCGTGGGGCTGGCCGGGCTGTGGCTGGTCTGGGTCCTGACCGGGGCGGAGCGGCGCGCGGTCCTGGTCTCGGTCCTCGCCGGGCTCGGGCTGGCGCTGGCCCTCGGGCTCGCCACCGGCGGGGTCGAGGCGTTCTCGGCCTATGTCGACGACCTGCTGGCCGTGGCCGACGCCGGAGAGATCCGCCCCATGTCCGCGGCCCGGCCGACGGTGGCGGTGATCACGCCCGAGGGCCTTTTGCTGCTGAGCTGCGCGCTGATCGGCGGCCTGGCGCTGGCCCGCGGCGGGCGGGGACGGGAGGCGCTGCGCTTCGCCGCCGCCTGCCTCGCCGCCTTTCTGCTGGCCTGGCAGAATTTCGGCCATGACCCCACGTCCATGTCGGCGCTGGCCGTGGCGCTGCTGGCGCTGTCCGGCCGGCTGGCGCCGGGCGCGCTCGCCTTCGGCCGACCGGCGGCGAGCGTGGCGTTCTGCGCGGCGCTGGTGATGCTGAGCGTCCGGGCCGAGGGCCTGGTCAACTCGGCGCGCAGCTTCGCCCATCTCTACGCCGCGCCGTCTGAGCAGTTTCCCGCCATGCAGGCCTTCGCCCCGGACATCTACTGGCAGAGGGCCGGCAAGGACGCGGCGGGGCGCGTGAAGCTTTACGCGGCCGACGACAGCCCGATCACGCTGGGCGAGGTGACCCAGCCCTATTGCGCGGTGCTGACCGGGATGTCGGAGATGCTGGCCGAGGCCGCCGACGCGATCCGCGCCGACGACGCCCTGCGCGGGCGCAGCGTGCTGACGCTCGACCTGCTCAACCCGCTGTGGATGATCGCAGGGGCGCCGCCGCAGCGGGGGGCGTGGAACTGGGCCTATGGCGGCGCGGCGGCGCAGATCGCGGAGGCGGATCTCGTGGCCCTGCCCCGCTGCCCCTTCGCCGAGCCGCTGGTGAAGATCATGGTGGGGGAGGTCGAGACCTCAGGCCGCGCCCTGCGCATCGCGGCCCGGACCCCGAACTGGACGTTCTTCGAACTCGGCGCGCCCGGCTCCGCCCCGGTCCCGGACGAGCCGGCGGCGGAGGAGGAGGAGAAGGAGAAGGAGAAGGACGGCGCCGCGGACGAGTGAACCGGGCGACGCGGACCGCCGCCCCGCCGGCGGTCAGCGGGTCAGCGCCACCACGATCCACAGATAGGCGATGGCGGCCGCGGCGATGGACACGCCCATCGGGAACCGCTTCGCCCCCGGGGCCAGCGCGTGCCAGCCGGCGGCCCGGCCGCGGGTCAGCGCCCTGGCCAGCCGCACCGCGCCCAGCCCCAGCAGCATCCCCACCGCCAGAAGCTGAAGCGCCATCGCCCCCAGGCCCGGGTTAACCCACAGCGCGCAGGCCGCCAGCATCTTCACATCGCCCCCGCCCATGCGGCGCAGGGCGAACAGCCCGAAGCCGGCCGCCAGCACCACGAGCGCCAGCAGCACCCGCCAGCCCAGCGCCTCCGGCGACAGGGTCAGCGGGCCGACGACCGCGAAGATCAGCGCCATCAGCGCGTTGAGCCAGTTGGGAATCCGCATCCGCCGCAGATCCCAGACCGCGGCCGCGACCAGCGGCGGGGTCATCGCGACCGCGGCGAGCCACGCCTCCGCGACCGGGCTCAGACCCGCCAGCCGCCCGTCCAGGAACGCCGCCCAAAGCGAGCCGCCCGCATCCTCCATCGTCCCCCCCTTTCCGGCCCGCGCCCTCGCCCGCGCCCGCTCCGGCCGCTCAGCCGGTTCCGCGCAGCAGCGCCAGCTTGTCCGCCGCCGGCGGGTAATGCGACGGATGCGCGGCCAGCGACTGCTCCAGCAGCCCCGTCGCCACCCGCCGGTCGCCCTTGCGCAGCGCGATGATCGCCATGTTGTGGTAGAGCACCGCCTTCTCCTCGCCGGTCAGGGTGACCAGCGGCAGGCGGTAGCGGCCCTGAAGCGCCTCGGCGATGGCGAGGTTGTTCTTGGCCGAGAACAGCGAGGGGTCGAGGGTCAGCGCCTGCTCGAACATCTTCTCCGCCGCCGCATGTTCGCCCCGCGACAGGTAGGAGACCCCCCAGTTGTTGAGCACCGCGCCGGGCTGCGGGCTCATCACCCGCGCCTGCGAATAGGCGGCGTCGGCGGCGTCCCAGTCGCGGCGATGGTCGGCGATCAGCCCCATCAGCGTCAGGCGCCGGTCGGTGGGCGCGCCGGGCGGCATCAGCGCGAGCTGCGCCTCCGCCTCCGGCCAAAGGTCCAGCCGGGCCAGCGACAGTCCGTATTCCACCCGGTCCGCGGGGCGGACGGCCGTGCTCTCCACCAGCTCCCGGTAGACGATCCGCGCCTCCGCATGGCGGCCGGCGCGGGACAGGGAGCGGGCGAGGCCCCGGCGCAGGATCGGGTTCTCCGGATCGCTGGCCAGCGCCTCGCGGAAATAGACCACCGCCTCGTCCGGGCCGGCGACCGAGAGCATGATCTCGTTCAGCGAGGTCTGGTCGAGCGGGTTGTAGCTTTCCTTCCGCTGCTCCTCCACGTCGACCTTGGCGTCGATGAAGTCGGCGCAGCCGGCCAGCAGCGCGGGCGCGAGCAGCAGGGCCGCGAGACGCGGGCGGGGGAGGGCGGACGGGCGGGGGCGGATCGGGTGCGGCATGATGTGGGGTCCGGTTCGGGCCTGTCCCGCGCTCAGGCGGAGGGGGCCGCGGCGGGCGCGGCGGGGCGCGCCGGCGGCGGCGCGGACAGGGCGGGGTCGGCTTGCGTCGGAACGCCGGAAGCCGGGGCGCGCGCCGGAACGTCGGCGACGGGAAGCGACGGGACGGCCGCCGCCGGCGCGACCGCCACGGCGGGATCGGGGACGGGATCGCCCCGGCGGCGGGCGACGGCGGCGGCCCCGCTCTGCCTCGCGGCGGCGGCGACCACGCCCAGCGGCGCGGGCGGGGCGATGGGGGCGGGTTCGGCGCCGCGGGCGCGGGCCGCCATGGCGATGTTGCGCGACAGCTCCTGCGGGATTGGACGGCCGGTGCGGCCCAGCAGCTCGGCGGCGACGCGGAACTCGCCCTCCGCCTCCTCGAACCGGCCGAGGTCGTAGAGCGCGGCGCCATGGCTGTTGCGGGCCGAGGGCGAGGCCGGCCAGGCGGCCACGGCCCGGGACAGCAGCACCTCCGCCTGCCGCCGCCGGCCCATCTGCCGCCAGGCGGAGCCGAGGCCGACCAGCGCCGCTTCGGTCGGGCCTTCCTCGACCAGCGCGTGACGGAACATGCGTTCGGCGGCCTCCGGGCGGCCGCGGTCCAGAAGCTCCCGCCCCCGGCGCGCCGCCTCGCCCGCGGGCAGGTCGGCCAGCGCCTTGCGGGCGGCCTCTTCCGCCTCCTCCGCCTGCGCGGCGGCGGCGTTGTCGGCGGGCAGCGGCACGCCGAGCGGGGGGCCGGTCTCCGTCTCCGCCTCCGACGCCCCCTCCGACGCCCCCTCCGCCGTCAGGCCGAGCGCGGCGAGGAAGCGGGTCGCGAGGTCGGGCTCCGGCGCGTCCTGCGCCGGGGCCTGAGCTGCGGCGGCCGGCGCCGGCGCGGCTGCGGCCTGCTCCGGCAGGGGCGCGGCGTCGGGATCCTCGGTCGGGCGGACGTCGACGGGCGCGGCGAAGACGGGGATGGCGGCGACGGGAGCGGGAGCGGGCGACGAGCCGTCGGCGACCACCGCCGGGGGGATCGGGACCGGGCCGCCGGCGCCGGCCGCCTTCTGGGCGGCGAGGAATTCCTCCAGGCTCATCTTCCGGCCCTGCCCCGGCGCCACGACCCCGAAGCGGGTGGTCCAGTCGGCGACCGCGCCCGATGCGGGGGCGCCCGCCGCCGTCGCCGCCGCGCCCGTCGGGGCCTCGGGGAAATGCGGATCGGCCGCGGGAACGGCGGCGACGGCCGCGCCCGCCGTCTCCGGCCCGCCCGCCCCCTGCGCCGCGCAGCCGCCCAGCGCCGCGCCCAGCGCCAGAAGCGCGACCCCGCGCAGGGCCCCTCCGGCCACTATTTGCCCCCCGCCATGACCTTCATGATGTCGACCAGCGACGGGCCGATCAGGATCAGCATCAGCGGCGGCACCGTGAAAAACATCGTGCCCAGCGTCAGCTTGGTGGGCAGCTTGTTGGCCTTCTCCTCCGCCCGCATGACGCGCTTGTCGCGCATCTCCGCGCCGTAGACCCGCAGCGCCTCGGCGATCGAGGTGCCGAACTGCGAGCTCTGGATCAGCACCGTCACGAAAGAGCCCACGTCCTGCACGCCGGAGCGGTTGGCGAAGTCGCGCAGCACGGTGGCCCGCTCCTTGCCCGCGCGCATCTCCACCGAGACGATCTGGAACTCCTCGGCCAGCGAGGGATGGGCGTGAGTGATCTCGTCCGCCACCCGCATCAGCGCCTGGTCGAGCGACTGCCCCGCCTCGACGCAGACCAGCATCATGTCCAGCGCATCGGGGAAGCCGTCCTGGATCTCCTGCTGGCGGGCGCCCCGCCTGCGGGTGACCCAGTAGTTCGGCGCGAAATAGCCCACGGCCATGCCGCCGACCACGGTGTAGGCGAGCATCTGCGCCTCGGACCCGCGCAGCAGGGAATAGAGCAGCGCCCCCAGCGCCAGCAGCACCGCGCCCAGCACCCGGGCGACGAAATAGGTCTGCACCGCGGCGCGGGATCGGTAGCCGGCCTGGATAAGCTGCTCGCGCGCGGAGCTGAGCGCCTTCTTGTCCTTCGGCTCGAACAGCGGCGCCAGCGAACTGAGGCGGGAGGGCTTGTCGTCGGCCCTCAGCCGCTCGATCTCCGCCCGCCGCCTTGCGCCGGCCTGCCCGGACAGGCGCATGGCGTCCCGGTCCCGCTGCAGGCGCGCGAAGGGGTCGGAGCGGCGGGAGAACACGATCGGCGCGGCCGAGAGCATGAGCAGCGCCGCGAAGCCGCCCATCACCCAGACCGGCCCCATCGGGCCGAACGCCTCGATCATCAGGTCGATGATATGCTTGATGCTGTCCAAGCCGTTCCGTCGCCGGCCGGTCCGCGCGCGGCGCCGGCCTCCCTGTATTGCGGCCGCCGGCGGCGTCGTCGCCCCGCCCGGCCCTGTCCCCCGCCCGATCCCGTTCTCACGTCCCTCCCGCGCCGGCCCGGGTTTCTCCCGGATCTCCGCGTCGGGTCAGACCTTGATGTTCACCATCATGCGCATGAACACGACGTTGATCGCAAGCATCACGCCCACGACGATGGTCGCCGGCACGAAGAAGGGATGGTCGACCACCCCGTCATAGTAGTTCGGCCGGATCAGCTGCACCACGATCAGCGCCAGCACCGGGAACGCCGACAGGAAGATCCCCGACCAGCGGCTTTCCGCGGTGATCGCCTTGACCTTGCGGAACAGCTTGAAGCGCGAGCGCACCACGTTGGCGAGCCCGGCCAGGATCTCGGCCAGGTTGCCGCCCGACTGGCTCTGGATCGCCACCGCCACCGCGAGGAAGCGCAGGTCGGCCACCGCCACCCGGTCCGCCAGCCGGTCCAGGCTGTCGTTGATGTCGAGCCCGTAGATCGCCTCGTCGGCGATGATCCCGAATTCGGTGCCGATCGGGTCCGGCATCTCCTGCGCCACCAGCGCGATTGCGGAGCTGAACGGGTGGCCGATGCGCAGGGCGCGGACCATCAGCTCGATCGCCTCCGGCAGCTGCTCCTCGAACTTGGCGAGCCGTTTCTTGGCCCGGCTGCTCAGCCAGAAGAACATCGCCCCATAGGCGAGCCCCAGCGCCAGCGGCGCCGACAGCAGGATCCCCAGTCCGGCGAAAAAGATCAGCCCCACGCAGACCAGCGCCGAGATAACCCCGGTCAGGGTCAGGATGATCCGCGGCGACCAGGGAATGTTGGCCTGGGCGGCCTTGTCGAACAGCGAGGCGACCAGCGGCGCGTTGGCGGCGGAGATATGCCGCTCCCGCTCCTTGCGGAGCTGGGTGAGCACCTCCATCGGGTCGTCGCCCTTCTCCAGCAGGTCGAGTCGGCGATTGACCTTGGCGTCGCGCCGCGCCGACCGGCCGAAGGCCAGCAGGTAGATGCCCTCCACCGCCAGGAAGATCCCGACGAAGATGGCGATGAAGACGAGAGGAGCGACCGCCATGGCTCAGCCCAGCTTCCGGTTGGGGGAGTAGATCTCGTTGGGCAGGTCGAAGCCCCAGGCCTTGAACCGCTCCGCGAAGTTGGAGCGGATGCCCGACGCCTCGAACTGGCCCAGCACGGTGCCGTCGCCGTCGATCCCGGTGCGCTTGAAGCGGAACACGTCGTGCATGGCGACCACCTCGCCCTCCATGCCGGTGATCTCGGCGATATGGGTCATGCGGCGGGAGCCGTCGGACAGGCGCGAGACCTGCACGATCACATGCACGGCCGACGCGATCTGGGAGCGGGTGGCGCGCAGCGGCATCTCCAGCCCCGACATCAGCATCATGTTCTCGATGCGCCCCACTGCGTCGCGGGGGGAGTTTGCGTGGACCGTGGTCATCGAGCCGTCATGGCCGGTGTTCATGGCCTGGAGCATGTCGAGCACCTCGTCGCCGCGGGTCTCGCCGACGATGATGCGGTCGGGCCGCATTCGCAGGGCGTTCTTGAGCAGCACGCGCTGGGAGACCTCGCCCTTGCCCTCGACGTTGGCGGGCCGGCTTTCCATCCGCGCGATATGGGTCTGCTGAAGCTGAAGCTCCGCGGTGTCCTCGATGGTGGCGATGCGCTCGTCGTTGGCGATGAAGGAGCTGAGCGCGTTCAGGGTGGTGGTCTTGCCCGAGCCGGTGGAGCCCGAGACGATCACGTTCAGCCGGGTCGCGACCACCGCCTGAAGAAACGCCGCCATCTCCTCGGTGAAGGCGCCGTAGGCGATCAGCTTGTCGATCGACAGCGGCGACTTGGAGAATTTGCGGATCGACAGCAGCGGTCCGTCCACCGCGCAGGGCGGCACGATGGCGTTGACGCGGGACCCGTCGGCGAGCCGCGCGTCCACCCAGGGCTGGCTTTCGTCGACGCGCCGGCCGACCGCGGACACGATCTTGTCGATGACCCGCAGCAGGTGCTTGTTGTCCTTGAACTCCACCTCCGACAGCACCAGCTTGCCGCGGCGTTCCACGAAGATCTGATGGGCGCCGTTGACCAGGATGTCGGAGACGGTCTCGTCCTTGAGCAGCGGCTCCAGCGGGCCGAGGCCGGTGACCTCGTCCATCAGCTCCTGGGTCAGCTGCTCCGCCTCCGCGGCGTTGAGCACCATGCCCATGTCGCGCAGCCCCTCGCGGGCGATGGCGGCGATCTCGCGGCGCAGTTCGGCTTCGGGCACCTTGTCGATGATCGACAGGTTCAGCGTCTCCAGCAGGCGGCGGTGCAGGTCGACCTTGATCTGCAGCAGGCGCTGGCGGCGCTTCAGCTCCCGGCTTTCGGCGGCGGCGGCTTCGGCGGCGCGCGTCTCCGCTTCGGCCGCGGCGACGCGCGCCGCGGCGGCCTGTGCCGAGCTGGTCAGCACCACCGGCGCGGCGCCGGCTCCGTCCTTGGCATAGCGCTTGAACATCGCGCTTCACTCCCGGTTCTACGCGAGGGCGACGCGGGACGTCTGCACCTCTTCGAGCACGGCCTTCGCGGTCTTGCGGATTTCCTTGCGCAACGGATTTCCGCTGGCGAACTCCGCGAGCGGGGATCCGTGGTCGCAGGCCTGCACCACCGCCTTGCCGCCGTCGGGCAACAACACTCCATACTCGATTCCAAGCGTTTCGGCCATTTTCTTGACGCGGCCTTTCGCGCCGAAATCGCCGAAGCCCGGCACCCGGTTCATCACGTAGTCGAGCTTGTCGAAGGGGAGGTCCTCGGCCTGGAGCGCGCGCAGGAAGCGCAGCATGTTCTGGGCCGAGCGCATGTCGATCTCCATCACCGCCCAGAACCGCTGCGCGGCGTTCAGCGCCGCCTCGGTCCATTCGGTCAGGGCGGTGGGCAGGTCGACGATGACCACGTCATGGCTGTCGGCGGCCATGGCCAGAAGCTTCTGCATCCCCTCCGCCGACACGATGTTGAGCGGCAGGGCGTCGGCCGGGGCGGTGAACACCGACAGCCGGCCTCCGCGCTCGTCCAGCGCGGCGTTGAAGCCCTGCGCGTCGGACCGGCTCATGTCCGACAGGAAGTCCAGCACCAGGTCGCGCCGGGGCATGTCCAGATAGGTGGCGACGGAGCCATACTGGAAATCGAGATCCAGAAGGCAGACCCGCAGCCCCGTCTTGCGGCTTTCCTGCGCGATCTCCCAGGCGAGGTTGACCGCGAAGGTGGTGGCCCCGACCCCGCCGGCGACCCCGTAGACCGGGTAGATCAGCCCGTCGCGGCCCTTGGGCTCGGCCGCGTCCAGCGGCGGGCCTTCGCTGCTGCGCGCGGCCATGACGTTCTGCATCAGCGAGCCGTCCGACAGGGGCGTCGGCAGGAAATCCGCGGCGCCCGCGCGCATCAGCTTGTGCACGGCCAGCGGCGGGATCTCATCCACCACCAGCAGGGCCGGCGCGTTGCGGCCCGCGCAATGCGCCAGCAGCGCCAGCAGGGTGTCGAGCCGGTCCATGTCCTGCGGCCCCACGCAGACCAGGGTGACCGGCGGCGCCTCGACCACGCGTTTCAGCAGGTCCGGCACCTGCTGCGGCTCCGCCCCGATCCAGCCGCCGCCCCCGAAATCCCTGTCGAGCTCGCTCGCCAGGCCGCCGAAACGGCCGGGATCCTTCGCCACGACGATCAGCTCCGCGGACGCGGCGCCGTCGCGTTTTCTCTTCAGCATTGCGTCAACAGCCTCCGCGCGCCTGCCCCGGCCGGATCGTCGCGGGAGCGCCCCCGCGGCGATCGGCCTGCGCTCGTTCGCATACTTTCATTCCGATATAGCGCGGCGCGCGCCGTGCCGGAAGCCACGGCCGGAGGCCGGCGGCCCGCGATCACTCGCCGGGCGCCTGGACGTCCAGGGTCTCGACCTGCTTCGTCGAGTATTGCTCGTAGGCCAGGAAGGCGCGCTTGCCGTCGAAGCTGCGCCCCCGCCAGCCCGCGCCCCAGCCCTCGACCGTGGACACGGCGCGGCGGTTGGCGCGCTCCTCGGCCTCGGTGGGGATAAGGGGCTCGGATTCTCCGCGCGACACCACCAGCGCCAGCTGCGCCGGCCGCACGCCCAGATCCGCCAGCCGCGCCGCCGTCGCCCGCGCCCGGCGCAGGCCGAGCCGCTGGTTGTAGGGATCGGAGCCGACCAGGTCCGCATGTCCGGCGATGGCGATCAGCACGGAGGGATGGGCGCGCAGCCAGGCCGCCTGCGCGCGCAGGGCCGCGTCCGCCGCGGGCTCGATCGCCACCGAGTCGAACGCGAAGGTCACGGTGTCGGGCGCCGCGGCCTGGAACGCCGCGCGCAGCGCCGCCAGCCGCTGCGGATCCATCGCCGCGCCGGTCATCGCCGCCATGTTGGTGGCGCGCCAGTGGCCGAAGGCTTCGCTGGCGGCGGTCCCGTCCTCCAGCGGCGGGGTCCAGGCGCAACCGGCGGCCAGCGCCGTCGCGCCCAGCGCCGCCGACAGCCGCATCAGGGGCCCGCGCGTCCTATTCCACGACATAACCGTAGGCCCCCTCGAAGTCGCGCCCGGCCACCGAGCGGATCACCGGATCGACGGCATGGCCCAGCTTGCCCATCAGGAACAGGTCCTCCTCGCTGGGCAGCTTGATGCGGTCGGTCGGAAGCTCGATCGCGTCCTCGGTCACCGGCGAGATCAGGTAGGCGGTGACGATGATCACCAGCTCGGTCTGACGGCGCTGGAAGTCGGCGGACCGGAACAGCGTGCCCAGGATCGGCACGTCGCCCACCCAGGGAAGCTGGTTGGCGTTGTCCACGAACTCGTCCTGCAGCAGGCCCGCGATGGCGAAGCTCTCGCCGTCCTTCAGCTCGATGGTGGTCTTGGCCCGGCGGGTGGAGAAGCCGTTGAACTGCACGCCGTTGGAGGCGATGACGATGGAGGTGTCGATGGCCGAGCTTTCGGCCTCCAGCTCCAGGTTGATGACCTCGGGGGAGACGACGGTGGGGGTGAAGCCCAGGCTCACGCCGAAGGGGCGGTAGTCGACCGACAGGTTCCCGTCTTCGGCCGAATAGACCGGCACCGGATATTCGCCGCCCGCGAGGAAGGACGCGTCGTCCCCCGACAGCGCCACCAGGTTCGGTTCCGCCAGCGTGCGGGCGAAGCCCTTGGATTCCAGCGCGTCGATGGCGAGGTTGGCGACGATGCCGCCGGCCGCGTAGCCGATGCGCATGATGCCCTCGGCCGGGTTGGAGGCGGTGTATTCCGTGCTCAGCCCCCGCCGGGTCGGCACGCCGCGGGCGTTGGAGCCGCTGGCGTAGTCGCCCTGCGAGGACGAGACGCCGAAATTGCCGAAGCCGAAGCCCACGGACCAGTTGAAGCCCAGCGACTTGGAGGCGGAGCGCTGCACCTCGGCGAAGCGCACGCGCAGCAGCACCTGCTGGGAGCCGCCGACCGACATCATGTTGGACACCCGGCCCGGCGCGTAACGCTCCGCCAGCTCCAGCGCGCGGGAGAGATAGGCGGCCGAGGACACGGTGCCCGACAGCACCACCCCGTCGGCGGCGGAGCGGGCCTGGATGTTCTCTCCGGGCAGGATCTGCTGGAGGCGCTCCTTGAACTCCTGCAGGTCGGGGCCGACCTGGACCGAGACGTTGGAGATCAGCCGCCCGTTCGGGCCGAACAGGGTCAGCGTGGTGCGGCCGGCGGTCTTGCCCAGGACGTAGACGGTGCGGTTGGACAGGGCGGCCACGTCGGCGATGCCGGGATTGGCGACGGAGACCTCGGCGAAGGCCTCGCCCGCCTCCAGCACCACCGCGCGGTTGACCGCGACCGAGATGGTGGGGGAGGCCGCGCCTTCCAGCACCCGCACCGCCGGCCCGCCGGACGCGGCGGGGGAGGGGCCGGCGACCTGGGCCGTCGCCGGGGGCGCGACCGCGGCGAAGAGGGCGGCCAGCCCGGCGGCGACGCGCAGCGACGGGCGACGGGCGGGGACGGGCCGACCCGCGCTCGGCGCGGCGCGCCGGGCGACGGGCGCGGAGACGGGCGGGAGCGCGGCGGGACGGGTCGGTTGGGCGAACGGATGGGCGGCGCGCCCGATGCGCCGGATAACGCCGCGCACGACGTTGCGCCGGTATACCATCGCCTCTCACCTCCCAACCCGACACCGAACTTCAAGATCGGCTCGCAAGCCTCGGGGATAGAGCCATTTTCAATTTTGGCTGACAAGTCCCATGCCGGGACCGCCGCCGCTGCCGCGGGCCGGAGCCCGACAACGTGGCCGAAAAGCGACACTCGCCTTCCCTTGGGGCGCTTGGCGGGAATCCGCGGCTTCCGACGCGAAAAGGCCGCCGACGCGGGGCGTCGGCGGCCTTGGATTCGGCCTGGGAGTCGGGCGGGCCCGCGATCGCGGCGCGGTTCAGGGCATGGTGCGGACTTCGACCTGGTTGCCGCGGCGCACGATCACCTTCACCTCCGGCTCCGGCTCCGGGGCCGCTTCGACCACCGGGGCCGCCTCGACCTCGCCCAGCAGGGCGGCGCGGTCGATGGGGGCGGAGGCGGCGTCGGCGGTCTCGCCGAAGCCGCGCAGGGCGATGGACAGGTTGCCCAGCTCGGAGGCCAGCGTGAGCTGCTGCACCTGCTCCGGCGTGCCCTGCAGGGTGACGGTCTTGGCCACCTTGGCCTCGATCCGGTCGGGATCGGTGTCCTGGTCCACCGCGATCACCTCGATGTTCTCGATCAGGGTGCGGGTGGTCAGGCCGTTGCGGCGGTCGTTCACGGTCAGGAACACGTCGATGCGCGAGCCGGGCAGCACGAAGCCGCCGACCGAGGACGAGGCGTTCACCGGCATGGTGAAGGCGCGCAGTCCGGGTTCCAGCAGAGAGACCACCGTCGCGCGTTCTCCGAACCCGGTGACCTTGGATTTCAGGATCAGCTCGTTCGGCTCCATCCGCCGCAGCACGGTGCGGGGCTTGCCGTCCTTGCCGAACAGGTCCTCAGGGGAGTTGAACGAGTTCTCGGGCAGGATTTCCGCCGGCCACTGGATGACCTTGACGTCATCGACGGTGATCGGCTGCCCGAATTTCAGGGGCTTCTTCGCCACGGCCACGGGCACCAGCGCCACGGCCTTGGTCGGCGACAGGCGCGATTCCGCGGCCTGGACCTGGGCGAAGACATACCACACGGCGCCGCCGGCCAGGGCGAGGCCCGCGACGAAGACGAAGACGGCGAGAGATCTCATTGCGGGGTCCCCCTGATCGCGAAGCGAGAAGCCGCCCTCCGCATGGTGACGGAAGGCGGCCGCAGTTTTCAGCTGAGCAGCAGCTCCGCCGGTCCCCGGTCCGGGGCCCCGCTCAGGCGGGACGCGGTCCGGGTCGGCTGGTCAGCGCTGGATCAGTTGGTCGCGCCGGCGTCGCCCCAGGAGGCGGAGCCCACTTCGGTGGTGCCGGTGGTCAGCTGCGAGGAGATCGCGGTGATCATCGAGTCGACGCCGGTGTCGAGGGCGGCGATGGCGCCGATCGACAGGATCACGACGGCGGCGGTCAGCACGACCCAGTCGACGGTCACGGCGCCGGAGTCGTCGAAGATCGCGCGGCGCACCTTGGCGAAGAAAGTCATAGGATATCCCTCCACAACACGGGATCCGGCTCCTAGCCGCCGATCCCAAGCATCGCCCGACATGGGCGGAAGCTACGACGCCCCCTCGGGGGCACTGGACACCCCCTGCAGATGGGGGAGGTTACTCGCCGGAGGTCCACGTCGACCCCCTTGCTATACATATAGATGAACATTACCGGAGCGGAAATCAACCCGATTCGCGCAGGGGTCCTTAATTTTGTTCAAGGACAGGGCGTCGCAGGCCTTCTCCACGCCATGTTTCCCTAGGTGCGGCCCCGCCAAAGGCTTGGATTCTTGGGCGGAACTTGGTCGGCAACTTGAACGGGGCGGGTCAGTAGGGCTCCGTCGGGTGGCGGAGGAAGGCGTCGTTGATCTCGACCAGCATATCGAGCACGCCCTCTCGAATCGGCGCGCCGACCCCGATGCCGAGGATCAGAACGCCTGCGGTGAGCAGAACGAAATCGATCGTCACGGCGCCGTTGTCACAGCGCAGCAGTCGGCGGAGAATCGCGGTCGGACGGACCATGGACGCACCGGTTTGGTTCACGCATGAGGCACTCTTGGGCCGGATGATAACACGCGCGACGCATATCGGCCAGTTCGCCAGCCCTCCGGCGGGATCGCGGGCCGGGGGGCGGGATCGCCGCCCCTCCGCCATCGCCGCGGCGGCGACTGTTGCGGAGCCGGATGCGCGGGGCGGGGCGGCGTCGGCGGTCGCCCCCGCCTCATCCCCCGCCTCGCCCCCCGGCGCGCCGCCCGGCCGGCCGGGAACAGGGCCTGCGCGCCGCCCTGCCCCGCTGGGACCGGCGCTGGCCAGGGCGTTGGGCGCGGCGGGCCTCGGCATCCTGCTGGCGGCGTCGCTCCCGTCCGTTGCGGCGGCGGAGGCGGCCAGGGCGCGCCCGGGCGCCGGGTCCGCCGCGACGGCGGTCCGCGGGTTGACCCCGGAGGCCGCGGAGGCGCCGGCGCTGCGTCGTCTGCGCCCGCCTTCGGCCGGCCATGCGCCTGTTCTGCCCCGCATTTCCGATGCGAGGGGGCCGTCATCGCCGGCGACCGCGGCGGCGCCCCCGACCGGCGTCGCCGCGGGCCGCGACGGCGACGCGCCGGTCTCTCCCTGGGCGATGCTGGGGCCCGAGGCGGCGGGGGCCGGCCTGCGCCGCCCGGGCGACCGTCCCTCGGGGCCCGACTTCGCGGCGCCCGGCGCCGGGCCGCGGCGGGGCGGACCGTCCCGGCCTCCGGCATGGGACGCGTTCTGGCGCGGGCCGGGGGCGAGCCCGTCGATCACGCCCGGGCGGCCGCTGGGACCGCTGCTGGCCGCGCTGGAGGCGCAGCCGGGCGCCGCGGCGCGCGCGGCGGAGCTGCGGGCGGCGGGGCTGCGGGTCCTCGCGCGTCACGGGGCGGCGCTGCGGGCCGCATCGCGGGAAACTGGGCTGACGCCGCCCTTCCTTCTGGCCATGGCGCTGACCGAGTCCGGGGGCGATTCGGATGCGGTCAGCCCGGCGGGGGCGATGGGGCTGATGCAGCTGATGCCGGCGGTGATGGCCGACCAGGGCGTCGCGGACCCGTTTTCGGCGGCGGAGAACGCCCCGGCCGGCGCCCGCCATTTCGCCGCGATCCTGGCCCGGTTCCAGGAGGATCCGGTGGCCGCCCTCGCCGCCTGGAACGCGGGGCCGGAGGTGGTGGCCCGAAGCGGCGGCGCGCCGGACTGGCCGGAGACGCGGGCCTTCGTCCCCCGCGCGCTGACCGCCTTCGCCGCGCTGCGCGGCCTCTGCGCTCCGGTCCCCGAGGGCCCGCGCGACGCCTGCGGCCCGGTGGAGATCTTCGCCGACGCGCGCTGAGAGGCGCCGTTTCCCCCAGAACCCGCCGGGCGCCCCCTTCCCCCGCCTCGCGCGAAGGGCCGCGCGCCTCCGCCCCGGCGGAGGCGTCCGCGCGTTCCGCGCGGACCCTGCGGGCGAGCCCGCAGGCGCGGCCCGGCCCCCGGAGGGCGCTCCGGGGGCCGTTCGCGTCGCGCCGGGCGCAGCCCGGAGCCCGAGGCGGAGAGGTCAGTCGACCAGCGTCGCCTCGGTCTTGGCCTTGATCTCGTCCAGGGTCACGCCCTCGGCGATCTCCACCACCTTCAGCCCGCCGGGGACCACGTCGAAGACGCCCAGCCCGGTGATGATCCGGTTCACCACCGCCTTGCCGGTCAGCGGCAGGGTGCATGCCTTGAGCAGCTTCGACTCGCCCGCCTTGTTGGCGTGATCCATGATCACCACCACCCGGCCGACGCCCGCCACCAGGTCCATGGCCCCGCCCATGCCCTTCACCAGCTTGCCCGGGATCATCCAGTTGGCGAGGTCGCCTTCCTCCGACACCTCCATCGCGCCGAGGATGGCCATGGCGATCTTGCCGCCGCGGATCATCCCGAAGCTGGTCGAGGACGGGAAGAACGAGGTGTGCGGCAGCTCGGTGATGGTCTGCTTGCCGGCGTTGATGAGGTCGGCGTCCTCCTCCCCCGCGATCGGGAAGGCGCCCATGCCGAGCATCCCGTTCTCGGACTGGAGCGTCACGTCCACGCCCTCGGGGATGTAGTTCGACACCAGCGTCGGGATGCCGATGCCGAGGTTCACATACATGCCGTCCTCAAGCTCCTGCGCCGCGCGCGCGGCCATCTGGTTGCGATCCCAGGGCATGTTCAGCCTCTCCTCATCCATGGCCGGGCCCGGCGGCGTCGCCGACCCGCGTTTGCGTAGACCCTGCGCCCGCCCGGCCGCGGCCGGGGAGGCGCTCAGCGTCGGCCGATCAGCGCCACCCGCTTGCCCTGCCGATAGACCGCGGCGTCGTCGGCCACGGGGGGCATGGGCGGCTCGGTCACCGTCCAGCCGAATTCCTGCATCCACATCTCCAGCGCCGCGCGCGAGGGCACCGCCGACAGCGCCTTGCCGCGCCCGGCGGCGTCGTAGATCTGGCCGTCCTTGCCGGTGCCCTCCCAGCGCATCTCGACCACGGCGCGCTTGGGCCGCTTGGTCTTGAGCACCTGCGAATCCACGATCACGTCGCGCACGCCCAGCCGGTCGAGCTGGGCGAAGAGCTCGTATTGCCGCGGCGTGTGGTAGAGAAAGCCCAGCACCATGGCGGTGTCGAAGGCGCCGGGCGTCATCTCCGCCAGCCGCTCGAACACGTCGCCCTGCACGAAGCGGAACCGGTCCGCGGCGACGCCGTAGCGGGCGAAGGCGGCCTCGGCGCGCTCGACCACCGGGGCGCGGCCCTCGATGCCGGTGACATGCGCCGCGCCGCCGCTTTCCAGCGCGGCGAGCGAGAAGCGCCCGTCATGGCTGGCGATGTCGAGCACCCGCCGACCCTGCAGCAGCGCCCGGTTGGGGGCGATGAACAGGTCGTGCCGGAAGTTGAGGCGCGACAGGGTGGCGGCCACCGTCCCGGTCTCCTCGAAATATGGATACGCGTCGAAAAATCCCATGATCTCCCTCGATCCGCGCTCTTCGGCGCGTTCGCCGGCGAGCGTTCGCCGACGACCTTGCGGCGACGGGGGTCCGGCGCCTGGCGGAGCTTTCCGCTCCGGCGCCGCGCCCTCCGCCGGGAGCGCGGGTCCGGGTGTCGCGCCGCGTCGCGGCGACGGGATCAGGCGGCGCGGGTGGTGCGCTGCTCGATCCGCTTTTCGAATTCGCCCTGGATCAGGCGATGCACGTAGATGCCCGGCAGGTGGATCTCGTCGCCGTCGAGCGCGCCCATCGGCACGATCTCCTCGACCTCGGCCACGCAGACCTTGCCGCAGGCCGCCGCGTCCGGGTTGAAGTTGCGCGCGGTCTTGCGGAACACGAGGTTGCCCGAGGGGTCGGCCTTCCACGCCTTGACGATGGAGACGTCGGCGACGATGGCGCGTTCCAGGATGTAGGTGACGCCGTCGAAGTCCTTGTGCTCCTTGCCCTCGGCGATGACGGTGCCGACGCCGGTCTTGGTGTAGAAGCCGGGGATGCCGGCGCCGCCGGCGCGCATCCGCTCGGCCAGCGTGCCCTGCGGGTTGAATTCGAGCTCGAGCTCGCCCGAGAGATACTGACGCATGAACTCGGCGTTCTCGCCCACATAGGACGAGATCATCTTCTTGACCTGCTTGGTCTGGAGCAGGATGCCGAGGCCGAAATCGTCCACGCCGCAATTGTTGGAGGCGATGATGAGATCCTTCGTGCCCGCGTCGCGGATGGCGGCGATCAGGTTCTCGGGGATGCCGCAGAGGCCGAAGCCCCCGGCGGCGATGGTCATGCCGTCGGCGAGCAGACCGTCGAGCGCCTCGGCGGCGGAACCGTAAACCTTCTTCATCGCATCCTCCGGAATGGGGTCGGGCCGGCTGGAAAGACCGTCGGGCGGCGCGGATGGCGCGGGTCCCGGGGGTCGGCGTCGCCCTCTTTCATCGCGCCGCAGCATGGGGGCTGTCAACGCGGGCGCGGGGGTGGGGGC
>JAYZWL010000150.1:0-22104 GCA_036154955.1 Pseudomonadota bacterium | reverse complement strand
CCTCACTGGTCAGAATCCATACACGGCTCTATCATAGAGACACACAAGTTTATTGTAAGAAGAGGCGTAAGGCTGCTTAATGAATCCCCCCTCATTCGCCCTCAAGAAATCCAGAAGCTGCCCAGCATCCACATCCTTAGGGGGTTGAAAGTTCAACATAAGAGCAGCTTCTGATGGCGATGTGGATTTCTCAATAATCTGCCCAGTCGAAAGCCCAGCAAAGCTCTTTGTAAACCTATCAGCATAGGACGAAATCCCAAACTTCGCGGCCCTAACTTTTGCCACAACTTTCTTTGCGCCTTCTAGATTAGTTTCTGCAAGCGCTTCATCCGAATCGATACCTATGGCTCGAAGGTATCGAAAAACAGGTATGAACTTTGAATTAGACCTACCAAAAGCTGGATACGCCGCCTCGAGCAAATCGGCAGCATCGAATTTAGATTCGTCTAATATAGCGTCCCTTACAACCTCCTCGATGCTCACACCCTCATAGCCCTTCTTGGCCATATTTTCTTCGGCGCGCTTCGCCAAGCTCTCATGGATCTGCGCTTGCCGTTGCGCGACCCCAACGCCGACGACGAATTCCACATCATCCGCGTCTTCAAGCCCATCAAGATCTACGACAGCGACCCTCTTCTCACTCTCCACATCGGTGCTAGCGAGTTGATAAACTTGCTCCCGAAAGAACCTTAGGAGTCGAACAGGGATCTTTCGCTCTCGGCCCTGCAGGGCCAAGTATACATCTGAAAAGTCTAGCGCCTTAACAACAGTAAGCGTCACACCAAATTCGTCAAACTGCAGCGTCGCCCGCTCAACAGAAGGCGGCTCCTCGCCCTTCACCCTCTGGACAAATATCAAGTTATCCTGAAATTCTTCGATTTTTTCCTGAGTCAAGCACTTGGCTATCGACATTATTATCGATTGAATGTGAGGGTCGGCAATTGAGTATCCCAGAAAAACTATTGGATGCTCGACGAATATAGTAACCAGTTTGGCGGCGAGATAGGGGTTCTTCTCAGAGAACTCTTTGTAATCTTCATCTGTCAGCACCAAGCTCTTTGGCTCGGAAGCTGATCCGTGTATCTTGTATATCTCCCCAATAGACTGCGGATTTGAGAACAATAGCTCAGATTGCCCGACGAACACCTTGTAATCAGGGAACAAATCTTCTAGAAAAAAGTCCCAATTTGTAGTTATGATCCCATCGATTACCACATCTGACAACGTCGCAATTTCAGAACCGGCGGGAAGCCCCCTAGCATCCTCAAGAGATATCGAGCCGACGTACTTTGATATTTCATATTTCAATGCATCGGCCTGTCCTCTAACATAATTCGCGTACTCAGCTCGGCTTTGTTCCGCGAGATCACTTCCCCACCACCATTGATTGAAGTCTGCAGCGATAAGGCTAGCTGTTTTTGGGAGATCCCCATCAACCTTCGAGCTGTAGAACCCGAAATTCATAATGTTTGCGCAAAACTTCTGAAGCAGGCCCCGCCAGTCTTCAAGTCCTAAGTATCGACGCGAAAATCCCGAACCGACAAATAGAAAAGGAGCCGCAGGCCGACCTTCAAGTTTTTGCCTCAAAGCTCTCGTGATATTGCTCTCGTCCATAGCCCCCCTCACTCCGCCGCCACCCGCCCCGGGTTGTTCGGATGCGTGGTCCAGTTCGCATAGCCCTCCTCGACCACCTTCCCCGTCCGCGGGTCCACCGTGCCCGGGGCCATCCGCTCCATGGTTATACATCCCTCCACCGGGCAGACGTCCACGCAGAGGTTGCAGGCCACGCATTCGTCGTCCTTCACCTCGAAGACCCGGCCCTCCTTCATCGCGATGGCCTGGTGGGAGGTGTCCTCGCAGGCCGCGTAGCACCGCCCGCACTTGATGCAGGCGTCCTGGTCGATCTTCGCCTTCGCCACGTAGTTGAGGTTCAGATACTGCCAGTCGGTCACGTTGGGGACCGCCCGGCCGCGGAAGCTCTCCAGCCCCGCATGGCCCTTGTCCTCCATCCACCGCGCCAGCCCCGACGTCATCTCGCCCACGACTCGAAAACCGTAGGTCATCGCCGCGGTGCAGACCTGGACGTTGCCGCAGCCCAGCGCCATGAACTCGGCCGCGTCGCGCCAGGTGGTGACCCCGCCGATGCCCGAGATCGGGATGCCGGCGCATTCGGGGTCGCGGGCGATCTCCGCCACCATGTTGAGCGCGATCGGCTTCACCGCCGGGCCGCAATAGCCGCCATGGCTGCCCTTGCCGTCGATCGAGGGCTCCGGCGAGAAGGTGTCGAGGTTGACCGAGGTGATGGACGACACCGTGTTGATCAGGCTCACCGCATCCGCCCCGCCCTTCACCGCGGCGCGGGCCGGGTAGCGGATGTCGGTGATGTTGGGGGTCAGCTTGACGATCACCGGCATCCGGGTCGAGGCCTTGCACCAGCGGGTCACCATCTCGATGTATTCCGGCACCTGGCCGACGGCGGAGCCCATGCCCCGCTCCGACATGCCGTGGGGGCAGCCGAAGTTCAGCTCGATCCCGTCGGCGCCGGTGGCCTCGACCAGCGGCACGATGCCGGTCCAGCTCTCCTCGTCGCAGGGGACCATGAGCGAGACGACCACGGCGCGGTCCGGGTAGTCGCGCTTCACGGCCTTGATCTCGTCGAGGTTCACCTGAAGGGGGCGGTCGGTGATCAGCTCGATGTTGTTGATGCCCAGAACCCGGCGGTCGGCCCCGTAGACCACGCCGTAGCGGGGGCCGTTGACGTTGACGATATGGGGGTCGAGGCCCAGCGTCTTCCACACCACCCCGCCCCAGCCCGCCTCGAAGGCGCGGCGGACGTTGTAGGCCTTGTCGGTCGGCGGCGCGGAGGCCAGCCAGAACGGGTTCGGGGACTTGATGCCGATGAAATCGGCGCGCAGGTCGGCCATGGTCAGGTCTCCATCGGGCTGGACTGGAGGAGGATCAGGTTGCGCTCGCTGTCGCGGATCAGCGCGTAGCGGACCCCGGCATGCCAGGGGGCGTCGGCGGGGCCGTCCTCGACGGTCGCGCCGGCGGCGGAGAGGCGGGCGGTCTCGGCGTCCACGTCGTCGGAGACGAGCACCAGCGCCGGCACGCCGGAGACGCTGACCTCGCCCGCGCGGGCGAACTGGATCAGGGTCTCCGCGCCGGGGATGCGAAGGAAGATCCAGCGCCAGTCGTCGCCATAGGGGGCGTCGGTCTGCACCTCCATCCCCATCAGGTCGCGGTAGAAGGCCAGCGCGCGGTCCTGGTCGGTCACGGGGATCGAGACGAAGTTGACCCGGCGCAGCATGGGGTCAGTCCCCGCCGAGCGCGCGGTGGATGCTTTCGGCGGCGTCGCGGCCCTGGGCGACGGCGGTGACCGTCAGGTCCTCGCCCCCCGTCGCGCAGTCGCCGCCGGCCCAGACCCCGGGGCGGGAGGTGCGGCCCTCGGCGTCCACCTCGATCTTGCCGCCCGCGACCGCGACCCCCTGCGGGGCCCGAAGGGTCTGGCCGATGGCCTTCAGCACCATGTCGGCCTGGATCACGAAGGTCTCTCCGGTTCCGGTCAGGCGGCCGTCGGGGCCGGTCTCGGTCCGCTCGAACTCCACGCCGTGCAGGCCGGCTCCGTCGGCGAGCACCCGCACGGGGCGCGCGTCGGTGCGCACCGTGACGCCGGAGGACGCGGCGAGGTCCACCTCGTAGTCCGACGCCGCCATCGCCTCCCGCCCCCGGCGGTACACGAGCGACACCTCCGAGGCGCCGAGCCGGGCGGACTGGATGGCGGCGTCGGTCGCGGTCATGCCGCCGCCGATCACCACCACGGACCGCCCCACCGGCACGTCGGCGGGCGCGGACTGACGCAGCTCCGCGATCCAGTCCACGGCGTCGAGCACCCCGGCCAGCTCCTCCCCCGGCGCGCCGAGCGCGTTGACGCCCGCGAGCCCGATTCCGAGGAACACCGCGTCATGGCTCGCGGCCAGCGCGTCGAGGTCCAGCCCCTTCGCCAGCCCCGGCGACAGGTCGATCTCGATCCCGCCGATGCGCATCAGCCAGTCGACCTCGGCCTGGGCGAAACCGTCGGGGGCCTTGTAGGCGGCGATGCCGAATTCGTTGAGCCCGCCGGGCTTGGGCCGCGTGTCGTAGACCCGGACCCTGTGGCCCTTCATCGCCAGCCGGTGCGCGCAGGCGAGGCCGGCGGGGCCGGCGCCGACCACCGCCACAGTCTTCCCCGTCTCCGGCCCGCGGGCGTAGGGGTGGCCGTTCTCGGCCATCAGCGCGTCGGTGGCGAAGCGCTGCAGGCGGCCGATGGCCACCGGCTCCCCCTCCGCCGTCATGCGCACGCAGGCTTCCTCGCAGAGCGTCTCCGTGGGGCAGACCCGGGCGCACATGCCGCCGAGGATGTTCTGGTCGAAGATGGTCTTCGCCGCCGCCTTGGGCTGGCCGCCCTGGATCTGGCGGATGAACATCGGGATGTCGATGTCGGTCGGGCAGGCCTCCATGCAGGGCGCGTCGTGGCAGAAATAGCAGCGATCCGCGGCGACCAGCGCCTCATGCCCGTTCAGCGCCGGGTGGAGATCGGCGAAATTGGCGGCGAGGTCGGCTTCGGGCAGTCGGCCCGGGACGATCCCCGGCGCGCGGCGCGCTTGGCTCATGGCTGGCGGACTCCCTTTCCGGTGCGGCGGGGCTGGCTCTATGTCGCGACTCAGCCTGCGCTGAGTCGGAAATTTAATCAATCGGTAAAATCATGCCGGATCGCGCGGCGCCCGGGACGCGCGACAGGTCGGGAAAACGGCGCCCGGCCGCGTGCGGGGAGGGCGCGCGGGAGGCCCCGGGGCGAGCCCGGGGCGCGCCTCCCCTGGTCCGCAGGGCGAACGGCCCGGCCGGCGCGTCAGCCCTGCGTTTCAGCCCTGGGCGGCCAGCCGCGCCGACAGGGCGGGAAAGCTGTTCAGGCTGACCAGGTGGCAATAGGCGGCCGCCAGCGCCCCGCAGGCCCGCAGCCGGCCCAGTTCCGCGTCCGGCAGCGCGTTCAGCTTCGCCTCGTCCACCACCTTGAAATCGGTCAGCCGCAGCACCTCGCCGTCCGGCAGCTCCACCTTGCCATGCTGGGCGATCAGCAGCCCCGCCTCGGCCAGCGCGTCGGCGGCGCGGTTGGTCGCCTCCATGTCCCGGTGATGGGCGAGGCAGAAGTCGCGGGCGTTCAGCGTCTCGGGCGAGGGCTCGCCGTCGACGAACAGCGGCGCGGCGCCGGGCTCGGTCGGGTCCTCGGAGAAGCGGGGCGAATGCGGGTCGATGCCCAGCAGCAGCCGCGGCTCCGCCTCCCCCTCCCGCGCCGGGGCGGTCATCAGCAGGAACGGCGTGCGGCGCAGATGGGCGGGGATGTGCACGTTGCGCGCCCAGGCGCCGTCCGGCTCCACGAACAGGTTGCGCCCGGCGCGCAGGCCGGTGACGGCGACGGGGCGGGGCCGGTCCTCCCCGGCGAAGACGATGGGCATGGACACCGCGGCCAGCGCGAATTCGGAGGTCAGCAGCGGCACCGCCACGGCGGAGGCGGCGAAGCCGAAGCCCGCATGGGGGCGCAGGCGCAGCCCGGCATGGCGGTTGCGGTCGAGCGGCTCGGCGCCGGCGTAGAACTGCGGAAGCGCGGCGGCGCCGGGATGGGACGGGTCGGACATGAGGCGGCGGGGCTCCGGGCTGAAATCGCTTGACCGTCAAGGCCTACCCGATCCCGCCCCGATCCGGAACAGCCGCGACGTCAGGCCGGACGGTCGCGGGTCAGCACCCGCTGGACCTCCTCCCGGCGCACCGGGCGGAATCCGGCGCGCTGATACATCGGCAGGGCGCGGGGATGGTCGAGCGAGCAGGTGTTGACCGTCAGCCGCGCGCAGCCCTCCCGCGCCCAGCCGGCCCGGATCGCCTCGCCCAGCAGCCAGCGGCCCAGCCCCTGCCCCAGCGCGCGGGAGGACAGGCCGAAATAGGCGAGATCCACCCCGCCCGGCCCCTGTTCCGCCGCGCGCCCGTCCAGCACGAAGAACCCCGCCGGCCAGCCGCGCACCAGCATCGAGGTCAGACTGACCGCCGGATCGGCCAGCCAGGCCGCTTGCTGGTCGGGATCGTCCGCGTGGCGGTCGGTCCATTCCCAGTCGGCGCCGACCAGGTCGTAGAGATAGCGGAAATAGGCGGCGGGAGGGTCCTCGGCCCGGATCAGCGACACCGGCGCGGTCAGGGGCAGCGGCGGGAACGGGCCCTCGGGCCGGGCGGACATCTCCAGATAGGTGATCGCCACCGTCACCCGGTCCCCCGCCTTCGCCCCGGCATGGGGGTTGGAGGGGGCGTCGCCAGGCCCGCCCGCGGCGGCGTCGGCGTCGGTCACCGCGCGCAGTTTCGGCCGGTCTCCGCGCGCTCCGCCCTGCCCCCCGCCCCCGGCCATCGTCTCAGCGCGCCGGGCCGGTTTCGACGGCGAGGTCGGGATAGGCGCCCCACTCGGTCCACGACCCGTCATAGACCGACCAGTCCCGGTGCCCCGCCCGCTCCAGCGCCAGCGCCAGCACGCAGGCGGTCACCCCGGACCCGCAGGAGGCGATGACCGGCCGGGCCAGATCCACGCCCGCCGCCTCGAACACCGCCCGGATCGCGGCCGCGTCCTTCATGGTGCCGTCCGCGTTGAGCACGGTCTTGAACGGCACGTTGCGCGAGGTGGGGATGTGGCCGGCGCGCAGGCCCGGCCGCGGCTCGGGCGCCGCGCCCTCGAACCGCTCGGCCGCGCGGGCGTCCACCACCTGCTCATGGCCGAGCTTGATGGCCATGGCCACCTGGGTCACGTCCTTGACCAGCGTCGCGTCGCGCCGGGCGACGAAATGGCGGTCGCGGGGCATGGGGGGCAGGTCCTCGGTCGCGCGCCCCTCCGCCACCCATTTGGGCAGGCCGCCGTCCAGCACCGCCACGTCCTTGTGCCCCATCAGCCGGAACAGCCACCACACCCGCGCGGCCGAGAACAGGCCGGCCTGGTCGTAGACCACCACCCGATGCGCGTCGCCGATGCCCATGGCCCGGACGCGCGAGACGAATTTCTCCACCGGCGGCGCCATATGCGGCAGCTCGGACCGGCTGTCGGACACCTCGTCGATGTCGAAGAACTGCGCGCCGGGGATATGGGCGGCGGCGTATTCCGCCTTCGCGTCCCGCCCGCTGTCGGGCATGTGCCACGAGGCGTCCAGCACCCGCACGTCCGGCGCGTCCAGATGGGCGGCGAGCCACTCGGTCGACACGAGAAGCTGCGATTCGGACGCGGACATGGGCGTTCTCCGGGGCTGCGCGCCGCGCATCGGGCGCGCCCCTGCCTTAGCCTTGCGTGCGGCGCGGGATCAAGGGGGGCCGGACGGCGCGTCAGACCCGGCGCCGGAGGCGTCCCCGTCCCGCCCCGCGCCGGCCGCGGGCCGCGAGGCCCAGCGCCGCGGCCGCGGCCGCCAGCAGCGGCGCGGTCATCGGAACCGGAACCGCGGGGGCGCCCTCGGCGGAGGACACGCTCATCGCCCGGTCCACCGCCAGGCCCGACCAGTCCGACGGGCCGAAGCTCGCCCCCGTGGACACCTGGCTCGCCGCCCCGTTCAGCCCCGTGGCGTTCATCCACAGCACGTTCCCGCCCGAGGCGTAGCTGTCGGCGGCGTGGATGCCGAGCCAGTAGGTCACGTTCGCCGCCACCGCGAAGCCGGTCTCGAAGGCGAAGCTGACCGCCTGCACCTCGCCGAAATCGTGGGAGACGCCGGTTTCGGCCAGCGAGATGTCCTGCGCCTGGCCCGAAACCGCGCCCGCGCCCAGCGGCTTGCCGCCGTCGTCGGCGAACAGGAAATACTCCAGCGGCGATCCGGCCGCGACCCAGTTGTCGAGCCCGTAGCTGTCCGAGAGATAGACCGTCGCGCCGGTCAGCACGCCGTCCGAGCTCATCGCGAAGTCGTCCGCCACCACGTTCGCGGTCACGTCCCAGGGATTGGAGGTCGCGAGGTCGCCGTTGGAGAAGGTCGCGGCGCCGGCCGGGGCGGCGGCGGCCAGCAGGGCGAAGGCCGCAAGGGCGGGGAAGGGCGCGGCACGCATTCTCAAACTCCGGCGAGACGACCGGAGGAAACCGCCGTCAGAAAGATGAACATAAGGATGACTTAGCGGGATCCTGACTTCCGCCGCAACCCCGTATCGTCCCGGGACAGCGACGCCGTTGCGTCACCCGCCTCCCTTCCGCTCATCCGCCGCCCCCCCCCGCCGCCCGCTCCGTCGCCCGGGCCCGCCGGTCGCGTTCAGTCCTCCAGCGTCAGCGACACCCGACGGTTCTGACGGCCCTTCTTCTCGATCTTGCCGATCACCGCCCGTCCGATCTCGGCGGTGGAGCGGACATGCGTGCCCCCGCAGGGCTGCAGGTCCACCGGCGTCTCCGCCGTTCCGATCCGCACCAGCCGGATCTTGCCGGAGCCGCGGGGCGGCTGGACCGACATGGTCTTCACCAGCCCCGGATTGGCGTCCAGCTCCGCGTCGGCGATCCATTCCTCCGACACCGGATGGTCCGCGGCGACCAGCGCGTCCAGCGCGGCCTGCAGCGCCTCCTTGTCGCCCGGCGCCTCGGGCATGTCGAAGTCGAGCCGCCCCTTGTCGGCCCCGATCTGGCCGCCGGTGACCGGCAGCGGGATCACGACCGACAGCAGGTGCAGCGCGGTATGCATCCGCATGTGCCGCCGCCGCCGGTCCTCGTCCAGCGTCTGGGTCCCCTCCTCGCCGGGTTCCGGCGGGGTCTCCCCCTCCGCCAGGACCAGCCCGACGCCGGTTCCGGTCCCCAGCGGGATCTTGACCGCGTCGGCGACCCGCAGGGTCCGCCCGCCAAGCATCAGCGCGCCGACATCCCCCGGCTGGCCGCCGCCGGCCGGGTAGAACAGCACCCGGTCGAGCACCACCAACCCCTCCTCCGTCACCGCCTCCACCCGGGCCTTCGCCTCGAACATGTAGGGATAGGCGCGGTAGAGCGGGAGCTGGTCGTTCTCGACGGGCATGGCTGGGCCTCCGGAAGGCCCGCGCGGAAGGCGCGCGGGCGGAAGCCGCAGGGAAAGCCAAACCCGGCCCGAGAGCAAGAGGGCGGGGGCGGGCCGGCGGAGGCGGGCGGGGGCTTTCGCTCAGGGCTCCGGCAGGTCCCGCCCCGCCTGGTCGGCGGAGGGGACGCCCCCCGCCGGGGCCTCGTTCGCCGCCGGGGACTCGCCGGTGGGGCCGGGCTTGCGCGCGCTCCGCCGCTTCGGCGCCGGCGCGGAGGCGGGCGCGGGCGGGGTCTCCTCCGACCCGGTTTCGGGCGCGGTCTCGGGCCAGTCCAGCGCGTCGCGCCCCGCCTGCGCCCCGCGCAGCGCCTCCGCGATCCGCGCGGGCTCGGCCAGCCGCAGCACCCGCTGCGGCAGCGGGATCACCAGCCCGGCGGCGCGGAAGCGTTCATAGACCGCGAGATAGAAATCCGTCTGCACGTCGAAAATCGTCAGCACGTCGCGCAGGATCACCCGCAGCTCCAGGTTCACCCCCGACTCCGCGAAGGACGCGATCAGCGCCTGCGGCGCCGGATAGCGCAGCACCCGCCGGTCGGCCCGCGCGATCTCCAGCAGGATCGCATGCGCCGCCCGCAGGTCCGAGCCATGCGCCACCGTCACCCGCACGATCAGCCGCCCGGCGCTGTTGGAATGGGTGTAGTTGACGACCTTGCCCTCGATCAGCTGCGAATTGGGCAGGATCAGCGAGGACTTGTCGAAGGTCTCGATCTCCGTCGCGCGCACCGAGATCCGCTTCACGATGCCGTGGTCCCCGCCCACGAAGATCCAGTCCCCGACCTTGATCGGCCGCTCCAGCATCAGGATCACGCCGCTGACGAAGTTGGAGAAGATGGTCTGCAGCCCGAAGCCGATGCCCACCGACAGCGCGCCGAACACGATGGCGAGGCTTGAGAGGTCGATGCCCGCCGCCGCGGTCCCCGCCAGCGCCGCGAGGATGAAGCCCAGATAGCCCATCGAGGCGGTGACCGCGGACCGCGCCCCCGCATCCAGCCGCGTGTTGGGCAGGACCGAGGTCGACATGATCATCTGCGCCAGCCGCGTCGCGCCGAAGGCCAGCCCGAACACCACCGCGAAGCTGATGAACCCGCCGGGGGAGACGTGGACGCCCCCGACCTCGATCCCCACGACCACGAAGCGCCACAGCTCCTCCAGCTCCGCCCTTCGCGCGCCCCAGATGAAAGCCAGCAGCGGGAAAGCGGCGAGCGTGATCGCGAAGCCGGAGAAGGCCAGCAGCAGGCGCAGGCCGCTGGCCTCGGCCGCGTGGCGCTCCAGATAGGCCTCGACGAAGTTGCGCAGCAGCGACTGCAGCAGCACGCAGGCGCAGATCAGCCCCAGCGACAGCGCCAGCGGGCGGAACATGAACTGGGCGGCGGCGTAATAGCCGGCGATGGCCAGCACCAGCGACCCGGCGGCGGCGAGGCGCAGCAGGAACGCGCCGATCCAGGCCAGCCGCCGGCCGAGGCTTTCCGAGGTCTCCTGCGGCTCCGCCAGCGGGTCGTCCGCGTCGGGCTCCGGCGGCGGGGCGGGCCGCGGGCCGATGGAGCGGGCGAGCATCCACAGGCTGGCCGCGCCCAGCGACACCGCGATCAGGTTGAAGGCGGCCAGCGCCCCGGCGCTGAGCCCCACCTCCTCGCCCGCGCGCACCAGCATCAGGTCGAGCATGAGCGCGAGGCCCAGCCCCTGCGCCCGCAGCGCCGCGTTCGCCGCCGCCTCGTCGTCGAGCGATGACAGCCGCAGTTCCGGTTCGCGCGGGGCGTAGAAGGCGAGCGCCAGGCCCCGGGCCGCGCCCAGCGCCATCACCCCGCCCAGCGCGTGGTTCAGCAGGGTCTCGCCGGTCGGGCCGAACAGCCCGGTTTCGCCCAGCCCCAGCCGCAGCAGCAGCGCCGCGATCACCGGCAGCGCCAGCCGCGCCAGCGTGGCCCCCGCGCCGTAGGCGGCCCGGCCCGAGCGGGTGACCCCCTGCGCCAGCCGCGCCCGCAGCGCCCGTTCCGACCGGCGCAGGGTCCAGCCCATCAGGCCCAGCCCGCCCACGATCAGCCCCAGCGTCAGCGGCAGCCGCGCCTGCCGGTCCGCGGCGGCGGCGGGGTCGGCCAGCCGTTCGGCGACCTCGCGGCCCACTTCGCGCAGCACCCGCAGGGTTTCGAGCGCCGCGGCCTCCCAAGCGGCGGGCGTCGCCGGGCTGGGGCCGAGCGTGGCGAGCTGCTCCATGAACCGCCGCCGCAACAGCGCGTCGATGCCGCCGATCAGCGACTCCGCCCGGGTCAGCGCCTGTTCGGAGCGGAGCTTGATCTCCTCCAGCTTGCCGATGCGCTGGTCGAGCGCCCGGCGCTGGCGGGCGACGCCCGGCGACATGGTCACGCCGCCGCCGGCGGGCGCCGCCTCGCCCTCCGCCGGGACCGGGGCGGAGAGGGCGTCGAACTGGGCCTGCAACGGCCGCAACGCCTCCGCCGCCCGGTCTGCCATCGCCCGCGCCGCGTCGCGATGGGCGGCGAGCGACCGGCGCAGCTGGTCATAGGCGCCGGTGGAGGCGGCTCCCCGGGCGATCACGTCCTCGGCCTGCCGGGCGGCCTCGTCCCAGGCGCGCAGGCGGCGGTCGACCTCGGCCGCGTCCGCCTCCAGCGACAGCGGCGCGGCGGCGGGCGCCCCGACCGCCGCCGCGGGCCCGCCGCCCGGATCGGTCGCCGCCTCCAGCGTCTCGCGCAGGGCCTCGCCGGTCTGGGCCGCGACGGTCTGGGCCGCGACGGGCGCGGGCGCGAGCGCCGGCGCCGCGGCCAGCCCCAGCGCAAGGAGAAGGAGAAGGCGCAGGACGAGGCCCGCGCCCGGGCCAAGACGCGCCGACGCCCGCCGAAGCGGGCGCGCGCCGTCCGGATGCCGGACGGGTCGGATGAAGGGCCGCGGGCCGGTCACGGCCACGCGCCCGGCCCCGGGCGACACGGCCACGCGCCCGGCCTCGGGCGACACGGCCACGCGCCCGGCGCCGGGCGACGCCGCGCCGGGGTCACGACGCCTCCGCGTAGACCTCGGGAACCGCGCTCGGGCCGCGCTCCAGGAAGGCCGGGGTCGGCAGGCCCTTGGCGCGCAGGAACTCCGGGTTGAAGATCTTGGAGGCGTAGCGGGTGCCGTAGTCGCACAGGATCGTCACGATGGTATGGCCCGGCCCCATCTCCTGCGCCATGCGGATGGCCCCGGCCACGTTGACCCCGGTCGAGCCGCCCATGCACAGGCCCTCATGCTCCAGCAGGTCGAAGATCACCGGCAGCGCCTCGGCGTCGGGGATGTTGAAGGGCAGGTCCACGTCCAGCCCCTCCAGATTGGCCGTGATCCGCCCCTGACCGATGCCCTCGGTGATCGAGTCGCCCGAGGACTTCAGCTCCCCGTGCTTGTAGTAGTGGAACAGCGCCGCGCCGTCCGGATCGGCGAGGCCGATCTTGATCGCCTTGTTCTTCGCCCGCAGCCCCTCCGCGGTCCCGGCCAGCGTCCCGCCGGAGCCGACGGCGCAGATGAAGCCGTCCACTGCGCCTTGGGTCTGCTCCCAGATCTCGGGAGCGGTGGAGACGACATGCGCCTGCCGGTTGGCGACGTTGTCGAACTGGTTGGCCCAGATCGCGCCGTTGGGCTCGGTCTTGGCCAGCGCCTCGGCCAGCCGGCCGGAATAGCGCACGTAGTTGTTGGGGTTTTTGTAGGGCGCGGCGGGGACCTCGACCAGCTCGGCGCCGGCCAGCCGGATCATGTCCTTCTTCTCCTGGCTCTGGGTCTCGGGGATCACGATCACCGAGCGGAAGCCCATCGAGGCGCCGACCAGCGCCAGCCCGATGCCGGTGTTGCCCGCCGTGCCCTCCACGATCACCCCGCCGGGGCGCAGCGCGCCGCGCGCCACCGCGTCCTGGATGATCGACAGCGCGGCGCGGTCCTTCACCGACTGGCCGGGATTGAGGAACTCCGCCTTGCCGAGGATCTCGCAGCCGGTGAGTTCGGACGCCTTGCGCAGCCGGATCAGCGGCGTGTTTCCGACGGCGGCGGACAGGTCCTTGCGAATGCTCATTGCGCGCTCCTCCCTCCCCCGGTCCGGGTCGCCGGGGCGTGCTGACGCTTCGTCGGACTTAGACGCGGGGCGGCGGGCGCGCAAGGATGGGGCGCGAGATTTCACATCACGATTTTCCGCGCCGAATATTGCACACCCTACAGGCGTTGTTTTCAGCCGGACGCCCAGGGCGCCCCGCGGGGCCCCGGGTCAGGCCCGGGGAGCCCGGTCCCGCGTCAGCGCGCCCAGTCCCGCCGCAGACGCTCCCGGTGCCGGGCCAGCCACAGCAGAGAGATCAGCGCCGGCGAGGTGTCCGCCTCCTGCCGCTCCACCAGCCCCATCGCCTCCTCGAAGGGCAGAACGGCCGAGATCACGTCCTCCGCCTCCGCCGCCAGCCCCCCGGCTCCGCCCGCCGCCGAAAGATCCGCCTCCCCCACATAGGCCGTGACATGCTCCGCCACCGCGCCGGGGGAGGAATAGAAGGCCGCGATCCGCTCCACCCGGCCGAGCGTCAGCCCCGCCTCCTCCCGCGCCTCGCGCCGCGCGGCGTCCTCGGGGGCCTCCACCTCGTCCAGCCTCCCCGCGATCACCTCCACCGGCCAGGGATGCGCGTCGCCGCGGGCATGGGGCCCGGCGCGCCACTGGGTGACCAGCAGCACCGCGTCGGCCGCCGGATCGTAGGGCAGGACCGTCACCGCGTCCCCCGACAGCCACACCGCGCGGCGCACCACCTCCGACCGCCGGCCGCCCGACATCGGGAAGCTGAGGTGATGCTCCTCCACCGCGAAGAACGAGGCGTAGGGGCGCGCCACCTGCGCCGTCTCCACATCCGCGGCGGCGAAGTGCACGCCGGGAAAGCGGGGGCCGGGCGCCTCGGCCAGCGCGCGGGCGCGGGCGGCGGCGCGGGCCTTCAGCCCGGGCCAGAGGGTGAGGTCGGACCAGTCGGTCCCCGCCTCGTAATGCGCCATGATCTCCACCGCCGCCTCGCGCAGCGCCCGCCGCTCCGCCTCCGGCCAGTCGTCGAAGGACCACGGTCCGGCGGCGGTGGTGGGGCCGACCGGGAAGCAGACCAGCGCCGGCAAAGTCTCCTCCGGCGCTTCGTCGCCCTGTTCGGAGGCCGCGACCCGCACCGGCGTCTCGCGCAGGGCGTATTCCTCCTCGTCCTCGAAGAACCGGATGCGCGCGACCTCGTCGTCGGTCGCCTCGCGCAGCACCGCGCCGGACACCTGCGCGTCGGGGTCGGGGACCAGGCAAGGAAACGCCTCCCCCGCCACCCGGCGCAGGGCGTGCCCGTCCAGCACCGCCGGCTCGGTCGCCGGCGCCGCCTCCCGGCCCAGCACCCGGCGCAGCAGCTCGGGATCGCGCAGCGACCCGTAGAAGAACACGGCGTTCGAGGCCATGCGCCCTCTCCCCCTTTGCGATGGCGCCGCCCGCCGGCGAGGGGCGGGAGAGGGCGCGGGCCCTGGCGGCGCGGCCGTCGCCGCCGCCGGTATGCGACACGCCGCCCCGCATGCCGGAAAAGCCGAGAAAACCCGCAGGGGACACGGCCCGCCGGTGATCCGAAACGGTCGGCGGGGCGTAACACGGATGACAAGCGAATGCAGCGCGGTCGCCTGCGCTGCGCCGCCGCAAGGCGAGGCGGGTCGGGCGTCGACGGCGACGCGACGGATCCCCGCCTTCGCGGGACGACCCCGGGTCGGCGTGGCCCGCAGGACACGCGCCGAACGCCGTCTCGGGCCGGGACTCGCCCTGAGCCGGGGCGACGCTAAATTGATCGCTCCGCCCCGCGGGGCGGTGCCGACGACGGAAGCACGAAGACAAGACCGAAATACGACCAAATAACCGCGAAATACGACGAAGAGAGCGCGAGAGACGAAACGGGACCCGGCCGACCTCCGGTCAGGAGGAACCGCAGCCCCGGAAAAACGGGGGCGGAGACGGCCGCAGCGGGCGGGACGATCCGGAGAACCATCCGGACGCCGCGCCGCAGGAACATCGCCCAGCCGCTTGGACATGAACGCCGAAGAGCAAGGGAAGCGCAGGACACTCATGCTTTATCCGGACGACCAGGTTCTGGTCGACTACGCCAGCGGCGCCATCTCGCCCGGCCTGGGCCTCCTGGTGGCGACGCATCTGACCTTCAGCCCCGCAAGCCGGCGTCGCGTGGCCGACCTGGAAGTGCTCGGGGGCCTGCTGATCGAATCCGAACCCGAACCCAACATCCCACCGCCCTCACTCGCCGCCGCGCTCGACCGGCTCGACGCCGTGACCCGCTTCGACCTGGACGAGGAGGGGGGCGCCGCGCCGATCCCGCCGGCCGCCGCCGACGAATCCGCCGGCCTCGACCCGATGGAGGCGCCCGCGCCCGGCGTCGAACCCGCAGGCCGCCGCCTGTTCCCCGCCCCGCTGCGCGCCTTCGCCGGCGGCGACGCGGACGACATGGACTGGAAGTTCCGCCTGCCCGGCCTGTCGGAATGCGAACTGGCCGAGATCGAGGGCGAGGAGATCAGCCTCATTCGCGCCCGCCCCGGCGCGCCCATGCTCTCCCACACCCATTCCGGGGTCGAAACCACGCTGATCCTGAGCGGGGAGATGGAGGACCGCGGCCGCATCTACCGGCGCGGCGACGTGTCGATCGCCACCTCCGACGACGACCACCGCCCGAAGATCGTGGGCGACGAAACCTGCATCTGCCTGGTGGTGATGACCGGCGAGCTGCGCTTCACCGGAACGGTGTCGCGGGTGCTCAACTTCCTGACCTGAGCCGGGCCATGCCGGTTTCCCCGCTTCTCACCCGCAGGCGCGCGCTGGGCGCGGGCCTCGCGATCGGCGGGCTGGCGCTGGCCCCGCGGCTGCTTGCGGCGGGCTCCGCCGCCCGCCGGTTCGAGATCCTGCGCGACGGCGACCCGATCGGAACCCAGACCACGACGGTCACGGCCGCGGACGGCGGGCTGGAGGTCACGGTCAGCGTGCGCATCGCGGTGAAGATGCTGGGTCTCGTCGCCTATCGCTATTCGCTCGACAGCCGGGAGCGGTGGGAGGGCGGGCGCCTCGTCTCCCTCGACGGCGAGACCAACGACGACGGCTCCAAAGAAACCGCCCGGGTGCGGCGGGAGGGCGACCGGCTCGTCGCCTCCGGAACCCATGCGGGGGAGCTCCCCGGCGACGCCGCCACCACCACCTACTGGACCCCGGATTTCCTCAAGCGCCCGGTCTGGATCAGCACCCAGACCGGGGCGCCGCTGGCCGTCTCCGTCGCGCGCGACGGGTCGGAGGCCGTGCCCGGCCCCGCCGGCCCGCTCGACTGCGCGCGCTGGCGGGTCACGGGCGACCTCGACCTGACGCTCTATTCCGACGACCGCGGCGAGTGGATGGGCAACGCCTTCGACGCGGGCGGAGAGACGGCGCGGTTCCGCGCCGCGGACGCGGGCCCCCGGCTCGCCGCGCTCTGGCCCGCCGGCTGAGGCGCATGGCGCCCCCCTCGCCCCGGCCCTCCGACGTGTTCCGACAGGTGATGCGCCCCGCCGACGGGGCGGCCTGGATCACCGGCGCCTCCGGCGGCATCGGCCGGGCGGTGGCGCTGCGGCTGGCCGCGGACGGCTGGCATGTCTTCGCCACCGCCCGCCGGGCCGAGGCGCTGGACGCGCTGGCGACGGAGGCCCGGGCGCAGGCCCTGCCCGGCCGCATCGAGCCCCTGCCCGCCGACGTGACCGACGCCGGGGCGATGCAGGCCGCCGTGGCCCGGATCGAGGCGGAGGGGCCGCTCGCCCTCGTCCTGCTCAACGCCGGGATCTACCTGCCGATGCGCGCGCAGGAGTTCGACGCCGAGAAGGCGAAGCGCACCTTCGCGGTCAATCTCGGCGGCGTGGTCAACGGGCTCGACCCCGTGCTCAGGGCGATGATCGCGCGGGGGCGGGGGCATGTGGCCGTCACCGCCTCGGTCGCCGGCTATGGCGGGCTGCCGGGGGCCGCGGCCTATTCCGCGACCAAGGCCGGGCTGATCGCGATGTGCGAGGCGCTGGCCATGGACCTGATGGACCTGGGCGTGCGGCTCTCGGTCGTCAATCCCGGCTTCGTGGAGACGGAGGCCACCGCGGTCAACGCCTTCGAGATGCCGTTCCTGATGACGCCCGAGACGGCGGCCCGGCGCATCGTCGACGGGCTGGGGCGGCCGGGTTTCGAAATCGCCTTCCCCCGCCGCTTCGCGCTGTTCCTGCGGGCGCTGAACCTGCTGCCCAACCGGCTCTACCTGCGCGCCTGGCGACGGCTGACCCGGTAGCCGCGCCGCATTGACCGCCCTTGCGGCGGCGGGCGAGGCTTCGGGCGACCTCTCCGCCCGAAAGGACCCGCTCCCATGCAGGACGCCCCGCCCGTCACCCATTCGCTGATCGACGTGGAGGACTCGGTCCTCGTGGTCATCGACGTGCAGGACGCGTTCCTGAACAAATACGACCGGCTGAAGTGCCAGCGCCTGACCGCCCGCATCGCCTGGATCCTGCGGGTGGCCGAGGACCTGGGCGTGCCGGTGGTGGCGATGGCCGAGGACATCCCCACGCTGGGCGGCCTGACCGCGGAGGTGGCCGAGGCGCTGCCCGAGGGGACGCGGGTGCATTCCAAGGATTTCTTCGGCCTCGCCGGCAACCCGGAGATCCTCGCCGACGTGAAGGCGACGGGCCGGGGGACGGCGGTGCTGGTGGGGATGGAGACCGACGTCTGCGTCGCCCAGTCCGCCCTTGGGCTGGTGGGCGAGGGCTTCCGGGTCGCCGCCCTGCAGGACGCGCTCGCCACGGCCGAGGCGGATGAGGAATTCGGCCTCGCCCGGATGCGCGGGGCGGGGGTGGCGATCCTGTCGGTGAAATCGCTCTATTACGAATGGATGCGCAGCGTGTCCCGCACCCATGCGGTGCAGGCCAACCACCCCGGCCACAAAGCGACCCGGCCCACCGACCTGGTGCTGTGACCTGAACCTCGAATGGGCCGGAGAAGAAGACCGGATGTTCGCGCTACGTTTGCAACATTGATTGCGACTCAGATGCAACGCCCCTACATTCAGCGGTGCCGGTACGTTTCGGCGCATCATGTAGGAGCGAGAATCCATGGCTTCAGGCAAAAAACCTGGCAGCGACAGCGGCAGCGACGGAGGGATCTACCGTGAGGTGGGTCCGCGCGGGGGCGAGCGCGATAACTACGCCACGGTCCCCGACAACCGGCGCTTCCCGCCGACTAGCACCCCTGGCAGCACTTGGGTGCCGGTGTCGCGAACTCCGGACAGCACGCGCAAGAAGTGAGCGCCCGGACGGTCAAAATGCGAACCGCCCCGGAGATCGCTCTCCGGGGCGGCTGCGAATTCGGGTCGGCGCGTCGGCGCGGCCGATCAGGCCAGCGCGGCCTTGGCCTTGGCGACGATGGCGGCGAAGGCTTCCGGCTCGCGGATCGCGAGGTCGGACAGCACCTTGCGGTCCACCTCGATGCCCGACTTGGTCAGGCCGTCGATGAAGCGCGAATAGGTGAAGTCGGCGTCGATGGCGCGCACGCCGGCGTTGATGCGCTGGATCCACAGCGCCCGGAAAGAGCGCTTCCGGCGCTTGCGGTCGCGGGTCGCGTATTCCTGCGCCTTGTCGACGGCCTGCGTCGCGACGCGGAACACGTTCTTGCGGCGGCCGGAATAACCCTTGGCGGCGTCGCGGACCTTCTTGTGGCGGGCGTGGGCGGTGACGCCGCGTTTCACTCGGGACATGGCTCAGACCTCCTTCAGCGCGCGTAGGGCATGTAGATCTTGACGATCTTGGCGTCGGCGTCCGACAGCACCATGGTGCCGCGGGCGGTGCGGATGAACTTGGTCGTCCGCTTGATCATGCCGTGGCGCTTGCCGGCGGCCTGGGCCTTGACCTTCCCGGAGGCGGTCATCTTGAAGCGCTTCTTGGCGCTCGCCTTGGTCTTCATCTTGGGCATTTCGAACTCCTCGAAAGGGGCGCCCGCCGACGCAGGCGCCGCGGGCCGTTCGGGAGAGACTCGGCAGCCCATTACGGCCGGCCTCCCCGTGTCGGAGCGGGGGCAATGCCGCAAGCGCGGGGGGAAGTCAAGGCGAACGGAGCCCCAGGCGGGACGGCGGGCAGGACGGCGGGCAGGACGGCGGGCCGCTCAACGCCGCGTCGCATGCACCCCGCGGATCAGCGCGGCGCGGAAGAAGGGGACCGGCGCGGCGAAACCGGCCTCCGCGATCAGCGCGTCCGTCTCCGCCGGGGCCAGCACCGACAGCCGGTCGCGCAGCATCTCCGGCAGGGCGGCGAGCGACTCCGGCGTCGCCCCCATCAGCGCCTGCACCTGCGCCCAGTCCCGCAACTGGGCGGGGAAGGCCGGGGCGTCCAGGTCCGCGCAGATCTCGGCCGTGAGGAACCGCCCGCCGGGACGCAGCCGGTCGCGGACCGCGCCGTAGAAGCCCGGCCGCGCCTCGCGCGGGATGAAGTGGGCCACCAGCAGGCTGAGCGCCGCGTCGAACCCCGCCGCCTCCCCCTCGGGCGCGGCGGACACGTCGCCCGCGATCAGCTCGCAGCGGTCGAGCACGCCCGCCGCCGCCAGCCGCTCCCGGCAGACCGCCAGCATCTCCGCCGAGGGATCCACCCCCACGAAGCGCCAGCCGGGCCGGGCATGGGCCAGCGCCAGGATGTCCGCCCCCGTCCCCACGCCGACGCACAGCGCGCGCGCCGCGTCGGGCAGGTCGGCCAGCGCCAGCCGGGCGAGGAAATGCAGCGCATCCGAAATGGGCGCGAGCGGGGCGTTGCGGGCGTCGTAGCGTTCGGCCATCGCGCGGTCGAACGCGACCGGCCCGGAGGGCGGGGGCGCGCCGGTCATACCGGATCCTCTCGGACGGACGGAGCGGGCCGGAGCTTACTCCGGCTCGCCCTCGTAGATCGCGCGCTCGTCCACCGGGGCGACGCGCAGGATGTTGGTGGTGCCGGACATGTTGAACGGGATGCCCGCGACCACCACGATCCGGTCCGCGTCGGAGGCGAAGCCGCCTTCCCGCGCCGCGCGGGCGGCGGAGACGACGGCGAGCTTGAACCGCTCCACCTCATGCGTGGTCGAGCAGTGCAGCCCCCAGACCAGCGCCATGCGCCGGGCGGAGCGGGTGGAGGGCGTCAGCGCCAGGATCGGCACGCGCGGCCGCTCCCGCGCCATCAGCAGGGCCGTGGTGCCGCCATGGGTGAAGCAGCAGATCGCCTTGACGTCCGTCGTCTCCGCCACCTCGCGCGCGGCGGCGGCGATGGCGTCGGCGACGCGGGTGCGGGCGCGGGGGCGCAGCGCCTCCATCCGAACCCGGAAATGCGGGTCGCTCTCGGTCGTCTCCGCCACCGCGTTCATGGTGCGCACCGCATCGACCGGATACTTGCCCGCCGCCGACTCGGCCGACAGCATCACCGCGTCCGCCCCGTCGTAGATGGCGTTGGCGACGTCCGAGACCTCGGCCCGCGTCGGCACCGGGGCGGAGATCATGCTCTCCAGCATCTGGGTGGCGACGATCACCGGCTTGCCGGCCTGCTGGGCGGTGGCGATCAGGCGGCGCTGGATGACGGGAACCGAGGTGATCGGCATCTCCACGCCGAGATCCCCGCGCGCGACCATGATCCCGTCGGCCTCGGCCAGAATGGCGTCGAGGGCGGCGACCGCGGCCGGCTTCTCGATCTTGGCGAGCACCGCGGCCCGGCCGGCGGCGAGGCGCTGGCCCTCGGCCACGTCCTCGGGCCGCTGCACGAAGCTCATGCCCAGCCAGTCGACGCCCAGCGCGCAGACGAATTCCAGGTCCTTGCGGTCCTTCTCGGTCAACGCGGGGATGTTGAGCACCACGTCGGGGACGTTGACCCCCTTGCGGTCCGAGATCACGCCGCCCACGATCACCTTGCAATCCGCGCTTTCAGCGTCGCAGCGCAGGACCTTCAGGCGGATCTGGCCGTCGTTGACCAGCAGGCTCGCGCCTTCCTTCAGCGCCTCGAAGATCTCGGGATGCGGCAGCCGCACCCGGGCGGCGTCGCCGGGCTTGTCGACGAGGTCGAGGCGGAAGCCGTCGCCCTCCTTCAGCGTCTCCTTGCCGTTCTCGAAGGTCCCCACGCGAAGCTTGGGGCCCTGGAGGTCGGCGAGGATGCCGATGGGGCGGCGCAGCTCGTGCTCGATCTCGCGGATCAGGCGGTGAAGCTGGGCGATGCCCTCATGGTTTCCGTGCGACATGTTCAGACGGAACACGTCGGCGCCCGCCTCGAACAGCGCGCGTATGGTGGCGCGGTCCGAAGAGGCGGGTCCGAGGGTGGCGACGATCTTGACGTTGCGGAGGCGGCGCATGCGGGCTCCTCGGCTGCGGCTACAGGCGCGTCCGACGCCGGCCGCGGGGGACGCGGCCGGGGAGCGCCGGGCAGGGCTCGCCTACCCTATAGCGGGGGCGATGGTGAATGTCCCGTTGCCAGAGGCGCGCGGCCCCGGTGTTTTTCGCCGCGCCCCTCGGGTTGAGCGGCCGGGCGTGGCGACGCTGCGTCAGGTGAGCGGGCCGCGGCGCGGGAGGAGGCCGGCGGAGGGCGCGGCGAGCGGACCCCGACGACGCACGCGAGCGACGCACGCGGGGACCGCCCCGCGGATGGCGCCCGTGGCGGGAGGCGCCGCGTCCCGCGCGCGCCAGGCCGATCCGAAGCGCCCGCGGCGCGCGGAACCCGGCGCGCGGGCGGTCGGGTCGCCTCCCGGCCGGCGGGACGGCTCGGGCGGATCGCGGGGCGGCTCCGCACCCGGCGCTCCGCCGATCCCGCCTCGGCGCCGACGCGCTCCCACCCCCGTCCCGCCCACCGGCACGCTCCGACCTTGCGTCATCGGGCGCGCCTGCCGGCCCCGGCGGACGACGGCCCGCCCGTCTCTGGGTCGGCCCGCCGTCCCGCTCCCCTCTCCCCGACCGGGGAGAGGGACAGGGCGAGGGGCGCCCGAAGGCCGCCTGCGGCCGGAGACAGGGGAACGCCCCGGCAGGGGGCGCCGCCGGATCGCGTC
>JAYZWL010000149.1:0-114702 GCA_036154955.1 Pseudomonadota bacterium | reverse complement strand
GGCCCCCGCCGCCCCCGCCGTCGCGCCGCGGGCGGAACCGGCGCTGCGCGCGGGGGTTCCGCCGCCCTACCAGCAGGGAGACCCGGTGAACGACCGGGGCGTGTGGACCCTGCTGAATTCCGGCGGCGCCTCCGCCGGCTACGTGTTCCAGACCGGGCCGCTGGCGCCGCTTCCCGGCTTCTCCGGCGCGCCGATCGACGCGCTGGTCATGCTCGACGACCAGGGGCGATTCATCGAGGTGCGGCTGCTGGCGCATAACGAGCCGATCTTCGTCTCCGGCCTGGGCGAGGCCCCGTTCCACGCGTTCTTCGAGCAGTATCGCGGCCAGTCCATCGCCGCGCCGATGGTGGTGGGCACGCCCTACGGCCATGCCGGCGACGCCTCGGCGCTGGTTTACCTGGACGGCGTGACCAAGGCGACGGCGAGCGTGCGCATCGCCCATGAAAGCGTGCTGGCCGCGACGCTGGAGGTCGCGCGCGACAAGATGCAGGGCCTGGCACGCCCCCCCGCCGCCCATCCCGATCCGACAGTGGACGAGGCGCTGGACTGGGCGGCGCTGCAGGCCCAGGGCATCGCCCAACGCCACCGGGTCGACAACGCGCGGATGCAGGCGCTATTCGCCGGCACGCTGTGGGAGGACGACGACCCGGAGGCGGCGGCGGCGCCCGAGGCGGCCTATCTGGACCTGTGGGTCGTGGATCTCGGCCCCCCCTCCGTCGCCCGCGCCGCGCTCGCCCCCGGCACGCTGGCGGAGCTGCGCGACTTCCTCGCCATCTCGCCGCACGACGAACCGCTGCTGGTGATCGAGGCCGGGCGGCACGGGCTGATCGGCCCGGATTTCGTGCGCAACACCGCCCCCGACCTGCTGGCGGCGGAGCAGGACGGCCTGCCGGTGGCCCTGCGCGACGCCGATCTCTACCTGGAGCTGGCGGAGGACGCCCCGCCCGCGCTGGCCGAGGCGGTGGACCGCGGCGCGGCGCTGGTGCTGCGCGCCGACCGGCGGCTGGGCTTCGATCCGTCCCGGCCCTGGACGCTCAAGGTGCTCGCCCCCCGCGCCCATGGCGTGTTTCAGCCGCAGGTGGGCGTGCAGGAGCTCGCGGTCCCCGTCTCCGCGCCCGAGCGGTTCTTCGTGCGCCCCGAGGTCCCCGTCCCCCTCTCCCCCGCCATGGAGGCGCTGAGGGGACGGGCGGGCGATCTGGGCGCGCTGGCGCTGGGGCTGATCGGGCTCGGCGTCGCGCTGGGGCCGGGGATGAACCGGCTGGCGGGGCGGCGGGATTTCACCGCGATCCGGCTGGGGGTGCTGGCGGCGGTGACGGTCTTCGTGGGCTGGTGGGGGCAGGGGCAATTGTCCATCGTCACCGCGCTGGGCGCGCTCCGGGCGGGGGCGGAGGGGGGCTCGTTCGACTTCCTGCTCTACGACCCGTTCTCGCTGGCGATCTGGGGCGCGGCGATCCTCGGCTTCGTCGCCTGGGGGCGGGGCTTCTTCTGCGGCTGGCTCTGCCCGTTCGGGGCGCTGCAGGAATTCGCCCACCATCTGGGGCGCCTCCTGCGCCTGCCGCGCATCGAGCCCTCGCCGGCCTGGGATCGCCGCCTGAAACGGGTCAAATACGGGCTGCTGGCGGCGCTGGTCGCGACCCTGTTCCTCGCGCCCGAACATATCGAACTGGCCGCGGAGGTGGAGCCGTTCAAGACCGCGATCACCACCGGTTTCGACCGGGAGTGGATCTACGTGGCCTATGCGGTCGCCTGGCTGGCGCTGGGCACGGTGCTGTTCAAGGGCTTCTGCCGCTATGTGTGCCCGCTGGGGGCGCTGATGGCGCTGGGCGGCGCGCTGCGCGGGCGGGACTGGATCGCGCGGCGGGCGGAATGCGGGACGCCCTGCCAGCTCTGCCGGGTGAAATGCGCCTATGGGGCGATCGAGCGCTCGGGGCGCATCGACTATGCCGAGTGCTTCCAGTGCCTCGACTGCGTGAGCCTTCATGACGATCCGGCCCGCTGCGTGCCGCTGGTGCTCGCCGCCCGCGGCCGGCCCTTGTCCGCGCGTCCCGGCGGCGCGACCGGCCCGTCCCCGCGCCCCGCGCCGGAGGTCCCCGCGTGAACCGGCGCCGGTTCCTCGTCACCGGCGCCGCGGCGCTGGCGGTGGCCGGCCTCGCCGCGCGCGAGACGGTGACCCGATGGCGCGGGACCGCGCTGGGCGCGCCCGCGGCGATCAGCCTGCGCGGGCCGGAGGACCTCGCCCGCCCCGCGCTCGCCGCCGCGCGGGCCGAGATCGCGCGGATCGAGGCGCTGTTCTCCCTGCACCGGGCGGATTCGGCGCTGGTCCGGCTCAACCTCGACGGCGCGCTGGACGGGCCGGAAGCGGCCCAGGTCGCGTCCCTCCTGTCGCTGGCCCGCCGGGTCCATGACGCGGCCGCCGGCGGTTTCGACCCGACCGTGCAGCCCTGGTTGTCGGCGCTGGCGCGGGACGGGGGCGGCGACAAGGCGCGCGGCCTCGTGGGGCTGGAGGACGTGCGCGCGGGCCGCGACCACGTGGCCTTCGCCCGGCCCGGCATGGCGCTGACTTTCAACGGCGTGGCCCAGGGCCTCGCCGCCGACCGGGTGGCCGGCGCGCTGCGCGACCACGGCTTCCCCGATGCGCTGGTCGATGCGGGCGAGGTCCGGGCCGGCGTCGGGCGCTGGCGGGTGGGGGTCGAGGATCCCGTCCGCGGCCTTCTGGAAACCCGGAGGATCGAGCGGCTGGGCCTCGCCGTCTCCTCCCCCGGCGCGCTGCGGATCGGGCGGGGCGGGGCGGCGCATATCCTTCATCCCGACGGCCGGCCGGCCCTGTGGTCCACCGTGGCGGTGGAGGCGCGCTCCGCCGCGCTGGCCGATGCGGTCTCCACCGCCGCGGTGTTCCTCGACGAGGACGGACTGCGCGCGCTCCCCGCCCGGCTGCCCGGCCTGCGCCGGATCCTCGCGGCGCCGGCGGAGGGGCCGGTGCTGCGGGTGAAGGCCTGAACGCCGACCTCCGGCGTCGGACCGAGCGCGGGACGCGCCCGGGTCGGACGGGGGCGAAAGCAGGCGAGGGGACGGGACCTGTCCGCGGGCCGTCGCCATAGGCCGAGCCCTCTCGGACGGCGCGCCGCGCGCGCCGGGCGGGCGACGCCGGCGGCCCCGGACCGCAAGCAAACCGAAACCACGCCGCGCATCCGGGGATCCGCGCGCGGAGACGCAAAAAAAACGGCGGCCCTCCCCCGGGAAAGGGAGGGCCGCCCGGCGCCGCGGCGAGGAAAAGAGGAGGAGATCCCTTCAGCCGCAGGCCTGCACCGCGCGCCGGGTCAGCACCGCGATGAGATGGGCCCGATAGGCGGGCGTTCCGTAGATGTCCCCGATCAGCCCGTCGGCGGGGAAGGCCAGACCTGAAAGCGCTTCGGCGGAGAAGCTGGACGTGAGCGCCGCCTCCGCCGCCTCCCAGCGGGTCACCCCGCTTTCGGAGGCGCCGGTGATCGCCACCCGGACGCCGCCCGCGAAGCGCGCGACGAACACCCCGACCAGGGCGAAGCGCGAGGCCGGCTGCTCGAACTTCTGGTAGTTCGCGGCCATCGGGATCGGCAGGTCGACGCGGGTGACCAGCTCGCCCTCGTCCAGCGCGGTTTCGAACATGCCCTGGAAGAAGTCGTCGGCCCCGATGGCCCGCCCGGCGGAGGTGTGGATCGTCGCCCCCAGCGCCAGGGCTGCGGAGGGGTAGCAGGCGGCCGGGTCGTTGTTGGCGATGGACCCGCCGATGGTGCCGCGGTTGCGCACCGCCGGGTCGCCGATATTCCCCGCCAGCGCCGCCACCGCCGGGATCGCGGCGCGCGCCGCGGCCGAGGCCGCGACGTCGGCGTGCCGGGTCGCCGCCCCGATGGCGAGCACGTCGCCCATCCGGCTCACGCCCTTCAGCTCCGCGAGGCCGGTGAGGTCCACCAGCACCGAGGGCTGGGCCAGCCGCGCCTTCAGGGTCGGGATCAGGGTCTGGCCGCCGGACAGGGCCTGCGCGTCCTCGCCCTTCATCGCCTCGACGGCCTCGGCGAGGCTCCTGGGGCGAAGATATTCGAAGTTATACATGTTTCACTCCCTTGGGTCGGAGGGGCGGGCGCGGCGTTCCCCGCGCCCGCCGCGCCTCACTCGGCCGCCGCCGCGGGCCGGGCCGCGTCGATGGCGGCCCAGACCTTGGACGGGGTCAGCGGCATGTCGATATGCGCGATCCCGTAATCCGACAGCGCGTCGAGCACCGCGTTGACCAGCGCCGGCGGGCTGCCGATGGCCCCGGCCTCGCCGCAGCCCTTCACCCCCAGCGGGTTGTGGGTGCAGGGCGTGCAGGCGGAGTTGTCGACCACGAAGGACGGCAGATCCTTGGCCAGCGGCATGGCGTAGTCCATGAAGCTCGCGGTGATCAGCTGGCCGTTCTCGTCGTAGACGCAGCCCTCCATCAGCGCCTGTCCGAGGCCCTGGGCGAGCCCGCCATGCACCTGCCCCTCGACGATCATCGGGTTGACCACGTTGCCGAAATCGTCCGCGGCGGTGAAGGACAGCACCGTCACCTTGCCGGTCTCGGGGTCGACCTCCACCTCGCAGGCGTAGGCGCCCGAGGGATAGGTGAAGTTGGCGGGGTCGTAGAAGGACGTTTCCTCCAGCCCCGGCTCCAGCGTCTCGATCGGGTATTTGTGCGGCACGTAGGCGGCGAGGCAGACCTCGCCCCACGCAAGGCTGCGGTCGGTGCCCTGGACCGAGAACTGGCCGTTCTCGAAGGTGATGTCGGTCTCCGACGCCTCCAGCAGGTGGGCGGCGATCTTCTTGGCCTTGGCGATGATCTTGTCCACCGACTTGACGATGGCCGAGCCGCCGACGGCGAGCGAGCGCGACCCGTAGGTGCCCATGCCGAAGGGCACCCGGTTGGTGTCGCCATGCACGATGTCGATCGAGTCCTCCGGCACGCCCAGCATGTCCGCGACCACCTGGGCGAAGGTCGTCTCATGCCCCTGGCCATGGGAATGCGAGCCGGTGAAGACCGAGATCGAGCCGGTGGGGTTCACCCGCACCGTCGCCGCCTCGTAAAGCCCGGCCCGGGCCCCCAGCGCGCCGACCAGCGAGGACGGGGCGATGCCGCAGGCCTCGATATAGTGGGCGAGCCCGAAGCCGCGGAGCTTGCCGCGCGACGCGCTCTCGGCCTTGCGGGCGGCGAAGCCGGCGCGGTCGGAGGCGTCCAGCACCTTGTCGAGCGTGGCGTTGTAGTTCCCGGAGTCGTATTCCACCGCCACCGGCGTCTGATAGGGGAACTGGGTGATGAAGTTGCGCCGCCGCAGCTCCGCCGGGTCGATCCCCATCTCGCGCGCGGCCTTGTCCACGGTGCGCTCGATCAGATAGGTCGCCTCCGGCCGCCCGGCCCCGCGATAGGCGTCGACGGGCACGGTGTTGGTGAACACCGCCTTGACGTTGGTGAAGATCAGCGGGGTCTTGTAGTTGCCCGCCAGCAGCGTGCCGTGCAGCCAGGTGGGAATGCAGGGCGCGAAGGTGGACAGATACGCGCCCATATTGGCCAGCGTGGTCGAGCGCAGCGCGAGGAAGTTGCCCTCGGCGTCCATCGCCAGCTCCACCTTGCAGACATGGTCGCGGCCATGAGCGTCGGACATGAAGGCCTCGGCCCGGTCCGAGGTCCACTTGACGGGCCGCCCCACGACCTTGGCCGCGAAGGTGACGAAAGCCTCTTCGGCGTAGTGGTAGATCTTGGAGCCGAAGCCCCCGCCCACGTCGGGCGCCACCACCCGGAGCTTGTGCTCGGGGATGCCCAGCACGAAGGCGCCCATCAGGAGCCGGATCACATGCGGGTTCTGGGACGTGGTCCACAGCGTGTGCATGTCGTCGGCTTCGTCGTATTCGCCCAGCGCGCAGCGCGGCTCCATCGGGTTGGCGACGAGGCGGTTGTTGCGCAGCTCCAGAACCGTGACGTGATGGGCGTTGCGGATCGCCTCGTCCACCGCGTCCTTGCTCTCGGCCGGGAAGTCCCAGTCGTAGCAGAGATTGTCGGGCGCCTCGTCATGCACCGACTGGCCGCCCGACAGCGCGGCGCGCATGTCGACGACGGCCGGAAGCTCCTCCAGCTCCACCTCGATCAGTTCGGCGGCGTCGCGGGCATGGGCGCGGGTCTCGGCCACCACCGCGGCGATGGGGTCGCCCACATGGCGCACGCGGCCCTCGGCGAGGATCGGGTGCTTGGGCTCCTTCATCGGTTCGCCGTTCTTGTCGGTGACCTGCCAGCCGCAGGGCACGCCCCCGACCGCTTCGAAGTCCTTGGCGGTGAAGACCTTGAGCACCCCCGGCGCGGCCTCGGCCGCCGAGACGTCGATGGACGCGATCCGCCCATGCGCCATGTCCGAGCGCAGGAAGTGCACATAGGCCTGCCCGGCCTTGTTCATGTCGTCGGTGTAGCGTCCCTTGCCGGTCAGGAACCGCTTGTCCTCGCGCCGCTTGGAGCTGGCGCCGATGCCGAAATCCTTGGCCATGTTCCGCCCTCCCTTATTCGGCCGCCAGCGGCTGGCCCGCGCGCAGCGTCTCCGCCGCGGCGAGCGCCGCCTTGACGATGTTGTGGTAGCCGGTGCAGCGGCAGATATTGCCCTCCAGCCACTCCCGCACCTCGGTTTCGGAGGGCGAGGCGTTGACCCGCAGAAGGTCGGTGACCGACATCACCATGCCCGGAGTGCAGAAGCCGCACTGAAGCCCGTGATGCTCCTGAAAGGCGGCCTGCACCACGCTCATGGTCCCGTCGCGGCCCGCGACGCCCTCGATGGTGGTGACCTGCGCGCCGTCGGCGGCGGCGGCCAGCATGGTGCAGGACTTCACGCTCTCGCCGTTCACATGCACGAGGCAGGCCCCGCATTGCGAGGTGTCGCAGCCCACATGGGTGCCGGTCAGGCCCAGTTCCTCGCGCAGAAGCTGCACGAGCAGGGTGCGGCCCTCGACCTCCCTGGTGACGGTCTTGCCGTTGACGGTGACTGTGATGCCGGGCATCCGGAATGTCCTCCCCTGGCGGTTGGCTCGGTGTCGTTGGAAAGCGTCCGCCCCCCGTCCCTGCGGAGCGGCCGCCGTTGCGGGATCAGGAGAATATCTTCTTGATCCAGCTTTTCTTTTCGGGCGCCTCCTCCGCGCCGGTCCCGACCTGCGCGGGCTCCGGCGCGGGCGCCGCCGCGGCCTCGGGCCCCTCGACCTGCGCCTTGAAGGTGGCGAAGAATTCGTCGGCCATCTTGCGCGCAAACCCGTCGATCAGGCGGGAGCCGAGCTGGGCGAGCTTGCCGCCGACCCGCGCTTCCGCCTCATAGGTCAGGAGCGTGCCCTCCGCGTGGTCCGCGAGCCGCACATGCGCGCCGCCCTTGGCGAAGCCCGCGGCGCCGCCCTTGCCCTCGCCGACCAGCCGGTAGCTTTCGCCCTCCACGATGTCCTCCAGCGTCACGGCGCCTTTGAACTTCGCCTTCACCGGCCCGACCTTCTGGGTGACGTCGGCTTCCATGTCGGTGGGCGAGGTCTTCTCCAGCCGCTCGCAGCCCGGGATGCAGGCCTTGAGCACGTCGGGGTCGTTGAGCGCGGACCACACCGCGCCGCGCGGGGCGCGGATGACGGTTTCGCCGGTCATTTCCATGGGTGGCAGCCTCCTTCGGGGGCGGTCGGTTAACGAGAGTAGGGAGGGCCGCCGGCGTCCCGCCATGCGACCAAGGTCGTAGGCCGGGTCACCAGTCGGGTTTCTCCCAGGTCAGCCCGTGCGATTCGAAGATCGCGGCGAGCCGGCCGTCGGCGACGGCGGCCTGCACCGCGTCGTCCACGGCGTAGGCCAGCGGCCGCCAGGAATGACGCACCGCCGCCCCGATCAGCCAGGACCCGCGGGCGAAGCCGGGCAGGGGGGGCGTGTGGAGCGCCAGCCCGGGGACCAGCCCCGCCTCCAGCTCTCCCCGCGGGCCCATCGCGGCCATGGTCTCCCCCGCCGCCAGCGCGGCCATCGCCGCGGCGGAGGTGGGATAGCGATGCACCTTGCCGGCCAGCGCCCCATGCGCGAGCGAGGTCAGGTAGAAATCGGCGATCGAGTCGTTCTCCACCGCCACCGGATCGAAGCGGAAATAGGCGGGGACCGGCTTCTCGTCGGGGTAGGCGTCCGCGCGATAGGCGATGGCGACGCGCTCGGTCATGTAGACGCCGGTGAACACCACCTGCTCCACCCGGCAGGCGAGGTCGGAATCGTAGGGCGCGTGCAGCATCACGTTGGACACGCTCCCCCCCACCACCGGGCCTTTCCAGACGTAGTTGCGCAGGTCGTGCTCGTAGGTCTCGCCGGCGGTCACGAAGTCGAAGCGGGGCGCGACGCCCAGATCCTCGGCGATGATCCGGCCCAGCGCCACGTCCACCCCCATCGGCGCGCCGTCGGGCGCGGCCCAGGACCAGGGCGGGAAATCCTCGTAGACCGCGAAGCGGATGAAGCCGCGCTCGCGGATGTCGTCGAGCGACTGGCCCGCATAATCGCGCGACGTGTTCTGCGGCTTCGGTCCGGGCGCGTAGCCCTCGCACCGCGCCGCCGCCCCGCCCGCCAGCCCCGCGACGCCGAGCGCGAGGGCGCAGCCGAGCGCGGGGAGAAGCGCGCGGCGGCCCGGGGCGCGCAGACGCGGCGCGGGGCGGGGGAGAGCAGGGGGGCGACGACGCGGGAGAGCCATGGCCGGGGGACCTCCGACCCGGCTCAGTGGGCGGCCGAAAGGCCGATGGTCAGCACCTCCGCCGCCGCGTGCAGGTCGGCCTGGGGGCCCGCCAGCTTCGCGGCCGCGCGGAAAGCGGCGCTGTCGGCCACCGGCGCGCCCGAGGCGGTGGGGATCTCGGCGGCGATGCCGTCGAGCTCGGCGCGCAGCGCCTCCACCGCCTCCGGGTCCGGGTCGCCGGCGGCCATGCCCGCCAGCTCGTCCCGGATCTCCTTCAACCGGCCGGCATGGTCGTCCATCGCGCCGTCGTCGGGCCGGGTCTCGATATAGGTGCGGATCGCCCAGGCCGCCTTCTGGCCCAGCAGCTCGCCGAAGGCCGGCATCTTGGTGATGCCGTTCTGGGTGTAGCCGGTCCGGAACCGCTCGACGAACCACTCGTCGCCGTATTCCTCCGCCTCCAGATAGCGCAGGTCGGGGGCGAGCCCGCCGGAGATGGCCCCGAGCCCGTGACAGCGGGCGCAGTTCTGGTTGTAGCCGCTGTCCCCGATCTCCACCGCCGCGGCCCAGACCTCCGGGCCCGCGTCGCGATAGGGGTTTTCGGTCAGCCATTCTTCGCCGACCTCGGGCAGGGCGTCGGTGTTCACCGGCTGCGGGGCGACGTCGCCATGGGCGAAGGCGAGCCCGGCGGCGCCCAGCGCAAGGCCGGCCGCGGCCGCCGCGATCGCGATGTTCCCAAGCGGTTTCCCGCGCTCCCGTCCGGCCATGGCCGCCTCCCTGTCGTCTGGTTCGTGCTGTTGAACCACGGCTAGCACCCGCCCGGCGGGGCCGGTATTCGACCTTCGGGCGACAGGCCCGGGGCGGGCGCATCCGGGGGGCGAGACTTTGGTCCAATGTCCGGGCGGAGCGCGGCGCGGCTAGGCTTTCGCCCATGATCCGGACGCTCGCCCTCGCCGCCCTTCTGCTCGCCGCGCCTGCGCAGGCGGCCGATACGCTGACCCTGCGCATCGGCTGGCTGGAGGCGCAGGTCGCGCGGCCGCCGATGCTCTCCAACCTCGATCCGGCGCCGGAGGATCTGGGCCTCGCCGGCGCGCGGCTGGGGCGGGCGGACGACGCCTCCGCCGGGCGGTTCCTCGGCCAGGCGTTCGAGCTGTCGGAGACGGTGGTCCCCCCCGGCGGCGACGCGCTGGCCGCGGCCCGCGCGGCGCTGGCCGACGCGTCGCTGCTGGTCGTCTCCGCCCCCGCCGCGACCCTGCTTGCCATCGCCGACCTGCCCGAGGCGAAGGGCGCGCTGATCTTCAACGCCGCCGCCCCCGACGACGCGCTGCGCGGCGAAGGGTGCCGGGCCAACGTCCTGCACGCGATCCCCAGCCTCGCCATGCGGGCCGACGCGCTGATGCAGTTCCTGGCCGCCCGCCGCTGGACGGATCTCGCGATGATCGAGGGGACCCATCCGCAGGACCGGGCCTGGGCGGAGGCGATGGCGCGCGCGGCGGGCAAGTTCCGCCTGAAGCTGCGGGGGCGCGAGACCTGGGACCACGCCTCCGCCGACATCCGCCGGCTGGCGGGGCAGGAGGCGCCGCTGTTCACGCAGGGCCTTCCCGACCATGACGTGCTGCTGGTCGCCGACGAACTCGGCGATTTCGCCCGCTGGATGATGTTCAACACCTGGATCCCCCGGCCGATGGCGGGGTCGGAGGGGCTGGTCCCATCCGCCTGGACCCCGCAGGCCGAGCAATGGGGCGCGAGCCAGCTTCAGTCCCGGTTCCGCAAGCTGGCGGGCCGCGACATGCGCCCGGAGGACTATGCCGCCTGGGCCGCCCTGCGCGCGCTGGGGGAGGCCGCGACGCGGGCCCGCTCCGCCGAGCCGGCGGCGCTGCGCGCCTACCTGCTGTCCCCGGCGTTCGAGTTGGCGGGCTTCAAGGGCCGTCCGCTCAGCTTCCGCCCCTGGAACGGGCAGCTCCGGCAGCCGATCCCGCTCGCCCATCCCCGCGGGCTGGTGGCCTCGGCGCCGCTGGACGGGTTCCTGCACGCGGTCAACGAGATGGACACGCTCGGCCAGGACGCGCCCGAAAGCGCCTGCCGCGCCTTCATGGGAGACAAGGGATGATCCGCGCCGCGCTCGCCGCGCTTCTGGCCGCCGCCCCCGCCGCGGCGGATGAGATCTGGGTGACCAACGAGAAGGACGACACGATTTCGGTGATCGACGCCGAGACGCTGGAGGTCACCCGCACCATTCCCACCGGAGAGCGGCCGCGGGGCATCGTGTTCTCCCACGACTTCAGCCGGGTCTACATCTGCGCGTCCGATTCCGACGCCGTGCAGGTGATGGACCCCGACAGCGGCGAGATCCTGCACGACCTGCCTTCGGGCGAGGACCCCGAGCAGTTCGCCCTGCATCCCGACGACCGCCGCCTCTACATCGCCAACGAGGACGACGCGGTCACCACCGTCGTCGACGTCGAAACCCGCCGCGTGATCGCCCAGATCGACGTGGGCATCGAGCCGGAGGGCATGGCCGTCTCCCCCGACGGGCGCATCGCCATCACCACCTCCGAAACCACCAACATGGCGCACTGGATCGACACCGAGACCCACGCGCTTTTCGCCAACACCCTGGTCGACGCGCGCCCGCGCCATGCCGAATTCGCCAAGGGGGGGACGGAGCTTTGGGTCTCGTCCGAGATCGGGGGGACGGTGACGGTGTTCCGGGTCTCGGATCAGGCGGAACTGGCCAAGCTCGATTTCGCCATCAAGGGCGTCCATGCCGACCGCATCCAGCCGGTGGGGTTCGAGTTCACGCCCGACGGGCGCACGGTCTTCGTGGCGCTGGGCCCGGCCAACCACGTCGCGGTGGTGGATGCCGAAACCTATGAGGTCGTCGACTACATCCTCGTTGGGCGGCGGGTCTGGCACATGGCCTTCTCGCCCGATCACCGGCGGCTGTTCACCACCAACGGCGTTTCCGGCGACGTGACGGTGATCGACGTCGCCTCGCGCGAGGCGATCAGGACCGTGAAGGTCGGCCGCTTCCCCTGGGGCGCCGCCGCCCGCCCGACCCCGAAAGGATGACCCACATGCGTGCTCTCGCGATCCTCGCCCTGCTGGCCTCGCCCGCGCTCGCCGATGCCGATGATCTCGGCCCCGCGGGGCTGCTGGCGGGCAAGAACCGCGCCGATCTGCCCCCGATCACCCTGTCGGTGGGGGAGCCGCTGGCCGCGGCGCCGCTGGTCCTGAAATCGGGGACATACTACGAGATCGAGATCGAGGCCGACGGGTCGGGAGAGATCGCGCTGGCGGGGCCGGAGTTCTTCCGCGCCATCTGGATCGACGAAATCGTCATCGAGGGGATCGAGATCCGGCCGCTCGGGCTCGACAGCCTCGAATTCGACGAGGCCGGAACCGTGGAGATCAGCTTCATCGCCATCAAGCCCGGCCGCTACGTGCTGGCGGTCCCCGGCGCGCGGGGCGACGGTCAGAGGCTGGAGGTCACCATAGAATGAGCGGGCTGCGGGTCGAGCAGGTCGGCTTCGCCTGGGGGCCGAAGACCGCGCTGGACGCGGTGAGCTTCGACGCGCCGGCGGCGGGGTTCTGCGCCCTGCTCGGGCCGAACGGCGCGGGGAAGTCCACGCTCTTCGCGCTGCTAACCGGGCTGATGCGCCCGGCCTCGGGCCGGATCGAGGTGGCGGGCCATGACCTCGCGCGCGCGCCCCGCGCCGCGCTGGCCCGCATCGGGGCGGTGTTCCAGCAATCCACGCTGGACCTCGACCTGACCGTGCGCCGCAACCTGACCTATTTCGCCGCCCTGCACGGGATCGCGGGGCGGGAGGCGGCGCGGCGGGCCGACGCCGCGCTGGACCGGCTCGACATGCGGGAGCGGGCGGACGAGAAGGCGCGCGCGCTCAACGGCGGCCACCGGCGCCGGGCGGAGATCGCGCGCGCCCTGATGCATGACCCCGCCGTCCTGCTGCTGGACGAGCCGACCGTCGGGCTCGACGCCGCCGCGCGCCGCGCCATCACCGACCATGTCCACGACCTGAGCCGGGAGGCCGGGATCTGCGTGCTCTGGGCCACGCATCTGGTGGACGAGGTGCGGGGGGATGACCGGGTTGTGATCCTCCATCACGGCCGCGTCGCGGCGCAGGGCCCGGCGGCGGAGATCGCGGGGCCGCGGCCGCTGACCGACGTGTTCCTGACCATGACCGGGAAGGCGGCGGCATGACCCTCGCCCCCGACCCCTCCGCCCTGCGCTCCGGCCCCGGTCCCTGGCTGATCGCGCTGCGCGCCATCGTGGCGCGCGAGGCGCTGCGCTTCGTCCACCAGCGGGAACGCTTCGTCGCCGCCCTGGTGCGCCCGCTGGTCTGGCTCGCGGTCTTCGCCGCCGGCTTCCGCTCGGCGCTGGGCCTGTCGATCATCCCGCCCTATGAGACCTATATCGACTACGAGACCTACATCGTCCCGGGTCTCTGCGGGATGATCCAGCTGTTCAACGGGATGCAGTCGTCGCTGTCGCTGGTCTACGACCGCGAGATGGGGTCGATGCGGCTGCTGCTGACCTCGCCCCTGCCGCGGCCGTGGCTGCTGTTGTGCAAGCTGGCGGCGGGCTGCGCGATCTCGGTGCTGCAGGTCTACGCCTTCCTCGCCATCGCCGCCGCCTTCGGCATCGTCCTGCCCTGGGAGGGCTACGTCGCCGTCCTGCCGGCGCTGGTCGTCACCGGCCTGATGCTGGGGGCGCTGGGCCTGGCGCTGTCGTCCTTCATCCGCCAGCTTGAGAACTTCGCCGGCGTGATGAACTTCGTGATCTTCCCGATGTTTTTCCTGTCCACCGCGCTCTACCCGCTGTGGAAGATGGCGGAAAGCTCCCCGCTTCTGCGCGATATCTGCGCGGTCAACCCGTTCACCCAGGGGGTGGAGCTGATCCGCTTCGCCCTCTACGCGCGGCTCGAGCCCGCCGCGCTGGGCTGGACGCTCCTGGCCTTCGCGGTCTTCGCCGGGCTCGCCGTCCGGGGCTACGACCCGGCCCGCGGCCTTGCCCAGCGCAAGGCCTGAGGAGGAAGTCGCCATGTGGATCCGCGCCGCGCTGATCGTCCTTCTGCTCCCGCTCCCCGTGCTGGCCGAGGAGGCGCCGGGGGGCGAGCTGAACCCCAACGAACTCAGTCTCGAGACATCCCTGAACAAGGCCCGGCGGGGCGAGACGGGCATGGTCGTCTGCGCCCAGGGCTACATGATGACCAAGTCCGGGGACCATGGTTCGGCCCGCGAGGTGTTCGAGGCCTGCGCCGAGGCGGGCTACGCGGGCGCCATGACCTGGATGAGCCAGATGGAGGACAACGGCCTCGGCGGCCCCGAGAACCCGGAGGCCGCGGCCGAATGGTCCCGCCGCGCCGCCGCCACGGGCGATCCGGTGGGCGAGTTCAACTACGGCCTCGCCCTGATCCGCGGCCGGGGCGTGACCCGGGACGAGGCGGCGGGGCGCGCCATGGTCGACCGGGCCGCGGCGCAGGGGCTCGACATCGCCGAGCGGATGCAGGCTTCGGGCTACGACCCCGACGCGGTGACGCCGGACGCGGACGAGCCGAAATACCGGCCGAAACTGTTCTGATATCCGCCCTCCGCCGTCGCCCGCCTGTCCGGCCCGCCCCCGCGCGTGGCCGGTCTCAAGCCATTGGCGAGGATAGGTGTTCGCCCGTCGGGCGAGCCGCGTTCGACCTAAGTGCAATTCCGCCGCAGGCGCCCCCGGTGGATAGTCGGCGCAAGGGACGCGGGCCGGCCAGGGAGGCTCGGATTCGCGCCGCGTCTGCTCGGACATCCGCAGATCCGGAGGGAGGAAGACCATGCGACGACTGTTCCTGACCATGACCGCGTCCGCCATGGCGCTGGCCGCGGCCGCAACCGGGACGCAGGCCCAGGTGACGGAAAAGGACCTGGCCGACGACCAGACCAACGTCACGCAGGTCGTGACCAACGGCATGGGCCGGCACCTGCAGCGCTACAGCCCCATGGACCAGATCAACAAGGAGAACGTGGCCCGCATGGTCCCGGCCTGGGCCTTCAGCCTCGGCGGCGAGAAGCAGCGCGGGCAGGAGACGCAGCCGCTGGTCAAAGACGGGGTGATGTACATCACCGGCTCCTATTCGCGGATGTATGCGATCGACGCGAAGACCGGGCGGGAGATCTGGCAGTATGACGCCCGCCTTCCCGAGGGCATCCTGCCCTGCTGCGACGTGGTCAACCGCGGCGCCGCGCTCTATGGCGACAAGGTCTATTTCGGCACGCTGGACGCGCGGCTGGTGGCGCTCGACGCCAAGACCGGCGACGTGGTGTGGAACAAGAAGATCGCCGACTACAAGGCGGGTTACTCCTACACCGCCGCGCCGCTGATCGTGAACGGGTTGATCGTCACCGGCAATTCGGGCGGCGAGTTCGGGATCGTCGGCGAGGTGCAGGCCCGCGACGCCGAGACCGGGGAGCTGGTCTGGACCCGCCCGGTGATCGAGGGCCACATGGGCACCCTCAACGGCAAGGAAAGCACCATGACCGGGACGCTCAACGCGTCCTGGCCCGGCGACATGTGGAAGACCGGCGGCGGGGCCACCTGGCTCGGCGGCTCCTACGACGCGGAGACCGACACCCTGGTCTTCGGCACCGGCAACCCCGCGCCCTGGAACTCCCACCTGCGCGCGGCGGGCGCCCCGATGGAGGGGAACAAGGGCGACAACCTCTACGCCGCCTCGCGCCTTGGCATCGACCCGGCGACGGGCGAGATCAAGTGGCACTACCAGACCACCCCGCGCGAGGGCTGGGATTTCGACGGCGTCAACGAGGTCGTGGCCTATACCGACAAGGACGGGAACAAGCGCTTCGCCACCGCCGACCGCAACGGCTTCTTCTACGTGCTGAACCGCGAGGACGGGAAATTCGTCGCGGCCTATCCGTTCGTGAACGAGATCTCCTGGGCCTCGGGCATCGGCGCGGACGGCCGGCCGATCTACAACGAGGACAACCGCCCCGGCGATCCTTCGGCGGCGGCCGACGGCAAGAAGGGCGAGTCGATCTTCGCGGTCCCCGGCTTCCTGGGCGGCAAGAACTGGATGCCGATGGCCTACAGCCAGCGCACCGGCCTGTTCTACGTCCCCTCCAACGAATGGGGCATGGACATCTGGAACGAGCCGATCAGCTACAAGAAGGGCGCGGCCTATCTGGGCGCGGGCTTCACCATCAAGCCGCTCTACGAGGACCATATCGGCAGCCTCAAGGCGATGGATCCGGCCACCGGCGAGGTGAAGTGGGAATACAAGAACCCCGCGCCGCTGTGGGGCGGGGTGATGACCACCGCCGGCGGGCTGGTGTTCACCGGCACGCCCGAGGGCGAATTCAAGGCCTTCGACGACGAGACGGGAGAGGAGCTCTGGGCTTTCCAGCTCGGCTCCGGCATCGTCGGCCAGCCGATCACCTGGGAGCAGGACGGCGTGCAGATGGTCTCGGTCGTCTCCGGCTGGGGCGGCGCGGTTCCGCTCTGGGGCGGCGAGGTCGCCAAGTCCGTGAACTACCTCAACCAGGGCGGCATGGTCTGGACGTTCCGGGTGCCGGAGCGGGTGGCGGCCAACTGAGGTCCGCCGCCTGAGCGACAAGGGGCGGGGCCCTGGCGGTCCCGCCCCTTCGGCGTCGCTCGGCCCGGCGTCGCTCGGCCCGGCGCCGCCCCCCCGTTTCCGGTCCGTCTCCGGCTCGTCAGCGGGCCGGCGAGCGGGTAGAAGAGATCCAACGCCTAAGCGAGATGCGCGCGTCCTGCGGGGAGCCCCCGGAGGACGACGCGCGCCAGCCGGGAGGAACAACGCCATGATCGTGCTCCGCAATCACCCGCCGCAGGCTATCCGGGGCGCCGGCGCCGTCCCCGCGCGGGCCCCGATGCGCGCCGCGGCCGATGCGCCGTCGGGGGGCGCCGCCTCCGGACCCGCGGCGGACGGCGCCCCCGGCCGCGGCGTCGCCTTCGCGCGGGCGCTGATCGTCGACGACCACCCGCTGTTCTGCGAGGCGCTGACCCTGATGCTGCGCGAGATGGGGGTGGCCGACATCGCCGCCGCCGACCGCCTGTCGGCGGCGGTGGAGCATCTGGACCGCGCCGGCGCCCCGGACATCGTGCTGCTCGACCTCAGCCTGCCGGACGTCAACGGGCTCGACGGGCTCATCCGGCTCAAGCGCATGGTGGGGGCGACGCCGATCGTGGTGATCTCCTCCATGGAGGAGCACCGGATCGTCGCCTCGGTGCTGCGCGCCGGCGCCTCGGGCTTCGTGCCCAAGCAGTCCCCCCGCGACGCCTTCGCCCGCGCCTTCGCCGCGATCCGCGCGGGGGGCGTGTTCCGCCCCGACGGCTTCGTGGCGGTGGAGGGCGACGGCCCGGACGGGGAGGCCGAGGACGCCATCGACCGGCTCGCCCTGCTCACCCCCCAGCAGGCCCGCATCCTGGAGGCGGTCTGCGAGGGCAAGCTGAACAAGCAGATCGCCCACGATCTCGACATCGCCGAGACCACGGTGAAGGCCCATATCACCGCGATCCTGCGCAAGCTGGGGGTGCATTCGCGCACCCAGGCGGTGCTGATCGCCCAGAACGCCCGATACCGAAACATCTTGCGCGATGCGTCCGGCGTCTCCTAGCCTTCGACCCCGATCAGGGGTCCGTCAGAGACCCGGCAGGGAGAGGACGCCGTTGGACGGTCAGGCGGAGGCGCAGGCGCGCGCGCCGCGCGGGGCCGGGCTCGATCCGCGCATCACCGGCTTCGTCGCCGCCCATGCGCCGGCCGAGAACGCCGCCGCGGCCATAGACGCCATCGCGGGCGCGCTGTCGGGGGAGCCGATGGCGCTGGTGGCGCTGTTCGTCTCCTCCTCCGCCGATCTGGACGCCGTGGCGCGGGCCGCGTCGGGGGCGTTCGGCGGCGCGCATATCATCGGCTGCACCACCGCCGGCGAGATCTCCGAAGGCGGCTATGCGGAGAACGAGATCGTCGCCGTCGGCCTGCCGGCGTCGCATTTCGCGGCGCGGGTCTGCTTCGTCTCCGACCTCGCCGCCTTCCGCCGGGCCGCGGCCACCGAAAGCGCCGCCGCGCTGCGCGCCGACCTCGCGCGCGAGGCGCCGCGATGGACCGACGAATTCGCCTTCCTGATGGTGGACGGCATGTCGATGCGCGAAGAGCCGCTGGTGGCCGCGCTGGGGGCGGCGCTGGGCTCCATGCCGCTCTTCGGCGGCTCCGCGGGCGACGCGCTGATCTTCGGGCGGGCCTATGTGCTGCACGAGGGGCGGTTCCATACCGACGCGGCGGTGCTGGCGCTGGTGCGCACCGCCTGCCGGGTGAAGGTGTTCAACTTCGACAACCTGCGCCCCACCGCCCGCAAGATGGTGGTGACCCGCGCCGATCCCGAACGCCGGCTGGTGCGGGAGATCAACGCCGAACCCGCGGCCCGCGAATACGCCCGCATCCTCGGGCTCGACCCCGACCAGCTGTCGCCGCTGATCTTCTCGGAACATCCGGTGATGGTCTCGGTCGGCGGCCGGCACCATGTGCGCGCCATCGGGCGGATGGAGCCGAACGGCGACCTCGCCTTCTTCTCGGCCATCGACGAGGGGCTGGTCCTGACGCTGGCCGAGCCGATGGACGCCGAGGCCAACCTGCGCGAGGCGCTGGCGGCGCTGGCCGAGGACGGGGCGCCGGCGGGCGTGCTGGCCTGCGACTGCGTGCTGCGCCGGGTTGCGGCGGAGCGGAGCCAGACGGCGCGGGCCATCTCCGACATCCTCTCCGCCGGCAAGGTGGTGGGCTTCAACACCTTCGGGGAGCAGTTCAATTCGGTCCATGTCAACCAGACCCTGACCGGAGTGGCGATCTACGTCCCCGAAGGCCCGGTTCCGCCGCGCCGGGACGCGCCCGATCCCGCCCAGCCGCACGGGGCCCAGCCGCACGGGGCCCTTCCGCACGGGGGACCGCGATGAGGGGCGGCGCGCCGGATCCCCGGCCCGGCCCCGCCGCGGAACCGGCGCCCGCGCCGGAGGCGGCGGCGGAGGAGGAGACCGACGCCGCCGCCCTCTGGCTCACCGACCCGTCCGAACCGCCGGAGCGCCAGGCGGCCAAGCTTCGCCGCATCGCCGCCGCGCTGATGCGGCGGGTGGAGCTGTCCGCTTCCCCCGACGGCGCCGCCTACGCCCAGTTCCAGCGCGCCCTGACGCTGGAGGAGGAGGTGCGCGCCCGCACCACCGAGCTGGAGCAGACGCTGGCCCTGCTCAACGAGACCAACGCCCGGCTGGGCCTCGCCCGCGCCGCCACCGACAAGGCCCGCGCCGACCTCGCCAACGCCATCGAGGCGGTGCAGGAGGGCTTCGCGTTGTTCGACGCCGAAGACCGGCTGGTGATGTTCAACGCCCGCTTCGGGCTGGGCATGCCCGACATCCGCCGGGCGCTGCGGCCGGGGCTGAGCTTTTCCGACTACGTGGACGCCATCTCCCGCTCCCCCCACCTGTCGCTGCCCCCGGGCGAGCCGCCCGCCGCCTGGGCCGACACCCGCCTGCGCCGGCACCGGGAGCCGCAATCCTCGTTCAACGTCCGCCTCGCCGGCGATCGCTGGATCCAGGTCAACGAATACCGCACCCCCGACGGCGGCTCGGCCATCCTGCAGACCGACGTCACCGACATGATCCGGCTGGAGCGGGCGGAGCGGGAGCGGCTGCTCGACGACCAGGCCCGGCTGATCCGCGCGACGCTCGACCATATCAATCAGGGCATCTGCATCTTCGACGCCCGCGGCCTGCTGGTCGGCTGGAACCGCCGGCTGCGCGAATTGCTGGGCCCGCCCGCCCATACCCTGCGCATCGGGCGCAGCTTCGCCACGCTCTACGAACGTTTCGCGCTGGACCTCGCCTGGGCGCCGGGGGCGGAACGGCGGCTGATCGACTGGGTGGCCCGCGGCCGCGGCCGGCCCGCGCTGCGCGCCGAGGTCCGCCACCGGGGCCTCACCACGCTCGACGTCTTCGCGCAGGAGATGCCGGACGCGGGCTTCGTGATCTCCTTCACCGACGTCACCGCCGAACGCGCCGCCGTCGCCGCCATCCGGCGCGCCAACGAGACGCTGGAGGCCCGGGTGGAGGAACGCACCCTCGCGCTCGCCGACGCGCTGGCGGAGGCGGAGCGGGCCAACGCCTCCAAGTCCCGCTTCGTGGCCGCGGCCTCGCACGATCTGCTGCAACCCCTGTCGGCGGCCAAGCTGTTCCTCGCCTCGCTGTCGGCGATGGATCTCGACGACGGGCCGCGGCAGGTGGCGGGGCGGGCGGCCAACGCGCTGAACTCGGTCGAGGGGATCCTGGCGTCGCTGCTCGACATCTCGCGGCTGGACAGCGGGCAGGCGGCGGTGGAGCGATCGGTGTTCCCGGTCAACCGCATCCTCCGCCCCCTGCGCGAGGAGTTCGAGCCGCTGGCCCGCGCGCGGGGGCTGGAGCTTCGGGTGATGGACTGCGCGGCCCATGTGGACAGCGACCCCTCGCATCTGCGCCGGGTGCTGCAGAACCTGATCGCCAACGCCGTGCGCTACACCGAGCGGGGCCGGGTGCTGGTCGGCGCGCGGCGGCGCGGCGACGGGCTGCGGCTGGAGGTCTGGGACACCGGGCCGGGGATCGAGCCGGACAAGCGCGAGGTGATCTTCAAGGAGTTCCAGCGGCTGGACCGGCCGGGGCGGATGTCGGAGGGGGTGGGCCTCGGCCTCGCCATCGTGGAGCGGGCCTGCGCGCTGCTGGGCCACCGGCTGGAGCTGGTCTCGGAGCCCGGTCGGGGCGCGGGCTTCCTGCTGACCCTGCCGCGGGCCGCCGCGCGGGGCTGCGAGCCCGGAGGCGAGGGGCGGGGCGAGGCGCGGGCGGCGCCCGTCGCGCCGGCGCGGGCGCTGGACGAGATGATCGCGCTGGTGGTGGAGAACGACCGCGAACTGCGCCACGCCATGACCACGCTGCTGGAAAGCTGGAACGTGTCCTGTTTCGACGTCGGCTCGGAATTCGAGGCGATGGCGCTGCTCGACGAGGTGGGGGTCGCCCCGGACGTGGCGCTGGTGGACTATCACCTGGACGACGGGCGCAACGGGCTCGACTGCATCGCGCGGCTGCGCGGGCGCTACGGGTGGATTCCGGCGGCGATCATGTCCGCCGACCGCAGCCCGGGCCTGCGCGCGGCCTGCCTGGCGGCGGGGCTGGCCTATCTGGAGAAACCGGTGGATCCGGAGCGGCTGGGCCTGCTGCTCGCCTCCGCCGCGCCCGGACGCTGAGAAGCGAAGAGGGCGGGCCGCGCGGAACGCGGGCGCCGCGACGGCCCGGGCGCCTGGCGGTCCGGTCCCGCCGGCGGCGCGTCCCGGCGGGGCGCCCGGCCGGACGGTCTCCGGCCCCCGAGGGTCCGAAGATCGGGGAGGGGGGCCCCCGCCTGCGCCCGTCCAACCTGCGCCATCGCCTCCGTGCGCCGCGGGCGGGCGGGCGCCATCGGCGGGACCGGGCCGCGGCGCCTTGCGCGGGGTCCGGGAGCGGTTTCCGGGCCGAAGGGGCCCCGCGGAAGGTCTCCGCGCCGGACGAACGCTCAGCCGGCGGCGGCGCGCCAGGTCAGCGCCGCGCTTTCATCCGCCGCGTCCCGCTCCGCCGCCGCGACCAGCGCGGCGCGGTGGGGGGACTTCACGCAGACCGGATCGGTCGCGGCCGGGTCGCCGGCCAGCGCCATCGCCTGGCAGCGGCAGCCGCCGAAATCCCGTCCACGCCGGTCGCAGGACCGGCAGGGCTCCTGCATCCAGTCCTCGCCGCGATAGGCCTGAAAGGCCGCGCCCTCGCGCCAGATCTCGGCCAGCGGGCGGCGGGCGGCGTTGTCGAAGACCAGCCCCGGGATGGTCTGCGCCGCGTGGCAGGGCAGCACGGTCCCGTCCGGCGTCACGTTCAGTCCGGTCGAGCCCCAGCCCCCCATGCAGGCCTTGGGATAATCCGCGTGGTGGTCCGCGGGCACGTAGTCGATGACCAGCCGGCCCGAGAGCCGCGCCCGCGCCGCCGCCACCACCTCTCCCGCCCGCTTCGCCTGATCCCGCGTCGGCATCAGCGCGCCGCGGTTCTTCGCGGCCCAGCCGTGGAACTGCACGGTCGCCACCTCCAGCCGGCGCGCGCCCATGGCTTCGGCGAGCGCGACGGTCTCCTCCAGCCGGTCGAGATTGCGGCGGTGCATCACCGCGTTCAGCGTCAGCGGGATCCCCCGCGCCGCGATCCACTCCGCCGCCTGCCGCTTGCGCGCGTAACCGCCGCGATAGCCGCCGATCTCGTCGGCGCTTTCGGCGTCCACGCCCTGCAGGGACAGCTGCACATGGTCGAGCCCCGCCGCCTCCAGCGCGTCCAGCCGCCGTTCGGTCAGCCCGATGCCCGAGGTGATGAGGTTGACGTAGAGATCCGCGTCCCGCGCGGCGCGCACGAGATCCTCCAGGTCGCGGCGCGACAGCGGCTCCCCGCCCGAGAGATGCAGTTGCAGCACGCCCAGCGCCGCGGCCTGGGCGAAGATGTCGGCCCATCGCGCGGTGGAAAGCTCGCCCGCCCGCGCGGTCAGCTCCAGCGGGTTGGAGCAATAGGGACAGGCGAGCGGGCAGCGATGGGTCAGCTCGGCCAGCATCGCCAGCGGGGGCGCGGGGGCGGGGCGCGCGGACGGCATGTCGGGCGCGGCGCTCATGCCTGGTCCTCGGGCGCCTCGGCCATGCGGCGGGCGACGAGGGCGGCGAGGAAACGGCCGGCATCCGCCTCGATGCGCGCGGGGGGCGCGTCGAAGCGGGCGGCGAGGGCGGTCACGATCTCCGCGAAGCTGCGCGTCCCGTCGACCTCCGCCAGGATCGCGGCGCCGATGGGGTCGAGCCGGATCACCCGCTCGGGCGCCAGCAGCACCGGCACGCCCCGCACCGCGTCCCGCTTCACCCGCACGCCGCGCAGCAATCGCGGCCGGGCGGTGGGGGCGAGCGCCGGTGCTGCTGGTGCAGGGGCGGGAACCTGGGCGGCGGCGGGCGCGCTCACGCCAGCCCCTCCCCCGGCCGCCAGGCGCCGGGCGGGATCCGCCCCTCGACATAGGCGGCCCAGAGCGCGTCGAGCTGGCTCCACAGCACGTCGGTCTTGAAGGTCAGCGCGGCGGCGGCGGCGTCCTGCTGGTCGACGGTGCGCGCATGGTCCAGCACCCAGCCGAGCCCGAAGGCCACGTCGGCCGGCGCCTCCTTCAGCCGGGTGCGGAAATAGGACAGCGCCCGGTCGTCGGCGAAATCGTAGTGGCGCAGCAGCCCGGCGATCCGGTCCTCGTGGATCTTCGGCGCGAACATCTCGGTCAGGGAGGAGGCCATGGCGTCGAGCAGCGGCATGTCGCGCACGAAGCGCACATAGGCGTCGACCGCGAAGCGGGTGGCGGGCAGCACGCCGTCGGCGGAGGCGACATAGGCCGGGTCCAGACCCACCGCCTCCGCCAGCCGCAGCCAGCGGGCGATGCCGCCGTCGCCGGGACCGTCGCCGTCGTGGTTCTCGATCCGGCTCCGCCATTCGCGGCGCAGGTCGGGGTTCTCCACCCGCGACATGAAGGCCGCGTCCTTCATCGGAATGCGGGACTGGTAGTAATAGCGGTTGATCACCCAGGCCCGCACCTCGTCCGGCGTGCAGTCGCCGCCATGCAGGCGGTGATGGAACGGGTGGCGGTCATGGTAGCGCGCGGCGCCGATGGCGCGCAGGCGGGCCTCGAAGCCCGCGCGGTCCAGGGCCGCGTGCGGGGCGGCGGCGGGCGCGTCCGGCGTCGCGTCCTTCATGTCTCGAACTCCATACCGTCCCGCCCGACGATCCAGCCGGCGGCCTCGGCCTCGGCCCGCTCCGGCCCGTCGGGGACGAGGGCGGGGTTGCTGTTGTTGATATGCGTGAAGACCCGCGTCCCGATCCGGACCCCGGTCAGCGCGGCGATGGAGCCGTCGGGGCCCGACATGCTCATATGCCCCATGCGCGCCCCGGTCTTGGCCCCGAGGCCGAGCCGGATCATCTCGTCGTCCGCCCAAAGCGTGCCGTCGAAGAACAGCAGGTCCGCGCCCTCGATCCGCTGCGCCAGCGCCGGGGTCATGCGGGCGCAGCCGGGCAGGATCACCGTGCGGGAGGCGCCGTCGTCCAGGACCACGCCCACGGTCTGCTCGCCCTCCGCCGCCGTCTCCACCGTCTCGCCCTCCAGATAGAGCGGGACCTTGCCCGGCGCGGCGAACAGCGTCGCGGTCAGGCCGGGCAGCAGCGGGAAGGGCGCGTCGAGCGCCACGGGCAGACGGCGGACCAGGGCGGGGTCCAGCGCGCCGAAGATCGGGTTGGCGGCCAGCACGTCGGCGATCTCCCCGGTCATGCGCAGGTCGAAGGGCTGCTTCTCGCGCAGGGTGAGCAGGCCGCCCACATGGTCGATGTCGCCGTTGGTCAGCAGCACGGCCCTGAGCGGCGAGCGGCGCGGCCCGGTCGGGTGCAGCGCGGGCGTGGCCAGAAGCTGCGCGCCGATATCGGGCGAGGCGTTGATCAGGGCCCAGTCCCCGCCGCCGGCGGTGACGGCGAGCGAGGACTGGGTGAGCGGCGGAAGGCGGCCGGAGCGGGCGGCTTCGCAATTGGCGCAGCCGCAGTTCCATTGGGGCAGGCCGCCGCCCGCCGCGGCGCCGAGGAGGATGACCTTCACGGGAGAGGAGACACGGGAAAGGCCCCCGGCGCGCGCGGCGGCGCGATCAGAACAGGTCCTGGTCGCGCTCGTCCTCGGCGGGGAAATACATGTTGATCTCCATGCCGCAGGCGAATTCGTGCAGTTCGGGGGTGGTCCAGGCCATGTTGTGTTCCTCCGCTTGGATCGTGGGGATAGCGTCGCCGCCCGGCCTCTCCGGGCCTTCGGGAAGCATCGCAGGACGGCGGCGGCGATCAATCGGACCTTGGTCGTAGGCGGAGGGCGCGGCGGGTCGGAGACGGTCCCGCCGGCGCCCCGGCCGCGCTGCGCCGCGGGCGGAACGGAGCCGCCCGCGCGCAGGTCGTCGCGGCGCCCCGGGCCCCGCAGCGGAGGTCCGGGGACGATGGCGCCGCGGGGACTGTCGCACGGGTCGCACCCGGGCGCCCGCGGCGCGCCGAGAGGGGGGCGAGGATCGCACCGTCGCCTCGCCCCATCGTTCCGCGTCGTGGCCCGGGCCGTGTTCGGAGGCGCCGGGCGGAAGCCCCGGACGGAGGCCTCAGGCGATGCGGCGGCCGCGGCCTTCCCAGTAGGCGTCGCGGATCTGGCGCTTGTAGAGCTTGCCGTTGTCGCCCCGGGGCAGCTTGTCCACGAAGTCCACCGAGCGGGGGCATTTCACGTGGCTCAGCCGCGCCCGGCACCATTCGATGATCTCGGCGGCCAGTTCCGGGCCCGCGGCCTCGGGGTTCACCGGCTCCACCACCGCCTTGACCTCCTCGCCGAACTCGTCGTTGGGCACGCCGATCACCGCCACGTCGCCGACGCCGGGGCAGGAGATCAGCAGGTTCTCGACCTCCGCCGGGTAGATGTTCACCCCGCCCGAGACGATCATGAAGCTGCGCCGGTCGGTGAGGAACAGGTAGCCGTCCGCGTCGAGATAGCCCACGTCGCCCAGCGTGCTCCAGCCCTTGGCGTTGCGGCTCTCGGCGGTCTTCACCGGGTCGTTGTGATATTCGAAGACCGGGTTGTCGGAATAGTAGATCACGCCTTCCTCGCCGACGGGCAACTCCTCGCCGTCGTCGCCGCAGATCCGGACCTTGCCGATCAGCGCCCGGCCGACCGAGCCCGGCTTCTTCAGGTATTCCTCGGACGAGATGGTGGTCATCCCGTTGCCCTCGGACCCCGCGTAATATTCGTCGATCACCGGGCCCCACCAGGCGATCATCGCCTTCTTGACCTCGACCGGGCAGGGGGCGGCGGCATGGATCGCGGATTTCAGCGAGCTGACGTCGTATTTCGCGCGCACCTCCTCGGGCAATCGCAGCAGGCGCACGAAATGGGTGGGGACCCATTGCGAATGGGTCACCCGGTGCTTCTCGATCAGGGCGAGGCACTGCTCGGGGTCGAAGCGGGGGACGGAGATGATGGTCCCGCCGAAGCGGATCACCCGCAGCGCGTAGCCCAGCGGGGCCGCGTGATACATCGGCGAGGGATGCAGCCAGACGGTGTTCTCGTCGAAGCCCCAGCGCCCGGCGGCCATCAGGAAGCCACGGGACGGCGTGCCGAAAGGCTCCGGCGGCAGCGGCTTGAGCACGCCCTTGGGCCGGCCGGTGGTGCCGGAGGAATAGAGCATCTCGATGCCCTCGACCTCGTCCGGGATCCGGGTGTCGGGCAGGGCGGCCAGCGCGTCCTCCAGCGGCGTGAAGCCGGGCGAGGCGCCGTCGACCATGAACCGCGCCGCGACCGGCACGCCCTTCGCCTCCAGCTTCGTGGCCACGTCGGCCTTGGCGGCGGAGGTGATCAGCAGACGCGCGCCGCAATCGCCGAGGATGTAGTCGATCTCCTCCGGCGTCAGATGGGTGGGGATGGCGGTGACCCGCAGCCCGGCCCGCCACGCGCCCCAGACCAGCAGCGAATAGTCGGGCCGGTTCTCCAGAAACACCGCCATGTGGTCGCCGGGCTTCAGGCCCGCGGCGCGCATCAGGTGGGCGACGCGGTTGGAGCGCGCCTCATACTGCGCGTAGGTGATGACCGAGCCGTCGCGGGCGTCGATGATCGCCGGGCGGTCGGGGGTCTTCGCGGCCCAGACCGCGGGATGTTTCTCGTCGTCCCGGAAGGTCGGGGCGGGCTCGGTGGTCGCGGTCATGGTGGGTCTCCTCCCCGGTCTCGTCTGTTGTTGTGGGGCGCCGCGGGGCGCGATCGCTTGCGTCAGCCGGACGAAGCGCCCCCGGTTTTTTCGGTATCGGCGGCGTAGGCGAGGTAGCCGCGCAGCCAGCGGTCCACATCCTCGCGCATCGCCTCCCGCGCCGCCTCCGGGTCGCGGGCGCGCAGGGCGGCGATCAGGGTCTCGTGCGGGCCGGGGCGCCAGCGGGGGGCGCGGGCCGCGTCGGCGTGCCAGAGGGTCGGGCCGGTGCGCACCCAAAGCCCCTCCACCAGCTCCAGCAGGATCGGCCCCTCGGCCATCCGGCAAAGCTCCAGGTGGAAGCGGGAGTTCACCTGCACCGCGCCCCGGTAGTCGCCTTCGGCGTGATGGGCGACGATCTCCAGATGCGTGCGCTCCAGCGCGTCGATGGCTTCGGCGGGCGCGCGCAGGGCGGCCTGGGCGGCGCCGCGGCCTTCCAGATCCGCGCGGATCGCCCCGATCTCCTCCATCTCCGCCCGGGTCAGGGCGGGCACCACCACGGTTCCGCGGGCGTCGAAGGCCAGCGCCTTTTCCGAGACGAGGCGGATGAACGCCTCCCGCATCGGGGTGACCGAGATCCCGAACCGCGCCGACATCGGCCGCAGGCGCAGCGTCTCGCCCGGCATCAGGTGGCCGGAGGTCAGCGCCTCGCGGATCGCCAGATAGGCGCGGTCGTTGAGGTTTTCGCGCGCGATGGGGCGGGCCCAGCCGGCGGCGGGGTCGGAAGCGGCGGAGTCGTTCGGGGCCATGCGCGTCCTTGATCCGGGCGGCGGCGGGGGCGTGCGGCGCGGCGGCGGGGGGGCGCCCGCCGCCGCGCGCGTCGGGACGGGCGGTCAGAGCGTGCGGGCGACGACTTCGCGCATGATCTCGTTCGACCCGGCGTAGATCTTGTGAACCCGCGCGTTGATGTAGGCCTTGGCGATGGGATATTCCATCATGTAGCCGTAGCCGCCGAAGAACTGGAGGCAGGTGTCGATCACCTTCTGCTCAAGCTCCGACATCCAGAACTTCGCGCCGCAGACCGTGGCCACGTCCAGCTCGCCCTTGATGTGCATTTCCAGCAGCCGGTCGGCGTAAAGCCGGGCGATCTGCGTCTCGGTCTTGCACTCGGCCAGCTTGAAGCGGGTGTTCTGCAGGTCCAGCAGCACGCCCCCGAAAGCCTGGCGCTGCTTCACATGCTCCAGCGTCCATTCCAGCGCCGCTTCCATCGAGGCGCAGCACTTGAGCACCAGCCCCAGCCGCTCCTGCGGGAGCTGCTCCATCAGGTAGCGGAAGCCGTGGCCTTCCTCGCCGATCAGGTTCTCGGGGGGGACGCGGATGTTGTCGAAATGCAGTTCCGCGATGTCCTGGGCCTTCTCGCCCATCTTGTCGAGCTTCTTGCCCCGCGAGAACCCCTCGCGGTCGGTCTCCACCACGATCAGGGAGATGCCCTTGGCGCCCAGCTTGGGGTCGGTCTTGGCGGCGACCAGCACGAAATCCGCCAGCTCGCCGTTGGTGATGAAGGTCTTGGCGCCCGAGACCACGTATTCGTTGCCGTCCTTGATGGCCGTGGTCTTGATGTTCTGCACGTCGGAGCCCGCGCCCGGCTCGGTCATGGCGATGGAGCCGATGATCTCGCCCTTGGCCATGCGGGGCAGGAATCGCTTCTTCTGCTCCTCGGTCCCGTAATGGGTGAAGTAGGGGGCGACGATGTCGGAATGCAGGCCGAAGCCGGGGCCGGAGATGCCGCGCTTGGACATCTCCTCGTTCAGCACCGCGGCGTAGCGGAAGTCGGTCCCCGAGCCGCCGTATTCCTCGGCCGCCGTCATCAGCAGCAGGCCCTCTTCGCCGGCCTTGGTCCAGACCGAGCGGTCGACCACGCCGTTCTTCTCCCATTCGGGATAGTTCGGCACCACCTCGCGCTCCATGAAGGCGGCGACGGCGCGGCGGAAATCCTCGTGTTCGGGTTCGAGCACGGAGCGGGTGTTGAGCATGTCGTTCTCCTCCCCGGACCTGGGCCGGGACCTGCGGCCTTGCCGGACGCGCCGGCGGCGCTTGACAGCGACGCGGCGCGGGGCCACGATTGTTATAACAAATAACTCATAGCACCTCCGCCGAAGCCCTGAAAAGAGGCGAGTCGGGCAGGGGGCGCGAAACCGGGGAGAGAACGCGCATGGCGCGACTGGCGGCGACGACGCCCGCGATCGCGCGGCTGGCGAAGCCGCGCCCCCCGTTCCCGACGCACCAACCCTGAGACCGGCCGAGACCGGCCCCGGACGGCGCGCGCCCCGCGGCGCCCCCGGCCAAAGACGGAGGAGACGACGATGGCGAAGCTTCTGGAGGGCAAGGTCGCCCTGGTGACCGGCGCCGGCCGCGGCATCGGCCGCGAAATCGCGATCCTGATGGCGTCCGAGGGCGCCAAGGTGATCGTCAACGACCTGGGCGGCAACGAGAAGGGCGAGGAGGAGAGCGCCTCCAAGGCCCCGGCCATGGAAGTGGTCCACGCCATCCGCGAGGCCGGCGGCGAGGCCGCGGCCAATTTCGGCTCGGTCGCCGACCGCAAGGACGCCAAGGCCATGGTCGAGCAGGCCGTGGACACCTTCGGCAAGATCGACTGCGTGGTGAACAACGCCGGCATCCTGCGCGACGTGATCTTCCACCGCATGACGCCCGAGGAATGGGACATCGTCATCAACGTCCACCTCAACGGATCGTTCAACACCTCCCATTTCGCCGCGCCGCATTTCAAGGCGCAGGGCTCGGGCGTGTTCGTGCACTTCACCTCGACCTCCGGGCTGATCGGCAATTTCGGGCAGGCCAACTATTCGGCGGCCAAGATGGGCATCATCGGCCTGTCGAAGTCGCTGGCGCTGGACATGCAGCGTTTCGGCGTGTCGTCGAACTGCGTGGCGCCCTTCGCCTGGTCGCGCCTCGTGGGCACCATCCCGATCAATTCCGAGGCCGACGCCCAGCGTATCGAGAAGGCCAAGCAGTCCACGCCCGCCAAGATCGCGCCGCTGGTCGCGGGGCTGGCCACCGAGGAAGGCCGCAAGATCACCGGCCAGATCTTCGGCGTGCGCCGCAACGAGATGTATCTCTTCTCCCAGAACCGCCCGATCCGCTCGGTCCACACCGCCGAGGGCTGGACGCCGACCTCCGTGGTCGAGACGGCGCTGCCGGCCTTCGCCGGTTCGGCCTATCCGCTGGACCGGTCGTCCGACATCTTCACCTGGGACCCGATCTGATCCGGGACGGGCAGGGGACACGCACATGATCGACGAACAGAAGATCCTCAACTGGCCGTTCAAGCCGGTGGAGCACGCATACACCTCCAAGGACTCGATCCTCTACGCGCTGGGCGTGGGGCTGGGGGGCGATCCGCTCGACGCAGCCCAGCTCCGCTTCCTGTTCGAGGAGCAGCCGGGCTTCGCCGCGCTGCCCACCATGGCGGTGGTGCTGGCCGGGCCCGGCTTCTGGGTCCGCGACCCGGACTCGGGCGTGGACTGGAAGAAGGTCCTGCATGGCGAACAGGGGATGGAGCTGCACGCGCCGCTGCCGGCAGAGGCGACGGTGATCGGCCAGACCCGGGTGCGGGAGATTTCGGACAAGGGCGAGGGCAAGGGCGCGCTGCTCTATATCGAGCGCACGCTGACCGACAAGGCGACGGGGGCGAAGCTGGCCACGCTCACCTCCACCACCTTCGCGCGGGGCGACGGCGGCTTCGGCGGCACGCCCAAACCCCAGCCCAAGGCCCCGCCGCTGCCCGACCGCGCGCCGGACATGGTCAACAGCTTCAAGACCCTGCCGCAATCGGCGCTGATCTATCGCCTCTCGGGCGATCCGAACCCGCTGCACGCCTCGCCGGAGGTCGCGGCGGCCGCCGGCTTCAAGGCCCCGATCCTGCACGGCCTGTGCTCCTACGCCGTGGCCGGGCTCGCCATCCTGCGCGAGTGCTGCGCCTCCGACCCCGCCCGGCTCAAGGCGATGTCGCTGCGCTTCTCCTCCCCCGTCTATCCGGGCGAGACGATCCGCACCGAGATCTGGGACGAGGGCGCGGGCGCCTTCGCCTTCCGCGCCGTGGTGGAGGAACGCGACGTCACCGTGCTCGACCAGGGCCGCGCGACCGTCGCCGCCGCCTGACCGCTCATCGAAAGGAAATCCACGTGTCCACGACCGATCGGGTGGTTCCCACCCCGACGCCGGAGACCCGGCACTACTGGGAGGGCGCCAAGGCGGGCGAGCTGCGCCTTCAGCGCTGCGACGCCTGCGAGACCGCCTATTTCCCGCCCCGCCCCTTCTGCCCCGAATGCGGGTCGCGCAAGGTGTCGGTGTTCAAGGCGTCCGGCAAGGCGACCCTGCATTCCTACGTCATCAACCACCTGCCGGCCCCCGGTTTCTCCGGCCCCTTCGCCATCGCGGTGGTGAAGCTCGCGGAAGGGCCGACGATGATGTCCAACATCCTCGACTGCCCGCAGACGCCCGAGGCGCTGGTGCTCGACATGCCGCTCGAAGTCACCTTCGAGCCGCTGACCGACGAGATCAGCCTTCCCCAGTTCAAGCCCGCGGGGTCCTGACATGACGCCGAATTCCTGCGCCATCGTCGGCGCCGCCGAGACCACCGATCTCGGCAAGATCCCCGGCATGGGCCAGATCAACCTGCATGCGGACGCGGCGCTGAACGCCCTGGCCGATTGCGGGCTGACCATCAAGGACATCGACGGCGTGGCCACCGCCGGCCACAACCCGACGGAGCTTGCGCATTACCTCGGCATCACGCCCACCTGGGTCGACGGGACCTCGGTCGGCGGCTGCTCGTTCATGGTCCATGTCCGGCACGCGGTCGCGGCGCTGGAGGCGGGGCTGTGCAAGACGGTGCTGATCACCCACGGCGAATCCGGCCGCTCCCGCGCCGGGGTCTTCGCCCGGGCGATCTTCCCGGCCGTGTTCGACATGCAGTTCGAACAGCCCTACGGCGTGACCGCGCCGCCCAACCGCTTCACCCTGCCGGTGATGCGCAAGATGAAGGATGACGGGCTGACCGAGGAGCAGCTCGCCATGGTCGCGGTCGTTCAGCGCGAATGGGCGGCCTTCCACCCGCGCGCCAGCTTCCGCGACCCGATCACCGTGGACGACGTGCTGAACTCCCGCATGATCGCCTGGCCGTTCCGGCTGCTGATGTGCTGCCTGGTCACCGACGGCGGCGGCGCGCTGATCCTGACCAAGGCCGACCGCGCCAAGGACTTCCCCACCAAGCCGGTCTACATCCGCGGCGTGGGCGAAAGCGTGGAGACGCCGGTGGTCAGCCAGATGAAGGACTTCACCTCGTCGCGCGCCTTCAAGGTGTCGGGCAAGCTCGCCTTCGACAGCGCCGGGATCACCCATTCCGACGTCGACCACCTGATGATCTACGACGCCTTCGCGCATCTGCCGGTCTACGGGCTGGAGGATCTGGGCTTCGTCGGCAAGGGCGAGGGCGGGGCCTTCATCGCCGAGGGCAACACCCGCCCGGGCGGCAAGCTGCCGATGAACACCAACGGCGGCGGGCTCAGCTACATGCATTCGGGCATGTACGGCATGTATGCGCTGCAGGAGAGCGTGCGCCAGATGCGCGGCATCTCTCCGGCCCAGGTGGACGGGGCGAAGATCTCGGTCTGTCATGGGGTCGGGGGCATGTTCGCCGCCTCCGGCACGGTGGTGATGACCAACGATCCCGCCTGATCCTCCGGGACCGGCGCGACAAGGGGGCCGTCCGCGGGCGCGGGCGGCCCCTTCGCGTTTCCCGGCGCGTGATTCCGCATCCCGCGCGCGGGTTTTTCCGACCGTCGGCGCCTCTCGCGTCCGTGATCGCGCGGGCCGCGCCGCGCAGGGCGCCCCGCGGCGGCCGCGAAATCCGAATGCCGCAACGCCGCTTTAAACTTGCGTCAACAGACGGAAGTCGTCCGAAATGGCTCGCCCTGCGACAAAGTTGTTCCGCATAGCGGATCAATTATTCCGCGTATGCCTTGTGAAAAGCCATAACTGACCATATTGTCAGCATGCGCCGCGCCCCGGCCGGAACGTCCGACAAACGGTCGGTCCGACGTGGAGGGGCCGCAGTGCCAAGCGGCCGAGAAGCGCCGGCGCAATTCCGAAAACGAGACCGTCCGGGAGGAAACCGCATGATCCTGTCGTCGAGCGCGCGCGCGCGCTCCGGGGCCGCCACGCTCGCCGCCGCCGCCGCGATCGCCACCGCCCTCTCCGCCCCCGCGGGCGCCGAGGAGCTCAGCTATGGCGGCTACATCTCCGCCACCCATCCGGTGCACACCATCGGCCTCGACCCGTTCTTCGCGCGCGTCACCGAGGCGACCGGAGGCGAGCTGACCTGGACCACCTTCTACGGCGGCGCCATGGGCGGCCCGAAGGAGCTGCTGTCGGCGATCGGCGACAACATCCTCGACACCGGCGCGGTGGTGGACATCTACACCAAGTCCTCGCTGCCGGTGTCCTCGCTGATCTCCGGCCTGCTGGCCACCGCCGACGACAGCCGTCTCTACGGCGCCGCGATGGCCGAGCACGAGCTGCTCAACTGCCCCGCCTGCGACGAGGAGCGTGAGGACAACGGCGTCAAGGCGCTGGGCTACTACGCCACCTCCCCCTACGTGCTGATGTGCGCCGAGCCGGTCAGCTCGCTCGAAGAGCTGAACGGCAAGAAGGTCCGCACCTCGTCCCGCTTCGGCGCGATGATGCAGGGCATGGGCGCCACCGCCGTCTCCATCACCTCGGCCGAGATGTACGAGGCCATGCAGCGCGGCTCCACCGACTGCGCGGTCGGGCCGGCGGCCTGGCTGACCTCCTACAACATCAAGGACTTCGTGCGGTCCGTCGTCTCCACCCCGCTGGGCGTCTACTTCGGCACCATGGTGCTGACCATGAACGCCGACCGCTGGGAGGACCTGGAGCCCGAATACAAGAAGGCGATCATCGACAACATTCCGCAGATGACCGCCGACATCAACTGGGTCTACCTGGACGAGGCGGACGAGGCGATGGCCATGGTCGCGGCGCGCGAGGACGGCCAGGTGGTCGAAGCCTCCGACGACTTCAAGTCGGCGCTGGCCGCCTTCCGCGAGGGCGAATACGACATCGCCATCAAGCAGGGCGAGGCGGACGGCATCGAGAACGCGGGCGAGGTCGTCAACAGCTTCCGCGCCACCGTCGACAAGTGGCGCAAGATCATGGCCGAGGAAGTGGGCGACGACAAAGCCAAGTACGTCGCCGCCCTGAAGCGTGAAATCTACGACAAGCTGGACTACTGATCCGGCCCCGGCGGCGGCGGGTCCGGGGGGGTCCGCCGCCGCCGATTCCCCCTTGCGGCAACGGAAATAAAATCATCTTCCGAATTCCGCGGGACGGTCGGATGCAGGAAAGTTGTTCCGCAATGCGGCCCGATGTTTCGCTTTGTTGCTTGTCGGGGCGCGCCACGGACGTTAACTTGCGCTGACCAAACAACTTCTCCGCTTCAGGGAACCCGGCGCGACAGCCGGGAGGGGCGGGGAGGCCATAACGTCAACCCGGGAGGAAACCAGATGAAATTCACCTCGACCCCGCTTGCGCTCGTCACGGCCTCGGCCCTTGCGGGGGCGGCGCTCGCGGCGCCGGCCATGGCCCGCGATCTCAGCTACGGCGGCTACATCTCCGCCACGCATCCGGTGAACACCGCCGGTCTGAACCCCTATTTCGAGAAGATCACCGCCGACACCAACGGCTCGATCCAGTGGAAGACCTTCTACGGCGGCGCCATGGGCGGCCCGAAGGAGCTGCTGGGCGCGGTCGGCGACAACGTGCTCGACGCCGCCGGCGTGGTCGACGTCTATGTGAAAAGCGACCTGCCGCATTCGGTGCTGCTGTCCTCGCTGTTCGTGGCGGCCGACGACGTGCTCGCCTTCGCCGCGGCGATGAACGAATTCCAGCTGCTCAACTGCCCGTCCTGCCTGAAGGACTATGAAAAGAACGGCGTGAAGCCGCTGGCCTGGTATTCCACCTCGCCCTACGTGCTGATGTGCACCTCCAAGGTGACCTCGCTGGCCGATCTGCAGGGCAAGAAGGCGCGGGCCACCTCGCGCATGGGCGTGCTGATGAACACGCTGGGCGCGACCGCGGTGTCGGTCACCTCCGCCGAGATGTACGAGGCGATGCAGCGCGGTCAGGCCGACTGCTCGGTCGGCTCGGCCGCCTGGCTGACCGCCTACAACATCAAGGACTTCGTGAAGTCGATCGTCTCCGATCCGCTGGGCGCCTATATCGGCTCGATGGTGATGAACCTCAACCAGGACGTCTGGGACGACCTGGAGGAGAACGAGCAGGCGGCGATCATCGACGGTCTGCCGGACCTGATCGCCAACATCCAGTGGGCCTATCTGGCCGAGGACAGCGAGGCCATCGCCGCGGCCGAGGCCGCGGGCGCCAAGGTGTATCCGGCCGACAAGGACCTGGCCGACAAGATCGCCGAGATCCGCCCGGGCGAATACGCCGCCGCCGCCGAGCAGGGCAAGATCGACGGGATCGAGAACGCCGACGAGATCATCCAGGGTTACAAGACGCTGGTCGACAAGTGGCGCGGCATCGTCGCCGAAACGGGCGGCGACAAGGCCAAATACGCCGAGGCGCTGCGCACCGAGATCTTCTCGAAGCTGCCGCGCTGACGCATCGACCCGGGGCGGCGGAACGCCATCGCCCCGGGGTCCCGCCCGTCCTGGATCCAGATGGACCGATGACCGCAAGACCGCTCCGACGACGCCGACCGCCCCGGGATCCGGGCCGCGACGGCGCAGGGGGGCGGCCCCGGTCGGCGCGTCCCCGCCGCGAAGCCGGCCGCGCCGTCGCGCGCCGCCCCGCCGCCCGCCCCAATCCGTCGCCCGCCCGGGTTCCGCGCCCGGCGGCCCTCGCCACCCGCCTCCCCTGAGCCCGCTTTCGGGCGCCGCGCGGACCAGCCAGCACGAAAGACCGACATGCGAACCATAGAGAAGATCGCCTCATCCATCTCGGGCGCGGTGGGCCTGATCGGCGGCGCCATCATGCTGCTGATGATGACCCAGGTCGCGCTGGACGTGCTGATGAAGCATTTCTTCAACTGGCCGATCCCGACCACGCTGGAGACGGTCGCCTCCTATTACATGGTCGCGCTGGTGTTCCTGCCGCTGGGCGTGGTGACCCGCGACAACGAGCATCTGGAAGTCGAGATGTTCACCCAGAAGCTCGCCCCCCGCGCGCTGTCGGTGGTCAAGCTGTTCGGCTGCGTCATCGGCATCCTCTATGTCGGCACCATGCTCGACAGCTCCATCGACAAGGCCATCACCATGACCCGCCGCGGCGAGGAGTGGGAGACGGCGACCGTGCACATGCAGGTCTGGCCGGCGCGCTGGTTCCTGCCGCTGGGCGCGACCCTGATGCTGGTGTGGCTGGCGCTGCAGGCGCTCGACAATCTCAGCTTCGCCGTTCGCGGCGTGCGGCTGATCTCCGAGCCCAAGCCCCACGAGCCCACCGAAGACCACGCCGCCTGACCGCGCCGAAACGACCGATCCACGGGAAAACGACATGGACAATCTCACTATCGGCTATCTCGGCGTGGCCGCGATCCTGGTGCTGCTGGCGCTGCGGGTGCCGATCTCCTTCGCGCTGGGCGGGGTCTCCTTCGTGGGGATCTGGATGGTGCGCTCCAAGGGCGCCGCGCTGGGCCTGATCGGCTCGCTGCCCCATGACTTCGCCTCGTCCTGGGAGCTTTCGGCGGTGCCGATGTTCCTGCTGATGGGCGCCGTGGCCTATCAGACCGGGCTGACCAGTTCGCTCTACACCGCCGCGAGGCTATGGCTGAACGAGTTGCCGGGCGGGCTGGCGGTGGCCACCAACTTCACCGCCGCCGGCTTCGCCGCCGCCTCGGGCTCGTCCATCGCCACCTCGGCCGCGGTCGGCAAGCTCGCCATCCCCGAGATGCTGCGCTTCGGCTACGACAAGGCGCTGGCCACCGGCACGGTCGCCGCGTCGGGCACGCTGGGGGCGCTGATCCCGCCCTCCATCGCCTTCGTGATCTACGGCTGGTTCACCGAACAGTCGGTGGGGCAGCTGCTGATGGCCGGGCTGATCCCGGGCCTGCTGACCGCGGGCATGTACACGGTGATGATCGTCGGGCGCTGCATGGTCGACCCGACGCTCGCCCCCAAAGTGGCGATGACCGTCACCTGGCGCGAGAAGCTGGAGGCGCTGCTCCAGGTCTGGCCGATGCCGGTGCTGGTGCTGGGCGTGATCGGCTCGATCTACGCCGGCCTCGCCACGCCGACCGAGGCGGGCGCGCTGGGCGCGGCCTTCGCGCTGATCATCGGCGCGGCGATGGGCAACCTCAACAAGAAGACGCTGGGGGATTCGGTCCGCGACGCGCTGCGCACCACCTCGTCGCTGTTCTTCCTGGCCATCGGCGCGGTGATGCTGACCCGCTTCCTCGCCATGGCGGGCGTGCCGGGCTTCATCGCCGACCTTGTGTCGCATCTCGACCTCGGGCCGGTGCAGCTGGTGATCGCGCTGTCCATCGTCTACCTGATCCTGGGCATGTTCCTCGACCCGATCGGGGTGATGCTGCTGACCCTGCCGGTGTTCCTGCCCGCCTTCGACGCGCTGAACATGAACCTGATCTGGGTCGGCGTCATCGTGGTCAAGATGATCGAGGTCGGGCTGCTGACCCCGCCCGTGGGCCTCAACGTCTACGTGGTCAAGAACGTGGCCGGCGACACGGTGCCCCTGCAGACGGTTTTCAAGGGCGTGGGCTGGTTCCTCGGCTGCGAAGTGATCATCATGGCGCTGCTGATCGCCTTCCCCGAGATCTCGCTCTGGCTGCCCAGCCTCATGCATATGGGCTGAGGCCCGGGCCGGGACCGGCAAGGGGGGCGACGAACGGGAGGAGACCCAAGCCATGTTCGAGACCCCGCTGACGCTGACCGACGGCATCCTGTCGGGGCCGCTCCGCGCGCCCCGGCAGATGCTGGCCGACCAGGCCTATGACGGCCACACCTCCATCCATGACGACGCCATGGCCGAGAAGCTCGGCTTCCGCGCCGGTCCCATCGAGGGGCCGACGCATTTCTCCCAGTTCGAACCGCTGATGGCGCGGATCTTCGGCCAGGCCTGGTTCGAGCGCGGCTGCCTCTCGGTCCATTTCCTCAACATGGTGGTGGAGGGTGAGGAGGTCCGCGCCTTCGCCCGGATGCCTGAGGACGGCGCGACGTCCGTGACCTGCTGGGCGGAGAAGGCGGACGGGACCCGCGTGCTCGACGCCACCGCGACCCTCGGCCCGGACCACCCCGAGACCCTGCTCGAATCCCGCATGGCCCGCCTGCGCCCGCCGGGGAAGCTGGTGATCCTCGAAGACCTGCGCGTGGGCATGACCGGGCGCGACGGCGAGACGGCGACCATGGGCATGGACGACCATATGGGCGACCTCTACCCGTTCACCCTGCGCGGCAAGCTCGACGCGATCACCGAGTCCATGCCGGCCTATTCGGACCCCGCCGCCTCCCCCTGGGGCCGCGCCGTGATCCCGATGGAAATGATCTCGGTTCTGGCCGCCTACGGCTCCAAATCCGCGGGCTTCCCGATCAAGGGGCCGGCCATCGGGCTTTACGCGGACCTGGAGATGCGGCTCGTCGACGGTCCGCTCTTCGTGGGAGAGACCTACGCCGTGCATCGCGAGGTGGCCGCCATCGCGGAGAGCGGGCGGACCGAGTCCTACTGGACCCGCACCACGCTCTCCGATCCCGCCACCGGGGCGGCGAAGGCGGTGGTGCTGCTGAACCACGCGGTGCTCAAGGCCTCCTACGCCGGCTACGACGACCGTCGCGCGGCGCTGGAGGCGGCGGGCTGAGGCGGATCGCGGGGCGCGCGGCCCTCCGCATGACTTGAGGACAATGCCCGGCGGCGCATGGCATGGGACCGGAAAGCGGTTTCGTTTCCGGAGACCTCGCCATGCGCCGCCCCTCCGCCTCCGCCCGCGCATCCCGCGGTCCCGCCGTCGCCCGGCCGCGGCGCTCCGTCTTCCCGCCACAGCCTGCGCCGACGCGGTCGAGCTGTCGCTGACCGGGCGCTGCGCGCGGATCCGGTCCGAGGCGGTCGACGCGCAGCAGGAGGCGCCGGGCGTCGTCGGCCAAGGCGAGGTCGGCGGCCGGCTGCGAATCGTCGCCCGGGAATCGTTCCGCTGGATCGAAGGCGAGCCCCTGTATCGCGGGCGGGGGCGCCTCGCTGGATTTCGGGGCGCGGGGCGGCGTCTCACCCCGGCTTCCACCACTCGGGGCGGCATGCTGCGGCGCGAAAGACACGGGCGCGGGCCGGAAATCGCCGGTTTGATTAACCGTTGTTAACTCGACCTGGCGTAGTCCCTAGGCTGGTCGCATTGATCAGCCGAAGGAGCCTCGTCTCCCATGCGCATTCGCCTCATTCCCGCGCCTGTTGCGGCGAATTTCGCCGCCGCGCCCCGCCGCGGCCCTCGCCAGCGCGGGTCACGTCTGCAGCGGGCGGCCGCGGGGCTGGCGGCGGCGGTCGCGGGCGGCGCGGCGATGGCGGATCCGCAGGGCGGGGCGGGCGCCGCGCCGCCGCAGATCTTCGACTTCGCGGTGCAGGCGATGCGGCCCGGCGGGCTGGGCCCGGCCCTGATCCGGGTCGACGCCGCCGGCGACCCCGCGGCCTATCCCGGATCCCGCCCGGGAGGCGTGGGTGAAGGGGAAGGACGGGCGCTGTCCTACAGCTTCGAAGGCCTCCAGCCCGACCGCCGCTTCGCCGCGCGGCCCGCAGGGCCCGGCGGCCGCGCCGGCGACGGGGCGGAGGACCGCGCCGCGGGCGCGGCCTTCGGCGGGGCGGGGCTGACCTTCGGCGCCCCCGACGGGCTGCGGTTTCGCCCCCGGGCCGAAGTCGGCTACGACCCGGCGCGCGGCCCCGCATCCGGCTTCCGCCCCGAGACCGGCTTCGCCGATGCGGAGAACCGCGGCGTGCAGGTCAATCTGCGGGTGGAGCTTGCGGACGACTCGCTGGTGGAAGGCGGGGCGCTGCGCGGCGTGCTGACGATGGGCGAGCATATGGCCGGCTGGTCGATCGGCGCCTCGCTGGATTTCTGAGCCGGGCGCCGGGAGGCCGGGGCCCCCCGGCCCTCAGGCCCCTTCGCGATCCGACTCGCGCCAGCGCGGGGCGATCCACGGCTCCCGGTTGTCGGAGGGCAGGGGCGGACGGCCGAGGATCATGTCCGCCGCCTTCTCCCCCACCATGATCGAGGGCGCGTTGAGGTTGCCGTTGGGGATGCGCGGGAAGATCGAGCTGTCGGCCACCCGCAGCCCCTCGACCCCGATCACCCGGCATTCGGGGTCCACCACCGCGCCGGGATCGTCGGCCCGGCCCATGCGGACGGTGCCGCAGGGGTGATAGGCGCTTTCGGCGTGCTCCCGCACGAAGGCGTCGACCTCCGCATCCGACTGAACGGCGGCGCCGGGCTGGATCTCCTTGCCGCGATAGGGATCGAAGGCGGGCTGGGCCAGCACCTCGCGCGCCGCGCGCACGGCGCGGCGGAAATCCACGACGTCCTGCTCGGTCGACATGTAGTTGAACAGGATCGAGGGCGCGGCCTCCGGGTCCGGCGAGGCCAGCGTCACCGCCCCGCGGGACGTCGCCCGCATCGGTCCGACGTGAATTTGAAAGCCCTCGCCCTCGGCCGGGGCCTTGCCGTCATAGCGCACGGCGATGGGGATGAAATGCATCTGGATGTCGGGGTAGTCCACCCCGGCGCGGGAGCGGATGAAGGCCGCGCTTTCGAACTGGTTGGAGGCGCCGAGCCCGGTCTTGAAGAGCAGCCACTGCGCCCCGGCCAGCCCCTTGCCGATCAGGTTCCAGTGCCGGTTCAGCGTGATCGGCTGGGTGCAGGCCTGCTGCACGTAGACCTCCAGATGGTCCTGCAGGTTCGCGCCCACGCCCGGCCGGTCGGCGACGACCCCGATCCCGTGGGCGGAGAGCTGCGCCCCCGGCCCGATCCCGGAATGCATCAGCAGCTTGGGCGAGTTGATCGAGGACGCGGCGAGGATCACCTCGGCCCGCGCCGCCACCACCTCGACCCGGCCGTGGCGGCGGATCTCCACCCCCCGGGCCCGGCCGTTCTCGATCACCACGCGCCGGGCCAGCCCGCGGATCACCGTCAGGTTCTGCCGCTTCATCGCCGGGCGCAGATAGGCGTTGGCGGCGGACCAGCGGCGGCCCTGCCAGACGGTCATCTCCATCGGGCCGAAGCCCTCCTGGCGCTGACCGTTATAGTCGTCGGTGCGCCCGAACCCGGCCTGGGCCCCGGCTTCGACGAAGGCGTGGAACAGGGGATTCTCCCGGGGGCCGCGGGTGACGTGCAGCGGCCCGTCGGTCCCGCGCCAGTCGGCGTCCCCGCCATGGCCGCCGTCGTGCCAGTGCTCCATGCGCCGGAAATAGGGGGCGACGGCGGCGCCGGACCAGCCGGCGGCCCCCATCTCGGCCCAATGGTCGTAGTCCCGCGCATGGCCGCGCACATAGACCATGCCGTTGATCGAGGACGACCCGCCCAGCACCTTGCCCCGCGGGCAGGCGAGGCGCCGGCCGTTCAGGCCCGGTTCCGGCTCGCTCCGAAACCCCCAGTCGTAGCGGGACATGTTCATCGGGTAGGACAGGGCCGCGGGCATCTGGATGAAGGGCCCCGCATCGGTCCCCCCATGCTCGACGACGATCACCGAATGGCGCCCGTCCTCCGACAGCCGCGCCGCCAGCGCCGAGCCGGCGGAGCCGGAGCCGACCACCACGTAGTCGGCGACCAGCTCCGCCCGGTTCAGCCCGACCTCCGTCGCCCCGCCGGTCATTTCGGCCGCAGGGAGGCGAAGGAGACCATGGCGTGTTCGGCATAGGCGGGCCGGGCGGCGAGGTCGCGATACCAGCGGGTCACGTTGGGAAAGTCGCGCGGGGTCAGCGCCAGTTCGTGCAGCCGATACATCAGCACGCCGGGCAGGATGTCGGCGAAGGAGAACGCCTCCCCGATGAAGGGCGAATTCGCCAGATGCGCGTCCAGCACCGCCAGCGCCCCTTCCAGCGGCGGGCGGGCGGCGGCGAGCACGGCCTGATCCGCGTCCCCCGGCTTGCGGAAGATCAGCTGCAGGAAGAACGGCTGGAACTTCGGGGCCAGCGTCGCGCGCCCCCACTCCGCCCACATGTCGAGCCGGGCGCGGACCAGCGGGTCGCGGGGCCAGAAGGTCTCGTCCCCGTGCATGGCGGCGAGACAGCGCACGACGGCCCCGCTCTCCCACAGCACGGTCCCGTCGATCTCCACCGTCGGGACGGTGCGGTTGGGGTTCATGGCGAGGTATTCGGGCGTGTCGGTCCCCCCGAAGGCCCCGCCCACGTCTCGACGCTCGACCTCGAGCCCCAGCTCGGCCGCGCACCACATCACGTTCTGCACGTTGGAGGACGTCGCGCGTCCATGGACGATGATCATGGAGGAGCTCCTCAGTAAGGGCTGTCGACGGGGACCAGCCCCAGGTTGACGGTCTTGAGACGGGTGTAGAACTCCACCGCCGCGCGGCTGTTCTCCCGCCCGATGCCGGAGGCCTTCACGCCCCCGAAGGGCGCCTCGACCGGGGTGAGGTTGTAGCAGTTGACCCAGCACACCCCGGCCTCCAAAGCCGCCGCGACCCGGTGGGCGCGGGCGACGTCGCGGGTGAAGAGGCCGGCGGCCAGCCCGAAGGGGGTGGCGTTGGCGCGCGCGATCGCCTCGTCCTCGGTCTCGAAGTCGAGCAGCGACAGGACCGGGCCGAAGATCTCCTCGCGCGCCAGCGTCATGTCGTCGGTCACGCCGCCGAAGACGGTCGGCGGCACGAAGGCGGCCGGATCCAGACCGGGCAGGTCGGGCAGGACGTCCGGGGTCAGGCGCGAGGCGCCCTCGGCCACCCCCGCCTCGATGAAGGCGCGCACCCGGGCGGCATGGGCGGCGGAGACCAGCGGGCCCATATGGGTCGCCTCGTCCATCGGATCGCCGAGCCGGATCGCCGCCGTCCGCTCCAGCAGCCGGGCGACGAAGGCGTCGCGGATGCCGGCCTGCACGAAGACCCGCGTGCCGTTGGTGCAGACCTGTCCCGCGGAATAGAAATTGCCCAAAAGCGCGCCGCCGACCGCGTCCTCAAGGTCCGCGTCGTCGAAGACGATCAGCGGCGACTTGCCCCCCAGCTCCATGGTGAAGGGCGTCATCCGCTCCGCCGCCTGGGCCGCGACCCGCGAACCGGTGGGGACCGAGCCGGTGAGCGAGACCTTGGCGCAGGCGGGATGGGAGACCAGCGCCGCGCCGACCTCTCCCGCGCCCTGCACCACGTTGAACAGGCCCGGCGGGGCCCCGGCCTCGACCAGCGCCTCGGCCAGCTTGAGGGTCGAAAGCGGCGTGACCTCCGAGGGCTTGAACACCATGGCGTTGCCGCAGGCGAGCGCCGGCGCGGCCTTCCAGCAGGCCACCTGGATCGGGTAGTTCCACGCCCCGATGCCCACGCAGACCCCCAGCGGCTCGCGCAGCGTGTAGACATGGGCGCCGGGCACGGGGATGGTCTCGCCGCCCAGCGTCGCGGCCAGCCCGCCGAAATATTCCAGCGCATCGGCGCCGGAGGCGGCGTCGGCCACCAGCGTCTCCTGCAACGGCTTGCCGGTGTCGAGCGTCTCCAGCTCCGACAGCGCCCGGTTGTCCCGGCGCAGGATCTCGGCGGCGGCGCGCAGCACGCGGCCCCGCTCCGCCGGGGATCGCGCGGCCCAGTCCTTCCGGGCGCGGGCGGCGCAGTCGAAGGCGGCCTCGATCACCGCCTGGGTGGCTTCGTGCAGGCGTGCGATGACCTCTCCGGTCGCGGGATGGCGGGAGACGAATTCCGCCCCCGTCTCGTCCTCAACGTAACGGCCGTCGACGAAATGGCTTGCGGTCGGTTGCGCCGGCATCATTCGCCCCTCGGGTATCGCTGGCTGTCCTCCAGCACGTTCAGGTCCATGTGGTTGCGCATGTAGCGTTCGGAGGCCTTCTGCAGGGGCTGGAAGTCCCACGGGAAATACGCGCCGTTGCGCAAGGCTTCGTAAACCACCCAGCGCCGGGCCTGGGACTGGCGGACCTCCGCGTCGAAGGCGTCCATGTCCCACAACTCCCGCACCCGCGCGGCGAAGGCGTCGGCGACGGCGGCGTAGGCGGGATCGGGCGCGAGATTGACCTGCTCGTCCGGGTCCGACTCCAGGTCGAAAAGCTGCGGCGGGTCGAGCTCGCAATGGATGTATTTCCACCGCTCGCCCCGCAGGCAGACCAGCGGCGCGTAGCTGCCTTCGGCGGCGTATTCCATGCGCACCGGGGTTTCGCGGGGGGCCGCGCCGGTGGCCACCGGCATCAGGCTCTCGCCGTCGGTCCAGGGCATGATCCCGCCCATGTCGATCCCCGCGATGTCCGCCAGCGTCGGCGTGACGTCGAGCGCGGAGACCGGCGCGTCCACCCGCCCGGGCGCGAGGCCGGGCGCGGCGATCATCAGGGGCACGCGCGAGGCGCCCTCATAGAAGCTCATCTTGAACCACAGCCCGCGCTCGCCCAGCATGTCGCCATGGTCCGAGAGGAACACGATCGCCGTGTCCTCCTCCTGCCGCGTGCCGTGCAGGGCGTCGAGGATCCCGCCGATCTTGTCGTCCACGTAGGAGATGTTGGCGAAATAGGCGCGCCGGGACCGGGCGATATCCTCGTCGGTGATGTCGAACTTGCGCCAGTCATTGGCGTCGAAGAGCCGCTTGGAGTGCGGATCCTGCGCCTCGTAGCCCGGATCGGGGACGCGGGGCGCGAGATGTTCGCAATCGGCGTAAAGATCCCAGAACCGCCGCCGCGCCACGTAGGGGTCATGCGGATGGGTGAAGCTGACCGTCAGCATCCACGGCCGGTCGTCCAGCCGCCGGCCCAGATCGTAGATCTTGCGGACCGCGTTGTAGGCGACCTCGTCGTCGTATTCGAGCTGGTTGGTGATCTCGGCCACGCCCGCGCCGGTGACCGAGCCCATGTTGTGATACCACCAGTCGATGCGCTCGCCCGGCTTGCGGTAGTCCGGCGTCCAGCCGAAATCGGCGGGGTAGACGTCCGTGGTCAGCCGCTCCTCGAAGCCGTGAAGCTGGTCGGGGCCCACGAAATGCATCTTGCCCGAGAGGCACGTGGCGTAGCCCGCCCGGCGCAGGTGATGCGCGTAGGTGGGGATGTCGGAGGCGAACTCGGCGGCGTTGTCGTAGACCCGCGTGCGCCGGGGCAGGGCGCCCGCCATGAAGGCCGCGCGGGCGGGGGCGCAGAGCGGGGAGGCGTTGTAGGCGTTGGCGAAACGAACCGACCGTTCGGCCAGGCTCCTCAGGTTGGGGGCGTGCAGCCAGGGCGCGGGCCCGTCGGGGAACAGCGTTCCCGAAAGCTGGTCCACCATGATGACGAGGATGTTGGGACGTCGGCTCAAGCTGCGGTCTCCCGTGCGAGGCAAAGGTCGAGATAGGCGTTCACCGCCGCCGCGGCGCCGGCCGGATCGGGGGCCAGGTCCTGCAGGGCGGAGCGGATGTAGAACCCGTCGATCATCGAGGCGAGCCCCTGGGCGATTCGCCTCGCCTCCGATTCGGGCACGCGCTTGCGCAGGTCGTGGACCAGATTGGAATCGAGCCGCTGGGCGTAGACCTTCAAGAGCCGCGCCGCTTCCGGAGAGGTCTGGGCCAGCACGTAGAAGGCCAGCCAGGACGCGATGATCTCGCGGTCGAACTGCTCGGCCCCGAAGCTGGCGCCGACGATGGCGCGAAGCCGGGCTTCGGGCGTCTGGGCGCGGGCGAGCCCTTTGCGCACCGAGGTCCCGAACTCCCTGAGAACATGGCGCATCGCGGCCAGAAGGATGCGGTCCTTGGAGCCGAAATAGTGATGCGCCAGCGCCGGCGACACCCCGGCGCGCGAGGCGATGCGGCCCACGGTGACGCCCAGGCTGCCGGTTTCGCCGATCTCGGCGATGCAGGCGCGGATCAGCGCGTCGCGGCGCACAGGCTCCATCCCGACTTTCGGCATTGCATTCCCGTCCGATCCACACAAGCGTTTACAACCGCGGAGGCATCGTTTTTGATTGAGCCGTCAATCAAAATCAACCCGCGACCAAAGCTCAACCGGGAGAGAGAGCCGAAATGCATCGCCATTCCATCGCCCGCCGCGCCCGCGCCGCCACCGCCTGCGCCGCCGTCCTCGCCGCCATGGCCGGCGCGCCGATGGCCGCCCAGGCCGCCTGCGACGAGGTCGTCTTCTCCGATGTCGGCTGGACCGACATCACCACCACCACCTCCGCCACCAAGCAGGTGCTGGAGGCGCTGGGCTACGACGTCGACGTCAAGGTCCTGTCGGTGCCCGTCACCTTCGCCTCGCTGGAAAGCGACGACGTGGACGTGTTCCTGGGCAACTGGATGCCGGCGCAGACCAGCGCCATCACCCCCTATCTCGAGTCCGGCGAGATCGAGCAGGTGGCGGTGAACCTCGAAGGCACCAAGTACACGCTCGCCGTGCCGACCTACCTCTACGACCAGGGCCTCAAGACCTACGCGGACATCCACAAGTTCGCCGAGGGGCTCGACGGCAAGATCTACGGCATCGAGCCGGGCAACGAGGGCAACGCCTACCTCGTCTCGCTGACCGAGGAGAACAAGTTCGACCTCAAGGACTTCGAGGTGGTCGAAAGCTCCGAGCAGGGCATGCTGGCCATGGTCGGGCGCGCCTACAAGAAGGAGGAGCCGGTGGTGTTCCTGGGGTGGGAGCCCCACCCGATGAACGCCAATTTCTCGCTGAAATACCTCACCGGCGGCGAGGACTTCTTCGGCGGCGAGGGCGTGGTCCACACCGTGACCCGCAAGGGCTTCTCCACCGAGTGCCCCAATCTGGGGACCTTCCTGCAGAACCTGAAGTTCTCGCTGCCCATGGAGAACGAGATCATGGGCAAGATCCTCGACGACGGCGAGGATGCGGACGACGCCACCATGACCTGGATGAAGGCCAATCCCGAGGCGCTGGGCGCCTGGCTGAACGGCGTGACCACGGTGGACGGCGAGCCGGGGCTGGCGGCGGTGAAGGCGGCCTTCGGGCTCTGAGCCTCCCGGGGGGCGGGTCCGCAAGGGTCCGCCCCCTTCGGTTTTCGGGAGGCGCTTCGGCGCGGCGGGGCCGCTCCCCGGACGCGCCTCCCGCCCGCCCTCCCCGGCGCCTCCGGGGAGCGGCGGCTTCGCCCGGGCGCGAGGGGCGCCCGCGCGGCGAGGCGGGGCGCGAGGCAGGCGCGACGCCGCCGCCCGAAGCGCGATATACGGACGACGAGAGACAACGGAGGGGACCCCGGCATGGACTGGCTGTCCGACAACAAGATCCCGGTCGGAAAATGGGCGAAAGCCTTCTTCGACGCGCTCCAGGACAACGGCGGATGGTTCTTCGACGGGCTCGCCGACGTGATGAGCGCGCTGATCGACGCGCTGCTCTGGCTGCTGCAGACGCCGCATCCGCTGATCGTCACCGCGGTCGCGGTGGCCATCGCCTGGGCGCTTCAGCGCAACTGGAAGATCTGCGTGTTCACCTTCCTCGGCTTCCTGTTCATCATGAACCAGGACTACTGGGAGGAGATGACCGAGAGCCTGACGCTGGTGCTGTCCGCCTGCATCGTGTGCATGGCCGTGGGCGTGCCGATCGGCATCTTCGCCGCCCACCGGCCCCGGCTCTACGCCGCGATCCAGCCGATCCTCGACCTGATGCAGACGCTGCCGACCTTCGTCTACCTGATCCCGGCCATCGTGTTCTTCGGCATCGGCATGGTGCCCGGCCTGATCGCCACGGTGATCTTCGTGCTGCCCGCGCCGATCCGGCTGACCTATCTGGGCGTCTCCTCGACCCCGCCGGCGCTGCTGGAGGCGGCGGAGGCCTTCGGGGCCACGCCCACCCAGAAGCTGGTGAAGGTGGAGCTGCCCTACGCGCTGCCGCAGATCATGGCGGGGCTGAACCAGACCATCATGCTGTCGCTGTCCATGGTCGTCGTCGCGGCCCTGGTCGGGGCCGACGGGCTGGGCGTGCCGGTGGTGCGCGCGCTCAACCAGGTCAACACCGCGCTGGGGTTCGAGAGCGGTTTCATCATCGTGGTCGTGGCCATCCTGCTCGACCGGATCCTGCGCATCGGGGGGCGGGCGAAATGAGCAAGGCGGTCGTATTCGACAACGTCTCCATCGTCTTCGGCGGCCGCCCGCAGGAGGCGCTGCCGCTGATGGACAAGGGCCTCAGCCGGGCCGAGGTGCAGGAGAAGACCTCCCAGGTGCTGGGCGTGCACGACTGCTCCGAGGATGTGGGCGAGGGCGAGATCCTGGTGCTCATGGGCCTGTCAGGCTCCGGCAAGTCGACGCTTCTGCGCGCGGTCAACCGGCTGAACCCGGTGGTGCGGGGGCGGGTGCTGATCTCCGACGGGCAGGGGGGCATGGACGACGTCACCGCCGCCGACGCCCGCACCCTGCGCCGGATCCGGGCCAGCCGGGTGGCGATGGTCTTCCAGCAGTTCGGCCTGCTGCCCTGGCGCAACGTGGCCGAGAACGTGGGCCTCGGCCTGGAGCTCGCCGGCATGGGCCGGGCCGAGCGGGACGAGCGGGTGCGCCGGCAGCTCGACCTCGTCGGCCTCGCCGACTGGGCGGAACGCAAGGTCGGCCAGCTTTCGGGCGGGATGCAGCAGCGGGTCGGGCTGGCGCGGGCCTTCGCCACCGAGGCCCCGATCCTGCTGATGGACGAGCCGTTCTCGGCGCTCGATCCGCTGATCCGGGCGCGGCTTCAGGACGAGTTGCTGGAGCTTCAGAAGAACCTCAAGCGCACGCTGGTCTTCGTGAGCCACGATCTGGACGAGGCGTTCAAGCTTGGCGACCGGATCGCGATCATGGAGGGCGGCCGGATCGTGCAATGCGGCGCGCCGCGCGACATCATCCGCAAGCCGGCCAACGACTATGTGGCGGATTTCGTGGCCCATATGAACCCGCTGGGCGTGCTGCGCGCGGCGGATGCGCTGGGCGAGGGGCAGGCCGCGCCGGGGTCGCCCACGGTCGGCGCGCAGACGCCCCTGACCGAGGTCATGGCGCTGCTGCGCGACGGCGCGGCGGAAGTCGCGGTGACCGGCGAGGGCGGCGCGCCCCGCGGCGTGGTCCGCGCGCAGGACGTGGTCTCGGCGCTGGCCGGCTGACCGGGCCCGGGCGGGCAGGGCGACGGCCGCTGGTGGGGCGGCGTCGCGCCCCGGACCCGGCCGGCGCCCCCGTCCGCCTTCGGCGGGCCGGGGGGACGCGCGGGCGGCCGGGCGTGGGCCGGGGCGCTCAGCCCCTGCGACGGCGGCGGGCGGCGAGGCCGATCAGACCGGCGCCCGCCGCCGCCAGCGGCAGCGTCGCGGGCAGGGGCACGTCGGAGGCGCCGCCGCTCATCACGATCAGGCTCGCCACGTCCTGGCTGTTGGAATACTCGAACAGCGCGCCGCCGTTGAACCGCCCCAGGACCTGGCCGGGCGCGATCCGGTCGTCGGGGGCGACGGCGATCCGGTTGGAGCCGGCGCTGGCGACGGTGGTCAGCAGGCCGCTGTCGAAGCCGATGAAATAAATGTCGCCGTCGGTCAGGGCCAGGTCGGGGGCGAAGCTGTATTCCGTCATCGCCTCGCCGATGAGGAACGCGTCGCTCTGCCAGAGCAGGGTTCCGGGCGCGTTGAGCGCCACCCCGGACATCACCACCGCGCGCAGCTCGGCGCCGGGCGCGGTGCCGGAGAGGGTCAGCGTGAACGAGTCGAGCTGCGTGCCGTCGGCCTGGAACGTGCCGCCGAAGATGTCGGCGCCGTTGTCGGTGCCGACCGAGAGCTGGTTGGTATAGGGACGGCTGTCGATGGTGGTGGCGAATGCCGCGGCAGGCGTCGCGAGCGTGACGCAGAGAAGGGCTCGGGCGAACATACGGGACTCCCCAATTGCGACGCCGCGGAAGACGCCGCGACGTTCAGTGAGTCACCTATCCGGGATTTCATCGTTTCGGTCCATAGGTTTCGGCGGGGGCCGAACCTCGCCGCCGACGCCGGCGCCGGCGCAGGCCTCGCCAAGGACGCGGACGGCGCGGGGCGGGCGAAAGCGAAGCCGCCCGTCGCTCCCGCCCGCCCGCGGCGCCTGTCCTGCGCCGTCAGCCCTCCGCCCGCAGCCGCTCCTCAAGCTCGTGCCTCTTGATCTTGCCGGTGGTCGAGCGGGGCAGGTCCGCGTCGCTCACGAACCGCACCGCGGAGGGGCGCTTGTAGCGCGCGATGCGGCCGTCGAAGCCGGCGATGATCTCCGCCTCCGTCGCCTCCGCGCCCGGGTTCAGGGCCACGAAGGCCACCGGCGTCTCCCCCCATTTCGCGTCCGCCTTGCGCACCACGCAGGCGTCGTAGATGCGGGGGTCGGAAAGCAGCACCCGCTCGATCTCGGCGGGGTAGATGTTCTCGCCCCCCGACTTGATGAGATACTTCGAGCGGTCCACGAAGCTCAGCGTCCCGTCCGGGTTGCGCGTGAACATGTCGCCCATGTGGAACCAGCCGCCGCGGAAATCCTTGGCGTTGGCCTCCGGGTTGTTCCAGTAGCCCGAGAACAGGGTCGGCCCGCGCACCGCCATCTCGCCGGGCTGGCCGTCGGGAACCTCGTTGTCGTCGGCATCCACCAGCCGGGTCCGGCACCAGGTGTTGAGGGTCTTGTCCAGCCGCTCGGGCCGGGCGCCCACCGGGATCATGCCGGCGGAGACGGGGGTGGAGCCGGTCTCGGTCGCCCCGAAAGTGTTCAGGTAGGGCGCGTCCAGCAGCCGGGTCACCGCAACGATCTGGTCGCGCGGCACCAGGTCGGCCATGACGCCCGCGTATTTCACGCCTTTCGCCGGCAGGCCCTGCGCCTCCATCGCCTCGATGAAGGCCTGGATCGTGCCCGGCATCAGGGTCAGCCGGCCGATCCGCTCCCGCGCCACGATGGCGGCGAGCGCGGGGGCGTCGTAGCCGTCCATCACCATCACCTTGCCGCCCCGCATCAGGGTGGCGAGCGCGGTGTCGGCCGAGGCCATGTGGAACAGCGGCGCCCAGGCCACGAACCCGTCCTCGGCGGTGGTGGGCAGGTCGGTCGCGGCCACCATGGCCCGCGCGATCTCCGCCCGGTGCGAGATCAACGCCCCCTTGGGCAGGCCGGTGGTGCCGGAGGTGTAGAGGATCAGCAGCCCATCCTCGGGATGCACGGCCGGGTCGGGGGCGGCGGGGGCGGCGGCGGCGAGCGCGGCTTCGTAGCCGTCGCCGAAGCTCATCGCCTCGCAGCCCGCCGGGGCGACGCGCGCGGCCGTCTCGGCGAAGCGGGGGGAGGCGAGCAGCACCGCCGGGCCGACCAGGCGCAGGCAGTGGCGCAGCTCCTCGTCCGCCAACCGCCAGTTCTGGCAGCAGGCGATCAGCCCGGCCTGGGCGCAGGCCAGGAACAGTTCCAGGAACTCGCCCCGGTTCTCCGACAGCACCGCCACGCGCGCCCCGCGCGCAAGCCCGCGACCCGCGAACACCCCGGCCAGCCGGGCGGCGCGGTCGGCGAGCGCGGCGTAGCTGAGCGCCAGCCGCCCGTCCTCCACCGCCGGCCGGTCGGGGCCGAGCCGGACGCGGGCGGCGAAATGGTCGGCGACGGTCAGCCCGCTCGCGGCATGGGCGAGCGCGGGGTCGATTCCGGGCATGTGGGGGCCGGGATGGGGCTGGGCGGACATGCGGTTCCTCCGTTCGGGCCGTGTCTTGCGGCGCGTCAGGCCGGCGCCTGCGTCGCCATGGCTCGGGGCGGCCCGCCCCGGCGGAGGAATCGATACAAGTTATAACGCCGAGGGGCGAGAGGGCGCCGCGGCGCGGAGGCCGCGCGCAGGCCGCGCGACGCCGGCGCCCTGTGGCGCGGATGCGACGCGACGTGACCGCGGCGCCCCCGATGGGGAAGCGCTTGGCGGTCTCGTGCGACGTTGTCGGAAGAACCGAAAGGGGGCGGGATGGCTCCGGCGGTAGGATTCGAACCTACGACCAGCGGATTAACAGTCCGATGCTCTACCACTGAGCTACGCCGGATCAGCCCGCGCCGTGTCGGCGGGTCGGCGTATAGCAAGGGCCGCGGGGCGCGTCCAGAGGGGGGAGACGGTTTCCTTCGACTGCGGCGCATTGCGCGCGCGCAGCCTGGATGGGCCTCGCCCGGCTGAGGGTTCGGAGGCCGCGCGACCACCCGGCCGAGGGCCGGATCCGGGCGCCCGCGCGGCGCCGCGAGGGGGGCGCGGGGGGGAGGCGCGGGCGGCCTGCGTCGGGCGCGGCCCCATCGGGGAAGGCGACGAGCCGGACGGGCGTGGCGAGCGCGCGGTGCTCGTCCCGGTCGCCGCGCGCCGCCCATGGCCGCGCGCCCCATCGCGGCGCCTCCGGTCGGGCGTGTCGTCGCTCCCGGCGGATCGGTCGAGGCGGATGGGGGTGTCCTGCCGCGCGCCTGAACCCGTCCCCCGGGAGAAGCGGCGCGACCGCTTCGCGCCTGCCCGACCCGGCCCGCGTGGGCGTGCGCCGAAAGCAGGACGGCGCGAACGGAAAGGCTGGCCTCCGGCGGTCATCGGGCGGTCCTGACATGTCCGCCGTCCGCGATCGGCCGCCAACCCGGCGCGTCCCGGGCTCGACCCGGGACCTCTCGACGCCCGAGGCCTGCGCCAGACGTCGGATACGCGCCGTGCGCGCCTGCGACGCGCACGTCTTCGGAGATCGCTGAGGGCGTCCGGCCTCCCCACGCCGCCCGCGGCGGTTCGATCAGCGCTCCGCGGCTTGCGGGGGCGCGCCTGCGACGCGGCTTTGGTCGACACTCTCGAACGATCTTCAGGGGGCGGATCTTCGAGAGCTTCTCCTCCGCCGGCGATGCGGCCCCCCGTCGACGCGCGCCTGCGCCCGGGCCCCCTCAGGCCCCCGGGGGACGGCCGCCGAACTCGCGGGTCACCTCGCCGACCACGCGGGCCACCAGCTCGCGCAGCTGCATGAGGCGCTCGTCCCCGATGCGGCTCTTGGGACCGGAGACCGAGATGGCCGCGGCCGGGGCCCCGGTCTCGGTCAGCACCGCGGCGCCGATGCAGCGCAGGCCCTCCGCGTGCTCCTCGTCGTCCACCGCCACGCCGTCGCGGCGGGCGCGCTCCAGCGCCTCGGCGAGCTGCTCGGGCTCGGTCAGGGTGCGGGGGGTGGCGCGGGGCAGACCGTGCTCCTCGATCACCCGGCGGGCGTGCTCGGGGCGCATATGGGCCAGCATCGCCTTGCCGGCCCCCGACCAGTGCATCTTGGTGCGCCCGCCCACCCGGGTCAGGGCGCGCATGGCGTGGCGGCTCTCCACCTGGGCCATGCAGACGATTTCGCCGCCCGACTCGAGGAAGATGTTCGCCGTCTCCCCTGTCGTCTCCATCAGCCGGCGCATATAGGGTCGCGCCATCACGATCACGTCGCGGGTGCGCGCGAAGGCGGCCCCCACGGTGAACGCCGCCACCCCCACCTGCCAGCAGCCCGAGGCGGCGTCGAAGCGCACGAAACGTTCGCTCTCCAGCGTGGTCAGTATGCGATGCGCGGTCGAGGCGGCCAGGGCCGAGCGTTGCGCCGTCTCCGACAGCGTCAGCCCCTCGGGGCTGTCGGCCAGCGCCCGCATCACCGCGACCGCGCGCGTGATCGCGCGCACCTGCCCGGTTCGTCCATCCGTGTCCTTCGCGGCCATCCGCGGCCTCCTTTGCCTGTTGACCGGCACTTAGCCCGATCCGCGCCGCTGACCAGAGCGCAGGACGCGCTTCGGCTTGGCGTGGCGGACGGCGCTGTATACAACTTCGTGATCCGCCGGGCGCCGGCCCGCGCGGACCGGCCGGCGCCCCGCGCAGAACGGGGCGCGGCGACGGAAATCAGGGGAGGGACAGGCATGCAGGCCATGCGCGTGAACGGCGTGACGCTCCACTACGCCGACGAGGGCGACCGGGGCGGGCTCCCGGTGGTGTTCTCCAACTCGCTGGGCACCGATTTCCGGATCTGGGACGAGACGGTGGCGCGGATGTCCTCCCGCCTGCGCTTCATCCGCTACGACACCCGCGGCCACGGGCTGTCGGAGGCCCCCTCCGACGCCTGCTCGGTGGAGGACCTGGCCGACGACCTCGCCGCCCTGCTGGACCGGCTGGAGGTGCGCCGGGCGGTGGTGGTCGGCCTGTCGATCGGCGGCATGGTCGCCCAGGCCCTGGCGGCGCGGCGGCCGGACCTGACCCGGGCGCTGGTGCTGATGGACACCGCCGCGCGGATCGGGGAGCCGATGAGCTGGGAAAGCCGCATCGCGCAGGTGGAGGCGCACGGCGTCGCCGCCATCGCCGAGGGGGTGATCGCCAAGTGGTTCTCCGCCGCCTTCCGGGCCAACAGGCCCGAGGCGCTGGCGATGTGGAAGGCCATGCTGTCGCGCACCGAGGCGAAGGGCTACGTCGCCTGCTGCCGGGCGCTGCGCGACGCGGACCTGAGGGCCTCCACCGCCCGGCTGGGGCTGCCGGTGCTGGCGATCTGCGGGGACGAGGACGGCTCCACGCCTCCCGACGTGGTCGAGGCCACCGCCGACCTGATCGCCGGCGCCCGGTTCGAGCTGGTGCGCGAGGCGGGCCACCTGCCCTGCATCGAGCATCCCAACACCTGCGCGGCCATGCTGACCGCCTTCCTGTCGGAGATCGGACGATGAGCGACCAGAACACCCCCGAAACCGGCCCCGAAGCCGGACCGGGCGCCGCCCGCCGCGCCACGGGCGAGGCCACCCGCCGCGCGGTGCTGGGCGACGCCCATGTGAACCGCTCCCAGGGGACCGCGACGCTTTTCGACAAACCCTTCGTGGATTTCATCACCGAAGGCGCGTGGGGAACCGTCTGGTCGGGGGAGCAGTTAACCAAACGTGAACGTTCCTTGATCACGCTGGCGCTGCTGGCCGGGCTGGGACGGGAGGAGGAGTTCGCGCTCCACACCCGCGCCACGGCCAATACCGGGGCCAGCCCCGAAGACGTGCGCGAGGCGCTTTTGCATGTGGCGGTCTATGCCGGTGTGCCGGCCGCCAACACCGCCTTCCGCATCGCCAAGCAGGTCTTCGCCGAGCGCGAGGCCGCGGAGACGGACGCCACCTAGGCGCGGAATCGCCCTCGCGCGACGGGGCCCTGCTGGACGGGGCCTGCTGGACGGGGCCCTGCTGGACGGGGCCCTGCTCGTCGGGGCCGCGGGCGACGGGGCCAAGCCCGACCGGGGCCGCGCCCCTCGCCGGGCGGCCGGGGGCGGCCCCGGCGCATCGAAACGCCGGGAAGGGAGCCCGGCGGGGCGCCCGCGCCGCGGACGCCCGCCACTGGAAGGACCGCGCGGGGAGGATCGCGCAGGAGGCGGCGATGGAATTCGAAAGCGACCTGGCCCATCCCGAAGGGGCCTATTTCACGCGGGAGCGCAACGGCTGGCACCCTAAGCCCTACGACCCGGGCTACAAGACCTCGGTGCTGCGCTCGCCCTCCCGCCCGCTGGTGGCGCTGGACTCGACCCTGTCCGAGCTCACCGGGCCGGTGTTCGGCCATGACCAGCTCGGGCCGCTCGACGACGACCTGACGCTGAACTTCGCCCGCCCCGGGCATACGCCCGTCGGTCCGCGCATCATCGTCCACGGCCGGGTGCTGGACGAGAACGGCCGCCCGGTCCCCGGCGCGCTGCTGGAGGTCTGGCAGGCCAACGCCGGCGGCCGCTACCGGCACAAGAAGGAAAGCTACCTCGCGCCCCTCGACCCCGATTTCGGCGGCTGCGGGCGCTGCCTGACCGACGAGGCCGGCTGGTATCGCTTCCGCACCATCCAGCCCGGCCCCTATCCCTGGCCCAACGGCCCGAACGACTGGCGGCCCGCGCATATCCACTTCTCGCTCTTCGGCCACGGCTTCGGCCAGCGGCTGATCACCCAGATGTATTTCGAGGGCGATCCGCTGATCTGGAAATGCCCGATCGTGAACACCATCCCCGACCGGGCGGCGGTGGAACGGCTGATCGCGCCGCTCGACCTGCGCAACGCCGTGCCGATGGACGCGCTCTGCTACCGCTTCGACATCGTGCTGCGCGGGCGCCGCTCGACGCTCTTCGAAAACCGGATGGAGGGGCTGTGAGATGAGCCGCCTGCGCCACGACCTGCCCAACGACCTCTCCGGCCAGTTCCGGGAGACGCCCTCCCAGACCGCCGGGCCCTATGTGCATATCGGCCTCACCCCCAATCACGCGGAGATCGAGGGGGTGTATCCCGAGGATCTGGGCCGCTCCATGCTCGACCCCGGCGCGCAGGGGGAGCGGATCACCCTGCGCGGCTGCGTCTGGGACGGAGCCGGCGCCCCGGTGCGCGACGCGCTGGTGGAGATCTGGCAGGCCGACGCCGCCGGCCTGCATCCGGGGATCGGGGAGCCGCGGGGCGTCGCCGACGCGGCCTTCTCCGGCTTCGGCCGCTGCGCCTCGGACGGCGAGACCGGGGAATGGACGTTCGAGACCGTCCGCCCCGGCCGCGTGCCCTTCAAGGACGGCCGCCTCATGGCCCCGCACATCACCTTCTGGATCGTGGCGCGCGGCGTGAACATCGGGCTGCACACCCGCATGTATTTCCCCGACGAGGCGGTGGCCAACGCAGAGGACCCGGTGCTCGCCCGCATCGAGCATCGCGACCGCGCCGCCACCCTGATCGCGGTGCAGGAGGGGCCGGGCGCCTTCCGCTTCGACATCCGCCTGCAGGGAGAGCGGGAGACGGTGTTCTTCGACATCTGACGCCCCCGACCTCGCCCCGCCCGCGGCCGGCATGCGGGGGGGGCGGGCTTCTCCGGGGGCGCGCCTCTTAGCGGTTTGTTGACCGTGCCGGGGTTAGGCAAGGCCACCCCGTCACCGGATTCGAGGCCGCGCCATGTCGCTCGACGACCTTCCCGCCGGACGCAAGCTGATGCTGGTCTTCGCCGCGCTGGCGATGATGAGCGGGCTGTTCCAGGCGGGCGCGTGGTTCACCGCCAAGCGCGCGGCCGACAGCGGGGAGGAGGTCGGGGCCGGCCTCGCCCCCCTCGGCGACGCGGCGATGGAGATCAAGCTCAACGCCGCCCAGGCCCACCTGGTGATGGAGGAGCTGATGGCCGGCGACGCCGCCGAGGATTTCTCGGAGGTGCTCGCCTTCCTCGCCGAAAGCCGCTTCTACGCGCGCGCCATCCTCGAAGGCGGGGAGAATGACGAGGGGCGCTTCCTGGCCACCGCCGATCCCCGCGTGGCGGAGCGGATCGGGCGGGTTCTGCGCGGGCTCGACGATTTCGAACGGGCGGCGGAGGCGCGCCATGCGCTGCTGGCTTCGGCGCAGGGCGTGGGCACCGGCGCGGACGAGGCGTTCGATACGCTCTACGACGGGCTGGAGGAGGACGCCGCCGCCGCCGCCGCGCTGGCGCCCTTCGACGCCTTCGTGCAGCGCGACGTCGGCGCCGCGCGCCAGCTCATCTCCCATGGTCACCTGCTGGTGGAGGAGGTGCTCGGCGGCGATGCGGGGGAGGAATTCGGCCAGGCGGTCGCCGCCTTCGACGCCGCCGCCGCCGCGCTGCGCGCCGCCGCCGCCCGTATGCCGGAGGTCGCCGCGGCGCTGGAGCCGGTTCTGGCCGATCTCGCGCGCTTCGCCGAACTCGCCTCCGTCCGCCGCGCCGCGGCGGTCGAGGCCGCGTCGGCGCGCGAGCAGGCCGAACTCGCCTTCGACGCCGCCTATGACGACTTCTTCGCGCGCGCCGACGAGGCGGAGGAGCTGATCCATGAGGGCATGGACATCGGCATGGCCCGCCTGCGGGAGAACCGCACCCTCGCGCTCGCCCTGCCGCTGGTCTCCGCGCTGGCCTTCCTCGCGGTGGCGGTCGTCTCGGCGCGCTGGCTCGGGCGGGTGATCGGCGGCCGGCTGGCCGAGCTCTCCGGGGTGATGGGGCGCCTGGCATCCGGCGATCTGGATGCGGCGCCGCCGGGCTGGCGGGCGGGGGACGAGGTCGGCCGCCTGCGCGACGCGCTGGGCGGCTTCCGCGACGCGATGCTGCGCCAGCGGGAGCTTGAGGACGGCGCCAACCGCGCCGCGGACGCGGCCCGCAGGCGCGCCGACGCCGCCGCCGCGCTCAACGACCGGCTGGCCGCGATGGCGGAGGCGGTCGCGACCGGCCGGCTCGACGGCCGCCTGCCGGTCAGCCACGGGGAGGCCGCGCTCGATGCGCTGGCCGCCGACGTGAACCGTCTGGTCGGCGTGGTGCAGGAGGTGGTGGAGGAGACCGGCGCCGCCCTCTCCGCCCTCGCCGAGGGCGACCTTTCGCGGCGGATGAAAGGCGGCTGGAAGGGCGCCTACGCCGCGCTCGCCGGCGACGCCGACCGCGCGTCGTCCCGGCTCGCCGACATGATCCGGGAAGTGCAGTCCCTCTCCGCCCAGGCCGGCGAAGGCGCCCGCGGCCTGGCCGAGGAAAGCCGCCATCTCGCGGCCCGCGCCGAGTCGCAGGCCGCGGCGCTGGAGCAGACCTCCGCGGCGACGGAGGAGATGACCGGCCGCGTCGCCAACACCGCCGCCCGCTCCGGCGAAGCGGCCGAGGACGCGCGCCTGGCGGAGCAACGCACCGAATCGAGCCACGAGGTGGTGATGCGCTCCATCGCCGCCATCGGCGCCATCCAGGAAAGCGCCCAGCGCATCGCCGAGATCGTCGGGGTGATCGACTCGATCGCCTTCCAGACCAACCTGCTGGCGCTCAACGCCGCGGTGGAGGCGGCCCGCGCCGGCGAGGCCGGCAAGGGCTTCGCTGTGGTGGCCGCCGAAGTGCGCACCCTCGCCCAGCGGTCGTCGGACGCCGCCAAGGACATCGCCCACCTGATCCAGGACTCCAACCAGAAGGTCGAGCAGGGAGTCCGGCTCGGCGAGGCGACGGGAGAGGCGTTGACCGGCATCCGCGACGTGGTCACCCGTCTTTCCGCCGCGATCGGCGAAATCAGCCGCGAGAACGCCCAGCTCGCCGCCTCGGTGTCGGAGACGACCGCGGTGATCCGGGAGCTCGACGGCGACACCCAGGCCAATGCCGAGACGGCGGAGCGCACCGCATCCGCCACCGCCGAGCTCAGCCGTCTGATGGGCCAGGCCGAGGCGTTGGCCGATCGTTTCCGCCTTCCCGGCGGCGGCCGGGCCCGCCGCGCCGCCTGACGCGGCGCGGGGTCCCGCGCCGGGGCGCCTCCTCGCCTGACGCCCCGGATCGCGCGCCGCGCTGCGCCCGGACGCCATGCGCAGCGCCTTGGCGCATGTCCACGCCGCGCCCGCGTCCCGCCGCGCCTATGCTCTCCCGCGCCTTCGTCCGACCGCGTCCACCTCCCTCCGCGCCTTTATACCGGTGCACCCGTTCCCCCCCGCGCCCGCATCCCGCCGCGCCCGCGTCCCGCCGCAACCATGTCCGACCCTCACCGCGTGCGGTTGCGCCCTTCGGTCTCGCGGCGCATGGTCCGCGCGCCGAACTCTCCCGATGCGCCCGGAGCCCGCGATGTCCGCCACGCCCTTCGACAGCCCGATGCTGCGCGATCTCGTCTCCGACCCGGACGCCGCCCGCCTGTTTTCGGCCCCGGCCGAACTGCGCGCCATGCTGCTGGTCGAAGGCGCGCTGGCCCGGGCGCAGGGCGCGCTGGGCCTGATTCCGGAGACGGCGGCCGCCGCCATCCACCGCGCCTCGCGCGAGGTGGTGATCGACCCCGCGGCGCTCGCCCCCGGAACCGCCGCCGCCGGCGTGCCGGTTCCCGCCTTCGTCGCCGCCTTCCGCGCCGCGATGGGCGCGCCGGAGCACGCGGCCTGGGTGCATTTCGGCGCCACCAGCCAGGACATCGTCGATACCGCGCTGGCGCTGCGCCTGCGGGCCTATCTGGACCTGCTCGACGCCCGCCTGCTGGCCGTCCTCGCCGCGCTCGGCCCCGCGGCCGCCCGGCATCGCGCCCTGCCGATGGCGGCGCGCACCCGCGGCCAGGCCGCGGCGCCCGCCAGCTTCGGCGCCCGCATCGCCATCTGGGGCGCCCCCCTGCTGCGGGCCCGGACAAGGCTGGCGGAGCTGCGCCCGCGCCTCCTCCAGGTTTCGCTGGCCGGGGCGGCGGGGACGCTGGCGGCGATGGGGCCGCGGGCGGCGGAGGTTCCGCCGATGCTCGCCGCCGAACTGGGGCTCGCCGCTCCGGACCTGCCCTGGCACGCGGCCCGCGACGGCGTGGCGGAGCTGGGCGCCGAACTGGGGCTGATCGCCGGGAGCCTCGGCAAGTTCGGCCTCGACCTGACCCTGCTCGGCCAGTCGGAGGTGGGCGAGCTCGCCGCCGGGACCGCCGGCGGTTCGTCCACCATGCCCAACAAGGCCAATCCGGTGGCGGCGGAGGCGCTGGTGGCGCTGGGCCGTCACGCGGCGCCGCTGGCCGGCGCGCTCTCGCAGGCGATGCTGGCGGGGCAGGAGCGGGACGGCGCGGCCTGGCTGCAGGAATGGCTGGCCCTGCCGCAGCTCTGCCTGGTCGCCGCCGGCGCCGCGCGCCACGCAGCGGCCCTCGCCGCCGACCTGCGTCCCGACCCGGCCCGGATGAAGGCCAACATGCTGGCCGGCGGCGGGCTGATCATGGCCGAGGCCGCCGCCTTCCGCCTGGTGGCCGAGGGGCTGCCCCGGCCGCAGGCGCAGGCGCTGGTCGCGCGGGCCTGCAAGGCGGCGATGCGCGCGCAGGGGACGACGCCCGGCGGAACGCTGGTCGGCGCGCTGGCGGCCGAGCCCGAGGCCGCCGGCGTCGACTGGGCGCAGGCGCTGGACCCGGCCCGGCATCTCGGCCTCGCCCCCGCCCATGCCGACCGTTTCGCGGCGTTGGCGCGGGACGCCTGCGCCGGCGCCGGCGCCGCGACCTGAGACGACGCGCGAAAGGGGCCGGACGTCGCCGTCCGGCCCCTCAGCCCCCACCGGCGCCGCGTGCGCGGCGCGTTCACCCGGGCGCAGGGCGCCGCAGGCGGTCGGAGGGCGGTCCGAACCCCGGGCGAGCAGGGCCGGACCTGGCGGGTCGCCTGGTCCTCCGGTCCCGCGGTTTCCCCAGCGCGGACCCGGCGCGATTCCCGCCGTCGCCCCTCTGTTGCGCGACTCAACGTGATGCCTGCGTGACAGAATCGGGGAGGCGAGACCGTCAGGCCCCGATCCGCGCGAAAAGTTCGTCCGCCGCCTCGAAATGCGCCGCCCAGGAGCGTGGCCGCCAGTCCGCGAGCCGGGCGATCTGGGCCGCGCGCGGGTCCGGTCCGCCGGGGGCCGGATGGGCGTAGGCCAGCAGCGTCTCCAGCCATTCCGGCAGATCCAGCGGGTCGATATAGTCGGGCGCGTCTCCGCCGACGGCGCGCAGTTCCGGCAGGTCGGCGGCGATCACCGGGCAGCCCAGTTCCAGCGCCTCCGGCGCCGCCAGCGCCGCGCTTTCGGCGAAGCTGGGGGCGAGCAGGGCGCAGGCGGCCGAAAGCCGGCCGGCCACCTCTGCGTCCGACAGCTCGCCGCGTTCGAACACCACCCGGCCGGCCATCGGGGCGCGGTCGAGGATGTCGGCCACCATCTCCGACTCCGAGGCGCGGCGGCCGAGGATGAACAGCCGCGGCGCCCCCTCTCCCAGCGCCTCCCACAGCCGTTGCCAGATCCACAGCATCGACAGGTGGTTGCGCCGCGGCTCGATGGCGCCGAGCATCACGAAGCCGCCCGCCGTCTCCGCCTGCGCCGCCCCGGGCGCGGGGCGGGGCAGGGGGGTGAGACCCAGCGGTGCCACGCAGGACGGCGGGGCCGTTTCCAGATGCGCGGCGGCGATGGCGGCGGTCTGGGGCGTGGCGTGCAAGAGCCCGTCGCACAGCCCGGCGGCGGCGAGAAACGCCATCAGCCGCGTCGGCTCGGTCGGTCGGGTCAGCTCCGGCCGCTCCAGCGCCGTGAGGTCGTGGCAGAGCGCCACGGCCCGCGCCGCCCCGCCCCCCCGCAGCGCCTTCAGCCGCGCCGCGTCGAGCTGGGCCTGGGCCACGTTGAGATAGAGGAACGCCCCGCGTTCCGCCGCCAGCAGGGCCGTCAGATCCTCGCCCTGGCCGAGCGACAGGCGGCGCGCGAGGCTGTCGGCGCGCCGCTGCCGCTCGGTCCGCCACGGCGAGAAGGCGCCGCGCAGGTCGGCGGGCGGCAGGTCCTCGCCGCTGTCGAGCGCCGCGATCAGCGCCGTCGCCCCGGCCCCGTCGAGCAGCGCGTGCCGCGGTCCGGCCGAGACCAGGAAGCGCGCGCCGTCCACCTTCGCCAACCGGCTCGCCCAGGCGCGCTCCGCCCGGTCGATGGCGCCCGGCGTCAGCCGCCCGGCGCGGGCCACGGTGCGGGTGAGGTCGAGCAGACGACGCAGGGGGCGGCCGGTCATGCGGGAAAGGGCTCGCGATTGCGCTGGCGGGAGGACGCGGAGGGCGGGCGGACACGCTCCGTTCATCCGCGCCGCCTGTCAACCGGCGCACCGAACACGAAAAAGAGGGCGTGAGCCGCCCTGCCGTCCCGTCGTTCCGCGGCCCCGGGCCGGCGCGATCGGGAAGGGCCGCGCCGGTCGCGCCCGGCGAGGCCCCGGGTCAGGCCCGGGGCGCGCGCGCAGGTTCAAGCCTCGCCGGCAGGGCCGCCCCGCGCCGGGTCAGCGCGAAAAGCGTCCGGTCTGCCGCCAGGCCCAGGCGTCGCCGATCATCCGCGCCATCACCGAGCGTTCCGGGCTCCAGCCCAGGATCTCCCGCGCGCGGGTCCCGTCGCAGACCAGCCGCGCCGGGTCGCCGGGGCGGCGGGGGCCGTAGTTCATGGGCACCGTCTCGCCCACCACCTCGGACGCGGCGTCGACCACTTCGCGCACCGAAAAGCCGGAGCCGGTGCCGAGGTTCAGCCGCAGGCTCTCCTTGCCCGCGAGCAGCCACTCGGTCCCCAGCACATGCGCGTCCACCAGGTCCATGACATGCACGTAGTCGCGGATGCAGGTCCCGTCGGGCGTGGGATAGTCCGTGCCGTTGATGGTCAGCGCATCCCGCGCGCCGGCCACCGAATCCAGCACGTTGGGCACCAGGTGGGTTTCAGGGACGTGATGCTCGCCCACCTCCCGCTCCGGATCCGCGCCGGCGACGTTGAAATAGCGGAAGGCGATGGAGCGGATGCCATGCGCACCCTCGAAGTCGTCGAGCATCTTCTCCACGGCCAGCTTGGAGGCGCCGTAGGGGTTGATCGGGGCCTGGCGCGCGGTCTCGGTGATCGGGTCCTCGTCCGGCTCCCCGTAGGTGGCGGCGGTGGAGGAGAACACGATCGACCCCACGCCCGCGTCGCGCATCGCGGTCAGCAGGTTCAGCGAGCCGCCGACGTTGTTGCGCCAGTAAAGCTCCGGGTCCGCCATCGACTCGCCGACGTTGGACAGCGCGGCGAAATGCATGACCGCCTCGGGCTTCGTCGCCTCGAAGGCGGCCTTCAGCGCGGGGAGGTCGAGCAGGTCGCCTTCGATCATCTCCCCGAACTTCACCGCCTCGCGCCAGCCGGTGCGGAAATTGTCGAAGACCACGGGGTCGTGCCCCGCGGCGCGCAGGGCCTTGCAGCCATGCGCGCCGATATAGCCGGCGCCGCCGGTGACCAGAATTCTCGCCATGTTTCCCGTCTGTTACGCTAGGACGTTGAGGTTATTCCGCCGCCCGCATCACCGCCACGGTGTCGCGCAGGAAGTCGGAGAACTCATGGCCGAGATCGGGCCGCGCCAGCCCGAAGGCCACCGTCGCCTTCAAGAACCCGGCCTTGGAGCCGCAGTCGAAGCGCCGGCCCTGGAAGCGGTAGCCGTAGACGTCCCGGCCCTCGGTGATCTCGCGCGCGATGGCGTCGGTGAGCTGGATCTCCCCGCCCGCGCCCTTCTGCCCGTCGTTGAGCGTGGTGAACACCGACGGCGGCAGGATGTAGCGCCCGATGACCGCGAGGTTCGACGGCGGGGTGGTCTTGGGCTTCTCGACCATGCCCTTGGCCTTGACCAGCCGGCCCATGTCCTCGTCCACGTCGACGACGCCATAGGCCGAGACCTCGGCCAGCGGCACCTCCATGGTGGCGACCATGGTGCCGCCGGTGGTCATGTAGGTGTCCATCATCTGCTCCAGGCACGGCACCTCGGAGGCGATGACGTCGTCGGGCAGCAGCACCGCCACCGGCTCCTCCGGCCCGATCAGGCGGCGGGCGCACCACACGGCGTGGCCGAGGCCGAGCGCCTCGGTCTGGCGGACATAGGCGATGGCGCCCGAGTCCATGTTGGCCTTGCGCACCTCGCCCAGCAGGTCGGTCTTGCCCTTCTCCTCCAGCGCGCGCTCAAGTTCGGGCGCCAGGTCGAAATAGTCCTCCAGCGCCGACTTCCCGCGGGAGGTGACGAAGATGAACTCCTTGATGCCGGCGGCGCGGGCCTCGTCGATCGCGTACTGGATCAGCGGGCGGTCGACCAGCGGCAGCACCTCCTTGGGGATCGCCTTGGTGGCGGGCAGGAAGCGGGTGCCCAGCCCCGCGACCGGGAAGATGGCCTTGGTGACTTTGTTGCCCATGTCGGTCCTCTTCGGCCCCGGCGCGGACATCGCGCCTCGGGGCGTATCCTGTTGTTGCGCCGGGCGCCCGGGATCGGGCGGCGCCGGCCGCGCGCCGCGGCGCGCGCGTCCGTTATTGGGGGGCGCTCGTGACCATTCCGTGACTTCGCGCACGTTTCACGATGGTCATGCGCGCGCCGTCTCGCCGCGGCCCGCGCCCGCCCCTCCCTCGGCATCCCTTTCCCCGGTTTCGTTTCCGGGGCTCCGTTGGCCGGACCGGCGGGGTCCGTCATCGAAACGGATACGATCCTGTCACACGATCCCGGCGCGTGCCATGGCGGATTCGACGCGGGCCACGTCCTGGGGATTGTTCACCTCCCAGAACACCCGGCCGCGGGCCTCCACCTCCTCGCATTTCAGCGCCACGCCGTTCTCCAGGAAGCGGAGCTGCTCCAGCCCCTCCCACTTCTCCAGCCCGCCTTCGGGCCAGGCGGAGTAGGCGGCCAGCGCCCCGGGGCGGTAGGCGTAGACGCCCACATGATGGAACACCGGGCAGACCTCCTCCGCCGAGAAGGTGCGGCCCGTGTAGGGGATCACCTCCTTGGAGAAATAGAGCGCGCGGCCGGTGCGGTCGAACACCGCCGTGGTGCCCCCGACCCTGCCGGCGGCCCGGTCCTCCATGAACGCGGCATGGGCCTCCACGTCGCAGCGCAGGACCGGGGTCGCCACGTCGAAGGCCTGGTCCGCCATCGCGTCGCGCAGCGCCTCGATGAACCAGGGCGGCGTCAGCGGCGCGTCGCCCTGCAGGTTCACGATCACGTCCGGATCGCTCTCCAGCATCGGCAGGGCGGCGGCGCAGCGTTCGGTGCCGTTGCGGCAGCTCTCCGGGGTCATCACCACCTTCGCGCCGAAGGCCTCCGCCGCCTCGGCGATGCGGGCGTCGTCGGTGGCCACCACCACCTCCACGAAGCCCTGGGCGGCCATCCCCGCCTCCCACGCCCGCTGGATCAGCGACTTGGAGACGCCGTCCGCCCCCTTGAGCATCTGCAGCGGCTTGCCGGGAAAGCGCGAGGACTTGTAGCGGGCGGGAATGACGATGGCGGCGCGCATCTCAGCGATCCTTCAGCTCGACGCCGGGGGCGAAGCAGATGAAGAAGGGGTTGGCGAAGCCCTCCTTCCCGTATTTCAGCGGCCCGCCCTCCCAGGCGTGGACCTCGCCGCCCGCCGCGCGCAGCACCGCGTCGCCGGCGGCCGTGTCCCATTCCATGGTCCGGCCCAGCCGCGGGTAGAGATCCGCCTCGCCGGCCGCCAGCAGGCAGAATTTCAGCGACGAGCCCGCCGACAGGAAATCCGCCACCTGGTATTTGGAGATATACTCGTCCGTCGCCGCATCCCGGTGCGACTTGGAGGCCACCACCTTCAGCGCCGCGTTGTCGGGGGAGGAGACCTTGAGCGGCGTCGCCTCGGTCCCGTCGGGCTTGATCTCCTCCGCCCCGCCGCCGGGCAGGGTGCGGAACAGGCGGCCGAGCACTGGGGCGTAGACCACGCCATGGGTCGGCACGCCGTTCTCGACCAGCGCGATGTTCACCGTGAACTCCCCGCGCCGCTGCACGAATTCCTTGGTCCCGTCGAGCGGATCGACGATCAGGAAGGTGGAGACGGACTGCGAATGCGTCGCCGCCTGCTCTTCCGTCACCAGGGGGATGTCGGGGAAGGCGGCGCGCAGGCCGGCGGAGATCAGGGCGTCGGCCTTCTCATCGGCCTCGGTCACCGGGCTTTCGTCGGACTTGGACTTCACCTCGAAATCGGGCGAGGCGTAGACCTCGAGGATCGCCTCCCCGGCCTTCAGCGCCAGGTCGGTGAAAGTGTCGGCGATCGCCTTGTAATCCATGCTCTTGCCCTCGTTTCGGTCCCACGCGGGCAGGTTTGCCGCGGCGCGGGGCGGATGTCGAGGGGCGGGGGGACGCAGGGGGAGCCGGCGGGCGGAGGGCGGCGCCTGCGGCGTCGTCATCGTTGCGACGCTTGATGTTAACGAAAATGTCGCGAAACTGTCGCGCAGGGCCGTTTCCGGCGCCGGCCGACCCGATGCTCCGCCCCCCATTTCAGCGCCGGGACGGGAGATCGTCGATGCCCCACGCCCGGCCGGGCCCTCTTCGCCGCCTGCGCGCCTTGTCCCTTGTCCTCGCCGCGGGCATGGCCGCGACGCCCGCCGCTGCGGCGCCGGACCTGCGCACGGATCCGACCCGCGCCGCGCTGGACCCGGGCCGGCTCTGCGCGCAACTGGCGGCGTGGGAGCCGGACCCGGCCCGCGACGCGCCGGCGGTGGCGGCGGAGCGGTTCGACGCAGAGGCCGCGCGCCGGGCCTGCACCCGGGCGCTGGCCGCCGCCCCCCATGACCCTGCGCTGCGTTTCGCGCTGGCCCGCGCCCACCACCGGCTGGGCGACGCCGACACCGCCTATGCGTTGCTGGAGCTGAGCGCCGACGCCGGCCATGCCGGCGCCCTGCTGGCGCTGGGCCGGATGTTCGAGACCGGGGACCATGTGCGCCGGGACCTGACCGTGGCGCTGCTCCATTACCTCGAAGCCGGGCGCAAGGGCGCGCCCGCGGGTTTCCGCGCCGCCGGCGCGATCTACGCCGAACCCGCCGGCGCCGCCCGGGACGACGGTCTGGCGCAGACGATGCGCAGGCTGGCCGGGGACCCCGCCGGCCCGGCGCTCGCCCCCTGGTAGCCTCCCCCGCGAACGAAAACGGCCCGGCCGAGGGGCCGGGCCGCGTCGCGGTCCTGAAGTGGGGCGGGCCTTACTCGGCCGCGTCGGCGCTCACCGAATTGAGCTGCTCGTATTTCTCCACCCCGATCCGGTTCAGCAGGTCGAGCTGGGTTTCGAGGAAGTCGATATGGCCTTCCTCGTCCGTCATCAGTTCCTCGAACAGGTTCTTGGAGACGTAGTCGCCCACGCTCTCGCAATATTCCCGCGCTTCCTTGTAGAGCGCGCGGGCGTCATGCTCCCCGGCCAGATCGCATTCCAGAGTCTCCTTCACCGTCTCGCCGATGCGCAGCGGGTCGAGGACCTGGAGGTTCGGATGGCCTTCGAGGAACAGGATCCGGTCGATGAACTTGTCGGCGTGGTGCATCTCCTCGATCGACTCGGCGCGGGACTTGGCGGCCAGCTTGCCGACCCCCCAGTCGGCCTGGAGGCGGTAGTGCAGCCAGTACTGGCTGACCGCGGTCAGCTCGCTGCGAAGGCCCTTGTTGAGATACTCGATGACCTTGGGATCGCCCTTCATGTCCGTCTCCGTTTCGCGGGGTCGCGCAGACCCCGCAGAACGGGCGGCACCCCGGTGTTTTCGTCGGCGCGCAGGACCCCCACGAAGAGCGCGACGCAGCCGCCGCATTCGGGGCGTTTGCCCAGCGCGCGATACACCTTGCCCGGCGTGATCAGGGCCGTGGGGTCCGAAGCGCGCATCCAGGCGATGGCGGCATGGATGTCCGAGGACCTGATCCGGGCGCAGTGGCATACGATCATAGGGCCGAATTCCGTGCAGTCGAGCGGAGATGGCCGGTCCGCTTCGCGGATCGGGCCTTTCCAAGAAGATGGCGTGGCCGGGCGCTTGCGCCAAGTGAAATCCGAGTGAAGTTATCGGAATAACGTCGCACCCTGCGGTCGCAGATGTGCAAATCACGGATTCAAAATAGAAAATCCGCCTCACCGCTCCCCGCGCGCCCGGCGTTTGCGCAGGCTCGGGCGCGATCTCGCGTGGAAATCCGCGGGTTTCCCGACGATCCAGGTCAGGAATCGCGCGAGCCGGGGATGGGCGCGCAGCGCGTCGGGCTCGGCGAAGGCGCGGGCGAGTTCGGCTTCGCTCAGCGCCGCGTGGATCTCGTTATGGCAGATCTGGTGCATCAGCGGCGCCGGCCCCCGCGCCCCGCCTTTCAGCTTCGGCGTCAGATGGTGGCGGGAGGCGCGGGCCCCGGGCGGGATCGGGCGCAGGCAGAGCGGGCAGACCGGCGCCGTCTCCCCCGCGGCGGGGCAGGGGGAGGGCGGGTCGGAGGTCTCCGGCTGACGGCGGCGGGGCATGGGGGAAAGGTGGCGCGCGGGACGCCCCGCCGCAACCCCGCCCCCTCGCCACCCCTCGCCCGGCGCCCTAGGCTCGCGCCCCGACGCGGCCCCCTGAAGCGGCCGAACGGGAGAGAGACGCATGACCTACGCCACCCTGCGCTACGACGTCGAAGACGCCATCGCCACCGTCACCCTGGACCGGCCCGACCGGCTGAACGCCTTCACGGTGGAGATGGCGGCGGAGATCCTCGCCGTGCTCGACCGCGCCGACGCGGATCCGGAGGTGCGGGCGATGATCTTCACCGGCGAGGGCCGGGCCTTCTGCGCGGGCATGGACCTGTCGACGGGCGGCAACGTCTTCGGGCTGGACGAAAGCGTCGACCCGCTGGGACCGGAGGCGGAGAAGATCCGCGACACCGGCGGCACCATCACCCTGCGCATCTTCCGCATGACCAAGCCGGTGATCGCGGCGATCAACGGGGTGGGCGTGGGCATCGGCGCGACCATGCCGCTGGCGATGGATGCGCGGATCGTGTCGTCCAAGGCGCGCATCGGCTTCGTCTTCGCCAAGATCGGGGTGTGCATGGAGGCGTGCTCCTCCTGGTTCCTGCCCCGGCTGGTCGGCATGTCCACCGCGCTCGACTGGGCGATGTCGGGGGAAATTCTTCCCGCCGAGGAACTGGCGCGCGGCGGATACGCCACCAAGGTGGTGGAGCCCGAGGAGCTGATGGCCACCGCCCGCGCCACCGCGCGACGCTATATCGACGGGGTCTCGCCGGTCTCGGTCGCGGTGAACCGGCAGCTTCTGTGGCGGATGGCCGGCGCGTCGCACCCGATGGAGGCGCACAAGATGGACAGCCGGGCGATCTTCCAGCTGTCGATGGAGGACGGCAAGGAGGGCGTGACCTCCTTCGGCGAAAAGCGGACGCCGGTCTATACCAAGGTCCCGCCGGCGGACATGCCGGCCTTCTTCGACTGGACCTCGGAACCCAAGTTCGAGTGATCCGCCGACCGCGGCCCGGCGGTCAGTCCCGCCGGGCCGCGCCGCGGGTGAGAAGCTGCGCGAGCAGGTGTTTTCCGATCCGCAGCGCGTGACGTTTCCGCCAGGCGGCGGGGGAGAGCGCCAGCCCAGCGACCGCGGCCAGAAACGCCCCGATCCGCCCGCCCGGCCCCAGCGCCAGCGGGCGGCGCCATTTGCCCAGCCGCGCCGCGATCCAGGCGTCCCGCTCCGCGTCGACGTCGAGCCCCTGCGCCTTCGCCCGCCCGACCAGGTGCTTGCCGATCGGCCGGTGATGGCCCACCGCGGCGGCGTCCACGATCCCCACCGCGCCCGGCGGCGCGAAGTCCTGCCAGACGAAATCGAGCCCCTTGGCGGCCGGCCGCGCCTGCATCTCCGGCAGGGCGGCGCGCAGGACCTCTGGCGTCATCAGCGGGACCATCAGCTCCACGAAATCGGTGCGGCGGATGCGGGTCAGCGGGTTCCGCACGGTGATGAAATGCGAGATCTGGCTGTCGGGCGTCAGCGCGGGCTGCGACAGCGCCAGCCCCGCCTCCGAGGCCAGCCGGAACAGGCGTGAGACGGTCGTCTCATCGGCCTCGATATCGTCGTCGGGCAGCCAGATCAGCGGCGCGCGGTCGATCAGGCCGGGATTGGCGGTCAGCACCCGGTGCAGCGCGTCCCATTTGCCGCCCGGTTCCGGCAGCACCGCGTCGGGCTCGAATTCGCCGAGGTCCGGCACCTCCTGGTAGGGCGACAGCACCAGGTCCCAGTCCCGCGCCGCGCGGGGCGTCTTGGCCCAGCCGGAGACGCGATGCTCCGCCCCGATGCGGACGATGACGAGGGCGCGGGGGGCGGTCATGGCATGGGCCGCCGGTCTGCGGCGAAGCGGGCGGCCCAGGCCTCCGGGGCGCGGGCGGCGTCGAGCCCCGCGGCCCAGGTCCGCGCCGCCGCCCGGCGCCGCAGGGCGTAGCGGGCGACGAGGCCGAGCCCCCGGGCCGCCTGCGCCAGCGCCAGGCCCGGACGGGGGCGGTGCAGCCGGAACCAGGCGTCCGCCTTGCCGGCCCGCACATGGGCGCGCATCCGCACGACGCCCGGCGCGGCCTCCCGCTCAGGGATCACCGCGAAAGGCGTTTTCGAAGGGCGGCGGACCGGCGACGCGACGGCGGCGAGGATCGCGCGCGCGAAGCCCGCGGCGTGGTCCGCGTCGCCCGCCGGGCGGCCGGGGGAGAGGCGGGGCAGGCTCTCGGGCGCGTCCACCGCCTCCGCGCCCAGCCCGGCGGCCTCCGCCAGCACTCCGGCATGAACCGCGTCGGCGGGGCGGAACAGCACCGCGGGCCCGTCGAGGAAGTCGCGCAGCGCCGCCATCCGCCAGGCGGCGCAGGCATGGTCGCCCGACAGCGCCGGGGTCCACAGCCGCTCCAGCAGGTCGAGCGCGCCGGGCATCCCCTCCGTCCCGCCATGGGCCGCGCACCAGCCCAGCCGGTTGCGCAGGTCGTAATAGTGCTGCCAGCTCGTGGCCTTGGCGTAGAACGGCTCATGCCAGACGCCCAGGCCCGGTGGCGCGGCGGTCGGCGCGCCGGCGGCGGCGAGCCGGCGGGCGTAATCGGTGTCGTCTCCGCGCAGGAACACCGGGGCGGGCGGGCCGGCCGCGCGCGCGGCGTCGCGCGGGACGGCGAAGAACCACCAGCCGTTGAAATCCACCGGCGCCGCGCCCGAAAGCAGCGCGGGCGGCGGGGCGGTCAGGTCCGCGTCATGGCCCACCGCGCGGACCACGCCGAAGCGCCCGATCACGGCGCCCGCCTCGTGCATCCGCCCCGGCGCGCGGGCGTCGAGCATCGCGCCTCCGATCGCCGCGGGGGCCGTCAGCCGGGCCAGCGTCGCCGCCAGCCGCGGGATCATGCGCGGGTCGAGATGGATGTCGTCGTCCATCATCAGGTGATGCCCAGACCCCGGCTCCGCCGCCAGCGCCTCGGCCAGCCCGCGCGCGAAGCCGCCGGCGCCGCCGAGATTGGGCTGGGCCGCCACCGCGAAGAGCGGGTCCTCCAGCAGCCGGTTCAGCAGCGGATCCGCGAAGGGATCGCCCTGATTGACCACGAAGACGCGGGCGAGCGACGGGGTCGTCTCCGCCGCCACGAGCAGGCCCGCGGCCAGCGCGGCGACGGCCGTTTCCCGTCCGAAGGCGGTCAGGCCGACGGTCAGCCGCCCCTCAGGCCCGGGCGCGGCGGGCGTCGCCCAGCGCGCGGCGTCGAGCCTTGCGGGACCGCGCGCCTCGATCTCTGCCCAGAGGCGGCCGGGGGCGGCCGGCTCCGGCAGGGGCAGGGCGCCCGGCCCCTCGGCGTCGGCCCGCGCGATCCGCTCGCCCGCGCCGCCCGGCGCGGGGGCGTGAAAGACCGAGACCGTGAGCGGACCCGCCCCCTCCCATTCGAAAACCAGCGGGTCGGGGCGGCAATGCGCCCGCCACCAGGCCAGCGGGAAGGCGTTGAACCAGGTGTCGAGCCCCAGGCGCGCGCCGGGCGCCAAATCGACCGGGAACCGCGCCCCCTCCGCCCCCGTCCACCACAGCGCGTCCGGCCCCGGCCCGGCGGGGTCGAGCACGTCGCGCAGGGTGTGCAGCGGGCTCATCGCGGGCCGGGCCCGGGCGCTCAGGCGGCGCGGCGGGCGGCGAGGAACGCCTCGGCCGCGTCGAGCGCGAGGCCGATGGTCACGTCCATGTCGAGATACTGGTAAGTCCCCAGCCGCCCGACGAAGGTCACGCCCGACAGGCCCGCGGCGCGTTCCTCGTACTGGGTCAGCAGCTTCTTCTCGTCCAGCAGGCGGATCGGATAATAGGGAATGTCCTCCGCCCCGCAGAAGCGCGAGTATTCGCGGAACACGATGGTCTTCTCGTGGCTCTCCCACGGCGCGAAATGCTTGTGCTCGGAGATGCGGGTGAAGGGCACCTCCGGGTCGCCGTAGTTCATCACCGCGCAGCCCTGGAAGTCGCCGTCGGCGCGCTCAGCCTCGAAATCCAGCGTCCGGTAGCCCAGCCGGCCCAGGTCGTAGCCGAACCAGCGGTCCAGCGGGCCGGAATAGAAGACGTGGTCGAATTCCTCGGTCTGGTCCTCCCAGCGCGCCTTCAGCCGGGTCTCGATCAGCGGATGGTCGAGGATCGCCTCCACGATGGGCGTGTAGCCGTGGCGCGGCATCCCCTGATGGGGATGGTTGAAGTAATTGTCGTCGTAGTTGAAGCGCAGCGGCAGACGCTTGAGGATCGAGGCGGGCAGGCGCGTCGGCTCCATCCCCCATTGCTTGAGCGTGTAGCCGTGGAAGAAGGCTTTATACAGCTCCGGCCCCACGAAGCGCAGGGCCTGCTCCTCGAAGCTCTGCGGGTCCTCGATGTCCATCGAGGCGCGGCTTTCGATGAAGGCGCGGGCCTCGGCGGGGGAGAAGGTCTTGCCGAAGAACTGGTTGATGGTGTGCAGGTTCACCGGCAGCAGGTAGACCGCGCCGCCCACGGTGGTTTTCACCCGGTTCACATAAGGCATGAACTCGCCGAAGCGGTTGACGTAGTCCCAGACCCGCTCGTCGGCGGTGTGGAAGATGTGCGGGCCGTAGCGGTGGACCAGCACGCCGGTTTCCGGGTCGCGCTCGGTATGGCAGTTGCCGGCGGGGTGGTCGCGCTCGTCGATGACCAGGCAGGGCAGGCCGGCCTCGGCCAGCTGCCGCGCGATGACGGCGCCGGAGAAGCCCGCGCCGACCAGACAGATGCGTCCCATGGAACCCCGTTTCCGATCGCTTTTCCGCCCCCTTCGGCGGGGCGCGCGGACCCTATCAGCGGCGCGGGAGGGCGGCAACCGAGCGCCCGGGTCGCAGGGCAGGCGCGCGGGCGCATGGGGCGGGTGCGCCGGGACGACGGACGGCGCCGCCGTGCGGAAGGCGCCCCGGGCGCGACCCGGGGCCTCGCTGCGCCGGAGGGAAGCGCCCCCGCCCCCCGCACGCTCCCCACCGCGACCGCCGCGCGCCGCGAACCGCTCGGGAAGGCCCTCCGGGCCGTCCGCTCCGGGGCGCTCCGATTGACAGTCCCGGCCCCGCCATGCCACTCGGACCCCGCCCGCGGCCCCGGCCGCCGCGCGTCATGGATCTCGGTCAGGGGGAACGCCCGGGCATGACCCGTCTCATCCTGCATATCGGCGCGCCCGCCGCCGGCGCCGCCCCCTTCCAGCTTCGCGCCGCCCGCCGGGCCGAGGCGCTGGAGCGGCTGGGCGCCGCCTGGCTCGACGCCGCGGACCTGGTCGGCGGGCGGCCGAATCTCGATGCCATGACCGCGGTCGAGGGGCGGGGCGAGACCTTTCGCGCCCGGCTCGCCCCCCGCCGGGCGCTGGCCTTCTGCAAGCCGCGCGCCGAGGCGAATATCGGCTCGTCCGAGCGGCTGTGGTGGCTGGACGACGCCGAGGCGCTGGCCGGGTTCGCCGCCGGGCTGCGCCGGCGCTACGCGCGGATCGACATCGTGGCCTGCCTGCCGCGGCAGGACCGGATGCTGGTCGCCCAGCGCGCGCCCGCCTCCGCGCCCCGGGCTCTGACCCCGGCGGCGCGGCTGTGGGGGACCGAGCCGCGGGCGCTGCCGTCCTGGCGCGCGGATTTCGCGGCGCGGCTCGACCATGCGGCCCGGCTGGAGATGTGGCGCGCGGCCTTCGGGGCCGACGCCGTGCATGCGCTGGTCGACCCCCGCGACGCGCCGGATCTTGCGGCCGCGCCGACGCTGGCCGCAACCGTGGCCGCGCTGGCCGGCCTGCCGGCGGAGGCGTTCGGGCCCGAGCCGCCGCTCCGGCCCCGTCGCGGCATCCGCGCCGTGCGGGCCCTGGCGGCGCTGGAGGCGCGCGAAGCCGGGCTCGGGCCCCGCGAACGCCGGCGCCTCGCCGCCGCCGCCCCCCGCCGGGGCTTGGCTCTGGCGCCCTCGCGCGCGGAGGCGGCGGCGCTGCTGGCCCGCTGCGCGGAGATGAACGCCCGGCTGGCCGAGGGCTGGCGCGGCCCGGACGGCGCGCCCCTGCGCTTTTCCGACGATCTCTCGGACTGGCCCGAGGCGGGATCCGACCGGCCCGACGGTCCGGCCGCCGGCAAGGTCCGCGCCCTGCTGCTCGCCCGGCTGGCGGAGGCCGAGGCGGAGCGGCGGGAGGCGGGGATCGACCCGGCCCGCCCGCCGCGCCTGGGGCCGGAGGCGGGGCGCGACGCGGGCAAGGCCGCGGGCGAAGTCCGCCGGATGACCCAATGGGGCGAGCTGGGCTGGCGCAAGCGGGTCCGCCGCCGCCGCCGGCTGGCGCAGGCCGGCAAGCTCAAGACCTGACGGCCGAGCGCGCGCCCGGGCGCGCGCCCCGGGCCCGACCCGGGGCCTCGCGACGCAGGCGGCCGGCGCCGCCCGCTCAGTCCGCGGACATGCCCAGCCGCCGGCGCCAGGCGGCTTCGGAGATCAGCGGCAGATCCTCGCGCCCGAATTCCGCGCGCAGCGCCGGCAGGCGGGCGACGAGGGCGGCGAAGGCGGCCTCGAACTTCGCGTTGTTCTCGTAGAACCGCTTCGGGTCCAGCTTCAGCCGGTAGCCGGTCCCGGACTTGGCGTCGACCACCAGCGCCTCGCGCCGCAGGAAGATCTGGTTGGTGCGGAACCGCCCCTCCAGCGGGAAGATCGCGTGGCGGCTGTGGAACATGAACTTCGGCGCCCGGTGGCCGTTATGGGTGATCCGGCGGATCAGCTTCCAGATGCCCGAGGTGTGCTTCTTCTCCGAAACCGGCGTCACCCTGTTGCGCCGCCAGCGCATCGGCCGCACGTCGCTTTCCTGCGGGGCCAGCGCCTTGATCTGGGCGCGCTTGGCCGACATCTCCGGGTCCTCGTCCCAGAATTCCGGCCCGCGGGTCACGTCCTCGATCGCCTGCACCACCGCGGCGGCGGAGCCGTAATGGTAGCTCTCGTTCCACTGCCGGAACAGGAACCACAGCTGGTTGCGCAGGGTCTTCTCGTCGTCGGGCAGGGACTTGTGCAGCAGCATCTGCATGACGTGATAGCGGCTGTCGAGATAGGCGGTCAGCGGGCTGCGCTTGGAGACGAAGTCGTCCTGGTGCGAGGCCACGCCGGTCAGCGTGCGGATATCGAAGTCGTTGGCGAGGCTGAAGAACACGTCGTCGCCGCGCACGAAGAACGGGAAGGGCAGCTTTTCGACCTTCGCCAGCGGGAAGCAGAAATACCACCAGCCGGCGTAGCGGTTCTCCAGATGGCCCAACGGGCGGGTCATGCCGATGATCTGCTCGAACCGGCGCAGGTTCACGTCCTTCTGCAGGGGCAGGCAGAGCTTGTCGAACAGCGCCGTGTTCTCCCAGATCTTCCAGCGTTCCTTGGCCGGGATCATCGCGCCGGCGATGGCCGCGCGCGGGTCGCGCGCCAGGCGCAGGGCGGCGATGGTGCGGCGCAGGTTCTCGGGGAAGAACTCGGCGTCGTCGTCCATGAACAGCACATGGGTGGCGCGCCCGCCGTCCTTCGCTTCCAGGAGCCCGCGGGTGAAGCCGCCGGCGCCGCCGAGGTTGCGGTTCTTGATCACCCGCGCGCCGTCGAAGGGCACCGCGTCGGTCTGTCCGCCATTGTCCACCACGGTCAGGGAGAACCGCTCCGCCACGTCCGGATTGGCCTTCATGTAGGCGTCGAGCCGCGCGCAGGAGGCCTGCACCTCCGGATCGCGCCGGAAGGTGGTGATTACGGCGGCGACATGCACGTCGCGGAACCGCGCGGCGGGCGCGCGCACCAGCCAGTCCGCCTCGCGCAGGATCACCGCGCGGCGGGCGACGATGCGGAAATGCACCAGCCCCGGTTCCACCAGCCGGGGAAGCTCCACCTCCAGCGTCTCTCCCGCCCGCAGGTCGAAGGAGCGGGAGACGAGCATCTCGTCGTCGCGCCCCAGCCGGGTCATGCCGATGCGCAGCAGCCCCGCGCCGCGGCCCCGCAGGCGCAGCACCACCCGGTCTTCGGGGGCGAGGTCGTAGCCCGAGGCGGGGAAGGCGTTGAACCAGCTGTCGAAGCGCAGGCGGGCGTCGGGGCGCGCGTAATATCCCCGCTCCGCCGAGTCCCAGCCGGCGCCGCCGACGCCGCGATGGAACAGGCGAGGCTGGGTGTTGATCCCGGGTTCGGGGGCGAGCAGCCGCTGGACCAGAATTTCCGATACGCCCGCATCGCCCGTCGCCGCGGGGGCGGGCGAGGCGTCGAAATCGGAAATGCTCTGGTCCATGGATCCGGTCCCGCCCGTCTCTGCCGCGTGTATGTTCCGGGCGTCTGCCTAGTCCGAAGCGCCGGGAGGCGGCAAGCCCCGCGGCGGGCGCGGGGACCGGTTTCGCGCCGAAACCGCGGGGCGCCGGCCCGCTCCGGCCCCGCTCCGCCGCCGCGCGGCCCCGTTTCCGCCCCGATCCCCCGCGAAATCTCGTCGCGCCGGCGCCGGCCTGACCCGCCTGCGCCTCCGCCGAGGTTGAGACCCCGCCCGCAATGTCCTAGCACGTCTCGGATGGACCGGGCCGCGCGACGCCGCCGCCCGATCCGCCGGAGCGCGCCCCGGGCCCTCGCCCGCCGCCGCCGGCCCGAAGCGCGAGGAGCCCCTTTGACCAAAAGCCTCTGCCTGCATGTCGGCGACTGCAAGACCGGCAGCACCTCGATTCAGACGGTGCTGCAGGCCGGCGCTTACAAGAGCCCCGAACGCAGCGTGCTCTACCCGGTGGAGGAGGGCCGCCTGCACCACTGCGCGCTGGCCGCCACCCTCTACAAGCCGCGGATGAAGTCGCGCCGGCGGGAGGCGTTCAAGGCGCTGGCGACCCGGCTGAACGCCTCGGACGCCGATCTCGCCATCGTGTCGGGGGAGTGGTTCGAATACACCGATCCGGAGGTGCTCGACCGCGTCCTGCGCCGCCGCCTGCCGCGCTACGCCGCGGACGTGCGCATCATCGCCTATGTGCGCCCCCATGCCGAACGGCTGGTGTCCAGCTTTCAGGAGCGCGCCAAGCTCGGCCATCCGGTGGGCAGCCTGAAGGCGTTCCACGCCCTGTCCCGAAGCCGGGGGCTGTTCGACTACGCCCCGCGCCTGCGCCGGTGGCGGGAGGTGTTCGGCGACCGCTACGTGGTCCGGCCCATGGTGCGCTCGCGCCTTTCGGGCGGCGACGTGGTGCGGGACTTTCTGGAACTGGCGCTGGACGGCGCGCCGGTCAGCGTGCCGGCCTCGGCGGCCGCCAACACCTCGCTGGGCACGAAGGACCTGGCCTATGTGCTGGCCATGCACCGGGGCGGCAAGCTGCCCTCGCAGGCGGTGCGGCGCCTGTCCTGGGCCCTGCAGGAGCTGAGCGACGGCGAGGGGGGCGGAGAGCGGCTGCGCCTCGACCGCGACCTGCTGGCCGAAGTGCGCGCCGACTATCTCGACGACGCCCGGGCCTGCGACGCGGAGTTCTTCGGCGGGAACGACTTCGAGGCCGCCTTCGAGCGCGCGGCGAAAACCGCGGTGGCCGCGCCCCAGTCCATCGCGCCGGACAAGCTGCTGACGCCCGAGGAGCTGCGCCGCGCCGCCGCCGTCGCCCGCGCCCTGCGCGAGATGGCGCGCGAGATCCGGCAGGCCTCCGCCCGCATCGCGGAGCTGGAGCGGGCCGCCGGCCTGATGGGCGAGGACGAGGACGACGAGGACGAGACCCATGCCGAGGACGCCGCCGCCGCCGCGCGTCGCCCGGCGCTGCTGCGCCGGCTGGCATGACGACGCCGGTCGCGAAGGTCCGGGCCGCCGGCCGGCCTGCTTCGGAGGCGGGCGCATGGACCTGATCCTGTTCATGGGCCACCACAAGGTCGGCTCCTCGGCGCTGCAGCTTTTCCTGGCCCGCAACTGGCTGGCGCTGGCCCGCGCCGGGGTGCTCTACCCGGCGGTGGAGGCGCAGGGCATGGCCGCGAACCTGTCGGCCGCGCTCGCCGGCGCGTCGTCGGGGGCGGGGGTGAAGGCGGGGGCGGGCCTGGCCGGGGGCGGCAAGCCGCGCGCGCTGCGCCTGAACGAGCGCGAGCCGCATAACGCGCTCGCCTTCCGCATGATGCACGACGACTCGGGCCGCGCCGTGCCGCCCTGGCATCCCAAGCTGCCGCATTCCAGCCAGATGATCCGCATCATCCGCGCCCAGATCGAGGCGCTCAAGCCGCGCGCCGTGGTGCTGTGCTCCGAGGTTTTCGCAAATTTCGGGCCCGACCATCCGGCCGCGCTCGCCCGGCTCGCCGCCGCCCTGCCGGGGGCGAAGCGGGTGCGCATCCTGTGCACCCTGCGGCGGCCCGACACCTATCTCGTGTCCTGGCACGGCCAGCGGCTGAAATTCGGACACAAGGTGCCGGCGCTGCGGGGCGACGCCCTCGACATCTACTGGAAGGGCATCCATTTCGACTACCGGCGGATGCTGGAGCCGTGGTTCGACGCCTTCCCCGGCGCCGAATTCGACATCCGCGACTACGCCGACGTGCTGGCCGCCGGCGGCTCGGTCGCCGATTTCGCCGCCCGCTCCGGCCTCGCGCTGCCCGAGGGGCTGGAGGAGGTGCGTTCCGCCAACCCCTCGGTGCATCCGGCGCTGATGGAGGTGGCCCGGCGCGCCAACGCGGAGCTGGAGGCCGAGCCCTCGCGCCTGCTGCGTCAGCACCTCATCAAGGCCGGCGAGAAGCTCGCCGTCCATGGCGCGCGGGAGGTGGAGATGTTCGGCCCCGCCAATCGCGACCTCATGGCCGCGCGATTCGCCCCGATCGACGCCTGGCTGGGCGAGCGGGTGGGCCGGGCGGGATTCTTCCCCGATCTCGACGCCGTGGCCCGCCCGGCGCCGGTCGCGGAACTGGATGCGGCGCGCGAGGCGCTGGCCGCCCTGCGTCGACCGCGGGAGCTTCGGGCGCTGCCTGGGCCGGCGCGGGACTTCGTGACAGGGCTGGAACTGGCCTGACGCCCCCTGCCGAGAGGCGGTTCGGATGGGCGCCCCGGGCTTGACCCGGGGCCTCGCGGCCCATGCCGTTCGCGGGCGTTCAGCGGGGAGAGGCCCCGGGTCGAGCCCGGGGCGCCTGCGAGTGAAAGAGCGAGAGAGAGAACCGCGTGGCCCGCCTGCCGGGCGGCCGGGCTCAGCCGGCGGCGAAGGTGCGCCGCACCGCGCCGATCAGCAGCAGATTGCCCAGCGGCGCGGTCAGCGCCAGCCACGGCCCGTGCGGCCCCTCGCCATTGTCCCACAGCAGCGTCCAGGGCAGGCCCAGCGGGATCAGGAACATGCCCGCCAGCGGATCGCGGTCCACCCCGAACAGGCCCCAGGTCCCCATGGCGAACATGGTCAGCGCGAACAGATAGGCGGCCGCGTAGGTCCAGACGATGAACTGGTAGAGGCGGTAGGCCATGTCGCGCGTTCCTTCGGCGTCCTCTCCGGACCGGCCGGGCTCCGCGCATCGGGGGGAGGCCGGCCGGGGGCCGGGCCGGCCGCTCCGGGCCGGTCCGCTGTCGGGGCGGGGTCCGTGATTTCGTCGCGGAACCGTCATGCCCAGCCGACGAGATATGACGGAAAGGTCCGCTGATCCAGACCTTCGCCGACAGATCGTCGCCGAAACGCGGCCGAAATGCCGCGCCTGAGGCGGTTTCGAGGCGCGAATCCGCGTGAAATTCATCCTCCGCTCAGTATCGCGGCGGCGCCGGCGGACGCGCCGCCGGATGGGAGACGGGTGTGGGAGCCGGGTGTGGGAGCCGGACGAGGGGCGCGACTCAGGCGCCCGCGGTCTCCTCCAGCCGGGTGCGGGCCATGTCGCGCAGTTCCGACTTTCGGATCTTCACGCCGTTGGCGCTCTGGGTCACGGGGAAGGCCTCGACCGGGAAGATGCGGGCGGGCGCCTTGAAATGGGCGAGCTTCGCCGCCGCGCCGGCCAGCGCCGCTTCCTCGTCGAAGGCGGCGGCCTCGCCCTCGGGGATCACGAAGGCCACCGGGCGCAGGCGGCCGCCGATCTCCAGCCCCACCACCTGCGCGTCGCCCACGCCCGCGACGCCGCGCAGCGCCTCCTCGATCTCGGCCGGGTCCACCAGGAAGCCCGACAGCCGGATCGCGTCGCCGCCCCGCGCGGCGTAGACGAAGGTCCCGTCGCCGCGCAGGTGGCCGATGTCGCCGGAGCGGTAGAAGCCCTCCGCGTCCACGGCCTTGGCGGTGGCCTCCGGGTTCTCGAAATAGCCCAGGAAGGAGGTGTCGCAGCGGAATTCCAGCTCCCCGGTCTCGCCCGGCGCCAGCAGCGCGCCGGTCTCGGGGTCGCGCACCCGCACCTCCGCCCGGTCGCCGGAGGCGGGCAGGCCGCCGCCCTTCAGCCGCTCCGCCACCGGCAGGGACATGGGCTGGATCCCGAACAGCGCGTGCAGCTCCGACGCGCCGTAGACCCCGCGCAGCGGCACGCCCCGTTCCGCCGCGCCGCGCAGGATCTCGCCCAGGCCGGGGGTGAACGAGCCGAAGCCGCAGCAGGTCGCGGCGACGAGCGCGGGCTCGTCCAGTTCGATCAGGCGGCGGAACATCTCGTCCGACCCGAAGATGTGGGAAAGCCCGCGCTCCCGGATGATGCGCGCGGCGAGGGGGGCGTCGAACTGGGCCATCATGTGGGCGGGCGCCCCCCCCGCGACGGCGCCGAGGAACGACGACAGCCCGAACACCCCGCAGAACGGCATGGCGGCGAGGAAGCCCGCGCCGGGCGCGTCGAAGCCGAAGGCGGCGGCGCAGCGGGCGCCGTGCAGCGAAAGCGTGCGCTGGGAATGGGTGACCAGCTTCGGCGCCGAGGTGGTGCCCGAGGTGGTGAAGAAGATCAGCGGCGCGTCGGGGTCGGAGCCCGCGTCGGGCCCCGCGCCGGAGCCCGCCTCCGCCGGGGCCGGGTCGAAGGCGACGAGGCCGCGGCCGGGCAGGGGGGGCGCGTCGGGCAGGGGGCCGCGCACGGCGATGGCCTCCAACTCGGGGATCTTCGCGGGATCCGCCCCGGCGAGGATCGAGAGGTGGTCCGACCGGCCTTCGCCTGCGCCCAGCACGATCATCCTTGCGTGGGAGCGGGCGAGGATATGCTCCAGCTCGAAGGCCTTGTAACGGGTGTTGACCGCGGCGACCCGCAGCCCGAGCCGGGCCGAGGCGAAGAGCAGCGCGGGCCAGTCCAGCCCGTTGTCCAGCCAGACCGCGATGCAGTCCCCCGCCCCCAGCCCCTGCGCCGAGAGCCAGGCGGCCGTCCCCGCGACCCTCGCGTCGAATTCGGCGGCGGAGACCGGGGCGCCGGTCTCGTCCACGAAGGCCGGGCCGCCGCGCCGGCGGGCGGGGGCGAGCAGGTCGTGCAGGCGGATGGGCTCGGAAGGCTGGGCGGTCATGCGGGCGGCGTCCTCTTGGCGGGAGCGGTGGGGCGGTTTCCTCGGCGGCCAGCCTAAGCCCTCCGCCCGCCGCTGCGCCAGATGGCGCGGGCGCGGCGCCCCGACCCGCGCGGCGGCGTCCCCGGGGCGCCGGCGCCGCGGGGCGGCCGGGGGGATGCGGGGAGGGGCGCCCCCTCCGCCGCTCCGTTCCTGCGCCGCTCAGCCGCCGCGGGCGCGGAAATCCGCGATCACCGCATCGAAATCCGGGTCCGCCTCCAGCGGCGGGTCGAGCGGGAGGTCGGAGACGAACTCTCGCGGCCAGCCCGCCACCACCGCCCGCACCGCCGGGTCCGGCGCGCAGGTCAGCCGCGCCGCCGCCTCCGGCCCCGCCGCGCGGGCCAGCGCCGCGCGGATGTCGGCCACGCTCACCGTCAGCCCGGGCTGGTTGACGGCGCGGGAGACGCCGAAGACCTCCGCCGGCAGGTCGTGCAGCCGCACCAGGTTCGCCGCCGCCCGCCCGACCGAGACCACCGGAAACCGGTCGTCCTCGGCCAGCGGCGACGCCGCGTCCCGCCCCCGCAAAGGCTCCCGCGCCAGCCCGGCGATGATGTCGGAGACCGCCGGGACCGGCGCGCCCGGCCGGGTCAGCACGATGGGCAGGCGCAGGGCGCGGCCGTCGACATGGCCCTTGCGGGCGTAGTCGTTGATCAGCAGCTCCACGATGGATTTCGCGGTCCCGTAGGAGGTGGTCGGCGTCTGGGCCTGCGCATCCGACACCCGCTCCGGCAACGCCCCTCCGAAGGCGGCGATGGAGGAGACGCAGACCAGCCGCGGACGGTTCCCGGCCAGCCGGCCCATCTCCCTCGCCGCCTCCAGCAGGCGGCGAGGCAGCTCCACGTTGATCTCCCAGCCCCGGACCGGGTCGGCCTCCGCCTCCAGCGTCAGGGTGGCGGCGAGGTGGAAGACGGCGTCGGGGAACGGGGCGAGGGCGCGGGCGAAGACCTCCGGGTCGGTCAGGTCGCCGGCGATGCGGCGGACCTGCATCGGGGGTCGGGCGCCGGGATCGGGGGGCGCGGCGAGGTCGGCGAGGATCAGCTCGGTGATCGGGCGCATCTCCCCGCCCGGGCCCGCCAGCCAGCCGCGTCGGGTCAGCGCCTCGGTCAGCGCCCGGCCGATGAAGCCGCCGGCGCCGGTGATCAGCACGCGCATGGCGGCCCTCCCCTATCCCGCTTCCCCGATCCGCGCCGGGGTTTCCCAAGGGGTAGCGCCGGGAGGCCGTCCGAACAAGCGAACGCCGCCGCCCCGGGGGACGGCGGCGCGCGAAAGCCGGCGATGCGGCGGGGGTCAGGCCTTGCCGTGTCCCGCCCCGTGCCCTGCCATGCCGCCCGAGACCTCCTCCATCTGGTCCTCGGTCACCGGGTCGGGCAGCACCAGGTTCAGCACGATGGCGATCAGCGCCGCCGGCAGCAGGCCCGAGGTCAGCAGGATCCGCGGCGTGTCGGGCAGATGCTGCAGCGCGCCCGGCTCCAGCTGCAGGCCCAGCCCCACCGACAGCGCCACCGCGAAGATCACCATGGACCGACGGTCCCAGGTCACATCCGCCAGCATCGAGATGCCCGAGGCGCAGACCATGCCGAACATCACGATGACGCCGCCGCCCAGCACCTCGATCGGCACGGTGGAGATCACCGCGCCGACCTTGGGCACCAGCCCGCACAGGATCAGGAACAGCGCGCCGAAGGTGACCACATGGCGGCTCATCACCCCGGTGATCGCGATCAGGCCGACGTTCTGGGAGAACGAGGTGTTGGGCAGCGCCCCGAAGATGCCCGCGATGCCCGAGCCCAGACCGTCGGCGAAGGTGGCGCCGGAGATCTCCTTCGCCGTCGCCTCGCGCCCGGCGCCGCCCTTGCAGATGCCTGAGACGTCGCCCACTGTCTCGATGGCCGAGATCACGCCCATCAGGCAGAAGCCGATCACCGCCGAGGCGGTGAAGTCGAGCCCGAAATGGAACGGGTCGGGCGCCATGAACCAGCCGGCGCGGCCGACATTGCCGAAGCTGACCATGCCCAGCGGCAGGGCGACGAGATAGCCCGCGATCAGCCCGATCAGCACCGCGCCCAGCGAGGCGAGGCCGTGGGTGAAGAACTTCAGCCCCAGCGTCACGAAGATCACCACCAGCGCCACGAACCAGTTCTGCAGCGAGCCGTATTCCGGCGTGCCGATCGCCGGCACGCCGCCCGCGGCGTACTGGATCCCGACCTTGACCAGCGCCAGCCCGATCATCAGCACCACCAGCCCGGTGACCAGCGGCGGCAGGGCGAAGCGCAGCTTGCCGATGAAGGTCCCGAGGCAGGCGTGGAACAGGCCCCCCGCCAGCACGCCGCCCGCGATCACGCCCATGGCGTCGACGCCCTTGCCGGCGACCAGCGGAATCATGATCGGCAGGAAGGCGAAGGAGGTGCCCTGCACGATGGGCAGCCGCGCCCCCACCGGGCCGAAGCCGATGGTCTGCAACAGGGTTGCGACGCCGGCGAACAGCATCGACATCTGGATCATGTAGACCAGCTCGCCCACGCCCGGCGTGCCGAAGCCGAAGCCGGCGGCGCCGGCGACGATGATCGCGGGCGTGACGTTCGACACGAACATGGACAGCACATGCTGCACGCCCAGCGGCGCGGCCTTGGCCAGGGGCGGCGTGTAATCCGGATCCCTGAGCTGCGCCTCCGTCCCCAAACCCGTCATCGCCATGGTCCGGCCCCTCCGTTCGCTATCCCGCGATTGCTGCAATGCGAAATGGACGCACCGCCCGGTGCGGCGGTCAAGCGATTTCGGGGAAGTTTGGCGATATCGGAGGCACGGCGCGCGAAATGGCGCGCAAAGCGGCGCGGTCCACGGGCGGCGAACAGGGGCGGCGCATAGGGGGCGGCGCGCAGGGAGGGGCGCGCGCGACGCCGCGCGGGTCGCGGCGGGGAGGTCTGCGCGCCCCGGCCGGCTTGCTGGGGAAGCCGGGCGGGGCGCGCGCCCACGGAACTCTGGTCCAGTCCGTGGGGGAGCGGCGCGGGCGCTGGGGAGGACCGTCCGGACGCGCGCTCCATCTCTGTTCGGCGCGCATCGAGGCGCGGGCCGGGTTCGGAGGATCGACGGCGGCGATGGCGACGAAGGGCGAGGCCGCGGGGGCGGCTGCGGACGGCGATGCGGTGGTGGGCGGCAGAGGAAACGGCGGCGGTCATCGCGTTGGCCGCCGCCGCTCTCCCCCGGCGTCTCCCCCCCGGATATCCGCTCCCCGGTCGGCTCCGCCTCAGATCGAGGCGGAGAAGGCCAGGCTTTCGTAGAAGGCCAGCTCACGCGCCTTGTGCTCGGGGTCGTCCTCGGCCTCGATCGGGGGCAGAGGGGGCACCAGCGCCTCCAGCAGGGAGCTGAACAGCCCGCCGGATTCGCGCGGGGTCGGGGTGTGCGTCTCAACGGTTTGCATCGCGGCGCTCCGAGTGCGTGGTCCGGCAGGCTCGCCGGGTGTCTGAAACAAGTATGCATGTGTTCGACCGTCATGCAAATCTTTGTAAACGTTATAGTAATGCTGCCTTCGCACTTGCCGCGCGAGGGCGGGGCGGCGGGCGGACGCATCGGAACGCCGTCCAGGCGCGCGCCGAGGCCACAGGCTTGAAGAACAAAGGAAAGCGGCCCGGCGACCCGCAGGGCCCGCCGGCGCGTCGCCCGCGAGTCGATAAGCGAGCCGAAGCGTTGATCGAACGGGAAATCTTTCCGGATCGCACGCCGGATCGCGCCAGGGTTGCGCCCTGACGGGGGTGATAAGGCGGCGGAATGAGTCGCGGAACGCCGTCCCGAACCGCCGCCGCGACGGCGCATGCGGGCCGGCGCACGGATTTTCGCGCGGCGCGCGGTTGCGCACGGATGTCGGAAAAGGCGGTGGGGGGGATGGAGGCGACGACCGGAATCGAACCGGTGTACACGGATTTGCAATCCGCTGCGTCACCACTCCGCCACGTCGCCATCCGAGGCCAGCGTTTAGGGGGTCGGCGCATGGGGGTCAAGGGCCGACGATGGGGCGCGTGGGGGGGCGGAGAGGGCGCGCCGGGGGCGGCGGCCGGTCCGCCGGCGCCCCGCTCCGCCGCCCCGCCGCCCGAAGCCGCCCGCTTCCCGCCGCATTGCGCGGCGCGCCGTCTTGTGGCATCGCGTCGTCGAGGGGCCGCGAGGGGCCCGGGACTTGTGCATCAACGCAGGATCGGAGAGCCCGATGAGCGATTTCGCAGCCGCCCGCACCGCCATGGTCGACAACCAGGTGCGCCCCTCCGACGTCACCTCCTACCCGATCATCGAGGCGATGCTCTCGGTTCCGCGCGAACGCTTCGCGCCCGTGGCCCTGCGCCCCGTCGCCTATGCGGGCGAGCATCTGCCGCTGGGCGCCGGCCGGGTGATCCTCGATCCCCGCACCTTCGCCAAGATGATCGAGGCCGCGGATGTCGGCCCCGACGACCTGGTGCTCGACGTCGCCTGCGGGCTCGGCTACTCGACCGCGGTGCTCGCCCGGCTCGGCGCCGCGGTGATCGCGGTGGAAAGCGACGAGGACATGGCCCGCGCCGCCGCCGCCGCCCTGACCGAGCTGGAGGTCCATAACGCCGAGGTGGTGACCGCGCCGCTCGAGGCCGGCGCCCCCGATCACGCGCCCTACAACGTCATCTTCGTGCAGGGCGGCGTCGAGGAGACGCCCCGGGCGCTGACCGACCAGCTGCGCGACGGCGGGCGCATGGTTCTGATCCGCATGGCCGGCGCCTACGGCCGCTGCGAGGTGCTGACCAAGACCGGCGGCGCGCTGTCGTCCTGGCGGGTCTTCGACGCCGCGGCCCCGGTGCTGCCGGGTTTCGCCAAGGCCCCCGCCTTCGAGTTCTGATCGACTTCGCGTCGCGTGCGCGCTTCCTGCGGCATCTCCGTGCGCCTGTTTAGCCTTTCCGGATCGGGGCGCCTCCGCTAGGGTTCGCCCGGGGCGCCGGTTCGGGGGAACCGGTTCCGGGCAGACGACGTTGAAATCGGCGGGATGACCGGCATGAAAATCACCACTCTTGGGCTGGCCTTCGGCGCGCTCGTGGCGGGCCTCGCGCCCGCGGGCGCCGAGACGCTGGCCGACGCGATGGCCAAGGCCTACGCCAACAACCCCAGCCTCGCGGCCGAACGGGCCGGGCTCAGGGCGCTGAACGAGGACGAGGTCCAGGAACGCGCGGCGGGTCGCGGCGCCGCCAGCGCCGTGGCCACCTACGGCTATCGCAACACCGACAGCGGGACGACGTTCACGCCCCGCAGCCGCAACGATACCGACCCCTTTTCCCTCGGCGTCTCCGGATCGCTGAACCTTTACGACGGCGGGCGCACCGTCAACGGCACCCGCTCCGCCCAGGCGGCGGTGTCATCGGGCGAATCCTCGCTGACCTCGTCGGAGCAGGACGTGCTGCTGGCCGCGGTCACCGCCTATGAGGACGTGCGGCGCGACATCGCGCTGGTCGGCGTGTCGCGCTCCAACGTCCGCGTGATCTCCGAGCAGCTCCGCGCCGCCCAGGACCGCTTCGACGTGGGCGAGGTCACCCGCACCGACGTCAGCCAGGCCGAGGCGCGTCTCGCCGCCGCCCGCTCCACCCTCGCCGCCCAGACCGGGGCGCTGGCCCGCTCGCGCCAGGCCTATCTGGCCGCGGTGGGCGAACTGCCCGAGGACCTCTCCCCGCCGCCGCCGCTGCCCCAGCTTCCGGCGACCGAGGCGGAGGCCATCGCGCTGGCCGAGGCCGCGCATCCGCTGCTGGTCGCCGCCCGCTACGACGTGCGCCAGGCGGAATACGAGGTGAAGCGGGCGCTGGGCGGGATGCTGCCCACGGTCGATCTGGAGGGCGACCTCGCTTATTCCGACGGCGCGGTGCTGATCGACGGCGGGACCACCGATTCCAACTCCGCCTCCATCGGCGTGCGCGCCTCGGTGCCGCTGTGGTCGGGCGGACGCAACCCGTCGCTGGTGCGCGAGGCGCAGGCCCGGCTGGCCCAGCGTCAGGCGCTGATCCACGCCATCGCCCGCCAGGTCCGCCAGCAGGTCTCCAACTCCTGGTCGGGGCTGGAGGTGTCGCGGATCTCGATCACCGCCGCCCGCCAGCAGATCCGGGCCGCCCAGATCGCCTTCGACGGCGTGAAGGAGGAGGCGACGCTCGGCGCGCGCACCACGCTCGACGTTCTGGACGCGGACCAGGAGCTGCAGCTCGCGCGCGCCGACCTCTACCGGTCGATGCGCGACGAGTATGTGGCCGGCTACACGCTGCTGTCCTCGGTCGGCTCGCTGACGGTGGATCATCTGGGGCTGGACGTCGCGCGCTACGACCCGAAGGCCTATCCGGCCAAGGTCGAGACGGTGCCGAACGGCTGGTTCCAGGACGAATCCGCCAAGTGGGAGAAGGGCTACCGGCCCTGAGCCTCGTGGCCTCGCCCGGGACGGACGACCGGACCGGGCGGGGCGGCTCATGCGGGAGACGACGCGGATGCAGGACGACGCCGACAGGGCGGAGGCCAGGGCCCGGATCCTCGCCGATCTGCGCGAACTGGATGCGGCGGAGCGCGCCGCGGGATCGGACCAGGGAGGATCGCCGGGCATGACGGGTCACGGAACGGGGCTGGGCACGGCCGGCACGCTGCATCTCACCTCGGCGATGAGGGTGGGCGGTCCCGCGGGAGCGTCGGCGGGGGCGGCCCCCGGTCCGTCGCCGCTTCGCCCGCCGCTGCCGCCGCTGGGCCCCGCCGCGGACGAGGAGCCGCCGCTGGTGCTGACCCGGCGGATCGACATTCCCGAGCCCGAGCCCGAGCCCGCGCCCGAATCCGAGCCCGAAGCCGAGCCCGCCGCCTTCTCCCCCCCTCCGCCGCCGGCCTGGTATTCCGCCCCGGCCACCGATCCGGCGCCCGAGGCCGAGCCCGAGACCCGGAACGAAGCCGAACCCGCGCCGATGGCGTCGGAACCGCCGCTGAGCGCCGGTCCGTCATGGCCGTCCGCGCCCGAGGCCGCGCCCGAGCCCGCGCCGGTGGACCCGGCCCCTGCGCCGGCGCCTTCGGGCTTCGAGCCGCAGACCTTCCCGGCCCCCGGGGCCGCGCCGTCGGGTTTCGATTCGCAGCCCCCGTCCGACCCGGCCCCCGCGCCGTCGAGTTTCGACCCGCAGACCTTCCCGGCGCCGGATCCCGCGCCCGCGCCCGCGCCCGACGTCGCGCAGCCGCAGATCGTTCCCGAGCCGGTCTCCCCCGCGCCCGCATTCTCGCCCATGGCCGACACGTCGCCGGAAAGCCAGACGCCGGCGCAGGGCGCCGCGCCCGACGCCGTATCCGGGCCCGCTCCGGATCCCGCCCCGTCCGCCGGGCCCGCCTTCACCCTGCGACGGGGGCCGGCGTCGTCCCCGACGCCTGCGGATGCGCCCGTGCCCGGTGGTCAGACCTCACCCGTCGGGGCGATGCCCACCTCGCAGGCGCTGCGCCGCGCCATGTCGGCGGAGGAAGGCACGGGCGCCCCGCCGCCGTTCCCCGCCGCCGGCCTGCCGCGCAACCGCGACGAGCTGCTGGCCCTGGTCCGGCAGGCGATCCGCGACGAGCTCGCCGGGCCGCTGGGGGAACGGATCTCGATCAACATCCGCCAGCTCGTCGCCCGGGAGGTCCGACGCGCGGTCGAGGAGCTGGAGGCCGAAAGCCGCAAGCCCCCCGCGCCCTGACCGGCCGCGCGCTCCACACGAGCACGAAACCGTCTCCGCGCGGCGCCCACCCCGGCGCCGCGCGATGCGTTTCAGGGGCCGCCCGGCGACGCGAGATGCGACCGCCCCAAGCGCCCCGGGCCTGACCCGGGGCCTCCCGCGAAGCGGCCGACGTCGCGAGGCCCCGGGTCGAGCCCGGGGCGCACTTCCTGAACCGCGCCGCGTGCGCGGGCAGGGCGAGCCAATGGGGAAGGGATGCGGAAAGAGAGCGCCGGAAAGAAAGCGTGGGCGCCGGAAAAGGAAGCGCCCGCGCGATCCGGCCGGGGTGGCCGCCGCGCGGGCGCCGTCATCCGCCCTCGGGCGGATGGCGCGGGCCGGCGCAGGCGGCTTGCGCCCGCGCGGCCCGCTCGATGTCCCGCCCTCCGCCCGCGGGGCGGGCGAAGGGCGCAGGAGGTCAGGCGGCGAGGGCCTGCGCGACCTCGACGCCGGCCAGGGTCTCGGCCAGCTCGACCCGGCTCGGGCCGAAGCCGTTGAAGCGGGTGGCGGTGGCGGTGCCGTAGGCGCCCAGCCCTTCGAAGATCACGAAGTCGCCCTCGGCGATCGCGACGGGCATGTCCGGCGTGCCCGGCATCCGGTCCATCGAGTCGCAGGTCGGGCCGAACACCACCCGGCCCTCCACCGGCCCGCAGACCGCCGAGCCGTCGGCGCGGCAGACGCGGGTCGCCGGCACGTCGCCGGTCAGCGGCGCTTCGGCCAGACCGCCGTAGACGCCGTCGTTCAGGAACACCGCGCCGTCCTCGCGGACCAGCTTCACCCGGGTCACCAGCGCCATGGCGCCGGCGATCATGCCGCGGCCGGGCTCGCAGACCAGGGCCGGGCGATCCGCGCCGAAGGCCTCGACGGCGGCGGCCTCGATGGCCGCGAAATAGACCTCCAGCGCCGGCGCGCCCTCGGCCTTGCCGCCCGGGAACCCGCCGCCCACGTTGAGCCGGCCGGGTCGAACGCCGCTTTCTCGCGCGATGCGGCCGGCGGCCTCGATATAGGCGACGTAGGCCGCGGGCGACTTGCACTGGGTGCCCGGGTGGAAGGTCAGCGACACGTCGAAGCCGGCGTCCCGCGCGATGCGGCACAGCTCCGCCGCCTCGGCCTCGGTCGCGCCGAACTTGGTGCCGAAGTCATAGGCGCCGCCCTTCACCGGCATGCGGAAGCGCACCGACAGCTCGGTCCCCGCGGCGGGCAGAACCTCGATCAGCTTGGCCAGCTCGGCGCGGTTGTCGACCGAGTAGGTCCGCACGCCCGCGGCATGGGCGAAGCGCAGCTCCTCGCGCGACTTGATCGGGTTGTGGTAGTGCAGCGCGGCTTCCGGGCAGAGCGACTGGATCAGCCGGATCTCTTCGGGCGAGGCGACGTCGAAGCCGCGCAGGCCGGCGGCGATCATGCCGATCAGCACCGCGGGCGAGGGGTTCGACTTCACCGCGTAGGTGACCAGGCCGGGGAAGCCGTCCAGGAAGCGCCGGGCGCCGGCGGTGACCGCCGCGGGCGCGAGGAAGAACACCGGCTCATCCGGCTGCTCCTGCGCGACGAAGGCTTCGAGGGAGGACCAGAGGGGGGCGACCTGGGTCATGGCGCTGCAATCCTTCTGCTGCGCGGTGGTAGGCTGGTTCGGTCGGAAAGCTCCGTTGCCGTGTTCAGTTCAGGATGCGCGATATGCGGTCTATTTCGCTCTGGCAGAATGCGCGAAATGATGTATTTGACCTGCGATATGACGAAACCGATAGCAAGGTGACGAAACATGGCCGACTCGCTCGATGAGACGGACCGCGCGCTGCTCGGCCTGCTCGCGCGCAACGCGCGCGCCCCGGCTTCGGAGCTGGCGCGCCGGCTGAACCTGGCCCGCACCACGGTTCAGGCCCGGATCGAGAAGCTGGAGCGCAACGGGGTCATCAAGGGCTACACCGTGCGCGCCGAGACCGCGCCGGGGGCGATGATCCGCGCCTATGTGCTGATCCAGGTGGAGCCGAGGCACGCGGCCTCGGTCGGCGCCCAGCTTCAGAAGATGCGGGAGCTGGAGAGCCTGCACACCACCTCTGGCCGCTTCGACCTCGCCGCCCAGGTGGGCGCGCCGGACACCTCGCTGCTGGACGCGGCGCTGGACCGGATCGCGATGGTCGAGGGGGTCAAGGGGATCGAGACGCTGGTGCAGCTGTCCACCAAGCTCGACCGGCGGTGGTGAAGGGCTGAGCGTTCGGCCGCGGCGGACGGGGGAGCCGCGCGCCGGCCCGCGCGCCGGTGGGCCGGGGGCGCCCGCGCGGCCCTGAACCGGCGCGCCGGCGGCGCCGGGGGGATGGCGTGGGGGGATGGCGTGCGGATTCGCGGAATGCTGCGCCGCACAAGTTGGCGCCGGATTTGCTTCGCATCTGCGAGATGGCCGCAGATGGACCCGCCGCATGACCGCTTTCGCCGCCCGCCCCGCCCCGTTCCGACACAGCCCGCCTCGCCCGGTCGCGCGCGCTCCCGCCGCGCCGGGACCCGTTCGCGCCCGGCCGCGCGGCGCGGCGTGCGCCTGCCTGCTGGTTCTGGCCGCGGCATGGAGCGGGATCGCATCCGAGCGGGCGGAGGCGGCGGGCGCGGCCCGGTCCGCGTCGGCGTCCGGACCGGTTGTGGACGGCGCTCCCGGTCGGTCGGTCGGACCCGCGTCGGCACGCGGCCCGATCCCGATCCCGGTCGCCGAGCTCGCGGCCGAGCTCGCCGGGGGGCAGGGCGCCGCCGGGCTCGTCGGGCTGAACCGCCCGGAGCCGCCGGCCAACGCCTATATCACCCGCGACGGGCTGGACTGGGCCTGGGCGGCGCCGGTGCCGGCGGGGCTGACCGCGCTCGACCTCTCCGGCCCCGGCGGCTGGCGGGTGCCGAGCCCGGCCGAACTGCTCTCCGCCCCCCGGGCCGGGGACTTCGTGTTCCCCGGCGCCAATGTGCCGCTGGGGGGCGAGGACCCGGCCTCGGGCGCCGCCTTCCTGATGCCGGGCCCCGGCCTGACCGCGGCGGCGGCCTGCGCGGCGCCCTATTTCGGGACGGAATACAGGCATTGCGACTGGGTGGACGGCGACGGGGTCTTCGCGCTGCCCTGGGCGGGCAAGGCCGGGGAGAGCCCGTTCTCCGAACAGCTCCTGGTCCGCGACGCCCGCCCGCGGGAGATGCAGGTGGCGGGCGGCGGGGCGGCCCGCGTCGGCGCAGACGCAGAGTGACGCCGCGGCCGAGCCGCGTCGCCCGCCGCCCTTCCCCCTCCCGCCCGCGCGCGCTAGAAGCGGCCGTCACGACCCGCAGAGCAACGGACCGCTTCCGCCATGAGCATGGACAAGACCTTCGACGCCGCCGCGGCGGAGCCCGGGATCTACGCCGCCTGGGAGAGCGCGGGCGCCTTCGCCGCCGGCGCCAACGCCCGACCCGGCGCCGAGACGTTCTCCATCGTCATCCCGCCGCCCAACGTCACCGGCTCGCTGCATATCGGCCACGCGCTCAACAACACGCTTCAGGACATCCTGATCCGCTGGAAGCGCATGCAGGGCTACGACACGCTCTGGCAGCCCGGGCAGGACCATGCCGGCATCGCCACCCAGATGGTGGTGGAGCGCAAGCTGGCCGCCGAGCAGCAGCCCTCCCGCCGCGAGATGGGACGCGAGGCGTTCACCGCGAAGGTCTGGGAGTGGAAGGCCGAAAGCGGCTCGACCATCCTCAACCAGCTCCGCCGGCTCGGCGCCTCCTGCGACTGGTCGCGCATGGCCTTCACCATGTCCGGCGCCCCGGGCGCGCCCGCGGGCGAGGACGGCAATTTCCATGACGCCGTGCTCAAGGTCTTCGTCGGCCTGCACAAGGCCGGGCTGATCTACCGCGACAAGCGGCTGGTGAACTGGGATCCGCATTTCGAGACCGCGATCTCCGACCTGGAGGTCGAGCAGGTCGAGGAGAAGGGGAACCTCTGGCGCTTCCGCTACCAACTCGCGGACGGAGAGACCTACGACCACCCCATGGTGCGCGAGGAGATCGACGGCGAACCGACCCTGCGCGGCTGGACCCCTGACGACGACGACCCGCAGGAATGGGAGGAGCGCGACTACATCGTCGTCGCCACCACCCGGCCCGAAACCATGCTCGGCGACACCGGCGTCGCGGTCGCCGCGGATGATGTCCGATACGCCGGCCTGGTCGGCAAGTCGGTGATCCTGCCGCTGGTCGGCCGCCGCATCCCCATCGTCGCCGACCAGCACGCCGACCCGACCAAGGGCACCGGCGCGGTCAAGATCACCCCGGCCCACGACTTCAACGACTTCGAGGTCGGCAAGCGCGCCGGCCTGCCGCTGATCAACGTCATGACCTCCCGCGCCGCGATCACGGTGGCGGGGAACGACGCCTTCCTCGACGGCGCCGCCCCCATGGCGGAGGCGATGGCGCTGGAAGGCCTCGACCGCCACGCGGCCCGCAAGCGCATCGTGGCGCTGGCCGAGGAACAGGGCTGGCTCGACGGCATCGACACGGAGACCCACGTGGTCCCGCATGGCGACCGCTCCAAGGTCGCGGTGGAGCCGTGGCTGACCGACCAGTGGTTCGTGGATGCGGGGCGGCTGGCGAAGGAGGCGCTCGCCGCCGCCCATGACGGCCGCACCACCTTCCATCCCGCCAACTGGGTGAAGACCTACGACCACTGGATGGAGAACATCGAGCCCTGGTGCATCTCCCGCCAGCTGTGGTGGGGCCACCAGATCCCGGTCTGGTACGCGCCCGACGGGACCTTCTTCTGCGAGGCGACGGAGGCCGAGGCGCAGGCCGCCGCCGACGCCCATTTCGGCGCGCCGACGCCGCTGGCGCGCGACCCCGACGTGCTCGACACCTGGTTCTCCTCCGGCCTCTGGCCGATGGGCACCATGGGCTGGCCGGAGCGGACGCCGGAACTGGCGAAATACTACCCGACCTCGGTGCTGATCACCGGCTTCGACATCATCTTCTTCTGGGTCGCCCGGATGATGATGATGGGCCTGCACTTCATGAAGGACGAGGCGGGCGCGCCGCTCCAGCCCTTCCACGACGTCTATGTCCACGCTCTCGTCCGCGACGAGAAGGGCAAGAAGATGTCGAAGTCGCTGGGCAACGTCATCGACCCGCTGGAGCTGATCGACGAGTTCGGCGCCGACCCGGTGCGCTTCACGCTGGCTTCCATGGCCGCGATGGGCCGGGACATCAAGCTCGCGAAAAGCCGGGTCGCGGGCTACCGCAACTTCGCGACCAAGCTGTGGAACGCCGCCCGCTTCGGCGAGATGAACGACTGCCGCCCGGTCCCGGGCTTCGACCCGGCCGCGGTCTCCGCTCCGCTCAACCGCTGGATCGTGGGGGAGACGGCGCGGCTGGCGGGCGTGGTGGACGCGGCGCTGGCCGAATACCGGTTCAACGACGCGGCCAACGCGCTTTACGCCCATGTCTGGGGCGTGTTCTGCGACTGGTATGTGGAGCTGTCCAAGCCCCTGCTTATGGGCGAGGACGCGGGCGCGAAGGCCGAGACGCAGGCGACCCTGGCCTGGGCGCTGGACCAGTGCCTGGTGATGCTGCACCCGTTCATGCCCTATGTGACCGAGGCGCTGTGGGGCCAGATCGCCGAGCGGCCGAAGATGCTGATCCACGCCGACTGGCCGGCGCTGTCGGCGGAGACGCTCGCCGACCCCGCCGCCGACCGCCGCATCGGCCGCCTGATCGCGCTGATCGAGGCGGTGCGCTCGGTGCGCGCCGAGATGAACGTGCCGCCCTCGGCCCGGCTGCCGCTGCTGGTGCTGGAGGCCGACGCCGAGCTCTCCGCCCTGTGCGCGGAGGAAGGCGCCCTGATCGCCCGCCTCGCCCGGATCGAGGGGATCGAGGCGGTGGATACGGCGCCGAAGGGCGCCGTGACCATCACGCTCGAAGGGGGCGCCGTGGCGCTGCCGCTGGCCGGGATCGTGGACGGCGCGGCCGAGAAGGCGCGGCTGGAGAAGGCGCTGAAGAAGGTCGAGAAGGAGGCCGAGGGCATCGCGCGCAAGCTCGACAATCCCGGCTTCCTCGCCAAGGCGCCTGAAGAGGTGGTGGAGGAGAACCGCGACCGGCTCGACGAATTGCGCGCCGAGGCCGCGCGCCTCGGCCTCGCCGCGAAGCGGGCCGCCGAACTGGTCTGACCGCGCGCCCCGACCGCGAACCCCGACCGCGCGCCCCGACCGCGCGCCCTGGGCGGCGCTTGAAACATGAAGCACGCCCGCGCCGCGCCCCGCAGGGGGCTGGCGCGGGCGTTTTCGCGACCGGCGCCCGCCGCGTTTCCCTGCAGGGCGCGGCGTCAATCATCCCTCGGTATGGTTTCGTCGCTGAAACGTAGACAATTCGTGGACGATGGACGGTCTGGCGCCGACCCCATGCGGGCTCCACCTTCCCCCCAGAGGCGCGGACGACCTCGCGGCCATCCCGGCCCGGTCCCCCTCCGCGCGACGAGGAGGAACGAGCGATGACCAAGGTTCTGGTGCTCTACCATTCGATGTACGGCCATATCGAGACCATGGCCAAGGCGGTCGCCGAGGGCGCCGCGGAAACCGGCGCCGACGTCATCGTCAAGCGCGTGCCCGAGACCATGCCGGAGGAGGCGTTCAAGGCCGCCGGCGGCAAGTGGGACCAGGACGCCCCGGTGGCGAGCCCGGCGGAACTGGCCGATTACGACGCCATCATCTTCGGGATCCCGACCCGCTTCGGCAACATGTCGGGGCAGATGAAGACCTTCCTCGACCAGACCGGCGGGCTCTGGGCCAAGGGCGCGCTGATCGGCAAGGTCGGCTCGGTCTTCGCCTCCACCGGCACCGGGGGCGGCAACGAATCCACCATCCTGACCGCGCATGTGCCGCTGCTGCACCATGGCATGGTGCTGGTGGGCCTGCCCTATTCGACGCCGGAGCTGACCCAGGTGGGCGAGCTGAAGGGCGGCAGCCCCTACGGCGCTGGCACCATCGCCGGCACCGACGGCTCGCGCCAGCCCACGGGGCAGGAGCTGTCGATGGCCCGCCAGCAGGGCGCCCATGTCGCGAAGATCGCCGCCAAGCTCGCCGCCTGACCGGCAGGGCGCCGGCGGAACGGAACCGGCGGAACGAAAAACGGGCGGCCCTTCGGGGGCGCCCGTTCGCATGTCCGGGGGGTGCGTCAGGCCGCGGGGGGCGTCAGGCCGCGGCGGCGGCGACCTCCGCCTTGCCCCGCGCGACGGCGGCTGCCATGGCCGGCCGGCCGGTCACGCGGGCGAGATAGTCGGTCAGCGGGCCTTCGGGGACCGGCCACTTGAACATCTTCATCCCCCAGCCCAGCGTATGCGCGGCCAGCAGGTCGGCGACGGTCAGGATCTCTCCGGTCAGGAAGGGGCCCGCGCCCAGCTTCCGCGCCAGCCGGTCCATCGCCATGTCCCACTCGTGGCGGCAGGCGGGCTCGACCTCGGCGCGCTTGTCCTCGGGCAGCATGAAGCGATGCTTGGCCGCGGTCCAGCAGGCGCCCTCCATCTCGTCGACGACGAATTGCACGCAGGCGTCCTGGCGCCCGCGCGCCACCGATCCGGCGGGATGGGTCAGGGCGTCGTGCCGGTCGGCGAGGAAGGCGAGGATGGCGACCGAGTCGTTCACCTCCGCCCCGTCGACCAGCAGGGTCGGGGCCTTGCCGGTGACGTTGACCGCGCGCATCCGGTCCGACTGGGGCGCGGCGAGTTCCAGCGCGTAGGTCTGGCCCAGCTCCTCCAGCATCCACATCACGCGGAGCGTGCGGTTCCTGGGGTCTCCGACGACGGTGTACATGCGCGTGTCCTCCCTGGCGGCGCGGTGTCGGGGGAGTGAAGGCGCGGGCCGGGGCCCGGTCAAGCGGGACGGGCGCGGGCGGACTCCGGCGGCGCCCGCCGCCGCGGGCGTTCCTTTCGCCTCGGCTCCGCGCTGCGCGCGCCGCCTCGGGGCGCCGCGGGCGGCGTCGGCGCGGCGACCGCAGCGGCCGCGCAGGCGAGCGGCGGGCAGGGCGCGAGCGCGCGGAGGGGCATCGCGCGGAGGGGCGGGCCGCGGAGGGGCAGGGCGCGGGCGCGCGGAGAGGCAGGGCGCGGGCGTGCGGCGCGACGGGGGAAAGGACCCGCCGGCCGTCCCGCGACCCTCGCCGCCCGCGCCCCCCGGCTCCGCGCCGCGCGGGCGTCCGGGACCGGCCTGGCGCGACCTCGACGCGCGGCTTCGCCCTCCGCCTCCGCGCCGCGCGATCGGCGCTTGCCCGCCCCCCGCCGCCTGCGCCATAAGCGGCGGCGAGGCGCCGGCGCCCCGATCCGACCCGCGCGCCCGTTCCGCCCGACCCGGATGCCGGAGGAGACAGCCATTCCCATCGCGGACGCCGCCCCCGCCTTCGCCCATCGCCATCTTCTGGGCATCGAGCATCTCGCCCCCGCCGACGTGACCGCGGTCCTCGACCTCGCCGAGGACTACGTCGCCATGAACCGGGGCCGGGACAAGAAGCGCGGCACGCTGCGCGGGCTCACCCAGATCAACCTGTTCTTCGAGAACTCGACCCGCACCCAGGCCAGCTTCGAGATCGCCGGCAAGCGGCTGGGCGCGGACGTGATGAACATGTCGGTGCGCACCTCGTCCATGTCCAAGGGCGAGACGCTGCTCGACACCGCCGCCACCCTCAACGCCATGCATCCCGACCTGATCGTGGTGCGCCACCAGCATTCCGGCGCGGTGGCGCTGCTCTCGGCCAAGGTCGACGCCGCCGTGATCAACGCCGGCGACGGGCGCCACGAGCACCCCACCCAGGCCCTGCTCGACGCGCTGACCATCCGCAGGCGGAAGGGCCGTCTGCATCGGCTGACCGTGGCGATCTGCGGGGACGTGGCCCATTCCCGCGTCGCGCGCTCCAACATGATCCTGCTGGGGATGATGGAGAACCGGGTCCGCGTCGTCGCCCCCCCGACCCTGCTCCCCCCCGACATCGACCGCTACGGCGTCGAGGTCTTCCACGACATGGAGAAGGGGATCGAGGGCGCCGACGTGGTGATGATGCTCCGCCTTCAGCAGGAGCGGATGGAAGGCGCCTTCGTCCCCTCCCAGCGCGAGTATTTCCACCGCTGGGGGCTCGACCACCAGAAGCTTTCCCGCGCCGCGCCCGACGCCATCGTCATGCATCCCGGACCGATGAACCGGGGCGTGGAGATCGACGCGCTGGTCGCCGACGACCCGGCCCGCTCGGTGATCGGCGAGCAGGTGGAGATGGGCGTCGCGGTGCGCATGGCGGTGCTGGAGCTGCTGGCGGGCGCGAGGGAGCGCGCATGACCGCGCTCGGCCGGCTGGAGCGGGTGGACCTGCGCGCGGCATGGCTCCATGAGGCGCTGGAGTTCACCCCCTGGCTGGCCTCGCCCGAGAACATCTCGCTTTTGTCGGAGACGCTGGGCTTCGGCCCGGATGGGCTGGAGGTCGACTCGGTCGAACGCCGCGTCGGTCCGTTCCGCGCCGACATCCTCGCGCGGGACGCGGTCTCCGACGGGACGGCGCTGATCGAGACCCCGCTTGAGAAAAGCGACCACCGGCATCTCGGCCAGATCCTCACCCATGCCGCGGGCGTGCGCGCGCGCTCGGTGGTCCGGGTGGCGGCGCGGATGCAGGATGAGCAAAAGGCGGCGGTCGCCTGGCTCAACGAGGCGTCCTCGGTCGACCATGCCTTCCGCATTCTCTCCCTGCCCGATCCTGAAGCGGGCGCCGCCCCTGCGCCGACGACCGCTGGCCCGACGACCACTGCGCCGATGACCGAGGACGCGCGATGACCGCCCCCCATTCCCGCCCCCACCTCCTCCGCAACGCTCGCCTCATCGACCCGGAGGCCGGGACCGACGCGCCCGGCGACCTGCTGATCGAGAACGGGCGCATCGCCGCCGTCGCCCCTCCGGGCGAGCTGGCCTTCGAGCTGGGCGAGACCACAGAATGCGGCGGGCTGGCGCTCGCCCCCGGCATCGTCGACATGAACGTCTATGTGGGCGAACCCGGCGCGCGGCACCGGGAATCCTACCGCACCGCGGGGCTCGCCGCGGCGGCGGGGGGCGTCACCACCCTCGCCGTGCGCCCCGACACCGACCCGCCGGTGGACGACGCCGCCGTGCTCGGCTTCGTCGCCCAGCGCGCGGCCGAGGCCTGTCCGGTCCATGTCCGGATCATGGGCGCGCTCACCCAAGGGTGCGCCGGCAAGCTGATGTCGGAGATGGGGTTCCTGTCGGACGCCGGCGCCGTCGCCTTCTCCGACGGCGACCACGCCGTCGCCGACCCGGTGGTCATGCGCCGCTGCCTGACCTACGCCAAGTCGCTGGGCGCGCTGGTCATTCATCATCCCCAGGACCCGGCCTTCGCCGCGCGGGGCTGCGCGACCGAGTCCTTCTTCTCCACCAAGCTGGGCCTGCCCGGCGTGCCGGCGATGGCCGAACGGATGATGCTGGAGCGCGACCTCGCGCTCGTGGAACTGACCGGCGCCCGCTACCACGCCGACCAGATCTCCACCCGAGGCGCGCTGGAGGCGCTGGCCCGGGCCAGGGCCGCCGGCCTGCCGGTCTCCGCCTCCGCCTCCGCCCATCACCTGACGCTCAACGAGCTGGATATCGAGCCCTACCGCACCTTCTTCAAGCTCGACCCGCCCCTGCGCGGGGAGGAGGACCGCGAGGCGCTGGTCCAGGCCGTGGCCGACGGGCTGGTGGAGGTGGTCGTCTCCGCCCACCTGCCGCAGGACGAGGAGCTCAAGCGCCTGCCTTACGAGCAGGCCGCCCATGGCGCGGTCGGGCTGGAAACCCTGCTGCCCGCGGCGCTGCAGCTGGTGCATGGCGGGGCGATGGACCTGCCCGCGCTCTTCGCCCGGCTGGCGCTGGCGCCGGCGCGGCTGCTGGGGCTCGACGCCGGCCGGCTCGCGCCGGGGGCGCCCGCCGACCTGGTGCTGTTCGACCCCGGCGCCCCCTTCGTGCTGGACCGCGCCGACCTGCGCTCCCGCTCCAAGAACACGCCCTTCGACCTGCGGCGGATGACCGGACGGGTGCGGGGGACCTGGGTGGACGGCGCGCGGGTCTTCGCGCCCGAGGAGGCGGCGGCATGAGCCGGTTCCTGCCTGAATGGCTGCGCGCGATGATCGACGCGGGCGCGGCGGCGCCGGGGCTGGAGGCGGCGGTCCCGTGGCTGGCGGCGGCGCTGGCGCTGGGCTACCTGCTGGGCTCGATCCCCATGGGGGTGCTGGCGGCGCGGGTCTTCGGGCTGGGCGACCTGCGCAAGATCGGCTCGGGCAATATCGGGGCGACCAACGTCCTGCGCACCGGCAACCGCAAGGCGGCGGCGGCGACGCTGGTTCTGGACGCGGCCAAAGGGGCCGCGGCGGTGCTGATCGCGGCCGCCTGGGGGCCGGACGCCGCCGTCCTGGCGGGCGTCGGCGCGGTGCTGGGGCACCTGTTCCCGGTCTGGCTGGGCTTTCGCGGCGGCAAGGGGGTGGCGACGCTGCTGGGCGTGACCCTGGCGCTGAGCTGGCCCGCGGGGCTCTGCGCGCTGGCCGCCTGGGCGGGGGCGGCGGCGCTGACCCGCATCAGCTCGGTCGGCGGGCTCGCCTCGGCCCTGGCGGCGCCGCTGGCGCTCTGGGCCTTCGGGGCGCTGGAGGCGGTGGCGCTGGCCGCGGCGATGGCGGCGCTGGTCTGGGCGCGGCACTGGCAGAATATCGGCCGAATCCTGCGCGGCGAGGAAAGCCGCATCGGCGGCAAGGGCTGATCCGGCCGGGTCGCCCCCTCCGGTTCGCCTCATCGTTTACTCCGGTTTAACCAAGACCCGGTCACATCGTCCGCGGAGCTCCAGGACGGAGGCTGTATGCAGGCGCGGATCGATTTCGCGGGGCCGGAGGACGGCGCCCGCCCGGGCGGACGCGGGACGCGCGGGCAGGGGGACGGTCGACTCCCCGAACAGGCGTTCGCGCCCGTCGCCCGGGAGGCGCCGCGGCGCCTGCCGGCGGAGGCGGATCCGCTCTCCGCCCTGCGCCTCGCCCGCAGCCGCAATGTCGGCCCCTCCACCTGGCTCCGTCTGGTCCGCCGGTTCGGCGACCCGGCGCGGGCGCTGGAGGCGCTGCCGGACCTCGCCCGCCGCGGCGGTCTCGGCGCCATGACCCCCCATGACGAAGCCGACGCGGCGCGGGAGCTGGAGGCGGGGGCGCGCGCCGGCGCCAGGCTGGTGATCCTGGGCGGCCCGGGCTATCCGCCGGCGCTCGCCGCCATCCCCGATCCGCCGCCGGTGTTCTGGCTGCGCGGCGATGCGGAGGCGCCGTCGCGCCCCTCGGTGGCTATCGTCGGGGCGCGCAACGCCTCGGCCATGGGGCTGCGCATGGCGCGGATGCTCGCCGCCGAGCTGGGGGCGGCGGGGTTCGCGGTCGCCTCCGGCCTCGCCCGCGGGGTCGACGGGGCGGCGCATGAGGGCGCGCTCCCGACCGGCACCGTGGCGGCGCTGGCGGGCTGCGTCGCCTCGGTCTACCCGCGGGAACATGCGGGCCTCGCCGACCGCATCGCCGCGGAAGGGGGCGCGCTGATCTCCGAGGCGCCGATGGGCACGGACCCGCAGGCCCGCCACTTCCCCCGCCGCAACCGGGTGATCGCCGGCCTCTCCCGCGCCGTGGTGCTGATCGAGGCGGCGGCCCGCTCCGGTTCCCTGATCACCGCCGATTTCGCGCTGGAGCAGGGGCGGGAGGTGATGGCCGTGCCCGGCTCGCCGCTCGACCCGCGCTCGGCCGGGGGCAACCAGCTGATCCGGCAGGGGGCGGCGCTGGTCCGCGACGCCGCCGACGTGGTGGAGAGCCTGGAGCAGGCGGGCGACGCGCCCGCAGCCCTTCGGGGCGGGGAGGCGGCGGAGCCCCCGCTCTCCGAAGACGGATTCGCCGAACCCGCGGCGCCCCCCCTGCGCGACGACCGCCGCCTGCGGGCCGAGATCGCGGGGCTCCTGGGCCTCGCTCCGGTGGAGGAGGATGAACTCCTCCGTCTCTCGGGCGCCAGCCTCGCTGCGGTGGCGGAGGTGCTGCTGGAATTCGAACTCGCCGGCCGCCTCGACCGTCAGCCCGGCGGCATGCTGGCGCTGTTGCCGGAGGACCGGGAGCCCGTCTGACGGCCGGCCCAGATCCCGACGCCGCGCGGGCGCCGCGCGACGGTCCCGCCCGTGGCGCCGGGGCGCCCGCGGCGCGCGGAACCGGCGCCTCGGATGGCCACGCCGGCCCGGCGGGACAGGCGCCTGGCGATGGCGGCGGCAGGGCGCGATGGGCGGCCGTCCGGGCGCGGGATCGAGCGCCGGACGGCGGCGCCTCTCGGCGCGCCGCTTGGCCCGGATCGAGGCCCGGTCTTCCTGCGCGCCGGTCGCGGCGGCTCGACGGGGCGGGGCGGGGACGCATGTCGGCAGGGCGCCCGGGCTCCGGCCTCGCCGTCCCGCGCCGACGCCGGCTTCCGGTGGGTCGCGACGATCCCGATGAGCTCGGCGCAGGTCCGGGACGGCGCCGCTTGTCGAAGCCCGAGCCCTCGACGCCGCCGCACGGAAAGCGCGTGCTCTGCCCTTCGCCGCGGCGAGCCCGGTCCATGATCTTTGCGCTTCGTTGGAAAGCGTGGCGACCTCGAACGGAGGTAGGCGCACGAGCGGCAACGCTTGTCTTCCGAAAGGTGACGCGCCAACGGCTCGAACGGGGCCCGCCGCAGATCCTTCCGGGCGGCGCCCCTTGACGCCTCCCGCGCTTCCGAGCGGTCGCGCCCTCCTGCTTCCCCCCCGAAACACCATGCGCTGCGGGGCCCGCGACCCGGGGGGCGGATCAGGACCGGCAGGCCGAATGGGCGACGGCATGAAACGCGTCGAGCGTCGGCCCACGCAGCCCCGACGCGCGGCCTCGCTCGCTCGCCCATCCGGCCGAGCCGCCCGACCCTGACTCTCGCGACCGTGATCCCCGGCGCCCTTCGATCCTGCGCCTGCGCCTGCGCCCGTGCCGGGCCGAGGGGCGCGAGAACACCGGCGCGCTCCTCCGTGTACGGACGCCGGCTGAGCCCGGCCGCCGCCTTCGCGCGCAGGCCGACCGTCACCCCCGCCGCCGCTGCGGCGTGAGGCGGGAAGTCGCCCGGGGTCCGGCGCCGTCCGCCGCCGAGGATCGCATGCCGCGCGCCTGCAAGGCGCTTCGCCGCCGTCATCGACGCCCGAGCGCGGAGCATGGCGGATCGCGCCCCGGAGCCGGGGGGGCCGTCGGCGGAAACCTCATCCAATGCCGTGAGCTGCGCATCTCGGGGGTCAGCGGCGCCGAACCGTGTCGGCCCGGACGCGCGGAGCCCGCCCCTTGCTCCAGCGGCGCTTCGCGGACAGGGGCGATGCGGGGCGTCCGGCGGGCAGGGGCGGGGGAAGGCCCTTCGCCGCCGGGCGCGACGCGCTTGCGCCCCACCCGAACCCCCGCTTTCTCCCCGCGCCGCCGAAGCCCCCCGCGCCGCCGCCACCGGCGCAGGTCGTCGGCCGCCGCGCGGGCGGGCGCGGGCCAGCGGCGCGAGGGTCGGCGCGCGGCCTCCGCGACGGTCCGCAGCGCTCCGCCCGCCCCGGGGCGCCTCGCGACGCGCCTCCCCCCGGACCGCGCCGCCCCATCGACATGCCCGCTCCGCCGCCGTCATGGCCATGCCCGCGCTTGCGCGGTCCCGCGGCGGGCGCTATCTCGCCTTCATGGCGCAACAGGCCCCCCTCACTCCCGGAACCGTGCTCACCGGCGGCGCGCCCGAGGGCTTCGACGCGAAGCTCGTGGCCGACCTCGCCGCCCGCGCCGGCGGGCCCGTCGTCCATGTCGCCCGCGACGATCAGCGCATGGCCGCGCTGGCCGAGGCGCTGGCCTTCTTCGCCCCCGACCTGCCCGTCATCCGCTTCCCCGCCTGGGACTGCCTGCCCTACGACCGCATCAGCCCCAACGCCGACATCTCCGCCGCCCGCATGGCCGCGCTGGCCTTGCTCGCCGACGGCGCCCCGCCCCGCGCCGCGATCCTGACCACCCTCGCCGCCGCCGCCCAGCGCGTCCCGGCCCGAGAGACGGTGCGCGCCGCCTCCTTCACCGCCGAGGTGGGCCGGCCGCTCGACCTCGACGACCTGCGCGGCTATCTCGCGCGCATGGGCTTCAACCGCGCCCCCACCGTGACCGAGCCCGGCGACTACGCCATCCGCGGCGGGGTGGTGGACGTCTACCCGCCCGGCGCCGAAAGCCCGGTGCGGCTCGACCTCTTCGGCGACCTCCTCGACGGCGCCCGCCGCTTCGACGCCGAGACCCAGCGCACCATCGAGAAGATCGGCCGGGTGGAATTCGCCCCCGTCTCCGAAGTCACGCTGGACGACCCCGCCATCGCCCGCTTCCGCACCGCCTACCGGGAGGCGTTCGGCGCCGCGGGCCTCGACGATCCGCTCTACGAAGCCGTCTCCGCCGGTCGCAAGCAGCAGGGGATGGAGCATTGGGCCGCCTTCTTCCATGAACGGATGGAGACGCTGTTCGACTACCTCCCCGACGCCCCCGTGATCCTCGACCACCAGATCGAGGAGGCCCGCGAGGCGCGGTGGGAGATGATCTCCGACCACTACCAGGCCCGCCGCGCGGCGCTCGCCGACAAACCCGCGCTGGGCGCCGCGGTCTACAAGCCCGCCCCGCCCGAGGCGCTCTACCTCACCGGGCCTCAGTGGACCGAGGCGCTGTCGGGCCGCCCGCTGCGCCGGGTCTCGCCGCTGCCGCAGCCGCCGGGGCCGGGCTGCATCGACCTCGGCGGGCGCATCGGGCGCGGCTTCGCGGCCGAGCGGGCGCAGGAGGGGACCAACGTCTTCGACGCGCTGGCCAAACACCTGCGCGCCCTGATCGCGGCGAAAAAGACCGTGATCTTCGCCACCTATTCCGAGGGCGCCCGCGACCGGGTCAAAACCCTGCTGGAGGATCACGAGGCCCCGGCCTCCCGCCTCGTGGCGCGCTTCGCCGATGCGAAACCCGGGCTGGTCAACCTCGCCGTCTGGCCGCTGGAGCAGGGGTTCGAGACCGCGGATCTCGCCGTCGTGGCCGAACAGGATGTGCTGGGCGACCGGCTGATCCGGGCGCCCAGGCGGCGCAAGCGGGCGGAGAATTTCCTCTCCGAGGCCTCCAGCCTCTCCGCCGGCGATCTCGTGGTGCATGTGGAGCACGGCATCGGCCGCTTCATGGGGCTGGAGACGGTCACCGCGCTGGGCGCCCCCCATGAATGCGCGGCGCTGGAATACGCGGGCGGCGACCGGCTGTACCTGCCCGTCGAGAACATCGAGCTGCTTAGCCGCTACGGTCAGGAGGTCGGCTTCCTCGACCGGCTGGGCGGCGGCGCCTGGCAGGCGCGCAAGGCCAAGATGAAGGAGCGGATCCGCGACATGGCGGACCGCCTGATCCGGATCGCCGCGGAACGCACCCTGCGCAAGGCCCCGGAATTCGAGCCCCCGCAGGGGTCGTGGGACGAATTCTGCGCCCGCTTCCCCTATCAGGAGACCGACGACCAGCTCGGCGCCATCGAGGACGTGCTGGGCGACCTTTCGGCCGGATCGCCCATGGACCGGCTGATCTGCGGCGACGTGGGTTTCGGCAAGACCGAGGTGGCGCTGCGCGCGGCCTTCGTCGCCGCGCTCTCGGGCACGCAGGTCGCGGTCGTCGCGCCGACCACGCTTCTGGCCCGCCAGCACGCGAAGACCTTCGCCGAACGCTTCCGCGGCTTCCCGGTCAATGTCCGCCAACTGTCCCGCTTCACCCCGGCCAAGGAGGCCGCGGACACCCGCAAGCGTCTCGCCGACGGGACGGTCGACGTGGTGGTGGGGACGCATGCGCTGCTGGCGCAGGGGATCCGGTTCAAGGATCTCGGCCTGCTGATCATCGACGAGGAGCAGCATTTCGGCGTCCGCCACAAGGAACGGCTGAAAGAACTGCGCTCCGACGTCCACGTCCTGACCATGACCGCGACCCCGATCCCGCGCACCCTGTCGCTCGCCATGTCGGGGGTGCGGGAACTGTCGGTGATCGCCACGCCCCCCGTCGACCGTCTTGCCGTGCGCTCCTACATCGCCGAATTCGATCCGGTCACGGTGCGCGAGGCGCTGCTGCGGGAGCATTTCCGCGGCGGGCAGAGCTTCGTGGTGGTTCCCCGCATCTCGGACCTGGAGGAGCTGCAGGTCTTCCTGCGCGAACAGGTCCCCGAAATCACCTTCGTCACCGCCCACGGCCAGCTTGCGGCGGGCGATCTCGATGAGCGGATGAACGCCTTCTACGACGGGAAATACGACGTGCTGCTGGCCACGACCATCGTGGAATCCGGCCTCGACATCCCGCGCGCCAACACCCTGATCGTGCATCGGGCGGACATGTTCGGACTGGCGCAGCTCTACCAGATCCGCGGCCGCGTCGGCCGGTCCAAGCTGCGCGCCTACGCCTATTTCACCACCGAGCCGCGCAAGCGCCTGACCGACGGGGCCGAAAAGCGGCTGAAGGTGCTGGCGAGCCTCGACAGCCTCGGGGCGGGCTTCACCCTCGCCTCCCACGACCTCGACATCCGCGGCGCCGGCAACCTGATCGGCGAGGAGCAGTCCGGCCATATCAAGGAGGTCGGCTTCGAGCTTTACCAGCACATGCTGGAGGAGGCGATCGCGCGCATGAAGTCGGGCGAGGTCGACGCCCCCGCCGACAGCGGCGACTGGTCCCCGCAGCTGGGCCTGGGCGTGCCGGTGATGATCCCGGAGAGCTACGTCCCCGATCTCGACGTGCGGCTGGGGCTCTACCGCCGGCTCTCGGGGCTGGAGACGAAGACCGAGCTGGAGGGCTTCGCAGCCGAACTGCATGACCGTTTCGGCAAACCCCCGCGGGAGGTGGAGATGCTGTTGCGCGTGGTCCGGGTGAAGGCCATGTGCCGCCGCGCCGGGATCGCCAAGCTGGATGCGGGGCCCAAGGGCGCGACGCTGATGTTCCGGGACGACAAATACGCCAATCCGGCGGGGCTGGCGGGCTGGCTGCAGGACCAGGGCGGCCACGCCAAGATCCGCGACAACAAGGTTGTGGTGCGTCGCGACTGGGCGACGGAGGGCGACCGGCTCAAGGGCGCCTTCGCCATCGCCCGCGACCTCGCGCGGCTGGCCGGGGCGGGGAAGAAGGCCGCCTGACGGGCGGCGGCTGACGGGCGGCGCCGCGCAGGTGGATGGCCCCGGAGAGGCCCCGGGTCGAGCCCGGGGCGCGCGGACGGCGCCGGGGCGCCCAGGGGCGGCTTCAGTAGCTCATCACCGCCGGCATGATCATGCGCCCGTTCAGCGCCAGCATCACCAGCCCCAGCGCCACCACCACGCCGACCTCGATCATCACCAGGTTGAAATGGCTGCCGCGCAGCATGGACTGCGAGAAGCGATGCGCCTCCCAGTCCCCGCGCAGCACGGAGGCCGCGACCCGGTCCTCGGCGTCCTGGATCTGCAGGCGCACCGGCTCGGTCATGAACAGATACATGCCGCCCACCAGCATCACCAGCGCCACCGGCCGGTCCGTCCCGCCCTGGGCGAGGCCGAACAGCCCCACCACCGCCAGCGCGATGCCGGCGAGCATGATCAGCAGGAAGCGCATGTTGTGCCGCCAAAGCGCCTGGCGCCGGGCCTCGATCACCTCCAGCGCCTCGTCGCCCGCGGCGGAGGACATCCGGCACTTGCGCCAGCACACCACGCTCCACGCCGCGCGCAGCGCCATGGCGGCGAGCAGCCAGCGGGTCAGCGGATCCGAGCCGATGACCTCGAGGATGTTGTCCAGTCCGAACATGCGCGTGTCCTCATGCCTTCGCCGGGCGCGGTTTCAGGTCGTCGGGGTCAGTCGTCGGCGGCGCGCATCGGGGCGCCGCGCACCGGGCCGTTGGCGTTGGCGGCGCGCAGCATCGGGTCGCCGGCCATCAGCCGCAGGATGTCTTCGATCAGGTCGTTCCAGAGCTGTTCGGTCTGGCTGCCCTGCAGGACGTATTTGCCGCCGACCAGGAAGGTCGGCACGCCGCTGACCCCGATCTCGCGCGCCGCCGCGTCCTCCTCGCGCACCTCGGCCGCGTCGGCGTCGCTGTCCAGCAGCGCCAGCACCAGCGCCCGGTCCATGCCCGCGGCTTCCGCGATGTCGGCCAGAACCGCGCGGTCGGAGATGTCGGCGCCGTCGACGAAATAGGCGCGGAACAGGCCGTCCACCACCTTGGGCTGCGCGTCCTCCAGCCTCGCCCAGCGGATCAGGCGATGGGCGTCCACCGTGCAGGGGGTGCGGGCGATGCGGGCGAGGTCGATCTCCAGCCCCGCTTCCTTCGCCGCCTCGCCGATGGCGCCGTAGACCTCGTCCGCGGTGCGGTCGTCGCCGAACTTGGCCTCCAGATAGGCGCGGCGCTCCATCCCCTCCGGCGGCATGTCGGGGTTCAGCCGGAACGGCCGCCATCGCAGCTCGAACGGATGGTCGGGATGCTTCGCCAGCGCCCGGTCCAGCGCGGACTTGCCGATATAGCACCAGGGGCAGATCGGATCGGAGAGGATGTCCAGCGTGATCATGCGCCCCAATGTGGGGAGGTTGCGCGCCGGAATCAATTCAACTCTGCCGATGCGCGCCGGTTTCCGCCGGCGCCGGGGCCAGGTCGAACAGCGTCTCCAGCGTCGCGCGCAGCCAGGCCTTCAGCGGGGGATCGAGCCGGGGGAAGTCCGCGTCCTGCCGCGCCTTGGGCTGGCCGCCGGGCCGGGCATGGGCCTCCGGCCATTCCGCCTGCCAGACGTCGAGGATCGGGCGGGTGACTTCCGGATGGAACTGCAGCGCCAGCGCCCGCCGGGTGCGGAAGGCGGGGTTCGGCCAGGCCCCGGTCCCCGCCGCCAGCCGCTCCGCCCCCGCGGGCATGTCGAAGCCCTGGGCGTTGCCGCACAGCGCCTGCAGCCCGTCCGGGATCGGGTTGGGCGCGGCGCCTGGCGCAACGGGAAGCGCGCGCAGCGGCTCGAACCCGAAGGCGAGCCGCCCCTCGGGATGCGGCCCGACCCGCGCGCCGAGGACATGGGCCAGCATCTGCGCGCCCAGGCAGATGCACAGCATCGGCATCCCCGCGTCATGGGCGACGCGCAGGGCGGCGAATTCCGCGTCCATCCAGGGCAGGGCGTCGCGGTCGGTGACCATCTGCGCCCCGCCCATGACCATCAGCCCGTCGAAGCCGGCGGGGTCGGGAACCGTCTCCCCCTTCCAGGCGTGAACCACCGTCGCAGCCGCCCCCCGCGCGCGCAGATGGGCGAGGGCCGCGTCCGGCCCCGGCAGGTCGGCATGCTCCAGCACCAGGATGCGCCGCGCCACGCCGGGCCGCCTCAGCCGTAGAGCGCGGCGAGGTCGACGCTCGGCCGCACGCCCAGATTGGCCCAGTTGTCGCGCAGGAACCCGTCCATCGCCGCCCGCCCCGCCTCCTTGAGGTTCAGCAGCAGCGTCCAGTCCGGCGACATCTTGGTCGCCGCGCCCAGCTGGCGCATGGTCTCGTCGTCGGCGACCGAGTGGATCAGCACCGACTTCATCGCGCCTTCCGGGATCCGCCCCTCCTCGATCAGCCGCCGGGCGAAGTTCACCGCCCGAAGCTCCCCCATCAGGGCGGAGTTGAAGCCGACCTCGTTGACCCGGTTGAGGATCTCGCGCGCGCTGTGGGGCGCCTCCTCCCGCTCGATCGGGTTGATGTGGACGATGATCACGTCGCGGGACCTGGTCTCATAGAACAGCGGCCACAGCGCCGGGTTGCCGGTGTAGCCGCCGTCCCAGAACGCCTCCCGCCGCCCGGTGCGGGGGTCGTCGATCTCCACCGCCTGGAACACCGTGGGCAGGCAGGTGGAGGCGAGGATGGTCTCCGAACTGATCTCGTCCCCGCGGAACACCCGCGCCTTGCCGGTGCGCACATTGGTGGCGCAGACGAACAGATCCGGTCCCTCGGCCGTGCAGACCGCGTCGAAATCGAGCTGCTTGACCAGAAGGTTGCGCAGCGGGTTGATGTTGAACGGGTTGAGGTCGTAGGGCGAGAACATGCGGGTCAGCGCGTCCCCCATCCCCCAGCGCGCCCCCGCCTCTATGGCGTCGGCGAGGTTGGGGGTGGACGGATCCCAGGCCTTCACCCATTCCAGCAGCGGGTTGGGCAGGCCCGGTGACACCAGCGAGACCGAGCGCCAGAAGTCGTCCAGCGCCTTCCGCGCCGCCTCCCGGCTGCCGCCGCGCACCAGTCCGGATTTCAGCGCCGCCGCGTTCATCGCGCCGGCGGAGGTGGCGGAGATGCCCTCGATCTCCAGCGCCTCCTCCTCCAGCGCGCGGTCGAGCACGCCCCAGGTGAAGGCGCCATGGGCGCCGCCGCCCTGAAGGGCGAGGTTGACGGTCTTGGTCTTGCGGCGGGCCATGTTCGGTCCCTCGTCTTCTGCTTGCGCCCAGCGCCTCGCCGGCGGGCCGGATCGGGCCCCGGGCGGACGCCGGTTCATTGCTAGGCAAACGACGACGCCGGGGAAACCCAATTCGTCACAGGCTGAAAAGGTTGCGGGGCCGGAGCCCCGCAGCCTGGATGCGGTCAGAGCGCGGTCCAGCCGCCGTCCACGCTGATCGTGGTGCCGGTGATCTGCGCCGCGTCGTCCGAGCACAGGAAGGCCACCGTGCCGCCCAGCTGCTCGGTGGTGGCGAACTCCTTGGAGGGCTGACGATCCAGCAGCACCTGCCGGATCACCGTCTCCCGGTCCATGTTGTACTGCTTCATGGTGTCGGGGATCTGCGCCTCCACCAGCGGGGTCAGCACGTAGCCCGGGCAGATGGCGTTGCAGGTGATCGGCTCCTCCGCCGTCTCCAGCGCCGTGACCTTGGTGAAGCCGACCACGCCGTGCTTGGCCGCCACATAGGCCCCCTTGAAGGGCGAGGCGGTCAGCCCGTGGGCGGAGGCGATGTTGACCACCCGCCCCCAGCCGGCCTTGCGCATCAGGGGCAGGGCGGCGGCGGTGGTGTGGAAGGTCGAGGACATGTTGATGGCGATGATCGCGTTCCACTTGTCCTCGGGGAACTCGTCGATGGGCGCGACGAACTGGATGCCGGCGTTGTTGACCAGGATGTCGACCGAGCCCAGCTTCTCCGCCGCCCGGGTCACCAGCGCCCGGCACTGGTCGCCCTTGGACATGTCGGCCTGGATGTAGACGACCTCCGTCCCGTGCTCCTTGGCGATCTTCGCGGCCAGCGCGTGGTCGTCCTCGTTGTCGGTGAAGGAATTGATGGCGACCTTGGCGCCGCGTTTGGCCAGCGCCTCCGCTACGCCGAGGCCGATGCCCGAATTCGAGCCCGTGACGACGGCGGTTTTTCCCTTGATGGACATGTCGCTTTTCGCTCCGTGCATGACTAGGGTCCGTTGCGAGGACCGATGCGGGGCGCGCGCGTGTCGAAACGGGTCCCGCTCCGCCCCAAGAGTTAAGGCTTCGCAGGTGCGAAATCGAGCGGAAGAGAACCGGACCAGCCGCCGCACGGCGCAGGGTCGCGGAGCCCGGCCCTTGCGCCGGGCCGCGTCCGGGGCGACGCGCGCGCGTGGCGATGCGGGCCGACGGAAACCAGAGGCAGCGGGGGCGCAAAAAAAGACGCCCTCCGAGGAGGGCGTCAAGTGTTGAGGCAGGTTTCATACAGGCAAGAAACCTATCGAGCAGTGAGGGCAGAATACGTATCCGCCCCCGCCGCTGGCAAGCGAAAGTTTGGCGACTATGCGGGGTTAAGAGGCATTAGCGAAGATTTCAGGCGAATGCGCCGCGGCCTGGCGCTGGCGCTCTCGCTTGCGCTGGCGCCCATATGCGGGGGGGCGGAGGAGGCGACGACACACGGTCTTGCGATGCATGGCGTCCCGGCCCTGCCGGCGGATTTCACGCATCTGCCCTATGCCGACCCCGATGCGACGCCCGGCGGGCGTCTCGTCCTGGGCGAGCTGGGCGGCTTCGACTCGCTCAATCCGTATATCCTCAAGGGCCGCTCGGTCTGGGCGGTGCGCGGGCTGATGGTCGAATCGCTGCTGGCCCGCAGCTATGACGAGCCCTTCACGCTCTACGGCCAGCTCGCCGGCCGGGTGGAGACGCCGCCGGACCGGTCCTGGGTGGAGTTCGAGCTGCGCGAGGAGGCCCGATTCTCCGACGGCTCCCCGGTCACGCTCGACGATGTGATCTGGTCGATGGAGGTGCTGGCGGAAAAGGGCCTGCCGGGCTTCCGCACCTCCTGGGCCAAGGTCTCGCGCACCGAGATCACCGGCCCCCGCTCGGTCCGCTTCCATTTCGACGCCCCGGACCGGGAGATGCCGCTGATCCTCGGCCTGCGCCCGATCCTCAAGAAGGCCGCGTTCGAGGGGCGGGATTTCGCCGAAAGCTCCATGGAGCCGCTGGTGACCTCCGGTCCCTATGTCGTCGACAGCGCCGAGCCGGGCCGCCGGGTGGTGTTCCGCAAGAACCCGGACTGGTGGGGGAAGGACCTCGCCATCAACGCAGGCCTCTGGAATTTCGACGAAATCCGCTACGAGTGGTTCAAGGACGAGGCCGCCCGATTCGAGGCGTTCCGCGCCGGCGACATCGACGTCTTCCGCGACGGCGACCCCGCGCGATGGGAGGAGGGCTACGGCTTTCCCGCCGCGCAGCGGGGCGACGTGGTCAAGGCGGAGATCCCGCACCAGCGCCCCTCGGGCCTGACCGGCTTCGTGTTCAACACCCGCCGGCCGATTTTCGCCGACATCCGCGTGCGCCGGGCGCTGGCGGAGGCGCTGGACTTCGAGTGGATCAACGCCACGCTCAACCGCGGCGCCTACGCCCGCATCCGCTCGCCCTTCGGCGGCTCGCCCCTGGCCTTCCAGGGCGCGGCGCAGGGGCGCGAACGGGAGATCCTCGCCCCCTTCGCCGCGGACCTGCCCGAAGGCGCGCTGGGCTCCGGCTTCGACTGGCCGCGGACCGACGGCTCCGGCCGCAGCCGCCGCAACCTGCGCGAGGCGGCGCGCCTGCTGGCCGAGGCCGGTTGGCACGTCCAGAACGGCGAGCTGCGCGGACCGGACCGCAAGCCCTTCCGCTTCGAGATCCTGCTCGGCGGCCCGGCCTGGGAGACGGCGGCGCAGGTCTTCGCCAAGTCCCTGTCGGTGCTGGGCATCCGGGCGCGGGTGCGCATGGTCGACGGCGCGCAATACGAGGCGCGGCGTGCGGAATACGACTTCGACATGATCGTCAACACCTGGGCGATGAGCCTGAGCCCCGGCAACGAACAGCGGTTCTACTGGGGGCGGGACGGGGTGACGACGCCGGGGACCCGCAACTATCCCGGCGTGGACAGCCCGGCGGCGGAGGCGGCGATCGACGCGCTGCTGGCCGCCGAGGATCCGGCGGATTTCCAGGCCGCGGCCCGCGCGCTCGACAGGGTGCTGACCACGGGGATCTACGTGATCCCGCTATGGCACGCGCCGGCCAGCCGGATCGCGCACTGGAAGGGGCTGCGCTATCCCGACCGGCTGCCGGTCTACGGCGACTGGACCGGCTGGCTGCCGGACGTGTGGTGGCGGGCGGAGTAGCCCGCCGCCCGTCCGCCCCCCTCCGCCCGGGCGGGCGCTCAGTGCAGCAGCAGCCCCGCCGCCAGCGCCCACATCAGCAGCCCGACCGCCACGTCGAACGCCCGCCAGGCCCCGGGGCGCGCCAGCGCCGGGGCCAGCAGCCGCGCGCCGTAGCCCAGGCCGAAGAAGAACACGAAGGACGCGCCCGCCGCCCCGATGCCGTAGGCGAGCCGGGACGCGCCCTCGAACCCCGCGCCCACCGCGCCGACCAGCGCCAGCGTGTCGAGATAGACATGCGGGTTCAGCCAGGTGAAGGCGAGACAGGCCAGAAGCGCCGCCCGCAGCCCCGGATCGGCCCCCGCGGCGGCGCCGGCCACCATCCCGTCCTCTCCGCGCCAGGCCGCCCGCAGCCGCATCGCGCCGTAGACCGCGAGGAAGGCGGCGCCGCCCCAGGTCATCGCCGTCTCCAGCCACGGAACCCGCTGCGCCACCGCGCCGAAGCCCGAGACCCCGGCCGCGATCAGCGCCGCGTCCGACGCCGCGCAGACCAGGCACACCCAGAACACATGCCGCTGCGCCAGCCCCTGGCGCAGCACGAACACGTTCTGCGCCCCGATGGCGAGGATCAGCGAGAAACCGGTGGCGAAGCCGGTCAGGCCGGGACCGAGCAGGGCGGCGGACATCGAGAGGCGCTCCTTGCGTTGCAGCCCGCGCGGATCGCGGGCCGGAGGGTGGGGCGGGGCGGAAGGGGGGCGCGGGCGCGTCCGCCGGGGACGCGACCCTGCTCAAGGTCGGGCGGAAAGGGAAGGGCTCAGGCCCCGCGCGGCGGCTCCTGGGCCTTGGCGGGCTTCGGCGCGGGGGC
>JAYZWL010000148.1:0-20066 GCA_036154955.1 Pseudomonadota bacterium | reverse complement strand
CCCCGCCCCGCCCCGCCGCCGGCCCGCCCGAGAAAGGATGACCATGACCGACCTGACCCCGCGCGAGATCGTCTCCGAACTCGACCGTTTCATCATCGGCCAGGCCGACGCCAAGCGCGCCGTCGCCGTGGCGCTGCGCGCCCGCTGGCGGCGCCGCCGCCTGCCGGCCGAGATGCAGCCCGAAGTCACCCCCAAGAACATCCTGATGATCGGGCCGACCGGGGTGGGCAAGACCGAGATCTCCCGCCGGCTCGCCAAGCTCGCCCGCGCGCCCTTCCTGAAGGTCGAGGCCACCAAGTTCACCGAGGTCGGCTATGTCGGCCGCGACGTGGAGCAGATCGTCCGCGACCTGGTGGAATCCGCCATCGTCATGGTGCGCGAGATGCGGCGGGAGGAGATGCAGGTCCGCGCCCATCAGGCGGCGGAGGAGCGCGTGCTCGACGCGCTCACCGGGCCCGGAAGCCGGGAGGGCACGCGGGAGATGTTCCGCCGCAAGCTGCGCGCGGGCGAGCTGGACGACACCGAGATCGAGATCGAGGTGGCCGACCAGTCCAACCCCTTCGCCATGTTCGAGATGCCCGGCCAGCAGCCCGGCCAGATGGCCGACCTGGGCGCGATCTTCGGCAAGGCGATGGGCGGGCGCACCCGCAAGCGCAAGGTGAAGGTCCGCGACAGTCACGAACTGCTGATCGCTGAGGAGGCCGACAAGCTGGTGGATCAGGAGCGGGTGACCCGCGACGCGGTGGAGGCGGTGGAGCAGTCCGGCATCGTCTTCCTCGACGAGATCGACAAGGTCTGCGCCCGCGAAGGCGCCCGCGGCGCGGACGTCTCCCGCGAGGGCGTGCAGCGCGACCTGCTGCCGCTGATCGAGGGGACCACCGTCTCCACCAAGCACGGGCCGGTGAAGACCGACCACATCCTGTTCATCGCCTCGGGCGCGTTCCATGTGTCGAAACCCTCGGACCTGCTGCCCGAACTGCAGGGCCGCCTGCCGATCCGGGTGGAGCTGGGCGCGCTGACCGAGGCCGATTTCGTGCGCATCCTGACCGAGACCGACAACGCGCTTACCGGGCAATACACGGCCCTTCTGGCCACCGAGGGCGTGACCGTGACCTTCGCCGACAGCGGCGTGGCCGCCCTGGCCGAGATCGCGGCGGAGGTGAACCGGACGGTGGAGAACATCGGCGCCCGCCGCCTGCACACGGTGCTGGAGCGGGTCTTCGAGGAGCTGTCCTTCGAGGCCCCCGACCGCGACGGCCAGTCGGTGGAGATCGACCGGGCCTATGTGGAGGCGCGCCTCTCGTCGCTCGCCAAATCCGCGGATATGAGCCGCTACGTGCTCTGACGCGCGTCGCGGCGCCCGGGGCCTCCGTTCATGCGCCGTCCGCGCCGCCCGCGCCTCCCTCCCCCGCTTGCGGGGGAGGGCCGGGGAGGGGGCCTGCGCAGCCCTCGCGGGGGCGCGCGCCGCGCCCTTGGCGGCCTGCGCCATCCTCGCCCGTCTGTCGCGCGGCCGCGTCCGGTGGCGTGACAGGCGGGCGACGGGGCGCGTAGGCTCGCCCCGCGCGTCCGACCCGACCCCGCGCGCCCCGGCGCCGCCCCCCGAGCGCCGCCCCCCGGCCGGGCATGCGGCCAGCGAAGGACCTGACCGATGACCGACACCGCCGCGCCGCCGCCCGCCTCCCCCTCTCCCGACGACCCGGTTCCGGGCGCCTGGGTGGAGACGCCGGCCGAGCGCGCGAAGCTGGAGCGCGATCTGCTCTACCTCCCCGATAATCCGCCGCCCTCGCTGGACCGGCTGGCCGCCTCGCCGCTGCTGCGCCGGATCAACACCCTGCGCACCATCCGCCGCGCCTCCCGCAACCTGCTCGACATGGTGCATCCGGACCTCGCGGACCGGCGCTGGCATGCGGTCAAGGTCGGGCCGGAACTGGTGATCACCGTCAACGACCCCGACTTCGCCCGCCACGTCCTGCAGGGAAATGCCGGCAACTACGTGAAGGGGCGGTTCTACGAGATCGTCTTCGCGAAGTTCCTCGGGGCCTCGTCGCTGACCCTCGACGGCGCCGCCTGGCGCCAGCGCCGCCGGCTGATCTCCCCCGCCTTCAACGCCCGCGCCATCCGCGGGGTGGAGGAGGTGGTGACCCGCCATGCGGAGGCGATGCTCGACGGCTGGCGCGCCGCCGCGCGCGGGGCGGGGCCGGGAGGCGCGGTCGTCGACCTGGGCGCCGATGTCTCGGGCCTCGCCATGCGGGTGGCGATGGAGGCGTTCTTCTCCTCCGACATGGGGGACGAGACGGCGCGCATCGGGCGGCTGATGGATGTCGTGATCACCGACGCGGGCTCCCCGCCCTTCGCCGACGTGATGGGCCTGGGCCGCTGGGCGCCGCGCCGGTCCCGCAAGGCGGGGATGGCGGCGCTGGCGGAGCTGGACGCCTGGCTCTTGCCCCGCATCGACGCCCGCCTCGCACGGCGGGAGGGGGGGGAGCCGGAGGCGCCCGACCTGCTCGACATCCTGGTCCACGCCCGGGACGAGGAGACCGGCGCCCTGCTGGACCGCCAGGCGATCCGCAACGAGGTGCTCACCCTGTTCTCGGCGGGGCACGAGACCACCGCCCTGTCGCTGGTCTGGGGGCTCGACCGGCTGTCGCGGGAGCCCGCCTGGCAGGACCGGCTGGCGCAGGCGGCGGCCGCGGCGGCGCAGGCGGCGGGCGGGCCGCTCGACCCCGCCGCGGCGCGGGGCGTGGCGGAGCTTCCGGCGGCTTATGACGAGATCCTGCGCCTGTATCCTCCCGCCTTCTCCATCGGGCGGCAGGCGGTGGAGGACGACCGGTTCGAGGATCTGGAGATCCCGGCGGGAACCCGCGTGCAGGTGGTCATCGGCCTGATCCACCGCAACCGGCGGTTCTGGGAGACGCCGGGCGTGTTCGACCCGGGCCGCTTCCTGGGCGAGGCGAAGGCCGGGCGGCACCCCTTCGCCCATATCCCCTTCGGCGCCGGTCCGCGGATCTGCGTCGGGCTGGCGCTGGCGCGGCTGGAGGGGCTGATGACGCTCGCCCGCGCCCTGCCGGACCTGCGGCTGCTTCCCGACGGCCCGCCGCCGGAGCCGCTGGGCAAGATCACCCTGCGCACGAAGGGCCCGGCGCGGATGCGCGTGGCGCTGCGCTGAGGCCGCGCCGGCGTCGTCGCGGTCCCGGCCGCCGTCGCCGTCGCCCGGCGATCCGCGATCTCCGCCGTCCGGGCGGGATCGGGGCCGCCGCCGGGGCTGGATCGTCAGGAATGCTTATCGACGCAGGCGCGCGATTGGAAAGGCGATTGTCAGGAATGGCGTTATACAGTCTGGTGATGGCCGGCATGTTCCGGTGGGTGGAACGGAGGGCGGGACGCGACCCCTCCCTCTCGGAAAGGACGAAATGAACAAGCGTACGGGCGGACGGAAGGGCGCGGCGGACCCCCTGGGGCCGTGGCGGATCTGGACGGACCTGTGGGCGCAGCAGACCGAAACCGCGATAGCCTCGGCCGAGGTGATCGCGCGACGGTCGATGATGCTGATGACCGGGTCGATGACCGCGGACGAGGCGGTGCGCATGGTGATGGAGAAGCCGACCGCCTTCGCGCGCGGCATGGAGGCGGGCGTGGTCGCCCTGGCCTCCGGCGCCACGCCCGAGCACGCCTTCTACGACGCGGCCGAGCCGGTGGCGGTGCGGGCCCGCAACAACGCGAGGCGGCTGCGGGGCTGAGGGCGCGCCGGCTGAGCCGGGGCGCCCGCGGCGCTATGACGGCGCGGAGCTGCTTCCGGGTGTTCGCTCATGATCCATGGTCGGGCGCTGTGGGCGGGAAGCTACCGTTCGCCGGGCTGCGAACGAATGATCAGGATGCGCACGAAGCGAGCCGGGTTCCGAGGAGCGAATTTTGTTGCGAGCACCGATTAGCAGCGGCACTCAATAAGAGTTGCGGGAAAAGGAAGGCGGGATGAATGCCTGGCTACACCGCCGAGTTTACGGTCCCGTGAAGTATCCCTATATCTATGCCTCGGGCGCGGATTTACGGATAATAATTGATGATTGATGGCGGTGACGACAGCCAAGGCGACGGCGATGCCCTCCCTAAGAAAAAACGCGTCGATTTCGCCGCTTTGAGCGAACGACTAAATGCTCAGAGTCATGATGACGGCGAAAGGGGACGGGCTCTGAAGAATGTCATGGACGACATGGGGCAGCAGACGGAATCGCTTCGCCATTTGCAAGAGCAAATGAGGCATCTCCAAGGGCTCTCAGGACATGAGGAATTGGCTGAGAAGCTGGCTGAAGGTGCGAAACGCTACTCTGCCATCCAGGAGCAGATGGCGAAGGCGCTTGAGCCATATCGCGGCCTCCAGGAGCGTATGAAAAACCTACGGCTCTCCGCCGGAGAAGATTCCGCGGTTGGCCGTGTTTCGAAGCAGATTGCCGACCAGCAGCGAGCGATCGAGGCAATGCGTATTAGTATCCCCGAAGACATTGCGAAGCCGGATCCGGCGCGACTGATTAACATCGAACATACCAAGATTCCGCCGAACCCGATCTTTGAGACCAATGAGCGCCTCGAACGCATAGAAGAACAGTTTGAACAGATGCAAGTCATTGCCGCAGATGCAGCGCAAATCGCCAATGGCCTGCAAGGTGCCGCTGCTGAGTTTCTTCAGAAGTTCGAAAAGGCCGCTTCAGATAATGACCGCACCTCAGGGCGGGCTATCTGGATCGGTATTGTTGCTGTGATAATTGCTATTGCAATGCCAGCCGTCCAGATCGGATATTCTGAGTTCCGGCGCACGCCCGACAACGGTCCCGAGATTGAGTCTACCCTCGAGGACGTGCAAGCTGAGGTAGCCGGATTGCGCGATGTTCAGGCTCAAGCGTCGGCGCAGCTTGGAGAGTTCATCCACTCATCGAATGACGAGACTGCGGCGATCCTCCGAGAAATTCGCGACCTGCTGTCGAAACGTTCTGCGCTGGTAGGGACGGTGCCAGAAGAGGCTCCGCAGTAGGGACTGCTACCGTCGCCACGCTGGAATGAAAAGCGCGTTGAGGAGTGACAGCGAGGGGCCGAAACCGCTCATGCCGCATATCATGTGCGAAGGTCGGCTCAGGGCCGGTAGGGACGTCCAGTACGGCGCCTCACCAAGAAAAAGGGCGGCCCGCAGGCCGCCCCCCTTCGACTCCGTCCGTCCGCGCCGGTCCTCAGACCAGGTCGCGCACGTCGGTCAGCTTGCCGGTCACCGCCGCCGCCGCGGCCATGGCGGGGCTGAGCAGGTGGGTGCGGCCGCCGCGGCCCTGGCGGCCCTCGAAATTGCGGTTCGAGGTCGAGGCGCAGCGCTCGCCCGGCCGGAGCTGGTCGGGGTTCATCGCCAGGCACATGGAGCAGCCGGCCATCCGCCACTCGAAGCCCGCGTCGATCAGCTGCTGGGCGATGCCCTCCTCCTCGGCCTGGGCGCGCACCAGGCCCGAGCCCGGCACGATCATCGCCCGCAGGCCTTCCTTGACCTTGCGGCCCTGCATGACCTTGGCGACCTCGCGCAGGTCCTCGATCCGGCCGTTGGTGCACGAGCCGATGAACACCGCGTCGATCTCGATGTCCGACAGCTTGGCGCCCGGGGTCAGGCCCATGTATTCCAGCGAGCGCCGGGCCGCGTCGACCTTGCCGCCCGCGAAATCCTCGGGCGCGGGGACGGAAGCGGTGATCGGCAGCACGTCCTCGGGCGAGGTGCCCCAGGTGACGACGGGCGCGATCTCGGCCGCGTCGATCTCGATCACCTTGTCGTAATGGGCGCCGTCGTCGGAATAGAGCGTCTTCCAGTAGGCCAGCGCCTGCTCCCACGCCGCGCCCTTCGGCGCGTGGGGCCGGCCCATCACATAGGCGAAGGTCTTCTCGTCCGGCGCCACGAGCCCGGCGCGGGCCCCGCCCTCGATCGCCATGTTGCAGACGGTCATCCGGCCTTCCATCGACAGCGAGCGGATCGCGGAGCCCGCGTATTCGATCACGTAGCCGGTGCCGCCGGCGGTGCCGGTGCGCCCGATGATGGTGAGCGTGATGTCCTTGGCGGTGACGCCCGGGGGCAGCTCGCCCTCGACCTTCACCAGCATGTTCTTCGACTTCTTCTGGATCAGGGTCTGGGTGGCGAGCACATGCTCGACCTCCGAGGTGCCGATCCCGTGCGCCAGCGCCCCGAAGGCGCCGTGGGTGGCGGTGTGGCTGTCGCCGCACACGATGGTCATGCCCGGCTGGGTCCAGCCCTGCTCCGGCCCGATGATGTGGACGATGCCCTGGCGCACGTCGTCCACGCCGTAATAGGTGATCCCGTTCTCCTTGGCGTTGCGCTCCAGCGCCTCGACCTGGATGCGGCTCTCCTCGTTCTCGATCCCCTTGGCGCGGTCGAGCGTGGTGGGCACGTTGTGGTCGGGCACGGCGACGGTGGCGTCGGGGCGGCGCACCTTGCGGCCGGCCATGCGCAGGCCCTCGAAGGCCTGGGGGGAGGTGACTTCGTGGACCAGGTGCCGGTCTATGTAGAGCAGACAGGTGCCGTCCTCGGCCTGGTTCACCAGGTGGGCGTCCCAGATTTTGTCATAGAGCGTCTTGGGGGCTGACATCGGATCGTCTCCGGAATGGGGGTCGTCGGGTTGCGTCATGCGTCATGCGGCCGGCGGCGCGAAGGCGCGCGCGGGCGGTCGGTCGGGCTCAGCCCCGGAGGGGGAGCTCGGCGAGCCGCGCGTAGAAACGCCAGGGCAGGCGGGCGCGATCGGAGATGACGACGGGTCCGGACATGGCCGGGAACCTATGCCCGGCGGCGCTTGGTCGCAAGCGGGATTCGCCGAATGGCCGGGGCGGCGCGCGCGGAGGGGCTCAGCGGGGCGCGAGCTGGATCAGCTCGATCAGCGTGCCGTCGGGGTCGCGGCAGAGCGCGATGCGCGCGCCCGCCGCCGGGGCCGGGGGGGTGAGGAAGTCCACGCCCTCGGCCGCCAGCCTCGCGTGCAGCGCGTCCAGATCCCGCGTCCCGAGGCAGAGCCGGACCAGCCCCCGGTCCGCCGTGTCCAGCGGCGGGCGACCGGCGAGGTCGGGGAGCTCGGTCAGGTCCAGCTTGGGATAGCCGCCGCCCAGCTCCAGGATGCAGGCCCGCGCCCGCGTCCCTTCCGCCAGCCCCAGCGCCCCGGCGGCGGCGGGGGCGAGGGGGCGGGGGGCGGCGGCCTCCAGCCCCAGATAGGGGATGCCGGGCTTGTATTCCGTGAACCCCAGCAGGGCGTAGAAGGCGCGCGACCGGTCCAGATCGGCGACGTTGAGATTGATATGGCCCCAGACCAGCCGGGGCGTGTCGGTCGTCATGCGCGGGTCTCCCTGATCTCCCGGTCGTGACGCCGGGTCCGCACAGGGGTAGCGGCGGGCGCGCGGGGCGGCAATCGGCGCGACCCAGCGGCGCCCCTTCGGGGCACGCCTTCTTCTCCGGCCCTTGCGGGCCTTCGGGCAGGCGCGAGGCCGTTGGGCGGATTTCAATCCGCCGCGGCGCGCGGGCCGGGGGTAGGGCGCCTTTCTGCTGAGAAGGCCCGGAGGCGGGCCTTCCACAAGCGTGATGCGAGTCTTCGGCCGCCTCAAGGCCAGGCCGGCTTCGCCGGGCGCTTCGCGAGCCTTGACCCGGCCGAAGACTCGCGCGCCGGGGAGAGGGGCGGGGGTGGCCGGGCCGGTCTCTCCGTCCCGCCGCTCCGGGTGACAGCGGGGGCCGGCGCGGCTAGGGAAGGGGCCTCCGCCCGCCCGCATCCCCGACCCCGGACCGCCATGCCCTCCGCGCCCCCCATCGCCCCCGGCGTCCCCTCCCAGGGCCTGCCTGTCGAGGCCGCGCTGCCCGAGCTGCGCGCGGCGATGGCGGGGCCGGGCGTCGCGGTGCTCCAGGCCCCGCCGGGGGCGGGCAAGACCACGTTGGTCCCGCTGGCGCTCGCCGCCGAGCCCTGGGCTGTCTCCGGCCCCGACGCCGGCCGCATCGTCATGCTGGAGCCCCGCCGCGTCGCCGCGCGCGCCGCCGCCGACCGGCTCGCCGCCCTGCTGGGCGAGACCCCCGGGGCCTCCGTCGGCTACCGCATCCGCGGCGAGTCCCGCCCCGGCGCCCGCATCGAGGTGGTCACCGAGGGCGTGCTCACCCGCATGATCCAGTCCGACCCGGAGCTGCCCGGCGTCGCCGCCCTGATCTTCGACGAAATCCACGAACGCGCCCTGACCGCCGATCTGGGCCTCGCGCTCGCGCTCGAGATCCGCGCCGCCCTGCGCCCCGACCTGCGCCTGCTGGCCATGTCCGCGACGCTGGAGACGGGGCGGCTGGCCGCGCATCTCTCCGCCCCCGTCGTCGCCTCGCAGGGCCGCGCCTTCCCGGTGGAGACCCGCTGGCTGCCCCGCCCCTGGCGCACGCCGCCCGGCCGCGGCCGGGGGCCGCGGTTCGAAGACGCGATGGCCGACCTGATCGCCGAAGCCGTCGGCGGGGAGCCCGGCTCGGCGCTCGCCTTCCTGCCCGGCGTGGGGGAGATCGAGCGGGTGGCGCGCAACCTCTCGGGCCGGCTGCCCGCGGGGATGGAGCTGCGCCGCCTGCACGGGTCCATGCCGCTGGCCGAGCAGCGCGCGGCGCTTGCGCCGGGAGCGCGCAAGCTGGTGCTCGCCTCCGCCATCGCCGAAACCTCTCTGACCGTCGAAGGGGTGCGGGTGGTGATCGACGGCGGCCTCGCGCGGCGCGCCCGCTTCGACCCGGGCTCGGGGATGCAGCGCCTCGTCACCACCCCCGTCACCCGCGCCGAGGCCGAGCAGCGCCGCGGCCGCGCCGGGCGGCTGGAGCCGGGCGTCTGCTTCCGGCTGTGGACCAAGGGGGAGGAAGGCGCGCTCGCCGCCCATCCGGCGCCGGAGATCGCGGAGGCCGACCTCGCCGCGCTGGCGCTGGAATGCGCGGTCTGGGGGGCGGAGCCCGAGGCGATGCCGTTCCTCGACGCGCCCCCCGCCGCGGCGCTGGCCATGGCGCGCGACCTGCTGCGGGGCCTGGGCGCGCTGGACGGGACCGGGCGGATCACCGCGCATGGGCGGGCGCTGGCGGCGCTGCCGGCGCATCCGCGGCTCGCCCACATGATCCTTCGCGCGCGGGAGACGGGGGAGGACCCGGCGCTCGCCGCCGAACTGGCCGCGGTGCTGGAGGAGCGGGACCCGCTGCCCGCCCGCGCGCCCGTGGACCTCGCCCTGCGCATCGAGGCGCTGCGCGACCCGGCCCGCTACGCCCGAGAGCGCGGGGGGGCGCCCCCCGATCGCGGCCGGGTGGAGGCGCTGCGCGAGGCCGCCCGCCGGCTGGCCGAGGCCGCCGCCCGCGCCTCCGGCGGCGAGGCGGGCCCGAAGCCCGGCCGCCCGGGGCGCTTCGACCCCGCCCGGCTCGCCCGCCACGCCGCCCGCGCCTATCCCGACCGCATCGCCCTGCGCCGGCCCGGGGGGGCGGAGGGGGAGGGCGCGCGCTACCTGCTCTCGGGCGGCAAGGGCGCGCGGCTCGACCCCGGCGATCCGCTGGGAACCCCGCGGCTTCTGGCGGTGGCCGACACCGACGGCGATCTGCGCGAGGCCCGGATCCGCCGCGCCGCGCCGCTGGCCGCCTCGGATGTGGAGGACCTGTTCGCCGACCGGATCCGGGAGGAGGCGACCTGCGTCTGGTCCCCCCGCGACCGCGCCGTGCTGGCCCGCCGCCGCCGCATGTTCGGGGCGCTGGCGCTGGACGACCGCCCCTGGCCCGAGGCCCCGGAGGAGGCTCGCGCCGCCGCCATGGCCGACGGCGTGCGGGCGCTGGGCCTCGGCTGCCTGCCCTGGACGCCCGCCGCGCAGCGCCTGCGCGCCCGCGCCGCCTTCGCCCGCGCCCATGGCGAGGCCTTGCCCGACTGGTCCGACGCGGGCCTGCTGGAGACCCTCGACGCCTGGCTGACGCCGTTCCTGGGCCGGATGCGCGGGGCGGGGGATCTCGCGGGGCTCGACCTCGCCGCCCTCCTGGAGAACTCGCTGGACTGGGAGGCGCGCCAGGCGCTCGACCGCGCCGCGCCGGGGGCCTGGACCGCGCCGACCGGAACCCGCTGCCCGATCGACTACGACCGCGATCCACCCGCCATCGCGGTGCGGTTGCAGGAGCTCTACGGCCTCGACCGCCACCCCACCCTGCGCAGCGCTGCGGGCGAAACCCCGCTGCTGATCGACCTGCTGTCGCCCGCCCGGCGCCCGGCGGCGACCACCCAGGATCTGCCCGGGTTCTGGCGCGGCGCCTATGCCGACGTGCGCAAGGAGCTGCGCGGCCGCTACCTGCGTCACCCCTGGCCCGACGCGCCCTGGGAGGCCGAGCCCACCCAGCGCGCCAAGCCCCGGGGGACGTGAGCCGGGCGGGCGGAGCCGGTCCCGCGGCGGCTCGCCCACGGGTCCGCTCGCGCCGCCGGCGATCCTTCCCGGCTTGCCCGGCGCCTTAACCTCTGCGAAACCAAGACGGTTCAGGTTCCACTTCCGCGGGACCGGGCCCCGCGGACCCTGCGCCGCCCCGGCCGTCCGACCCGGCCTTCGCGGCGCGGAGGATATGCGCCCGGGGCGAGGAAACGCAGCGATGAGAGACTTTCCCACGGAGCCGGGCTTCCGCCAGTCGGTCGACCTGATGTTCAATCGCGCCGCCGGGCTGATGGAGCTGTCGCCGGGGTTGCAGGAGAAGATAAGGGTCTGCAACTCCACCTATATCGTGCGCTTCGGCGTGCGGTTGCGCGGGGCCATGCACACCTTCACCGGCTATCGCGCCGTGCATTCCGAACATATGGAGCCGGTCAAGGGCGGCATCCGCTACGCGCTTTCGGTCAACCAGGACGAGGTGGAGGCGCTGGCGGCGCTGATGACCTACAAATGCGCGCTGGTGAAGGCGCCCTTCGGCGGCTCCAAGGGAGGCCTGTGCATCGACCCGCTCGACTGGACGGAGGAGGAGCTGGAACGGATCACCCGCCGCTTCGCCTATGAGCTGATCAAGCGCGACCTGATCCACCCCTCCCAGAACGTGCCGGCCCCCGACATGGGCACGTCGGAGCGCGAGATGGCCTGGATCGCCGACCAGTATCGCCGCATGGCCACCACCGACATCAACGCCAAGGCCTGCGTCACCGGCAAGCCGACCTCGATGGGCGGCATCCGCGGGCGGACCGAGGCGACGGGGCGCGGCATCCAGTATGCGCTGCGCGAGTTCTTCCGCCATCCCGAGGATGTGGCCGAAGCCGGGCTGACCCCGGGGCTCGGCGGCAAGCGCGTGGTGGTGCAGGGGCTGGGCAACGTGGGCTACCACGCCGCCCGCTTCCTGGCGGAGGAGGACGGCTGCAAGGTCACCACGGTGATCGAGCGGGACGGCGCGATCCACAACCCCGACGGGCTGTCCATCGTCGCGCTCAAGGCGCATCTGACAGCCACCGGCGGGGTCGGGGGCTTCGCGGGCGGCCGCGTCTCTCCCGACGGGGCGGCGGCGCTGGAAACCGAATGCGACATCCTGATCCCCGCCGCGTTCGAGGGCGCGATCCATCTCGGCAACGCCGAACGCATCCGCGCCCCCCTGATCGTGGAGGCGGCGAACGGCCCCGTCACCGCCGGCGCGGACGAGATCCTGCGCGCCCGCGGCTGCGTGATCATCCCCGACCTCTACGCCAACGCCGGCGGGGTCACGGTCAGCTATTTCGAATGGGTCAAGAACCTGTCCCATATCCGCTTCGGCCGGATGGAGCGGCGGCGGGAGGAGGCGCGCCACCAGCTGCTGGTCGACGAGATGGAGCGGCTGGGCGACGGCCTCTCCGCTGGGTTCAAGGACAGCTATCTCAAGGGGGCGGGGGAGCTGGAATTCGTGCGCTCCGGCCTCGACGACACCATGCGCGAGGCCTACCAGGAGATGCGGGAGGTGTGGCGCTCCCGGCCCGAAGTGCCGGACCTGCGCATCGCGGCCTATCTCGTCTCCATCGAACGGATCGCGGCCAGCTATCGGGCCATGGGGCTCTGACGCGGCCCGCAGAGCCCGCCCCGCCCCTGCGCGCTCCTTCCCGGCGGGCCGGGGCGCCGCGTCCCGCGGGCGCCAGGCCGCCCCGGGTCGCCCGCGGCGCGCGGCAGCGGCGCGCGGGCGGCCGGCGTCGACGACCGGGAGGCGGGCGCCTGGCGGCAGGAAGACGGCGCGCGGTCCGTGCGGCCGCTCCGCGCGGCTTGGACGTGCGGCGCCGGCCCTCGAGTGCGTTCGGGGGCGCGTCCCCGGCGCGCTTTCAGAGCGCGTTCAGGACGCGTTCAGGCTGCGTCCCGAGCGCATCGCCGGAAGGTCGTCATGCGGCAGCGTCCACGATACTGGCCGCGCGCCGCCGCGCCCCGTAAGTTCCCGCTCGGATCGCCGCCCGTCGTCCCGCCGCGCCGTCGTCCCGCCGTTCCATCGCCCCTCCGTTCCGCCGGGCGGCGGTCGGTCGTCGCGCGCGGACCCGACGACGCGACGCCGCAGGGCCCCGCCGCCCGCCCGCCCGTCGCCGCCCGCACACGGTCGGGCGATCCGGGTCGGGCGATCCGGGCCGCGCGATCAGCCGGCGGCGCCGGACAGCGACGGGCCGGAAAGCGGCGTGGATGCGGGCGCGGTGGACGGGGCGGGCGCAGGCTCCGTCTCCGCCGCCGCTCCGGCCTGCGTCGCGGCGCGCGGGACCGGCCCGCTCGCGGCGGAGCGCAGGCGCTGGCCCGGCGGGCGGGCCGCGGGGCTGATGACCCGCTGACGCTCCCGGTAGTCGCGCAGCCGCGGCCCGCGCTCCGGCCGGCGCAGCAGCGCCGCCAGCCCGAGGGCCAGCGCCAGCAGCACCCCCAGCCCGATCAGCGCGGCGCGGCTGTCGACCCCGCCGGCGCTTTCCTCCGCCTTCGCCCGCTGCGCGGGCGTGGCGGGGATCGGCCCCAGCGCGGTCAGATCCGCGGGAAGGCGCGCGTTCAGCCCGGTTTCGGTCGCCTGCGCGGCGGCGCCGGTGGCGATCGGGTCGATGCGTCCCGCGCGCAGCGTGCGCAGCAGCGCGGCGGGGGCGTTGACCACAAGCTGGGCGATCAGCGCCTCCACGTCGGGGCCCGAGGACGCGCGCGGCGCGACGCGCGTCGCGGCGCCCGGGGCGGCGGTCAACGGGTCGTCGGCGGCGGTGGCGGCGACGAGCGCCCGTCGGACAGGATCCTCGGCCAGCACCTCGCGCAGCGCGGAGGGCGCGCGGTCCGGCGTCGCGAGCTGGTCAAGCCGGACGGTCGCGCGCAAGGGGTCTGCGACCAGCGTGGGGAAGGCCGCCGGAGCCTCCGGCGCCAGCGGCTCCGGCTCGGCGACGGGAATCGGCGGCGGCGTCTGACGAAGCGAAATCGGTCCCGCGGCCGCGAAGCCGGGAACCGCGAGCAAGAGCATGGCGAGAACGGGGCCGCGACTCACCGGCGCCTCCAACCAGTCAGGCGACTCCGGATGCGCTGGAGCCGCGAAGATGAACGATGCCCGCATGTTACGCCATTTTCAGCCGGCGCGCAGCGGGAATTCCGTTGCGGCGTCCTGCCGCTATCCGACGCGGTTTCGCCGCCGGCGTCCGAAAGGGCGCGCGGCGCCGGCCCGCGGCGGGACGGCCGGCTGACCCGCCCCCCCGATCAGGCCAGCCCGCGCGAGCCGATGTCGAGGAATTTCTTGCGGCGGGCCTTGCGCCGCTCCTCCGGCGACATGCGGTCCAGCTCCTCCAGCATCGCGCCGATGGCCTGGCCGACCCGGGCCAGGGTCAGCCCGCGGTCGCGCTGGGCGCCGCCGACCGGCTCGGGCACGATCCGGTCGATGACGCCGAGCTTCAGCAGGTCCTGGGCGGTCAGGCGCAGGGCCTCCGCGGCCTCGCGCATCTTCTCGGCGTTCTTCCACAGGATCGAGGCGCAGCCCTCCGGGCTGATCACCGAATAGACCGAATGCTCCAGCATCGCCACGCGGTCGGCCGTGGCGAAGGCCACCGCGCCGCCCGAGCCGCCCTCGCCGATGATCACCGAGATCGAGGGGGCGGTGATCTCCAGGCAGGTTTCGGTGGCCCGCGCGATCGCCTCGGCCTGGCCGCGCTCCTCCGCGCCCTTGCCGGGATAGGCGCCGGCGGTGTCGACCAGGGTGATCACCGGCAGGCCGAACCGGTCGGCGAGCTTCATCAGCCGGATCGCCTTGCGGTAGCCCTCGGGCCGGGCCATGCCGAAATTGCGGTCGAGACGGGACTGGGTGTCGTGGCCCTTCTCATGGCCGAACACCACCACCGGCCGGTCCTCGAACCGGGCCAGCCCGCCGACCACCGCCCGGTCCTCGGCGAAGCCCCGGTCGCCGGCGAGCGGCGTGTATTCGGTGAACAGCGCCCCGATATAGTCCAGCGCATGGGGCCGCTGCGGATGCCGCGCCACCTGGCATTTCCGCCACGGGCTGAGCCCCTTGTAGAGGTCGGCCAGCATGGTCTTGGCGCGCGCGTCGAGCGCCCTGGCCTCGTTCGCCACATCCATCTCGGGGTCGTGGCGGGCCATGGCGCGAAGCTCTTCGGCCTTGCCTTCGATCTCGGCGAGGGATTTTTCGAAGTCGAGATAGGTCTGCATCGCGTCGCGCTCCCGGGGCGTGGTCCGGGGGGATGTAGGGCGGGAAGGGGGCGCGAGGCAAGGGCGGGCGGCGAGGTGGGGCTTGGGGCGGGGCGCGTCGCCCGCCCCCCGGGATCAGTCGCGCGGCGCGCCGGTGGTCATGTCGGGCAGGCCGGACAGGCTGCCCGTCCCCGCCCGTTCCAGCGCCTTCAGCGCCCGGGCGCGGTCGACCTGCTGGCGATAGCGGGCCTCGGCCGAGGGATCCTCGAGCGCCCGGATCTCAGGGCCCGCATTCACCGGGGTCGCCGGGTCGTGGGAGTTGAAGCGCCGGACGGTTTCGTCCGGCAGCTTGCGGAAGGCGACGGGATCGGAAGCGGCGGCCGGGGTCGCGACGAGCGGCGGGGTCCCCCCGGCGGGCGGGGCGGCGAGGGCGGCGCCGGCGCAGCACAGGGACAGGGCGGCGGTCAGCATCGGCAACGGGCGGGGCATGAGCGTCTCCTTTCGGCGGTCGCAGGGGATATGCCCCCGCGCCCCGGCGGAAATCGGGCGGGGACGCGGCGGAAGCGGGCCGTTTCGCCCCCGCGCCCCGCCCGCCCCGCGCCCGCCTCAGCCCTTGCGGCGCCGCGCGCCCAGCCCGGCGAGCCCCGCCAGCGCCCCGCCCAGCAGGCCCAGCGCGCCGGGCAGGGGCACGGCGGCCTCCGGCGCCTCGGCGAAGCTGGTCGCCTCGCCGTCATAGACCGCGCTGTCCTTGTAGAGCCGCAGCGCGCATTCCGTGCAGTAGCGCGGATCCCCCGACCAGTAGGCCCGCACCGAAAAGCGCGGCGCGGCGTAGGCGTCCCGCGTGGCGCTCAGCACCGTCTCGTCATAGCCGCTCGCCGTCGTGGCGGCGGGCATGTAGAACGAGATCCGCCAGCCCTCGCCCATGCTGCCGTCGGCGCCGACATGGTTGGGCACGCCGGCGTAGTTGGGCGGAGAGAACAGCTCCACCGCGCCGATCAGGTAGCTGGCGTCGAAATGGCCGTAGGCGGCGACCTGCGAGTCGCTCCCGTAGCCCTCGAAACCGGTGAAGGTGTAGTCGACCAGGTCCTCGGGCGTGAAATAGGCCGCGTCGACCTCGTCATTGGCGAACCGGAGGATCAGCGAGGGCATGACTTTGGTTTCGTTGTGCCAGGTGATCGCCGACCAGGTGGCGACCAGAGTCGAGCCCGCCGCGGGCAGGGCGAGCAGCGCAGCGCCGGCGCCGATCAGGGCGCCCGCCAGGCGGGTGTTGATGAACGACATGCGTTTCCCCAAAGTCACGCCCCGGTTTTCCAGAGCCTTCGTTTCCCATTGGGAAACGTCATAACGGGGCGTTTTCGTTGCGGCAATGGGATAAGTCCCGGCCCTCCGGCGATTTCCGTTCCGAAAGGCCGGGCGCCGCGGGATGGCATTGATGACGCTGCGTGAACCGTGGCGGCGTCATGCGGCGCCGTTGGAGCATGCGCGCGGTCCCGCCCGTCCTGCGCCCCGGACTTGCTCCGGGGCCTCGCGCCGGCGGAGATCGCGCCTGCGGCGACCCGCGAGAGGCCCCGGGTCAAGCCCGGGGCGCGCCCCTCAGACCGCCAGTTCCGCCGGCTCCGCCAGGTCCGCGACCTCCACATTCGTCTCCGGCGACGCCCGGTCGGCCACCAGGAAATCCTGCGTTCCCAGCGTCAGCAGCGGGAAATGCCACACCCCGCGCCCGATCTGCGCGCCCTGATCGCCTCGGCACAGGAAGGCGTGCAGGGGCGCGCCCGGCGCCTCGGCGCAGACCACCAGCCACGGATGGCCGCCCAGCGGCATGAACGCCTGGGAGCCCATCGGGTGGCGCTCCAGCATGTCGATGACCAGCGGGCGAGGGCGGCCGCGGAAGATCGACAGGATCGGGGCGCCGCCCTCCGCCTCGATCTCCGCCAGCCCGTGAAAGCGGGTGGTGAAGCCCGCGTTGATCCCCACCGCCGAGGCCGGGTCGGCCTCGATCACCGACCCGAAGGGCGCGAAGCCCTCCGCGGTCAGGGGGGCGGGGACCAGGCGCCTCACGCGCGGCGCCCGAAGATGCGCAGGCGGGAGATGCCGCCGTCCGGGTGGATGTTCAGCTTCACATGCGTCACCGGGCCGAGGCTTTCCAGATGCTCCTTGCCGAAGACGTGGATCTTGTCGGCGCCCAGCTTCTGCTCCTGCATCAGGCGGGGCCAGAACATCGACTGGGTGACGACGCTCTGGTCCGTGCCCCAGCCCACGTCGGCGGCCTGGATGGAGCAGCGGTCGGGGAAGTTGCCCTTGAAATGCGCGGTGTCGACCTCGATCCGCTCCACCACCCCAGGCGCGCCGAGCTGCACGATCAGCCAGTCATAGCCCGGTTCCCGCCGCCGGCGCGTCTCCCAGCCGTCGGCCTGGTTGCGGCCCCGGCCCTCGGACAGCACCGCCCAGACGTCGCCGTAATGCGCATCGTTCCAGCCCAGCACGCGGCCGCCGTTGCGCAGGGCCGACAGCTCCACGATCCCCTCGCGGTCCGAGCCCTCCCACGACGGCGCCGGGTTGCCGTAGACCCTCAGCCGCGCCACGCCGCCGTCGGGAAAGATGTTCAGCCGCACCCAGTTGTAGAGGCCCGGGTTGCGGGTCTCGATGAAATGGTGGGCGTTCGGCCCGAGGCTGGTGGAGGGGATGATCTCGGTCCACGCCGTGCGCTCGGTCGGCATCGCCTCCGAGTAGACGGCCCAGACCGAGGCGGCGCGGGGATAGTTGCCGGTGAAGAACGAGGTGTCGATGTCGACCCCGTAGATCGCGCCCTTGCCGCCCAGCCGCACCACGCACCAGTCATGGCCGGAATCGCGGCGGCGGCGGCTTTCCCAGCCGTCCATCCACTTGCCGTTGTCGTCGAACTCCTCCGGCTTCCAGACCGGCGGGGCGTCCTGCAGCATCCGGCCCATGGCGGCGAAGAAGTCGTCGGTGCACTGCGCCGCCTCGGCCCCCAGCCGCGGCGAGGCCAGGTTGATATGCGTGGCCGCCCATTCGGGAAGCTCGGGAAGGGGGGCGATCACGTCCTGGCTCATGCGGTCTCCGGGTCGGGCGGCTGAAACGTTCGGGAACCCTTACGTCTTGAACGCGCCGACGGCGCCGCGCAAGTGGCGCGGCGCCGTCGGAGGGCGGCGAGGGGCGCCGCCTGACGGAATTGGCCCGGCGGCCGGCGTTCAGCCGTCCTTGTAGTAGTAGGAATAGCCGTTCAGCGCCGGGGCCCCGCCCAGATGGGCGTAAAGCACCTTCGACCCCGCCGGGATGGTCCCCTTGGCGATCAGGTCGATCATGCCCTGCATCGACTTGCCCTCGTAGACCGGGTCGGTGAGCATCGCCTCGGTGCGCGCGGCGAGGCGAATGGCGGCGTTGGTCTCCTCCGACGGCACCCCGTAGGCGGGATAGGCGTAGTCCTCGTGAATGACGATCTCGTCGTCGCGGACCGCGCGGCCCAGCTCCACCTGCGCCGCGGTCTCGTCGACGATGGCCCGCACCTGCGCCCGGGTCTGCGCGGGCGTGGCGGAGGCGTCGATGCCCAGCACGGTATGCGCCCGGTCCTGGGCGGCGAAGCCCACGATCATGCCGGCCTGGGTGGAGCCGGTGACCACGCAGACCACGATGTAGTCGAAGGTGAAGCCAAGCTCCGCCTCCTGCGCCGCGACCTCCTCGGCGAAGCCCACATAGCCCAGGCCCCCCAGCGGATGCACCGAGGCGCCGGCCGGGATCCCGTAGGGCACGCCGCCGGCGTCGCGGACCGACTGCATCGCGTCCTCCCAGCTCTGGCGGATGCCGATGTCGAACCCGTCCTCGACCAGCCGGCTGTCGGCGCCCATCAGGCGGGTGAGCAGGATGTTGCCGACCCGGTCGTAGACCGCATCGAAATGGGGCACCCATTTCTCCTGCACCACCACGCATTTCATGCCGAGCTTGGCGGCGGTGGCGGCGACCATGCGGGTGTGGTTGGACTGCACCCCGCCGATGGAGACCAGCGTGTCCGCCCCCGACTTGATCGCGTCGGGCACGATGTATTCCAGCTTGCGCAGCTTGTTGCCGCCGAAGGCGAGGCCCGAGTTGCAGTCGTCGCGCTTGGCCCAGATCTCGACGCCGCCGCCCAGCGCCTCGGTCAGGCGGGGCAGCTTCTCGATCGGGGTCGGGCCGTAGGTGAGCGGGTAGCGCTCGAATTTGTCCAGCCGCATGGGGGTCTCCGGGGCAGGGGGCGGGAGGGGTGACTGGCGGGCAGCCTAGCGGAAGGCGTCGGAAAGGTGTTTTCAGAGTCGCGCGCCGAAGTTACGGTTTCGGCGGGAGATCAGCGCAATGCCGAACGATCCTCCCGACAATGCGGCCTAAAACGGAAGATCCTTCCCATGCCTGACGCCCCGCCCGAACTGGACCGCATCGACCGGGCGATTCTCCGCCATCTGCAGGCCGACGGGCGGCTGACCAACGCCGAGCTCGCCGGCCGCGTCCATGTCAGCCCCGCCACCTGCCACCGCCGCACCCAGCGCCTGTTCGAAACCGGGGCCATCCGCGCCGTGCGCGCCCAGGTGAACCCCGACGCGGTGGGGCTGGGGGCGCTGGTCATGGTGGGCGTGGTGCTCGACCGCTCCACGCCCGAGAGCTTCGGGACGTTCGAGGCGGCGGCGGCGGAACTGCCCGCCGTGCTCGACTGTCACCTCGTCGCCGGGGATTTCGACTACCTCCTGAAGATCCGTGTCCGCGACATGGCGGATTTCAACCGCCTGCACGGCGAACGCCTGATCGCCCTGCCCGGGGTGCGCCAGACCCGCACCTTCTTCGTGATGAAGGAGGTGACGGACGGCGCGCCGCTGAGATTCTGAAGGCGTCGCGCCCGAAAAAATTCTGCGCCGGCGTCACGTTCCGCCCGGCTCGCGCGTCATGCGGGGGACAGACCCAACGGACAGGAGATCCGACATGAAAGCCCGTCTCGACCACGCCGCCGCCGCCCCCGCGATCTTCAAGGCGATGGTCGGCCTGGAAAGCGCCCTCGGGGCGTCCGGCCTCGAACATTCCCTGCGCGAACTGGTGAAGACCCGCGCCTCGCAGATCAACGGCTGCGCCTTCTGCCTGGAGATGCACACCCGCGAGGCGGTGGCCGCCGGCGAGGATCCGGTGCGCCTGAACGTGCTGCCCGGCTGGCGCGAGTCGCCGCTGTTCTCGACCCGGGAGCGCGCCGCGCTGGAATGGACCGAGCATCTGACCGAAGTCGCCTCGCGGGGGGCGCCGGACGAGGTTTTCGCCCGGGTCCGCGCCGAATTCGACGACGCGGACCTCGCCGCCCTGACCTATCTGATCGGGACGATCAACGTCTGGAACCGGATGTCGGTCGGCTTCGCGGTGCCCCATATGCTTCCGGCGCGCGCCGCCGGCGCCGCGGCATGATCGGCGGACGGGGGAGGGGGACGCCCCCCTCCCCC
>JAYZWL010000147.1:0-98477 GCA_036154955.1 Pseudomonadota bacterium | reverse complement strand
CGCGCGACGCGGCCCGGCCCACGGCGTCGAGCCGCAGCTCCGCCGCCGCCGCCCGCCCCGCCAGCGCGCCCCATCCGATCGAAAGGGCCACGGGCGCGGTCACGCAGAAGGCCAGAATCGCCGCCTCGGCCAGCGAGGCCGGGCGCAGCGCCTCGGGCAGCAGATGCGCGGCCCAGGCGAGCCCCGCGCCGGCGCCCAGCCAAACGACCCCGCCCGCCAGCGCCGCCGGCCAGACCGGCGCGCGGTCGCGCAGCGGCGAGGCCGCGAGGCTCTCGTCGCGCGCCCGCTCGGAGGCGGTCTTGTCCGCCGCGCTCCGTTCGGGCCGCGGGCCGCGCTCCGGCGGCTCGACCATGCTCACGCCCTCCGCGAGGTGTCCGTCAGGGTCAGATATAGGCGATCTTGAGGATTTCGTAGGCCTTGCCGCCGCCCGGCGTCATCACCTCCACCGCGTCGCCCTCGTCCTTGCCGATCAGGGCGCGCGCCAGCGGCGAGCGCAGGTTCAGCAGGCCCTTGGCGATGTCGGCTTCGGTCTCTCCGACGATCTGGTAGGTCTTCTCCTCCTCGGTGTCCTCGTCGACGAGGGTCACCGTGGCGCCGAACTTCACCGCGCCCGACAGCTTGGCCGGGTCGATCACCTCGGCGCGGGAGATCAGGCCCTCAAGCTCCTGGATGCGGCCCTCGATGAAGGACTGACGCTCGCGGGCCGAATGATACTCGGCGTTCTCCGACAGATCGCCATGCTCGCGCGCTTCCGAGATCGCCCGGATCACCGCCGGGCGCTCCACGGTCTTGAGCTGCTTGAGCTCGGCGTCCAGCGCGGCGAAGCCGCGGGCCGTCATGGGGACCTTTTCCATGCCTCGCCCTCCTTCGGGTGGGGACTTTTCAAGTCGGTCGGACGGGTGGCCGCGCCACGGTCGTCCTGAAACGCGAAGCAGCCGCGCCTGACGCGGCGCGGCTGCGGTTCGGTCTGAGACTAGGCGCCTCCGCCCGGCGTTTCAAGATGCGGCGGCGGGGATGGGGGGGGGCGGGGGGCGGCGCCCCACCGCCTCCCGCCAGTGCCGGCGGCAGTAGGAGACGTAGCGGTCGTCGCCCCCGATCTCCACCTGGGCGCCGTCGGTCACGGCGCGCCCGTCGGGGCCGACGCGGGCGACCATGGTGGCCTTGCGCCCGCAGCGGCAGATGGTGCGCACCTCGCGCAGGGAATCCGCCAGCGCCAGAAGGGCGGCGGAGCCGGGGAACAGCTCGCCCCGGAAATCCACCCGCAGCCCGAAGCACATCACCGGCAAGCCGATATCGTCCGCGACGTCGGCCAGTTGCCAGACCTGGGCCTTGGTCAGGAACTGCGCCTCGTCCACCAGCACGCAGGCGAGCTTCTCGTCCGCCGCGCGCGCCGCCCCGACCATGGCGAGGAGGTCGTCCTCGGGCCCGTAGGTCGCGGCCTCCGCCCCGATGCCGATGCGCGACGCGATCCGCCCGGGCCCGGCCCTGTCGTCCAGCCGCGCGGTCAGCAGCAGGGTCGACATGCCCCGTTCGCGGTAATTGTGCGACGCCTGCAGCAGGATCGTCGACTTGCCCGCGTTCATGGTCGAGTAGTTGAAATAGAGCTTGGCCATGGCCCGGGTTTTCGCCCCGTCGCGCCCCGCTGGCAAGCGCGGCGTCGGTTGTGGCGGGGGGAGGGTTTCGCTTATCCTCGCCGCTCCCCACATCTTGTGGACGCCCGACTCGGAGGACCCCGCATGTCCGCATTCGCCGCGCCCATCGCCGAACAGATCTGGGACATGAAATACCGGCTGAAAACGCCGGAGGGGACGCCCGTCGACGCTTCGGTCGAGGCCACCTGGGCCCGCGTCGCCGACGCGCTGGCGGCGGTGGAGAAGGACCCCGCCGCCTGGGCCCCGCGGTTCGAGGCCGCGCTGCGCGATTTCCGCTTCCTCCCCGCCGGGCGGATTCTGGCGGGCGCGGGCACGGGGCGGTCGGTGACGCTGTTCAACTGCTTCGTGATGGGGACCGTGCCCGACAGCCTCGGCGGCATCTTCGAGATGCTCAAGGAAGCCGCGCTGACCATGCAGCAGGGCGGCGGCATCGGCTACGACTTCTCGCCCATCCGTCCCAAGGGGGCGCCGGTGGCGGGGGTGGGGGCCGACGCCTCGGGGCCGCTGAGCTTCATGGACGTGTGGGACAGCATGTGCCGCACCATCATGTCGGCGGGCGCCCGGCGGGGCGCGATGATGGCCACCCTGCGCTGCGACCACCCCGATATCGAGGATTTCGTGGACGCCAAGCGCGATCCGGCGAGGCTGCGCAACTTCAACCTCTCGGTGCTGGCGACGGACCCGTTCATGGCGGCGGTGGCGGCGGACGGGGACTGGGACCTGGTGTTCGACGGTCGGGTCTATCGCACGGTCCGCGCCCGCGACCTGTGGGACCGGATCATGCGCGCCACCTACGATTACGCCGAGCCGGGCGTGATCTTCATCGACCGGATCAACGCCCGCAACAACCTCGCCTATTGCGAGACCATCTCGGCCACCAATCCTTGCGGGGAGCAGCCGCTGCCGCCCTACGGGGCCTGCCTTCTGGGCTCGATCAACCTCGCCCGGCTGGTGCGCGGCGCGTTCGAACCCGGCGCCGACATCGACGAAGCCGAACTGGCCGAGCTGGTCGCGACCGCGGTGCGGATGATGGACGACGTGGTCGACGCCTCGCGCTTCCCCCTCCCCCAGCAGGCGGAGGAGGCGCGGGCCAAGCGGCGCATCGGGCTGGGCGTGACCGGGCTCGCCGACGCGCTGATCCTGTGCGGGCTGCGTTACGGCTCCGACGAAGCGGTGGCGCGGACGGAAGCCTGGATGCGCGCGGTGGCCCGCGCCGCCTATTTCGCCTCGGTCGATCTGGCGAAGGAGAAGGGGGCGTTCCCGTTGTTCGAGGCGGAGCCGTTCTGCGCCTCCCCCTCCGTCCGGGCGCTGGGCGACGACGTGGTGGAAGCGGTGCGCGCGCATGGCATCCGCAACGCCCTGCTGACCTCCATCGCGCCGACCGGGACCATCAGCCTCTTCGCCGGCAACGTGAGTTCGGGCGTCGAGCCGGTCTTCGCCTTCGCCTACACCCGCAAGGTGACCCAGCGCGACGGTTCGAAGACCGAGGAGGAGGTCGCCGACTACGCCATGGGCCTGTGGCGGGCGAAGCACGGCGACGCGCCGGTCCCCGAAACCTTCGTGGACGCCCAGACCCTGACCCCGGCCGACCATGTGCGGATGCAGGCCGCGGCGCAGAAATGGGTGGATTCCTCGATCTCCAAGACCATCAACGTGCCCGAGGACATCGGGTTCGAGGCGTTCAAGGACGTCTACCTCATGGCCTGGGAGACGGGGTGCAAGGGCTGCACCACCTACCGGCCCAACGCGGTGACGGGCTCGGTGCTGTCGGTGGCGCCCGCCTCGCCCTCCGTCCCCTCCGTCGAACCCGCCTGGCATGAGCCGCTGGACCGGCCGCAAACGCTGGACGGGCGGACCTACAAGATCAAGTGGCCCGACAGCGCCCACGCCATCTACATCACGCTGAACGACGTGATGGAGGGCGGGCGGCGCAGGCCGTTCGAAATCTTCATCAACTCCAAGAACATGGAGCATTTCGCCTGGACCGTGGCGCTGACCCGGATGATCTCGGCGGTGTTCCGGCGCGGCGGAGACGTGTCCTTCGTGGTCGAGGAGCTGAAGGCGGTGTTCGACCCGCGCGGGGGCGCGTGGATGGGCGGGCGCTACGTGCCCTCGATCCTCGCGGCCATCGGCGGGGTGATCGAGCGGCACATGGTCGAGACCGGCTTTCTCGAACCCGGCGCCGGCCTGACCGCGGACCCCGCCGCCCGCGCCGCGGCGGAGGATGCGGAGATGACCGACGCGGCTCCGCCGGCCGCCCGATCTCCCGCCCGATCCGTCGCGCAGCCCGCCGGCCAGCCCTCCGGCGCGGCCTGCCCGTCCTGCGGGGAATACGCCATGGCGATGCTGGAAGGCTGCATGACCTGCCGAAGCTGCGGCTTCTCCAAATGCGGCTGACCCTTTGCGGTCAATCGCTTGTTAACTGTTTCACGGTGCTTGACGCAGCGGGCGCTGGATACGATACGGTGACCTCCGGATGAACGGATGAACGGATGATGTGACGCGCCGGGGGGGCGGGGTTCGATGCGGCGAGCACGGGGGGCCACGACGCAGACGAGCGACCGGATTGGCCCGGCGCTCGGCTTTGCGCTGGTCGCCGCCGCGGCGCTGGTCCCCGACGCCTCCCTCGCCCTGCCGCTGGGGGCGGAGGCGCAGGCGGCCGACGGGCCGACGCCCGCGCCGACCGCCGCCGACGGCGGGCAGGCGCGCGGCGGCGTCGGCCCCCTGACCTTCTCGCTGGAGCCGATGTCCCGACCGACGGTGTTCTTCGACATGAACCAGTGGCGCGACGGCGCGGCGGAGCGGATGGGGCTGGGCGGCCCCGGCTTCGGCCTGGCGCCCATCGAGGACATGAGCACGGACATGGACACGGACGGGGCCGACGCGCCCGCGCCGGAGCCCGCGCCGCCCGCGCCGAACGCCGGCGCCGCCTTCTCCGCCCGTGACGCGGCGCTGCCGCTGGTGGGGCTGGGGCTGACCCTGCTGGCGCTGGTCGCGCGGCGGTGGCGGCGCTAGGCTCCGCCCCGGACGCCCGCCCGTCGCGAAGCGGGCGCCGCAGGGAGCCCCGCCATGACGCTGACCGCCGACCTCTTCTTCTCGTTCCGCTCGCCCTATTCCTATCTCGCCACGCCGCGGCTGCACGAGATGACCCGGACCTGGGACCTCGAGATCAACCTCCGGCCGGTTTACCCGATCGCGGTGCGCGACCCGGGCTTCTTCTCCCGCAATCCGCCGGGCTGGGTGCCCTATCTGGGGCGAGACACGCGGCGGGTGGCGGAATATCTGGGCCTGCCCTACGGCTTCCCCCGCCCCGACCCGATCGTGCAGGACCGCGAGACGCGGGCCATCGCGGCCGACCAGCCCTATATCCGGCGCATCACCCGCATGGGCGTGGCGGCGGCGCGGCGCGGTCCGCGGGCGGGGATGGACTTCATCCTCCATGTCACCGCGGGGATGTGGGGGGAGCGGGTGCAGGACTGGCACCTGGACGCGAACCTAGCCCCCATGGTGGCCCGCGCCGGACTGGACTTCGCGGCGCTCAAGGCGGAGGTGGAGGCGGATCCCGACGGGCTCGACGCCGAGGTGCAGGCCAACCAGGACGCGCTGGAGACCTGCGGCCACTGGGGCGTGCCGACCCTGGCCTTCGAAGGCGAACCGTTCTTCGGGCAGGACCGGGTCGAGCTGGCGCTGTGGACGATGAAGAAGGCCGGGCTCCAGCCCCGGGCCTGACCCGGGGCCTCGCGCCGCGGGGTCAGAGCGCGGGCAGGATCAGCCGGGTCAGCGCCAGCGTCGGGGTCAGCCACATGTCGGGACGGTTGTAGTCGCCGCAGAAGGCCACGGCCGACAGGCCCAGCGACGGGGCGACCCACAGCCGCTGCCCGCCATTGCCCATGCCGGCGAGGATGTCGACCATGCCGCCGGGGCCCGGCTGGCGGGTCAGATACCATTGCCCGCTGTAGCCCATGCCGAAATCGGTTCGGATCCGCGGTTCGGCCAGCCGGGCCAGCCAGCCTGCGGGGATGACCTGGGCCCCGTTCCACAGCCCGCCCGCCGCCGCCGCCTCGCCGATCCGGGCGAGGCCGCGCGCGGTCAGCCGCAGGCCGGAGGCGGCGGAAAGCGTCCCGTCCTCGCCCGCGTTCCACGCCCACGGCCCCACGCCCAGCGGGGCGAACAGGACCTCCTCGGCGAAGGCGTCCAGACGCCGGCCGGTCCCGTCCTCCACGATCCGCCCGATCAGGGCGGAGCAGCCGCCGGAATAGGTCCAGGCCTCCCCCGCCGGGCGGATCACGGGGCGGTCGAGCACGTAGCGGAACCGGTCCTCCGCCCGCTCCATCGCCAGTTCGGCGTTGGCGGGGTCGGTGTAGTCGAGGGTCTCGGGCCACTCGGTCCCCAGCGTCATGTCGAGCGCGTGGGCCACCGTCCAGCCCGCCCGCGCCGGATCGGCGGCGAGGTCGGGATATCGCGGGAAGCAGGACAGGAGCGGCGCCTCGGGCGGCGGAACCAGCCCGCGGTCCAGCGCGATCCCGTAGAGCAGGCCGGTGACGCTCTTGGTCACCGAGCGCAGGTCGTGCAGCGTCTCGGGCCCGTGGGCGACGGAGCCGAGCGGGCGGCCCCAGTCCTCGTCCTCGCCGTCGAAATACGCCTCCGCCAGCGTCTCGCCGTTGCGTCGGACCAGCAGCGCGTGCAGCCCCGTCAGCAGCCCGGCGCGGTGGCCGAGCGCGATGCGCCCGGCCAGCGTCGTCGCGTCGGGCGGACGCGCGCCGGTCACCTTCCCCGCCCTCAGTCCGAGATGCGGGAGATTTTCGTGCCTTCGATCCCGGCGCCGGCGAAGTAGCCGGACTGGCCGACGAAGAACACGTAGATCCCGCTCTGCTCCGAGGTGGTGGAGAACTTGGCGGCGAAGCCCTCGTCGGCGACGGTGACGTTGGGGCCGACCCCGACCTCCCACCCGTCGGAGGCCTCCACGTAGTTCAGCGCCGCCTGGTCCATCAGCAACATGACGTAGCCGAAGCTGGCCGCGCCGGCCTGAAGCCCGTAGCTGACGGCCATGGAGCGGTAGCGGGCGACGGTCTCTCCGCCCACCTGCAGCACGCCGTCCCCGCCGGCGCCGCCGACGACGAGCCCGACCTTGACGATCTTGGGGAAGATCATCACGCCCGCGGCGCGGTCCACCATGTCGCGGGTGACGGGGTGATTGGCCAGCAGCGCATCCAGCGTGCGGGCGGCGGCCGCGTCCAGCTCCGCCGCGCTGTCGGCGCGGGCCGGGGCCGCGGGCGCGGCGAAGAGGCCGAGGCCGAGCGCGAGCGTCGCCAGGCCGGCCAGGAAATCACGTCGGTTGAACATCGGTCCTCCCCTCGCCGGCATGCGCGCCGGCCCTGTCTTGCCGCGTCGCGGGCGCGTCGCGGGTGGCGGATCCGGGCGCCCCGTCCGCGATCGGGGCGCCCGGTCCCAGGCTGCGCGCGGGCCGCGGGGGCCGGTCAGTGCCCCTTCAGCACCAGCGTTTCGACCGGCATGCGCAGAGCTGCGATTCGCAGGATCGCCGCATGAACCAGCGCGGTCGCGTCCACCGCATGGTAGAACAGGAATCTGCCCAGCGGGAGGTCCGGTTCCTCCAGCTCCTCATGGAAGTTGGAATAGCCGTTGGCCACGCAATGCGACCCGGGCAGGATCGCCTCCGCGTCCTCCTTGTAGAGCGCCTCCATATAGACCGTGATGCCGCCCGGCTTGCCGGCGAGCATGTCCCCCGCCAGCCGGTCCGTCGGCCGGAACTGGCCCTCGGCGATGACCGACTGGATGTCGGTGATCACCGTCGGGATCACGTCGAACGGCGTCGACAGGCAAGCCACCTCGCCGATCATGCCGACCTTCAGCACCGTGGCCGAGACCTGGTCGAAATTGGCGATCACCCGCCCCGTCACCAGATCGTCGGGGATCAGCACTCCCGCGGGCCGCAGCACCGCGCTGACATAGTCGCCGACGCGCAGGGCGAACTGCTCCACATGTCCGTCGACGCCGGCGCGCACCACGGTCTTGTCCAGCGCCACCTGCGCCTGTTCGAGCTGCGCCTCGGCGCTGGCCTTCTGGGCGGGCAGCAGGGTGGAGATCTTGGCCTCCACCGCCCCCTGGTTGGCGATGGCGGAGCTCAGCGCGCCCTGGCGGGCGTTGACCACGTTCTGCAGCCGCTCCAGCTCCCGCGCGCTGACCACGTTGGAGTTGCGCTTGCTGAGCTCGGTGGAGCGGTTCAGCTCGTCCATCGCCTGCTGGAGGGAGGAGCGCGCCTGGTCCACCTGGCCGATGGCGGCGGCGAGTTCGGACTGCGCCACCTCGATGGAGGCGTCGATCTCCGCCACCTTGCGCCGGGCGGTGTCGACCGAGGCGGTCTGCGTGGCGTCGTCGAGCCGGAACAGCACGTCCCCGGCCTTCACCTGCTGGGCGTTGACCACGTTGACCTCCGCCACGCGGCCGCCGGCCTCGGGCAGGATGGTCACGGTGCGGAACACGGCGACGGCCCGGGTCGTGGTCGGGTGATGGTAGAAGATCATGGTGATCAGGCTGAGCGTGAGAATGGCGCAGAGCGTGATGCCCCAGCGCAGCTCGGTCCAGATCGTGAACAGGGTCAGCTCATGGCCCCAGCGCTTGCCCTGAAAATACCGGCGGAAGATGTAGTCGGGCAGGATGGTGAGCGTGGCGCAGATGGTGAACTCAAGCATCGCCGCGCTCCTGGCCGGGGGTCGGGGTGGCCGCGGGGGCCGGGGCGGTCGCGGTGGAATGCGCGGCGGGGGCCGCCGCGGCCGCCATCGGCGACGGATGGGCCGCGGCGGGCTCGAACGCGTCGCCGCCCAGCTCCGGCTCCTTTCGGGGCTTGCCGCGGATCGCGTCGGCGATGTCGCCCAGCGGGCCGTTGAAGTCGGGGATCTTGAACGCGGCGAGCAGCAGCGCCAGCACCCAGAAGGTGTTGTTATGGGTGAACAGCGCCAGCAGCGCCATCACGCCGACCAGCTGCATCTGGGAGCTGTTGGCCCCATGCGCCATGCGCTCGGGCAAGGCGTGGAGCTTGAAGTAGAGGACCCCGATCGACACCACGACGCCGATGACCAGACAGGTCATCACCACGAACATCTGGTCGACTTCGTGGGGTCCGGCGACGAAGTAGGGCGCGTGCTCCAGCGCCTCGGGATGTAGCAATTCCGCCAAAACTGGCCTCCTGGTTCGAGTGCGCGGCCCCGCGCGTCGCCGGGGCCGCGGCTTTCCCTCTCACATTTCGCACGGGCGGGCGGGCGCGCAGGAAGGCGCGCGCGCTCAGCCTTGCGGCGGCTGGGCCGCCTGCGCCGCGGCCTGCCCGGCCGCCGCCCCGATCGCCTGGCGCACGCGCGGATCGTCCGCCGCGTCCTCGCCGTCCTCGTCCGACACCCGGACCCGCACCTCGCGCCGGGCGAACTCGATCCCGGCTTCCGCGAAGGCGGCGTTGACCCGGGTCAGGATCTCCTTGCGGATGGTGAACTGCTTGCCGGGACGGGCCATGAACTTGCCGCGCAGCACCATGCCCACGTCGTCGAATTCCAGCACGCCCTGGCTCTTGAACGGCTGCATCAGGTCGCCCTTGAACTCGGGGATCTGCTCCAGGTCCTTGCCAATCTGCTTGAAGATCTTCTTCACCTTGTTCGGGTCGGTCCCGAAGGGCACGGTGAACTTTAGCTTCATGATCACCCAGTCGCGGCTGAAATTGGTGACCTTGGCGATCTCTCCATACGGGATCGTGTGCACCGCGCCGCGATGGTGGCGCAGCTGGACCGAGCGGATGGAGATCCGCTCCACCGTGCCCACCGTGCCGCCGACGTCGATGTATTCGCCCTGCCGGAAGGCGTCGTCGACCAGGAAGAACAGGCCCGAGACCACGTCCTTGACCAGCGTCTGCGCGCCGAAGCCGATGGCGAGGCCGAAGACCCCGGCGCCGGCCAGCAGCGGCGCGATGTCCACCCCCGCCTGGCTGAGCGCCAGCAGGAAGGTGAAGCCGATGATCGAGCCCAGCGCCACCCAGCGGATCAGCGGCAGCACGGTCGCGAGCCGGGAGGCGGTGGCCCCGCCGCCGCCCTCGCCGCCGATCTCCGCCTGCTCCTCGGGCGAGGGGGCGGCGCCCGTCATCTCCCGCGACAGGCGCAGGTTGATCTGCACGTTGACCAGTTCGTAGATGAAATAGCCGATGGCGCAGATCGACAGGAACTTCAGGAGCCCCGCCGCCAGCCCCGCGCCCATGCCGGAGGAGGCGAGCCCGAACAGCGTCAGCCCCCACAGCTTGCCGATCAGCATGACCAGCGCGACATAGACGAAGACCCGGCCCATGCGCAGATAGGCCCGGCCGGTGGCCTCGGCCGCGGCCTCGGCCGCCTCGCCCTCGCCGGTGGCGGTCGGGGTCAGGCGCTCGGCCCCGGCGCGGATCAGGGAATCGAGCCCCGGCAGCATCAGGATCAGCGCCATGCTCAGCCGGCTCTGCCCATGCAGCAGATGGGTCAGGCCCAGCGCGGTGATCACCTCCACCAGAACCCATTGCGCGGTGACCAGCACCACCGCCAGCCGCGGCCACAGATGCGGCCAGGAACCGGGGGTCGTCGCCTCGCCCGGCGCGGCCATCATCGCCGACAGCGACGCGCGCTCCTTGATCAGGAAGGCGATGGCGAAGGCGGTGAACAGCAGGTAGGCCCAGAAGGCGTAGCCGCTGGCGAAGGGATCGACGCCGGCCAGCATCTGGAGCTGGCTGATCTGGCTGAGCGCCGCCATCAGGATCGCCAGGCCCATCACGGACCGGGTGATGCGCGTCGCGGTGGCGTCGTCGGCCGACAGCGCCCGCAGGTCCGGGCGGCCCGGGGCCAGCGCCAGCACCAGCAGGGCGTGGACCAGCGGCAGGGTGACGCCGACCACGAAGGCGATGGACCAGGCGGCCGGCCCCTGCACCTCGGGCGCCGGCAGGATGGCCCGGCCCAGCCGGATCGTCACGCCCGCCACGATGGCGTAGGCGAGCAGTCCCAGCAGCGCGCCGCCGAACCGGCGCATCGCCTCGCCGAAGCGCCCGAAGGCCGAGGGCAGGCGCGGCCCGTCGGCCCCGACCGCCCGCCGCACCGCGACCTTGGCCGCGAAGCCCAGCGCGATCGCCGCCGCCAGCACCCCGAGGAACAGCGCGAAGCCCCCGGCGCTTCCGCCCGAGAGCCCGGCGATCATGGTCCCGAGCCCCGCGAAGGTCGCCCCGAGGTCGGAGAGGACCGAAACCATATGCGCGCCCACCGCCGACGCCATGTCGCCGATGCCGGGCCCGGTGGCGGCCGCCTCGACCGCCTGCGCCTCGGCCACCGCGTCCAGCCGCTCCAGCAGCAGGCCGCGCACTTCGGCGTCGGACAGGGTGGCGACCAGTTCGCGGATGGTCTCCGGCGTCAGCGGGTCCGGCAGGGCGGGAGGGGGCGCGGCGGGTTCCTGCGCGCGGGCGGCTGCGGCGCCCAGCAGCGCGGAGGCGCCTCCGATCGACAGGACGGCCGCGGGTCGGCGACCGATGCCGTTGCGACGCGCGTCAGCTCCATCAAATTCTTTTTTTCGCATATGAAAGGCCATTTCCCCCTCCCCGATCAGGGTTTGGTAGGCCAGGAGCGCGGTGGAAATCCATTGATTTCGTCCTGAAAGGGCGCCTCGTGCGGACACAGGCGCCGAAGTGGCGCAGAAATGAACCAGCCCCGGCGCGGGCGGGCGCCGGGGCTGGGGGGCGTCGGTCGCGGGCGCGCCGGGTCGGGCCTCTCGGCCCCGGTTTCGGCCGGGCGCCGCCGCCTCCGGCTCAGTCCAGCGTCACCGCCTCCGGCTCAGTCCAGCGTCACCGCGTCGGGGGCGGCGGCGGCCAGCGCCTCGGGCGCGAAGACGGCGCGCACCGCGGCGGCGTCCGGGGCCTCGGCGTTGACCACGCCCCTGGCGACGATCCAGGCGGCTTCCGAGGCGATCAGTTCGACGAGATCGCCGCCCAGCGTCAGGCCGATGTCGACGTCCTGCCAGATCGCCTCCAGCGCCTCGCGGGGCATCGCGCCCTTGAGGCTTGCCAGCACGGCGTCCTGCGCGGCCGCCGGGTCGGCCTTGACGTCCGCGTCGCCCCGGGCCAGCGCCCCCATGAACGCGGCGAGCGCATCGGCCTTCTCGTCCCGCGCCGCGCCGGAAGCCGACAGGATGTAGTGGGCCTGATAGCCCGGCGCCCGAAGCTCCCGATAGTCGTCGCCCAGCGCGGATTTCGCCGCCGGGTAGAAGGTCGGGAACGTCACCATCGCGTCCACGTCCCCGCGGGCCACGGCGGGGGCGAGGTCCGCGGGACCGGCGTTGATCACCTCGGCCTCGACCCCGGCGGCCTCCAGCACCTTCGACAGGTAGAAGTCGACATTGGTGCCCTGCGGCGCGCCGATCTTCAGCCCGGCGAGGTCGGCGGGCGAGGCCAGCGGCGTCGCCTTGCCGTTGCCGATGATGCGCGAGCCGGTGAAGCGGGCGAGGTCGCCGATCACCGCGAAGTCCTGCCCGCGCAGCAGGCCCACCGCGGCGGGGAACTCGGCCATGAAGGCCACGTCCACCTGCCCGCCGATCAGCGCCTCGAACGCCTCGCGGCCGGTGGGGAAGGAGACGAGCCGCACATCGAGCCCGGCCTCCTCGAAATAGCCCCTGGCCAGCGCCACGTCGACCTGCGGGGTCTGGGGGTTCGGGGACCAGGCGAAGACCAGCGTTTCGGCGGCGTGGGAGAGGGCGGGAAGGGCGGCGGCGGCGAGCGCGAGGAAGGCGGCGCGGAAGGTCGGCTTCATGGCGAGGATCCTTCGGGTGAGGAGAGCGGGGGTCAGGCGGCCGCCGCGGGCGCGGGCCGCAGCAGGTCGAGAATGCGGGCCCGCATGGCGAGCTGACCGGCGTCGAAGCGCGCGGCCGAGCGGGGGCGGGGGGCGGAAAGCTCGAAGCTCTCCACGATCCGGCCGGGACCGGCGGACATCACGTGGATGCGGTCGGCGAGCACCAGCGCCTCGTCCACGTCATGGGTGATGAACAGCACCGTCGCCGCATGGGCCCGCCAGACGCCGGTCAGCAGCTCATGCATCGCGCCGCGGGTCTGGGCGTCCAGCGCCCCGAAGGGCTCGTCCATCAGCAGGGCCTTGGGCCGGCCGGCGAAGGTGCGGGCGATGGCCACGCGCTGCTTCATGCCGCCCGAAAGCTGGCCGGGGAACTTCCTCTCCTGCCCTTTCAGGCCCACTTCGGCCAGCGCCTCCATGGCCTTCTCCCGACGCTCCGCCTTCGGCATCCCGAAGCGGCGCAGCGCGAAATCGACGTTGGCGAGCGCGGTGAGCCAGGGGAACAGCGCGTATTGCTGGAAGATCACCCCGACCTCCGGATCCGGGCCGCGGACCGGGGCGCCGTCGACCAGGATCTCTCCGGCCGCGGGGCGGATGAACCCCGCGGCGGCGTTCATCAGGGTGGACTTGCCGCAGCCCGAGGGGCCGATGACGGCGGTGAAGGTTCCCGGTTCCAGCGTCAGGTCCGTGCGGGTCACGGCGGGGACCGGGCCGCCTGGGCCGTCGAAGGCGATCTCGACGCCGCGGAACTCGACCCGGCCGCGGATGTCTGAGGGGGCCATCATGCCTGCTCCCAGTGGACGAGGCGCTTGCAGACGCGATGGACCGCCTGGTCCACCACCGCGCCGACGAGGCCGAGGACGATGAGAAGGGCGAACATCCGGTCGGTCCGCACATACTGGCGGGCCTCCTGAAGCCGGTAGCCGATGCCCGACGAGGCGCCGGTCAGCTCCGCCGCCACCAGGCTCAGCAGCGCCAGCGCCACGCCCAGCCGGATCCCGGCCGCGATATGCGGGGCGGCGGCGGGGATCACCACCATCAGGAATTCCCGCAGCCGGGACGCGCCGAGGGAGCGGGAGGCCCGGATATAGATCTCCGGCACGTATTCCATGCCGTGATGGGTGTTGAACCAGACCGTCAGGAACACCGTGTAGGCGATGACGAAATGCTTGGAGCCCTCGCCGATCCCGAACCACACGATGGCCACGGGGACCAGCGCGATGGCGGGGATCGGGCGCATCAGGGTCAGGAACGGCCCCAGCAGCATCCGGAAGACCTGCGTGCGCCCGGTCGCCAGCCCGGCGACCACCCCGAGCCCGGCCCCGATCAGAAAGCCGATGGCGGCGCGGCCGAGCGAGACCCGCAGATCCTCCCACAGCACGCCCTGGGCGGCCATCTCCAGGAAGGCCTCGACCACGGTCCAGGGCGCAGGGAACAGCGCCTCGTTGATCAGGCCCGCGACCGAGACCGCCGACCAGATCGCCAGCACGAAGCCCAGCGACACCACCGGCCGCAGCGGGCCAGACAGCGCCCGGCCGACGGCGGGAGCCATGGGCCTGCGGGCGGAGGGTTTCATGTCGGCGCCTCCCTCGGGCGCGCCTGCGCCCAGTTCGATCACAGCCACGGCGCGTCCTCCCGGCGATAGCGGTAAGCGCGGAACACGCTGTTGTGGTGACCGTCGATCTTGCCGGCCAGGCCCGGCTCCGGATAGGGCGCGAAGTCGGGAATAACGTATTCCCAGACAACATTTTTGTCGGGCGTGACCTCGAACAGCCGGCCCGAGGCGCTGTCGGTGACGAAGGTGTTGCCGTTCCACAACCGCTGCGCGCCGCCCATGTAGGGGGAGAAGAAGGACGGCCCGTTGGGGTCGCGATATTCCCACACCACCGCGTTCGTGGCCGGATCGACCTCTATGACCCGGGAATAGTGGGAGCTCACCCCCCGCCGCATGGTCCCGTTGTCGAAGATCAGCACGTTGCCGTTGTCGAGTTCGACGGGCGTGTGCTGCTGGGCCAGCACGTCCTGGCCCAGCGTCCAGGTGATCGCGCCGGTTTCCTTCGACACCGCGATCACGCCTGAGGTGGTGCGCAGGCTCATCAGCACCCGGCCGCCCGAGGCGTCCCACAGGCCGTTGATCATCGGCCAGTGCGCCTGATCGAACACCGGCTGGGTGGGGAAGTCCTCGGGGCGGATATGCTCCCACGACTTCCATTCCCACACCGTCTCGCCGGCCCGGTTCACCTGCTTGACCACGTCGCCGTAGACCGTGGCGCCGGCCTGGGCGCCCAGCCGGCGGACGATTTCGTCGGGCAGCGGATGGGCGGCGGTGTAGAGCAGGTCGCCATTGGCCAGCCATTGCGCGTCATGGTGGTGCGCCGGGTCGCGATGGCGCCAGAGGATCTCTCCGTCCGGGGCGACCTCCATGAAATCCCCGCCCCGCCACAGCGGCCAGATGCCGTAAAGCACCGGCCCGTCCTGGCACGACCCGTTGTAGCCCAGGTTGCCGTTGGGCAGCAGCGCCGCGTGCCGCCCCGGGCGCACCGGCAGCTTCCACGTATGAACCTCGCGCCCCTGTTCGTCGATCAGCGCCACCTTCCCGGCCGCGGTCTGGGGCGCATAAAGCGTCAGTCCCCCGGCCGAGCGGGAGGGGTCCCAGGCGGTCAGTCCCACGCCCCGACGACGCAGGGTCACCTGATCGGGCGGCGGGACGGCGGCGGCGGCTTGCTTTCGGTCGAGGGTCATGGTCATCGTGCGTCTCTTGCCGGAAATCGTTTGCTTGAACTCAGAAAAACGATTTTCCAGCGCAATGCGAAGCGAAATCTGGCCGTTGGCGGGCGCCATGCCGGATTTGCGGAAAGAATGCGCGAATTTTGCGCAGGCGATGCGCAAGAACTGCGCGCTTGTGGACGTTGGGGAAGGTCATGGCCGAGAATCAGCCGCGCAAGGTGACGATTCTGGACATCGCGCGGGAGATGGGGGTGGCCCCGTCGACCGTGTCGAACGCGCTTTCCGGCAAACGCTACGTGGACCCGGCGCTGGTGGAGAAGGTGAAGGCCACCGCGCAGCGGCTCGGCTACCGGCCCAACCCCGTGGCGCGGCGGCTGCGCTCGGGGCGGGCCTCGGCCATCGGGCTGTTCTCGGCGATGCCTTTCGCGGTGGCCGGCGGTTCCTCCCGTCTCGGCTTCATGATGGAGATCGCGGCCACGGCGGCGGAGGAAGCCATGCGCGCCGGGCTCGCCCTGGTGCTGGTTCCGCCGGTGGAGGCCGCGTCGGAGACCCTGATCGACGACCTGATGATCGACGGCGCCCTGCTGGTGGAGCCGGCGGAGGACGACCCGTTCGCCGCGCGGCTGGAGGCCCGCGGCCTGCCGGTCATGCGCATCGGCCGCCAGCCGGGCCGGCCGGAGGCGCCTGCGGTCGACCTGCGCTCCGCCGAAACCGCGGAGCTGCTGCTGTCCCACCTCGCCGATGAGGGGGCCCGCAATATCGCGCTGATCACCGGCGCCGCGCGGCGCAACAGCCATCTGGAGACCGAGGCCGCCTACGCCCGCTTCGCCGAGGCCCGCGGCATGACCCCCATCGCCCGCCGCGTGCCCGAGCAGGACGGCGAGGCCGGCGGCCACGCCGCCGGGCTGGCGTTGCTCAAGGCGCATCCGGAATTGGACGCGATCCTGGCCATGGTCGATGTCTTCGCGGCCGGCGTCTGCCGGGCGGGGCGGGAGCTGGGACGCGACATCCCCGGCGACCTGAAGGTCGCCACCCGCTACGACGGCCCGCGGGCGCTCGCCTCCGACCCGCCGCTGACCGCGGTGGCTTTGGGCCTCCCCGAGGTGGCCCGGCAGGCGGTGGCGCAGCTGATCCCGACGCTGGCGGGCGCCCCGGGGCCGGCCGCGGAAGGCGCCGGGGCGGGGCCGTGCCTGGCCGCCGCGCCGGACGCGCGGCTGGTGATCCGCGCTTCCTCCCGCAGCGGCGCCTGAGCGCGGGGCGGGCGGCGGGGGCGCGACCCGGGCCGGATCGGAGCCCCGGGCCTGACCCGGGGCCTCGGAGGGAGGGCGAGCGCGACTCGGGCCGCATATCTTCGGGACGATAACCAAGGGTTAACTCGATCGCGATTAGCTGCGCCGGCGTTGGGTGCGGTTGATCGTGGAGGATCGCGTATTGATCCGTCGTTTTCTCTGCGCCGCGATGTTGCTTTGCGCGGCGCCGTCCGGGGCCCAGACCCCGGGCCTGCCGACGCCTCAGGTTCCCGCGCCGCCCTTCGGCGGTCGCGGGGCGGGCGGGTTCGGCCCCTGGGGGGCGGGGGCGGGCGCCCTGGCCCTGGCCGGCGCCGAAATTCCCCGCCGTCTGGTCGGCATGATGGACGACGCCGACGCCGGGATCTCGCTGGGGTCCCCGGCCGGCTGCCTCGCGCGTCTGCAATCCATGGCGCTGCTCGGCGGGCTCGTCCGCGCCATGGCGCCCTTCTCCGACGCCTGGACGCTGGAGGACGGGCGCGGACCGGTGGTGCGCCTGCGGGTGATGATCGCCGGCCATCGCCGCCATCAGGAAAGCTGGTGCGAGGCCGACCGCCTCGCCGCCGGCGGGCTGGACTGGGGCGACGGCGACGCCGCGCCGCGGAGGGTGGAGGTCGGGACGCTGGACGCCGCCCTCGCCGGCATGGCGGCGCTGGGCCTGTCGCCCGTAGATATCGGGGCCGGCGCCGCGTCGATGGCGGGCGGCGGCGCCGGCCAAGGGGCTGGAACGGGGGCTGAAACGGGCGCCGAAACGGGCGCGGAGGCGGGGGCGGAGCGCGGCGAAGCCAGGGTCGCGCCCCCGCCCGCTCCCGTCGCGCCGTTCGCGCCGCCCCCCTCCCTTCGGGCGGCGGAGGCGATGCGCCTGCGCGACGTCCTCTCCCGCAACTGGGCGCTGCCGCAGCTTCGCGACCTGCCCGACTGGCGGCGGCTGGGGGTGACGCTGCGGGTGCGGCTCGACGGATCGGCGCGGCTCGCCGCCACGCCGGAGGTGCTGCAGCCGCGGGACGCGACGGGCCGGGACTGGGCCGCGGCGGTGGACCTCGCCATCCGCGCGGTGGAGGCCGGGGCGGCCGAGGGCTTTCGCCTCGCCCCCGACGAGCCTGACCGCTGGGCCCGGTTCGACGTCACCTTCGACCCGGTGCGCGGCATACGGTTCTGACCGCGCGCCCGCCGCCCCGACCGACCCTGCGCCCCGGGCTTGACCCGGGGCCTCTTGCGGTCCGGCAGGATGCGCGAGGCGCCGGGCTCAACCCCATGGCGCGCAACCGGCGCGGCTCAGGCTCCGGAAACGCCGCGCGGCCAGCGGGCCCGCGCCTTCGACGCCGCCGCACATCGCGCGCCGCCCCGGACGGCCGGGGCGCGGCCGTCCTCAGCCCTCCGCGGCGACGATCTCGGGCGGGTCGAAGGCCGCGACGCGGGGGGCGGGGGCGGTCCAGGCCTCGACCTCCACCAGGCAGGACTGGGCCGAGCAGCCCTGTCCCAGCCGCGACGTTCCCTGATCCCGGGTCAGCACATTGGGGTTGCCGTGCCGCTCCGGCGCCGCGGGGTCGCCGAGGTCCGGGTCGAACCAAGCCCCCGTGGGCAGCCGCGTCACGCCCCGCAGGATCCCGTCCGAAACCCTCAGTCCGGCGAGGCAGGCGCCGCGGTCGTTGAACACCCGCACCACGTCGCCGTCGGTCAGCCCGCGGGCGGCGGCGTCCTCGGGATGCATCAGCAGCTCGCCCCGCCCGGCGCGTTTCGATTCCTGGGCCGGCCCGAACCCGTCGAGCTGCGAGTGCAGCTTGTCCTTCGGCTGGTTCGACAGCAGGTGCAGCGGGTATTTCCCCGCCGACCCCGCCCATTCATGCGGCGGGATCCACACCGGGTGGCCCGGGCAGTCCGCATAGCCGAAGCCGGCGATGGTGGACGAGAACACCTCGATCTTGCCCGAGGGCGTGCGCAGCGGCTTGCCCACCGGATCGGCGCGGAAATCGGCCATCAGGTCGTGACGCTCCGCCGGCTCGGGCAGGCGGAACCAGCCCTGGGCGCGGAATTCGTCGAAATCGGGCGGGTTAACGCCGCGCCAGGACAGCTCCGAGCAGATCTCGTCGAAGAGCCGCCTGAGCCAGCCCTGCGCGTCCAGCCCCTCGTGGAACAGCTCCCCCGCCCCCAGCCGGTCGGCCAGCGCGGAGTAGATCGCGAAATCGTCCCGCGCCTCGCCATGGGGCGGCACCGCGCGCTCCATCGACAGGATGTAGCCGTCGCGGGAGGTGCCGCCGATGTCGTCCCGCTCCAGCGGGATGGTGGCGGGGAACACGATGTCGGCATGGCGGGCGGTGGGGGTCCACCACGGCTCGTGCACGATCACCGTTTCGGGCCGCTGGAAGGCGCGGCGCAGGCGGTTGAGGTCCTGATGGTGGTGGAACGGGTTGCCGCCGGCCCAGTAAACGAGCCGGATGTCCGGATAGGGGGTGGCGACGCCGTCGTAGTGCAGCACCTCGCCCGGATTGAGCAGCAGGTCGGCGACGCGGGCCACGGGGATGCGGAAATCGCCCTCGCGCACCGGCACCGGCAGGCCGGGCAGGGGGGTGCGGTAGCGCGCGCCGCCGATCCCGCCCATCGAGCCGTAGCCGAAGAACACCCCGCCCCCCGGAAGCCCGACCTGGCCCAGCATCGAGGCCAGCGCGATCAGCGCCCAGTAGGGCTGTTCGCCATGATCGGCGCGCTGGATCGACCAGGTGGCGGTCAGCATCACCCGCTTGCCGATCATGCTGTCGGCCAGCGCCGCGATCTCGGCGGCCGGGATCCCGGTCAGTTCCGCCGCCCAGGCGGGGGTCTTCGGCGCGCCGTCGGTCTCGCCGCGCAGATAGGCGCGGAACGGCGCGTAGCCTTCGACATGGGAGGCGAGGAAAGCCGCGTCCTCCGCGCCCCGGTCCTGCACCACCCAGGCCAGCGCGAGGATCAGGGCGGCGTCGGCGCCGGGGCGGATCGGCAGCCACTCCGCCGCCACCCCTTCCGTGTCGGAGCGCAGGGGCGAGACGTTGACCACCCGCACCGGGGCCGAGTCGAGCAGCGCCGCCACCCGCCCGAAGGAATGCTGCCCGAAGCCCCCCGACTGCACCCGCCAGTTCTTGGCGTTCAGCCCGCCGATGGCGACCAGCAGGTCGCAATGCTCGGCGATCTGGCGCCAGTCGGTGCCCATGCCCATCACCGCCTCGTTCGAGCCGAGGATGTGCGGCAGCAGGGTCATGCCGGCGCCGTAGCTGTAATTGGTCACCTGCCCCGTGGCGCCCCCCAGCGCCCACATGAAGCGCCGGGTCAGCCCCTGCGCATGGTGCAGCCGCCCGGCCGAGGACCAGCCGTAGGAGCCCCCGAAGATCGAGGACGCGCCATGCTCCCGCCGCACCCGCGCGAGCTCCCCGGCCGCGAGGTCCAGCGCCTCGTCCCAGGGCAGCTCCACATAGGCGTCCTCGCCCCGCACGCCCTGCGGGACGATGCGCCCGTTCTTCTCCGCCCGCTTCAGCCAACCGCGGCGGACCGAGGGGCGGGCGACGCGATGCGCGGCATGGGCGGCCTCGGGCCAGGCGGCGATGGTGTCCGGGTCGGGGGCGGCGTCCTCCTCGAACGGCTCGACGGCGACGACGCGGTCGTTCTCCACATGCGCCCAGAAGGCGCCGGTGTGGTGGGCGGAACGGAATCGCTGGCGGGCGGTCATCGCTGGGGTCTCCGAAGGGGGCGGACGCGCCGACAACAACACGAGCCGGGGCCGCGCCGCAACCTCCCGGCGGGGTCAGGGCGCCGGGATCATCCGGCACGATTGTGCGCTGCGGCATCCGCGCGGAGCCCCGCGCGAGGCGCATCGCTTCCGTGCGCGGAAACCGACAGCGGGACCGATGGGCGATTGTCCAAAGCCAAGCGTTAACAATGGACAACAGGTTGCGCGCTCCTCGCCTCCGGTTGCGGATCCGTCGCCGGAGGCCGGGCGGATATGCGCTGGGCGCATGGGGTTTCCTCTCGCGTCCGGCGCCGAATGCGCTATCTGAAGCGCATGGAACATGTTGCGATGCACCATGGCGCGGCGACGGGGCTTCCGACCCCGCTCCGGCGCCTCCCCGAGCCCCGGCCCGCCCCCCGGGAAGGCGGGCCCCTGTCCGGCGCCGCCGCGGCGGACGGGCCCAGCTGGGGCGACGCGCATCCGCTGATGGCGCCGCGCCGGGCCTGGCCCCAGGACGCCGACGCCATCGAGACGCATTTCGAGCGCCTGAGTCCGGCCGACCGCAATCTTCGCTTCTGCGGCGCGATCGGCGCGGCCTCCCTGCATCGTCACGCGCAGGCCGCCGCCGCCGGCTCGCCGCTCACTCTGCTGGCGCTGGCGCCGGGCGGCGGCTGGAAGGCCCGCGCGGTGATCGAGGTGGCGCCGATGGCGGACGATCTCGCCGAAGTCGCGCTGAGCGTCGAGGATCCGTGGCGCGGCAGCGGCGTCGCCGCCGGGCTGATGCGGGCGGCGGCCGGCCTCTGCGTCCGGCGCGGCATCGGGCGGATGATGGCGCTGACCCTGCCGGAGAACGGGGCGATGCAGGGCCTCGGCCTGAAGCTGGGCGGGCGCCTGCGCCGCGGGCCGGACGGGGTGGAGATCCATTTCGACGCCGCCGACCTGCTGGCGCTGACCTCGGTCATGCCCTCCCCCTGGCATGAGCCGCTGACCGTCGGGCGTCCGGCCTTCGGGCTGGTCCCGCGCCGCCCGCATCCCGCGCCCGCGGACCGCGCCGCCGCCTGACGGCCCGGCCGGCCTCAGCCGGACGCGGAGCCGACGCGCCCCGGGCTTGACCCGGGGCCTCATCCCCCCCCTCGCAGCCCTCCCCTCGCCGTGCCAGACTGACCGCTGCGAGCAGGCGGCGCGACGACCGCGAGGAGGCGCGATGCAGGATCCGACCCCCGACCCCCTACCCAATGCCCGGCCCGGCCCGTTGCCAGATGCTCCGGTCTTCGTCACCGGCGCCACCGGCCTGCTGGGCGTCAACCTGGTGCGCGAGATGCTGGACCGCGGCCTGCGGGTCCGGGCGCTGGCCCGCGACCCGTCCAAGGCCGCCCGCCTGCTGCCCGCGGTTCCGGGGCTGGAGATCGTGCGCGGCGACATGCGCGACACCGCCGGCTTCGCCCGGGCCCTGCGCGGCTGCGGCGCCCTGATCCACGCCGCCGCCTATTTCCGCGACAGCTATTCCGGCGGCGGTCACTGGCCGGCGCTGAAGCAGGTCAATGTCGACGGAACCGCTTCGCTGCTGGAGGCGGCGTATGAGGCCGGGATCCGGCGGGCGGTGCATGTCTCCTCCATCGCCGTGCTGCGCGGCGAGCCCGGCCAGCGGATCGATGAGAGCATGGAGCGGGCGGAGGCCGACGCCGACGACTATTACCGCTCCAAGATCCTCGCCGACCGGGCGGTGTTCGCCTGGCTGGACCGGCGCCCCGACGCCCATGCCTCGCTGGTGCTGCCGGGCTGGATGCACGGCCCCTACGACGCGGGCCCCACCGCCGGGGGCCGCTTCGCCATGGATTTCGCCGACGGGCGGATGCCCGCCACCCCGCCGGGCAGCTTCGCCTTCGTCGACGCCCGCGACGTGGCCGCGGCCATCCTCTCGGCGGCGGAGAACGGGCGGCGCGGGGTCCGCTACCTCGCCGCCGGGCGGCACATGACGGTGCGCGAAATCGCGAAGGGCTACGCCGCCGTCACCGGCCGCAAGGTCCCCGGATCGGCGCCGATGGGCGCGGTGATGGCGCTGGCGCTGGCGCAGGAGGGCTGGGCGCGGCTCACCGGCCGCCCGGTGCTGCTCAGCCTCGCCTCCGCCCGCGCGCTGCGGGACGAGGCCGACCGCTCCCGCTACGACCACGCCCGCTCGAAAGCCGAACTGGGCGTGCGCTTCCGGCCGGTGGAGCGGACCATGCGCGACGAGCTGGAATGGCTCGCCGGCGCCGGGATGATCAAGCCGCTGACCCTGACGCCGGAGGGCGCGGGCAAGGGGGGGCGACGCCGCAAGGCGGGATGAAGGCCGCCTCCGACCCCGCCCCCTCGCCCGCCCCCGTCCCGCGGCCCCGTCCGGCCCGTCAGGCCTCCGCGCGGGCGGCGGGGGCGGGGTCGGTGCGGGCCAGCGGCAGGCGCACCCGGGCCAGCAGGCCGCCCAGCTCCGAGTCCTCCAGGGTCAGCGCGCCTTCGTAGGCCTCCACGATATCGGCGCAGATCGCCAGGCCCAGCCCGGTCCCCGGCACCGCTTCGTCCAGCCGCCCGCCCTCGCGCAGCGCCGTCTCGCGGCTGTCGGGCGGAATGCCGGGGCCGTCGTCCTCCACCACGATCTCGATGCGCCCGGGCAGCCGCCGGGCCGAGACCCGGACCGAGGTCCGCGCCCATTTGAAGGCGTTGTCGATCAGGTTGCCGGCCAGCTCCTCCAGGTCCTCGCCCTCCACCTTCGCGCGCAGACCCGCGGGCGCGTCGAGGTCGAGGTCGATGGCCTTGTCGAAATGCACCCGCTCCATCACCCGGCCGAGCCCGCCGAGCAGGGGGCTCACCTCGCAGGACGCGCCCGGCGCGTTGGCGCCCGCCAGCCGCGCGCGGGCCGTGTAGCGCACCATCAGCGCGTCGATCCGGGCCAGCGCGTCGCGCATCTCCGGCTGGGGCGTGCCCATCGCGTCCAGCTCGTTGCGGATGATCGCGGCGGGGGTCTTGAGCGCGTGGGCGAGATCCGCCGCCTGCCGCCGCGCCGCGCCGATGATCTTGGCGTTGCGCTCCAGCAGCTCGTTCAGGTCGGCCACCAGCGGCTCCAGGTCCGGCGGGTAACGCCCCTCGATCCGCTCCGCCTCGCCCGAGCGGTAGTCCCAGAACGCCGCGCGCAGGCCCACCAGCGGGCGCAGCACCATGCCGGTCATCGCCGTGGCGGCCAGCGACAGCGCCCCGCCCAGCCCGATCAGCGCCGCGAACAGCGACCGGCGGAACTCCAGCTTGTCCTTCGACAGCCTCACCACCGCCTCGGCCGCGTAGAGCCGCCAGCTTCCCACGCCGTCCACCGCCCGCACCACGCGCACGCGGGTCAGGATCAGGAAGCCCTCCGGCGCCCTGGCGGTGAAGCTGGTCTCCCCCGCGGTGAGGTCGCGCATCGGCAGCGACTCGGACCCCAGCGAGGGCGAGCGCACGATCGAGCCGTCAGGCCGCTGCACCTGCCAGTAGTAACCGGAACCGGGTTGAAGATAGCGGGGATTGGCGAGCCGCGTCTGACTGGGGTCGGTTTCCAGCGAGCCGGTGAGGATCAGGCTCTCAAGCTGGTCGAGCTGCGCGGAGAGGTTGCGCGAGAACGCGCGCTCGGCGATGCCGTCGAAGGCTCCGACCAGGAGCCATCCCGACACGCCGAGCGCGAACACGATCCAGAGGACGCCGCCCAGAACCGCGCGGGCGCGGAGCGACAGTCCTCCCAAGCGTCAGCTTCCGTCGAACTGGTAGCCGCGGCCGCGGATGGTGACGATGATCTTCTGGCCCAGCTTCTTGCGCAGCCGGCCGATGAACACCTCGATGGTGTTGGAGTCCCGCTCGGTGTCGTAGCCGTAGACATGCTCCGACAGCTCGGTGCGGCTGACCACCCGGTCCTTGTTGAGGATCAGGTAGCCCAGCACGTTCGTCTCCTGCGCGGTGAGCTGAACGAGCTCCCCCTCCACCGTCACCCGGCCGGAGCGGGTGTCGAATTCCAGCCCGCCCTGCTTGAACACCGGGTTCGGCTGGCCGGAGGACCGGCGGATCAGCGCGCGCAGGCGCGCCAGCAGCTCATCCATCTGGAAGGGTTTGGTGAGGTAGTCGTCGGCGCCCGAGTCGAGTCCGGCCACCTTGTCCCGCCAGGAATCCCGCGCGGTCAGCACCAGCACCGGGGCCTTGATGCCGCTTTCGCGCCAGTCGCGGAGCACGGCGTTGCCGTCCTTCTTGGGCAGGCCGAGGTCGAGCACGATGGCGTCATAGGGTTCGGTCGACCCGAGGAAGGACCCTTCCTCGCCGTCCCTGGCCACGTCCACCACGCGCCCTTCCGATTCGAGGGCCCGCTGAACCTGGCCGGCCAGCACCGCTTCATCTTCCACTAGCAGAACACGCATTCCATCCTCCGGTCTAACGCTCCGGCGCTTACGCAACTCACATGTCGAGTGAGTATCTGCAAGCTGAACGGATTTTTCCAACAGAATCTCGCCCGAGATCCCGTTCGGTCGTTTGTCCCCGGATCGGATAAAGTATTAACGGTATCTGAACGGATTGGCAACGCTCGCGGCATGGGCGGGCGTGAAGGCGGCATGAACGGATGGAGCCTCCATTCGGGGCGGATCGTGTCCAGATGGTGAACAGAACCTAAATCGCGAAAGGCGACGCGCGCTCGCGCCCGCTGCGGCCCGGATTGGCAATCGCCCAAAAAACAGACGCGGTTTTGCCGAAAAATCGATCCCAACCGCTTTGTCACTTGCCAAACAGCGCGAATATGGCACGATCACAGAACTTCGGGGTCCCCCCAATCCCGAGGAGAGGTTCCGGGCGGTCGCATCACCCCCAGCTTGTCTCGCGATTGCAGCATTATGTGATCGTTTGACCGGCACATCCCACACACACCCGCGAAAGCCCGGAACCTCGCACTCGGTTCCCGCCCGGTCGTGCCGAATTGCGCCGCAATTGCGGCAGGTTTGTGTCGCAGCGCAGCGTGTGACTCTCGTCACATTCAGGCCCGGTGCGACGAGATGCGCGGTCCCTGCGAGAGAATCACTCGTCCCGAATTGAACCGGTTCAGACTTCGCGCGACCGCATGACGGCGGATCCGGAGCCGTCGCCGCGTTCCTGAAGATTCGCCGATGGGGCGGTCCGGGGCGCGTTTCCGCCGCACGCCCGACCCGGGCGACCGGAGGCGGGGCGGGCGGCGGACGCTCAGCGCAACCGTTCCGGGTGGAATTCGTCGCCGAAACGGAAACGCTCGCGGCGGGCGGGGCGCGCGACTCAGTCCTCGCCGCGCTGCTCCGGCGGCGCCTCGCGGCCCACGCCGCGGAACACGGCCCGGAACGGCAGCGCCCAGATCACGCCCAGGCCCACATAGATCGCCAGCTCTACCGGCAGCGAGGGCCGGTCGAACAGGCTGGTCACATAAAGCGCGGCCACCACGAACAGCGGCAGCCACACCAGCAGCAGCACGAGCGACAGCCGCCGCCGGGTCTTCCAGCTCAGCTTCATCGGCCGGCGAACGGGTCGGAGACCAGAATGGTGTCGTCCCGCTCCGGGCTGGTGGACAGAAGCGCCACCGGGCAGCCGATCAGCTCTTCCACCCGGCGCACATACTTGACCGCCTCGGCCGGCAGGTCGGCCCAGGACCGCGCGCCGACGGTGGACTGGGACCAGCCGGGCAGGGTCTCATAGACCGGGACGCAGCGGCGCTGCTGCTCGGAGGCGATGGGCAGATGGTCCAGCATCTCGCCGTCCAGCTCGTAGCCGGTGCAGATCCGCAGTTCCTCGAACCCGTCCAGCACGTCGAGCTTGGTCAGCGCGATCCCGGTGACGCCCGAGGTCATGCAGGTCTGGCGCACCAGCACCGCGTCGAACCAGCCGCAGCGGCGCTTGCGGCCCGTCACGGTGCCGAATTCGTGCCCCCGCTCGCCCAGGCGCTGGCCGATCTCGTCCTCCAGCTCGGTGGGGAACGGGCCCTCGCCGACGCGGGTGGTGTAGGCCTTGACGATGCCCAGCACGAAATCCACCGCCCCCGGTCCCAGGCCGGAACCGGTGGAGGCCATGCCCGCCAGCGTGTTCGACGAGGTCACATAGGGATAGGTGCCGAAATCGATGTCGAGCAGCGCGCCCTGCGCCCCCTCGAACAGGATGCGGTCGCCGGCCTTCTTGCGCTCGGCCAGGATCTTCCAGACCGGGGCGGCGTAGGGCAGCACCTTGGGGGCCACCTCCATCAGCGCGGCGGTCAGCTCGGCCCGGTCGATCTCGGGCAGGCCCAGCCCGCGGCGCAGCGCGTCGTGATGGGTCAGCAGCCGGTCGAGCCGATGCTCCAGCGTCGCCGGGTCGGCGAGGTCGGCCACCCGGATCGCCCGGCGCCCGACCTTGTCCTCGTAGCACGGGCCGATGCCGCGCCCGGTGGTGCCGATCTTGGCCACCGCGTTCTGGGATTCGCGGGCGCGGTCCAGCTCCCCGTGCACCGGCAGGATCAGCGGCGTGTTCTCGGCGATCAACAGGTTGTCGGTGGAGATCTCCACCCCCTGGCCGCGCAGCTTGTCGATCTCGGCCAGCAATGCCCAGGGGTCGAGCACCACGCCGTTGCCGATCACCGACAGCTTGCCCTTGCGCACGATGCCCGAGGGCAGCAGCGACAGCTTGTAGGTCACCCCGTCGATGACCAGCGTATGGCCGGCGTTGTGGCCGCCCTGGAAGCGGACGATGACGTCGGCGCGCTCCGACAGCCAGTCCACCAGCTTGCCCTTGCCTTCGTCGCCCCACTGGGCGCCGACCACCACTACGTTGGCCATGACGGCCCTCCCCCGCTTCGGGTTGCGCAAACGGGCGCGGTTGTAGCCGGTTCCGGCGGGCGAAGACAGCCCGTCGCATCGTCGCGGCGCGACGCGCGGAAATCGCCGCGGCGGGCGGTTGCGTGGAGAACAAAGAGGGTCCATCATCTGGGGCGCGCAGGGGCGGAGTCCGCAAGATGTTGCAAGACCTTCAGGACGTGGCGGGCGGCGCCTGGGCTGACCTCGCGGTATGGTATGCGGGCCTCGGGCCGGCCGGGCAGGGCTGGCTCGCCGCCGGACTGGGGGCCGGGGCCGCGGCGCTGCTGGGCCGGCGGGCGCTGACCCGCGCGCGGGCCGAGGCGGCGGAGGCGCGCCGCCTGCTCGCCGGGGCCGAGGCCCGGGCGGAGCGGCTGGCGGCCGCCGAGGCCGAGGCCTCGGTTCTGCGCAACCGCCTGGGCGACGCCGCCGAAGCCCGGGCCGAGCTGGTCGCGGAGCTGGAGGGCGAGCGCGCCGCCCATGCCGCCCGCCTCGACGAACTGCGCCGGGCCGAGGCCGCCGCCGAACGCAAGTTCGCAGCCCTCGCTCAGGAGGCCTTGGGGCGCAACGCGGAAAGCTTCCTCGGCCTGGTCTCGGAGCGGTTCGAGAGCCATCGGCAGGCCGCGGCGGCGGAACTCGACGCCCGCCGCGCCGCGATCGAGGGGCTGGTGAAGCCGGTCGCCGACAGCCTCGGCAAGTTCGAGGCCGTTGTGGGCGATCTCGAAAAGGCCCGCGCCGGCGCCTACGCCGAGATCCGCGAACAGGTCGCCGCCCTCGCCGCCGGCCAGCGCGGGCTCAGCGCCGAGACCGGCAAGCTGGTCCAGGCCCTGCGCGCCCCCCAGACCCGGGGCCGCTGGGGCGAGTTCCAGCTTCGCCAGGTGTTCGAGATGGCGGGGATGCTGGAGCATGTGGATTTCGCGCTGGAATCCGGCTTCGACACCGATGAGGGGCGCAGGCGGCCCGACGCGCTGGTGCGCCTGCCCGGCGGCAAATGCGTGGTGGTGGACGCGAAGACCCCGCTCGACGCCTATCTGACGGCGCTGGAGGCGACGGACCCGGACGCCCAGCGCGCGGCGCTCGCCCATCACGCCCGCCAGCTGCGCGGCCATGTGCGGATGCTGGGCGGCAAGGACTATTGGCGGACCCTGCCCGAGACCCCGGATTTCGTGGTGATGTTCGTGCCCGGAGAGGCGTTCTACGCCGCCGCCATGGCCGAGGATCCGGCGATTTTCGAGACCGCGTTGGAGGCGAAGGTGCTGGTCTGCTCGCCCACCACGCTGATCGCGCTGATAAAGTCCGTGGCCTATGGCTGGCGGCAGGAGAAGCTCGCGGAAAGCGCCGAGGCCGTCGCCCGCGACGCCCGCCTGCTGCATGACCGGCTCGCCCGGTTCGGGGAGCTGATGGAGGGCGTGGGAAAGGGCCTGAAGGGCGCGGTGGAGAAATACAATCAGGCGGTGGGCAGCCTGGAGACCCGCGTGCTTCCCGCCGCCCGCCGGTTCGAGGCCGCCGGCGTGCTGGAAAAAGGCGCGGACCTGCCCGGCCCCGGCCCGGTGGAGGCGACGCCCCGCGGGCTCTCCGCCCCCGAACACGCGGGGGAATAGGGGGGGGCGGCGTCTCCGGGGCGTCGAGCCCCGTCGACCCCGCGGCTCGCTGCGCGATCCGGGCGCCCGGACGGCGCAGCCGGCCGCGGGGCGGAGGGGGCTCGACGCCCCCTTCGGCCCGTCCCCCGCGCGGAGGTCCCCCGGTCAGAGCGCCTTGTGGGTTCCGTCGCAGAGCGGCGCGCCGGAGGTCCGCTTGCAGCCGCAGAAGAACGCCTTGCCGTCCTTCTGCGACGTCCATTTCACCGGCGCGAAGTCCGAGCCCTTGTGCGAGCCGTCGCAGAACGGCTGTTTCGCGGACTTGCCGCAGGCGCACCAGAAATAGGTCTTTCCGGTCTCGACCTCGACGGCGTAGGGGGCTTTCTGCGCGATGACGGGGGCGTCTGACATGAGGACTCTCCTGGCTGGCGACTGGCTGGGATGCTCGCCCCCGATCCTAGCGCCGCCTCGCCCGCCGTCGAGCGCGAATGAAAAAAGGGCGGCCGAAGCCGCCCCTTTCCCGATCCGATGGCGCAAGGCCTCAGAAGCTGAGCGCCTTGGCCTGCGTCACCTGCGGCAGGGCGAGGATCTGGTCGACCATCGCCTTGGTCACCGGCTCGTCCACGCCGAGCAGCGCGATCGCCTCGCCGCCCTTCTCCGACCGGCCCAGCGCGAAGGTGGCGATGTTGATGCCGAGCTCGCCCAGCTTCGCCCCCAGCGCGCCGATGAAGCCCGGCGCGTCGTTGTTGGTGGTGTAGAGCATGTTGGGCAGCGGATCGGCTTCGAGGTCGATGCCCTTGATCTGGATGATCCGCGGCTTGTTGTCGGAGAAGACCGTGCCGGCCACGGCGCGGGTCTGCTTCTCGGTGGTCACCACGAGGCGGACATAGGAGCCGTAAGCGCCCTGCGCGTCCTTGCGGGTCTCGGCGATCTTGATGCCGCGCTCGCGCGCCACGACGGGGGCCGAGACCATGTTGACCCCGCCCTCGCCGACCAGCGGCTTCATCAGGCAGGCCACCAGCGTCGCGGTCAGCGGCTTGAGGTTCAGCTCGCCGACGCGGCCGACATATTCGATCTCGATCGACTTGATGGCGTTCTCGGTCACCTGACCGGCGAAGCCGCCCAGGCTCTCGCACACCGCGATCCAGGGCTTCAGGAGGGGCGCTTCCTCGGCCGTGACCGAGGGGGCGTTGATGGCGTTCGAGATCGCGCCCTTCATCAGGTAGTCCGACATCTGCTCGGCCACCTGCAGGGCGACGTTCTCCTGCGCCTCGGAGGTCGAGGCGCCCAGATGCGGGGTGCAAACGCAGTTGGGGGCCGAGAACAGCACGTTCTCCTTGGCCGGCTCTTCGGCGAAGACGTCGAAGGCGGCGGCGGCGAGATGGCCGGACGTCAGCGCCGCGGCCACCGCCGCCTCATCGACCAGCCCGCCGCGGGCGCAGTTCACCAGCCGCGCGCCGGGCTTCATCTTGGCGATGCGCTCGGCCGACAGGATGTTGGCGGTCTGCGCGGTCTTGGGCATGTGCAGGGTGACGAAATCGGCGCGGGCCAGCAGGGCCTCCAGATCGTCGTATTTCTCCACCCCCAGCTCCTGCGCGCGCTCGGCCGACAGGAACGGGTCGAAGGCGATGACCTTCATCTTCAGCCCGATGGCGCGCGAGGCGACGACCGAGCCGATATTGCCGCAGCCGAGGATGCCCAGCGTCTTGCCGGTGATCTCGACGCCCATGAAGCGGGACTTCTCCCACTTGCCGGCGCGGGTCGAGGCGTCGGCCTCCGGGATCTGCCGGGCGCAGGCGAACATCATGGCGATGGCGTGCTCGGCGGTGGTGATCGAGTTGCCGAAGGGCGTGTTCATCACCACGATGCCCTTGGCCGAGGCGGCGGGGATGTCCACGTTGTCCACGCCGATGCCGGCGCGGCCGATGACCTTGAGATTGGTCGCGTTCTCCAGAAGCGCGGCCGTCGCCTTGGTGGCCGAGCGGATGGCGAGACCGTCGTAGTTCCCGATGATCTCGGCGAGCTTCGCGGGGTCCTTGCCGAGCGCGGGCTGGAAGTCGACCTCGACCCCGTTGTCCTTGAAGATCTGGACGGCGGCGTCGCTGAGGGCGTCGGAAATCAGAACCTTGGGCATTAGATGCGCCTTTCGTGGGCTCCGCGCGCGGGGCGCCGGCGGAGCGATATGCGGGGGGGCGGGACGAGGGGGGCGTCGAGCCCCCCGCGTCCCGGCGTCGCTGGCGCGCCGCGGCGCCCGGATCGGGGGCGCGCGGCGCGGGGAGGCGGCGTCAGGCGGCGGCCATCTCGGCTTTCGCCGCGGCGAAGGCCCAGTCGAGCCAGGGGGTCAGCGCCTCGACATCGGCCGTATCGACCGTGGCCCCGCACCAGATGCGCAGGCCGGCCGGCGCGTCGCGATAGCCGTTGATGTCGAGGGCCGCGCCCTCTTTCTCCAGCGCCGTCACCATCTTCTTGACGAAGGCCCGCTGGCCCGCGTCGTCGAGGGCTGCGACCGCCGGATCGACCACCGACAGGCAGACGGAGGTGTTGGAGCGCGCCGCGGGATCGGCCACCAGGTTCTCGACCCAGTCGGTCCGGTCGGCCCAGGTCTGGATCGCGGCGAAATTGGCGTCGGCGCGGGCGGCGACGGCCGGGGCCCCGCCGATCGCCTCGAACCATTCCAGCGCGTCCAGCGCGTCCGCCACGCAGAGCATGGAGGGAGTGTTGATGGTCTCGCCCTTGAAGATCCCGTCGATCAGCTTGCCGCCCTTGGTCAGGCGGAAGATCTTGGGAAGCGGGCGGGGGGGGGCGTAGCTTTCCAGCCGCTCCACCGCGCGGGGGGAGAGGACCAGCACGCCGTGCCCGCCCTCGCCGCCCATCACCTTCTGCCAGGAGAAGGTCAGCACGTCGACCTTGGACCAGTCGATGGCCTGGGCGAAGGCGGCGGAGGTGGCGTCGACGAAGGTCAGCCCGGCCCGGTCCGCGGGGATCCAGTCGAAATCGGGGATCTTCGCGCCCGAGGTGGTGCCGTTCTGGGTGAAGCAGATGTCGGCCTCGGCGGCGCGGACCTGCGCGAAGTCGGGCAGCACGCCGTAATCGGCGGTGATGACGCGGCAGTCGTCGAGCTTGAGCTGCTTGGTCGCGTCGGTGGCCCAGCCGGCGCCGAAGCTTTCCCAGGCCAGCATGTCCACGGGGCGGGCGCCCAGCATCGACCACATCGCCATCTCGAAGGCGCCGGTGTCGGAGGCGGGGACGATGCCGACCTTGAAGCCCTCGGGCACGCCCAGCAGCTTCGCGGTCAGGTCGATCACCTGCTTGAGCTGCGCCTTGGGGCCGGAGGCGCGGTGCGAGCGGCCCAGCCACGCCTTTTCGGCGACGGCGGTCAGGGACCAGCCGGGGCGCTTGGGGCAGGGACCGGAGGAGAATTCAGGACGCGCAGGCAGCGCCTGCGGCTTCGCGGGGAACGTCATGAGACGCGCTCCATCGTCAGGGCGAGATTCCTGAGCCGCCGTCGCTCGCCCTAATCCGACGACCGGCCCGCAGCCCCGATACGCCCGGCCGGGGCGCCGGTCAAGTCGGAAAAATGCGCGGATGCGTCGGATCCCGCCGCCGGGACGAAGGCGGGTCCCAGGGGTGAAATTCCGCTAGGTAAGATTTGCACCCATAGGAAGAGTTTCCGTGCGCGATGGCAAAGGGCGCGCCTTGGCCCGCTGGCGCGGGGCTTCCGGCCTGGATCGCTGGAATCGTTGGAAATATGAACGCAAGAGGCGCTAATTGTTCGTGAAATCGACGCAATATGCGCATGACTGGCCATATGGAATCCAAACTTGACAGGTTGTTCAGGCAAGGTGACGATCCATGCCGTTAGGTAACGATTCTGCTTATGCGTGAAATGCGTTTCGGATGGCGCCCGGCCCGGACCGACGGGGGTGCGCGCCTCGCCTGACCTCAACGGGGGGATGACATGATCAGATCGCTCGCCGCCGCGGCCGTCGCCGCGGCCCTGGCGTCGCCCGCTTTCGCCGGGACGACCACCATTTCCGTGCAAGGCTTCGACCCGGTGGTGCCGACCGCCGCCGGCCCGGCGCCGAACGTCTGGTATGTGGACCGCTACGCGCCCGCCGGGTTCGAGTCGGAGTTCTTCGACGGCGACAACCGCCTGGCGCTGACCCTCGACGACGCCGACAACTCCGCGGGCCGGGGCGCGCAGTCGAGCTCCTTCTACGCCACGCAGGGCCGGAAGTTCGACACGCCCGAAGCCGACTCGATGTCGATCGAGATGTATATCGACTCGAGCTTCGACGGGCAGGGCCGGATCGGCGGCCTGTGGGCGACCGCGGTCGATTCGGGCGACGCGATCTCCTACTACCCGATCGTGGAGTTCATCGACGACAGCTTCTACGCCTTCGACTCGCTGGGCGAGGTCAGCGGCGGCTTCATCGACCTCGGCCTGCCGACCGGCTTCACCTATGACGAATGGGTCGAGATCGGGTTCCGCCTCGACGCCGGCATGATCGTGTTCAGCCTCAACGGCGAGGACAAGCTGAGCCTGTCGGCCGGCGGCACGGTGTCCTTCGCCAACGTGATCCTGCAGGGCATCAACGCCGATCCGGGCGTCGACCGGACCATCTACTTCGACAATCTCGTGGTGACGGGAGAGGTGCCGGTTCCCGCGGCCCTGCCGCTGCTGGCCGGCGCGTTGGGCCTGCTGGGCGTGGCCGCGCGCCGTCGTCGCCGGGCCTGAGGCCTGGACCCGTTCGCGCCCGTTCTGGGGACGGGCGCCCGCCGCCTTTCGGCGGCGCGGGGCGAAGGGGGCTCGACGCCCTCTTCGCCCCGTTCCCGTTTCGAGGGGACGGTCGTCAGGCCGCCTGCGCCGCCGCCGTGACCGCGGCGCAGATGTCGTCGACCACCGCCTCGACCAGCCCCGCGTCCTCGCCCTCCGCCATCACCCGGATCAGCGGCTCGGTGCCCGACTTGCGGATCAGCACCCGTCCCGATCCCTCCAGCCGCGCCTCTCCCTCCGCGATCGCCGCCTTGACCGCAGCCAGCTCCAGCGGCGCGGCGCCGGCGGCGTAGCGCACGTTCTTCAGGATCTGGGGCAGGGGCTCGAACCGCGCGCAGGTCTCGGAGGCGCGCTTGCCGTCCTCCACCAGCGCCGCCAGCACCTGCAGCCCCGCCAGCAGCCCGTCGCCGGTGGTGGCGTGGTCCGACATCACGATATGGCCGGACTGCTCGCCGCCCAGGTTGTAGTTGCCGCGCCGCATCGCCTCGACCACGTAGCGGTCGCCGACCTTGGTGCGCAGCAGGCGCACGCCGATCTCGTCCAGCCGGCGTTCCAGCCCGAGATTGGACATGACGGTTGCCACCAGCGCGTCGCCCTTCAGCACCCCGTCCCGCCGCCAGCGCTCGGCGATCAGGGCCATGATCTGGTCGCCGTCGATCACCGTTCCGGTCTCGTCCACCACGATCAGCCGGTCCGCGTCGCCGTCGAGCGCCAGCCCCACGTCGGCCCCGTGCGCCAGCACCGTCTCGGCGCAGGTCAGCGGGTAGGTGGAGCCGCAGCGCTCGTTGATGTTGACCCCGTTGGGCGCGACGCCGACAGGGATCACCTCCGCGCCCAGCTCCCACAGCACCATGGGCGCGGTGCGGTAGGCGGCGCCGTTGGCGCAATCCACCACCACCTTCAGCCCGTCGAGCCGCAGCGCCCGCGGGAAGCTGCCCTTGGCGTTCTCGATATAGCGGCCCAGCCCGTCGTCGATGCGTTTGGCGCGGCCCAGCGCGGGGGCGTCGACCAGGTCCGGAGCCTCGCCCATCATCGCCTCGATCGCCGCCTCCGCCCCGTCCGACAGCTTGTAGCCGTCCGGGCCGAACAGCTTGATGCCGTTGTCGTTGAACGGGTTGTGCGAGGCCGAGATCATCACGCCGGCATCCGCCCGCAGGCTCTTGGTCAGCATCCCCACCCCCGGCGTCGGGATCGGGCCCAGCAGGAACACGTCGATCCCCGCCGACAGGAAGCCCGCGGTCAGCGCCTGTTCCAGCATGTAGCCCGACAGCCGCGTGTCCTTGCCGATCACCACCCGGTGCCGGTGGCCGCCGCGCATGAAATGGGCCCCCGCCGCCTGGCCGAGGCGGAGCGCGATCTCCGGCGTCATCGGATGGGCGTTGGCGCGCCCGCGCACCCCGTCGGTGCCGAACAAGGATCTGGTCACGGGCGGGTCCTCCGGCTGCGGGCGGCGCGGGCCGCCTTTCTCCCCCGCGGTATCCGAGCACGGGGCGCGGGTCCATGGGGCGGGAGCCCTGCATGTGATAAAACTTTTTATGTGTGTGAAATTATCCGTGAAGGTCGTATCGAGTGTGATTTATTGCATTCCACGCCGGCGGCGCCTACGTTGCGTCGCATCACAGACACCGCAATGGGGATTCGCGCCATGGCCAAGGCCTACAAACCGCAGGTTCTGACCGCCAACGCGCTGTTGGGCGGCGAGTCGGTCTGGTGGACCGGCGCGCGCTGGTCCGACGACTTCGCCGAGGCGCTGGCCGCGCGGACCGAGGCGGAGGCCGCGATGTTCGAGTCCATCGCCGCCGCGCCCTTCGCCCAGGGCCAGGTCGTGGGCGCCTATCTCGCTGAAGTGCAGGTCACGCCCCAGGGTCTCGTCCCCGCCACGCGGCGCGAGGCGATCCGCGCCGCGATGCGCCCGACCTTCGACTACATGACCGGGGCCGAGGAGGCGACCCGCGCGGCCTGACGCCGCCGCCGCCTTCCCGGCCAGCCCCCGCCAGCCCATCCCGCGCGGCCCCGCCCGCGCCGATCCGCGCCCCCCGCCGCATGGGACGAGGCGCCGAGGACCCGCACATGTATCGCTACGACGAATTCGACGCCAAGATCGTCAACCAGCGCGTCGCCCAGTTCCGCGGCCAGGTGGAGCGCCGGCTCTCCGGCGCGCTGACCGAGGACGAGTTCCGCCCGCTGCGCCTGATGAACGGCCTCTACCTCCAGCTCCACGCCTACATGCTGCGGGTGGCGATCCCCTACGGCACGCTCTCCGCCGACCAGATGCGCGCGCTGGCGATGATCGCGGAGCGTTACGACCGCGGCTACGGCCACTTCACCACCCGCCAGAACATCCAGTTCAACTGGCCCAGGCTGGCGGACATCCCCGACGTGCTCCAGCATCTCGCGGATGTGGAGATGCACGCGATCCAGACGTCGGGCAACTGCATCCGCAACACCACCTCCGACCCCTATGCCGGCGTGGCGCGCGACGAGATCGAGGATCCCCGCCCGACCTGCGAGCTGATCCGGCAATGGTCCACCCTGCACCCGGAATTCACCTTCCTGGGCCGCAAGTTCAAGATCGCCGTCACCGGGGCCGCGCAGGACCGCGCCGCGATCCGCGTGCATGACATCGGCATCGAGATCGTGCGCAACGCGGAGGGGGAGATCGGCTACAAGATGTTCGTCGGCGGCGGCCAGGGCCGCACCCCGATGATCGCGCCCGTCATCCGCGACTTCCTCCCGCGCGAGGATCTGCTGCCCTGGCTGGAGGCCGCGCTGCGCGTCTACAATCTGCACGGCCGCCGGGACAACAAGTACAAGGCCCGCATCAAGATCCTGGTCCACGAGATGGGCGCCGACAACTACGCCCGCGAGGTGGAGGAGGAGTTCGCGCGCATGGATCGCGACGTGCTCGCCCCCGACGCGGAGGAGCTCGCGCGCATCGACGCCTATTTCGCCGCCCCCGACTACCAGACGCTGCCCGACGACAGCGCCCGGCTGGAGGCCGCGAAGAAGGCCGATCCCGCCTTCGCCCGCTGGGTCGAGCAGAACACCGTGGCCCACAAGGCCGACGGCTACGCCATCGCGGTGATCTCGCTCAAGCCCATCGGCGGCGCGCCGGGGGATGCGACGGCCGAGCAGATGCGCGCCATGGCGCTGGCCGCCGAGCGCTTCAGCCTGAACGAGCTGCGCGTGACCCATGAGCAGAACGTGGTCCTGCCCTATGTGAAGAAGGACGACCTGCCCTCGCTCTACGCCCTGCTGAAGTCGCAGGGGCTGCACGCGGCCAATCTGGGGCTGGTGACCGACATCATCGCCTGCCCGGGGCTCGACTACTGCGCGCTGGCCACGGCGCGGTCGATCCCCATCGCCCAGGCGATCTCGGAGCGGTTCGCGGACGAGGACCGGCAGCGCCGGATCGGGCCGCTCGCGCTCAAGATCTCGGGCTGCATCAACGCCTGCGGGCACCACCATGTCGGCCATATCGGCATTCTGGGCCTCGATAAGGCGGGGGTGGAATCCTACCAGATCACGCTGGGCGGCGCGCCCGGAGAGGACGCCTCGGTCGGCGAACGCACCGGCCCCGGCTTCGCCTTCGAGGACGTGCCCGACGTCATCGAGAAGCTCGTCGACCGCTACCTGGAGATCCGCCTGACCGGCGAGACCTTCCTGCAGACCTACCGCCGCGCCGGGATGCCGGCTTTCAAGGAGGCGATCTATGCCGCTGCGTGATGCGAACGGACCGATCCCCGACACCTGGGTCAAGCTGGCCGAAGGCCAGGCCGCGCCGAAGGGCGAGAAGGTGATCCTCGAAGAAGCCCGCCTGCGGGAAGAGGGCGCGCCCAAGGGCGTCGCCGGGCTGGGCGTGGTCGTCGGCCCCGACGCCGACGCCCGCGAACTGGCGGACCTGCTGCCCTCGCTGTCGCTGGTGGCGATCCGCTTTCCCAGCTTCGCCGACGGGCGCGGCTTCTCCATCGCGCGCCGGCTGCGGGCGCTGGGCTTCCGCGGAGAGATCCGCGCCGTGGGCCCGGTGATCGCCGACCAGTTCCCGATGCTGCTCGCCGTGGGCGTCGACACCGTCGAGATCCCCGAGGCGATGGCCGCACGCCAGCCCGAGCCGCAATGGCGCGCGGCCAAGGACGCGGTGAGCCTGAGCTACCAGTCCGGCCTGACCCGCGGCGCCGTCTCGATCTTCGAGGCCCGCCGCGCGGCCCGCGGCGAGGCCCGCGGCCCCCGCGCCGACAAGGCCGCCCCGGAAACGCCGGAGCAGATGGCCGCCCGGCTCAACGCCAAATACGCAGGCGCCACCGCGCAGGAGGTGCTGCGCGCGGGGCTGGAGAAGGAATTCCCCGGCGGCATCGCGCTCGTCTCCTCCTTCGGGGCGGAGAGCGCCACGCTGCTGCACATGGTCAGCCAGATCGACAAGGCGACCCCGGTGCTGTTCCTCGAAACCGGGATGCTGTTCCCCGCCACGCTGGCCTATCAGCAGGAGCTGGCGGAGCATCTGGGCCTGACCGGCGTCCGTCTCGTGCGCCCCGACCATGCCGAGGTGAAGGGCGAGGATCCGGACGGCGACCTGCACAAGGACTACGCCGACAGCTGCTGCGACCTGCGCAAGACCCGGCCCCTGGAGCGGGCGCTCGCCCCCTTCCAGGCCTGGGTCACGGGCCGCAAGCGGTTCCAGACCGCGGATCGCGCCGACCTGAAGCTCTTCGAGGCCGACGCCAACGGGCGCATCAAGCTCAACCCGCTGGCCGACTGGGACGCGCAGCGGATCTCCGCCTACATGGACCAGCACAACCTGCCCCGGCACCCGATGGTGTCGGAGGGCTTCCCCAGCCTCGGCTGCGCCCCCTGCACCACCAAGGTCAAGCCGGGCGAGGATCCGCGGGCCGGCCGCTGGCGCGGGTCGGACAAGACCGAATGCGGCATCCACATCGTCGACGGGCGCGTGGTGCGCGGGAACCCGCAGGCCGCCTGAGACGAGACGCGGGCCTGAACGACGCGGCGCGGCTCCCCCCGGGGGCCGCGCCGTTTTCGTCGTCGCGGGCCGTTGCGCCCGCGGCCCGGCCGGGCGAGGCTCCGCCCCAAACCGAAAATGGGAGGAGCCCCGACATGCCCGACACGACGATTCCGCCGAAGACGCTCGCCATGCGATCGACCCTCTCCGCGGGGGGCGAATTGCGGCTGGGGCTGCATGAGGTCGACCTCCCCGCCCCCGGCCCCGACGACGTGGTGGTTCGGGTGGAGGCCTCGCCGATCAACCCCTCCGACATCCTGGTGCTGCTCGGCCCCGCCGATCCCGCCGACCTGAAGGCCGCGGAGATCGAGGGCCGCCCCGGGCTGGTCGCGCAGGTTCCCGCCGGGCGGATGGGCGGCATGGCCACGCGGCTCGACCTCGCCCTGCCGGTAGGCAACGAGGGCGCGGGCGAGGTCGTCGCCGCCGGCGTCGGCGCCGCGGCGCAGGCGCTCATGGGCCGGCGCGTGGCGATGCGGGGCGGGGGCATGTATGCGCGCCTCCGCACCCTGCGCGCCGCGGACTGCCTGCCGCTGCCCGACGGCGCCGACCCGGAGGACGGGGCCGCGGCCTACGTCAACCCGATGACCGCGCTGTCGATGCTGGAGACGATGCGGGCGGAGGGCCACACGGCGCTGGTGCACACCGCCGCCGCCTCCAATCTCGGGCGGATGCTGGTGCGCATCTGCAGGGCTGACGGGGTGGGGCTGGTCAACGTGGTCCGCTCCGCCGCGCAGGCCGAGGCGCTGCGGGCGGAGGGGGCGGAGCACATCTGCGTCTCCACCGATCCCGGCTTCGACGCCGCGCTGGAAGCGGCGGTGTCGGCCACCGGCGCGACGCTGGCCTTCGACGCGGTCGGGGGCGGCGATCTGGGCGGTCGGATCATCCACGCGATGGAGCGGGGGCTGGCGAAGGACAGGCCGTGGAGCCCCTACGGAACCTCGGTGCGCAAGCAGGTCTACCACTACGGCCTGCTCGACGAGGGGCCGATCGTGATCCCGCAGGGCATGGGGTTGAGCTGGGGCGCGGGGGGCTGGCTGCTGACCAATTTCCTCGCCGCCGCGGGAGGCGAGGTCGCGACCCGGCTGCGGGCCCGAGTGGCGGCGGAACTGACCACCACCTTCGCCAGCCGCTACACAGCCCGCGTGTCGCTGGCCGAGGCGCTGGACCCTGAGACGGCCCGCGCCTGGGCCCGCCGCGCGACGGGGGAGAAGTATCTGGTGCGCCCCGACCGCGAAAGCTGAGGGGAGGGGAGCGGCGCCCCGACCCGCGCGCCGTCCGCGCCCGGGCGCCGGCGCCGCTTTCGACCCGGAACGCCGGCGGCGTCGTTTCCGGGCGGAGACGGGTCCGCCCTCGTCCGGCCGGGCCGCGCCGCGGGCGGAACCGCCCCGCCCGGCGCCCGGATCGTCGCGGCGCCTCCGACCCGAGGCGCCTCAGCTCCGGTCGCGGATCGAGCCGATGATGAGCTGCAGGATCGACCAGGCCAGCAGCAGGGTCACGAAGATCGCCGCGGTCCAGGTCAGGCGCAGCGGGTATTCCGGCTCTTCGGCCAGCGTCGGGCGGATATGGGTGGCGAGATAGCGCTGCGCGCGCCGCGCATCGGCCCGCGCCGCCTCCAGCGATGACTGGGCGGCCACATACATCCGCGTCGCCAGCTCCAGCTCCACCTGCAGCTCCTCCTGCGCGCCGGCGGCCTCGGCCAGCGTCTCGCGCGCCGCGCCGGGGGCGGGCGCCGCGCCCTCCGCGCCCGCGGGGGCCTCCGCCGAGATCACCCGCTCCGCCTCCGCGATCTGGGCGTCGAGGCTCTCCACCCGCCGGCGCAGGGCCGACAGGGTGGGGCTGTCCGCGCCCAGCAGGTCCTTGCGGCTGTCGTATTCCGCCTGCGCCTCGGCGCGGCGGGCGCGCAACTGGCCGATCAGCTGCATCTGCTGGGTGATGTCGCCGGAGATGTCCGCCGTCCCCTGGCCCGAGCGGAACGCCTGCAGCGCCACCCGCGCCTCCCGGATCCGGCCCTCCGCCTCGGCGAGGTCCACCTGGGCGAAGCGCACCGCGTCCTGCCGCGCCCCGGTGCTCAACCCGTTGATCAGCGTCTCGCTTTCCTTCAGCGCCGCCTGGGCCAACGCCTGCGCGTCGCCGGGACGGAAGGCGCGCACCTCCACATAGATGATGCCCGACGACGTGTCGTAGGAGACGGTGACGGCGCGGTTCCAGTATTCGACCCGCTCCTCCACCGTCCGCTCGCGGCCGAGGGAGAACAGCCAGTCCGCCTCGGGCCGGTTGTAGACCTCCTCAAGGTCCACATCCTTGCCGATCAGCTCCACCAGCGGCTGCGACTGGAGGTATTCGAACAGCATCTGGCTGTCGCCGGCGGTGGAGTCGGAGGCGCCTCCGAACAGTTCCGTCACCGGCGAGGGCAGGGCGGAATCGAGGCTGCGCACCGCGAAGCTGACCTGGCTGGCGTACTGGTCGGCGGCGACGAAGTTCAGATACCAGCCCGCCAGCGCCGAGGGCGCGCCGACCAGCAGCACGAAGGACAGCCACAGCCGCACCCGGGACCAGAACCGGCGCCGTCGGGCCCGGGCGACCAGCGCGTCGCTCTGCACGTCGACCACGACCGAGCGGCGGCGCCCGCCGCCCCCGCCGGAGCCGCCGCCGCCCGGGCGCCGCGCGGCGGGGTCCGGACGGGCGATGGCGTCCTGCGCCTCCGCCTCGGCGTCCGCATCCGCCGCGGCCTCGCGGCGGGCCAGCCGCCGTTCGCGCCGGCGGGCCTGGCGGGCGGCCTCCTCGTCGGGGGACAGCTCCTCGGCGTCCTGGTTCTCGGCGGCGGCGCCGTCGGCGTTCGCGCCGCGCCCGTCGTTCCCGGGGGTCCTGTCGTTGCGGTCCATCTCAGATCATTCCCCGACGCGCCCCGCGGCGCCGCTTCATCCTGGCCTTCACCTTCGCCGCCTCCCGGCGGCGCCGGCGGCCGCGCGGCCCGCCGTCGTCCTCGCGCGACAGCCGCATGTTCTCCTCATGCCGCTCGATGGCCTCTTCCAGGTCGTCGTAGACCTCGACCCGGCCATTCTCCAGCACCATGCCGCAATTGCAGTAGTCGCGCAGCTGCCCCACCGAATGCGACACCATCACCACGTTGGACGTCGAGAGCTTCTCCTCGAACACCCGCCGGCTCTTGATCCGGAAGTTCTGGTCGCCCACCGCGGTCAGCTCGTCCACCAGATAGGTGTCGAAGGCGATGCCCATCGACACCCCGAAGGCCAGCCGCGCCTTCATGCCCGAGGAATAGACCCGCACCGGCTGGTTCAGATAGGGCCCCAGCTCCGCGAAGTCGGAGACGTAGTCGGTCAGCATCTCCGCGTCGACCCCGTAGATGCGCGAGACGAAGCGCAGGTTCTGCGCCCCGGTCATGTCCCGGTGGAACGAGCCGGCGAAGCCCAGCGGGAAGCTGACCCGGCAGTTGCGCACGATCCGCCCCCGGTCCGGCTTGATCGAGCCGGCGATCATCGACAGCAGCGTCGACTTGCCCGCCCCGTTGCGCCCCAGCAGCGCCAGGGAGCGCGTGCGCGGGATGGTCATGCTCAGGCCTTCCAGCACCGTCTTGACCCCGCCCTTGATCGGGTAGGCCTTGGAGACGTCCTGAAGCTCGATCACCGCTCCACCAGCCTCTCATCGTAGCGCCTGAGCAGGATCATCCCGAAGAACAGGGACACCAGCCCCACCGCGAACGGATATTCCAGCGAGCTGAGCGTGGCGTGATAGACCGGGTAGATCCCCTGCCGGAACGCCGAGATCACATGCACCAGCGGGTTCAGCGCCAGCAGGTCGCGCAGCTGGCTGGGCATGGATTCCGGGGTGAAGAAGATGCCCGAGACCAGGAACAGCGGCCGGTTGACGATGTTGAACAGCTGTTCGTAGGTCGGGAAGACGTGGAACAGCACCGCGTTCATGAAGCCCGCGCCGGCGGCCATCAGCGTGGCGGCGGCGACGGCGCCGGCCAGAAGCGGGAAGTCCGGGCGCACGGGTTCCGACGTCCACCAGACCGCGACGCCCATGATGATCACCGCGACGAACAGGTTGGTCAGCGTCTGCAGCGCCAGCCGGGCGACCAGCGCGTCATAGGGGGTGACGTTGGGATATTGCAGCAGGGCGTAGTTGTTGCGCACCGCCGTCGACAGCTGCTGCGCGGTGATGCGGTAGAAGTTGAAGCTCAGGTAGCCGGTGGCGAAGAACACCATGAAGCTCTGCCCCAGCTCCGGCGTCCGGGCCAGCGCCGCGAAGGCCAGGGCGGTGATCATGATCATGCCCACCGGCTCCGCCACCGCCCAGAAATAGCCGCCGGTGGTGCGGCCGTAGCGGGCCGACATCTCGCGCATCAGCAGGGCGCGCACCACGCGCAGATGCACGCGAAGCGGCGAGGGATCGGCGCTGAGGACCGGCGCCGGGCCGGATTGCGGATCGCTGCGGGTCGCCATGCGGCGGCGGTCTCCTGCTTGCGGCCGCGCGGGCGTCGCCGCGCCCGGGGAGGGCGCGCGCGGGCGAGCGCGGGGGCGCGGGCCTGCGCAGCGGTCCGGCGGGGTCCCGCAGGGCGGGCGGCGCCGCCGGGCCGCGGCGCTGCCGGGGGCATAGCACAGGCCGGGGGCGGAAGGCGAGAAGCGACCTCGGGGGGGCGAAAGGGGGCGGTTTCCGGTCGGCGCCCGCGACCGATTTGCGCAGTGCAGCATCGGTCACGCTGCGGTCACGTCGCTTCGCCGATATTGATTTCCGACCAACAGTCGGAGAGTCGTCCGTGTCCGCCCGCCAGTCCATGAGCTTCGCCGCCTTCGGCATCGCCGTCGCGGCCGTCGTCGCCGTGTCCGCCCTGGCGGAGACCGACCTCACCGGTCCGTCCGACGGCCTGCTGTTCGGCGACCTGGCGTCCGAGTCCGGCGCGCCCGCCTCGCCGGCTTTCGCGGGCGTTCAGGCCTGGCCCTGCATCGACGCGCCGGGCTGCGACCGACCCGATCCCGGGCCGGCGCTGCTGGTCGTCGCCGGCCCGGTCGCCACCGCGCCCGCCCCGACGGCGGAGGCCTCCGCGGTGCCGCTGCCCGCGGCCCTGACCCTGCTGGGCATGGCGCTGTCCGGCGCCGCGATCGGCCTGCGCGCCCGTCGCCGCAGGGCCTGACCCCGTCCGCGGTCTCCGCGGCCCACGGTTCGCCCGCCTGTTCCCGCCCTTTCCGCCCGCTTCCCGCGCCCGCGCCCCCGCCTGTGGCGTCGCGCGGGTTGCCTGCGCGGCCCCGCCGATGCACAACCCCATCTCGCCGCGCGCGAAAGGCGCCGCGGCCAGGCTGAAACGGATCGGGAGAGGCGGATCATGCGGGCTTGGGTGATCGGCGCGGCCATCGCGCTGGCCGGATGCGCCTCGTTGCCGATGAACGGCCCCACCAGCGGCGCGGTGCAGGAGGCGGTGATCGACCCCGCGACCACGCTTCAGCCCTTCGCCTTCGCCGAGATCACCCCCGACACGCTGGACGTGCTCGACCGTCGCCGGCTGGAGCCGCCCGCGGACCTGACCCGCGGCGGCGGCCAGAACTTCCAGTTCAAGGTCGGCGACGAGGTCGCCGTCACGGTGTGGGAGGCGGTGGAGGGCGGCGTGTTCTCCGGCAACGGCATGGGCTCGCGCGGGTCGAACCTGCCCCGCCAGCGCATCGGGTCCTCCGGCGACATCTCGGTGCCCTATGCCGGGCGCGTCCGCGCCGCCGGCCGCACGCCCGAAGCGGTCTCCGCCGCCGTGGTCAAGGCGCTGGAGGGCAAGGCCATCGACCCGCAGGTGCTGGTCACGCTGGAACGCTCGCCGGTCTCCGCGGTCACGGTGATCGGCGACGGCGCCGCCAAGGCCGGCCGCGTGCCGCTGGCGGGGGTGGGGGAGCGGGTGCTCGACGTGCTCGCCGCCTCGGGCGGAACCTCGTCGCCCGCGCACCGGGCGCTGGTCCGGCTCACCCGCGGCGACGTGCAGGCCCAGACCCACCTGTCCCGCATCCTGCGCGAGCCGGCGCAGAACGTGCGGGTGATGCCCGGCGACGTGATCACGGTGATGGACTCGAACGAGAGCTATTCGATCATGGGCGCCGCCAACCGCCCCCGCCGCATGCCCTTCGCGACCGAGGTGGTCACCCTGGACGAGGCGCTGGCCGATGTCGGCGGCCTGAACGACAATCTCGCCAGCCCCGAGTCGGTCTACGTGTTCCGCTACGAGCCGGTGGAACTGGCCCGCGCGCTGCCCCGCACCCCCGAGGCAGCCGCGACCGAGGCGCCGACGGTCAGCCTGGGAACCGGGCCGATGTCGCCGGTGGTCTATAATCTCGACCTGTCGGACCCGGGCTCGTTCTTCCTCGCCCGGCGCTTCCTGGTGCAGGATGGGGACATCATCTACGTGGCCAACGCCGATTTCGCCAACACCCAGAAGGCCCTGCGCATCGTGGCCTCGGTGCTGACCCCGGCGGCGGCGACCCTGCGGCTGATCAACGACCTGAACTGATCCGGACGGCGCCGGGGCCGGAGCGGCGTCGGTCGGGGGGCGTTCAGCCCCCGTCCTGATCCGCCCCCCGGTCCGCGTCCCGCATCCGCACCGGCAGCCGGGGCGGCGCGGCGACATAGGCGCCGAAGCCGTTGACCCGGCCTTCGGCGATGCGGGCCACGATCTCCCGCTTCGCCCGTTCGCGGCCGCGGGGCTCGTAGAACGACCCCTTCACCTGCGCCGCCGCCGCCAGCGCCAGCGCGAAATCCTCGGCCAGGCCCGGGTCCACCGGCTCCGGCGCCGTCCAGAACCGCGCGAGCGGCCCCTGATGGGTCAGCCCCGCCATGTCGTAGACCGCCGCCCCCAGCGCCAGCGTCGGGCGCAGGGCCCGGATCGCGTGCAGCCCGACGGTGGAGTTGACCGAGACCACCCCCTCCGCCGCCGCGATCAGCCCGTCCAGCGCGCCGCCGTCGATATGGTCGACCCGCCCGCTCACCCCATGCGCCGCCGCCGCCCGCGCCACCGCGCGCGGCCAGTTCTCCAGCCCGTTGTCGAGCGGATGGAGCTTGAACAGCAGCCGCTGCTCCGGCCCCGCATGGCGGGCGAAGGAGGCGACGAGCTGGTCGATCGCCTGCCGCAGGCTGTCATAGGGGGCGTTGTCGCGCAGCTGGTAGTCCGCCTCCACCTGCAGGGCCGCCAGGTGATAGGGCGCGGCGCCCGAAAGATACCGCGCCTCGGTCTCCGCCGCGTGGCGGTCCCGGGCCCGGCCGCGCGCCAGCTTGGGGATCCAGCCGATATAGTCGGTCAGCGCGTGATAGCGCTTGTCCATCTGGAAGAACGGATAGGGCCAGCAGAGCAGCGCGTTGACCAGGTTGAAGGCCAGCTCGTCCCGCGCCTCGCGCACGAAGCTGTGGCCGTGGCGCGGCTCCAGGTCCTGGGGCGTCTCCGCCGCCCGCGCCGCCGCGGCGATGGCCCGGATCGCGTCGGGATCGGCCGGGATGTGGGAGAACGCGCCCATCCCCCGCCGCTCCAGCGTCAGCCAGTCGGGGCGCAGATAGCCGAATTCGACGGCGTGGGAGGGAATGCCCAGCCGCTCCGCCTCCTCCGCCGCCACGACGTGATAGGGCAGGCGGTCGGCGAAATAGAGCACGTCCGTCACCCGCTCCCGCGCCAGCGTCTCCGCGATCCAGGCGCGCCAGCCGGAGAGGGTTCCGCGGTAGTTCATCGCGCCGGGGCGGCGCCACATCAGCCGGTCGGCGGTGGACAGGTTGACCCGAAGCGCCGCGTGGCCCTGCGCCTCGAACTCCGCCGCCAGCTCGGTCCAGAACACCGTGGGCGGGCCCTGCAGGAACAGCGCGCGGCGCGGCGGGCGGGCGGCCCCGGCCTCCCCCTCCCGCGTCTCGACCCCCTGCGTCTCGGCCCGGCTCGGCACGGCCCTGTCCCCTCGCGATGCGTGTCGTCGGGCTGCGGGGCTAGGCCCGGCGCCGGGACGTGTCAACCCGGACGCGGCGTCCCATGGGGCGGAGACGGGGGGCGGCGGAGAGGCGGGGACGGAATGCGGAGAGCCCCGGCTCCCCCACCCCTTCGCGCCCCCGTCTCGCCCCCGTCGGCCGGATCGTGTAGGAGCGGACCCAGCCTCCGCCCCATCCACGGACCCGCCCGCTTGACCCCGACCGTCCCCTCCCCGCGCCCGGCGCGCCGGTTCCTGATGCTGCACGGACCGTCCTCGCTGTTCTTCCCCCGCCTCGCCGCGGCGCTCGAGGCGCGGGGGGCCGAGGCGCATCGCATCCACCTCTGCCCCGGCGACGCGCTCTACTGGGGGCGACGACCGCGGGGGCGGTCCTATCGGGGGGATGCGGCGGGCTGGCCGGGCTTCCTCGCCGACATGGTCCGGCGCGAGGGGATCACCGACCTCGCCCTGCTGGGCGACAACCGGCCCCGGCACCGGGAGGCGGTGGCGCTGGCGCTGGCCTCCGGCATCCGGGTGCATCACGTGGAACTGGGTCTGGTGCGCCCCGACTGGCTGACGGTCGAGCCGAACGGCGCCGGCCCCGCCCTGCCGCTGCCGGAGGATCCGGGCGCCGTCGCCGCCCTCGCCCGGGCCGAGCCGCCGGAGGAACGCCGCCTGTTCCCCCCCAGCTTCCCCGAATACGCGGCGCTGGACGTGGGCTGGAACCTCGCCAACCTGCTGTTCTCCTGGGCGACGCATCCGCACTACGAGCGGCACGCCACCTGGCACCCGACGGCGGAATGGGCGGGGTTCCTGTGGAAGCAGGTCCGCGCGCGGCGCGACCGGGCCCATGCCGCGGCGGTGTGGGGGGCGTGGGGGCCGGGGGAGGCGCCGCTGTTCCTCCTGCCGCTCCAGCTTCGCACCGATTTCCAGATCCGCGTCCACGGCCCCGACCCGGACCTGCGGGTGACCATGGCCGGCGTGGTCCGCGACTTCGCCCGCAACGCGCCCCCGGCCGCCCGCCTGCTGGTCAAGGAGCATCCGGGCGACAATGGCATGACGCCCTGGCGCCGCCTGCTGCGCGACGAGGCCGCCCGCCATGGCGCGGCGGACCGGGTGGAGGTGATCGACGGCGGCGACCTGGGCGCGATGCTGGACCGGGCCGCGGGGGTGGTGACGGTGAATTCCACCGTCGGGCTGTCGGCGCTGCGCCGGGGCGTGCCGGTGAAGGCGCTGGGCCGGGCGGTGTTCGCGCGGGCGGGGATGACCGACCCGCAGCCGCTGTCGGCTTTCTGGCGCGCGCCCGCGGCCCCGGATCCGGCCCGGGTCGCCGACCTGCTGGGCGCGCTGGGCTGGGCCACGCAGGTCCGCGGCGGGTTCGAGGGCGCCGGCGTGACCGCCGGCGCCGCCGCGATGGCGGAACGGATGCTGGCCCCGGCCCGGCTGCCCGGACGGCTGCCTGACCCGGCGGCCGATCCGGGCTAGATCCCGCTCAGCGGCACAGCTCGAAGGTCATGTTGACCGAGGCGGACAGGGACTGCTCGCCCTGCGCGATCGGCATCGCCTCGTCCGCCATCGCGGCGCGGGCGAACATCGGGCGCGGGCCGGGGATGGCGGAGGCGTCCGACATCTCCACCACGTCGCCGAGCGTCAGCCCCGCGGCGGAGGCCAGCGCCTCCGCCCGGGCCATGGCGTCCTTCACCGCGCGGGTCCGCGCCTCGGACAGCAGCGCCTCGGGGTCGGAGACCTCAAGGCTGATCCCCGACACCTCGGTCGCCCCGGCCGCCGCCGCGGCGTTGACCACCGACCCGAAACGCGACGGGTCGACCAGCGACACCCGCAGGCCGTTCGCCGCCCGCCAGGCCACGATGTTCGGGGCCTTGCCGGGCTTGGCCTGGTCGCGGACCGGGTAGAGCGAGACCTCGGTGGTCTGCACGTCCACGTCGGCGATGCCCTGATCCTTCAGGGCCTTCAGCATCGCCTCGGCCCGCGCCGCGGTTCCGTTCAGCGCGTCGGCGGGGGAGGCGGCCTCGGTCTCGGTGCGCAGCGACACGCGCAGCAGGTCGGGCGTGCCGGACGCCTCGCCCTGGCCGGTGACGGCGAGGCGCCCGGGGCAGGTTGCGGCCACCGCCTGCGGCGGGGTCTGCGCGGCGGCGAGGCCGGGCAGGGCGGCGGCGCCCAGCACGGCGAGCGCGACGAGGGAGCGGGGGGCGGACAGAGGGCGGGGCATGGAGGGTCTCCTGCGTATGAACTCCGGAGCCGGGAGCTACGGGGCCGATCGGACCCGCGCGGCGGCGAAGGCGCGGCGATTTCGGGGCGCCGGTTCCGGGCGGCGCGGCGGGGGGATCATGCCTGCGGCCCGTCCACGGAACCAGCCCCCCGAACGCGAACCGCCGCGCCCGGGGATCGGGCGCGGCGGCGAAAACGGGCGGGCGGGGCGGCGGTCGGAGCCGGGTCGGATCAGCCGGTCATGCCGTCCCAGAACGATTTCACCCGGCTGAAGAAATCCGAGGCGCCCGGCGAGTTGTCCTTGCCCGCCTCCTCGAATTCCTTGAGCAGCTCCTTCTGGCGCGCGGTCAGGTTCACCGGCGTCTCCACCGCAAGCTCCAGATAAAGGTCGCCGCGCCGTCCGCCGCGCAGGCTGGGCATGCCCTTCTCCCGCAGGCGAAGCTGCTTGCCGGCCTGCACGCCGACCGGGACCTTCACCCGGCTGCGGCCGCCGTCGATCAGCGGGGCCTCGATCTCTCCGCCCAGCGCGGCCACGGTCATCGGCACCGGGATCCGGCAATGCAGGTCCACGCCGTCGCGCTCGAAGATCGAATGCGCCTCGACCTCGATGAAGATGTAGAGGTCGCCGTTGGGTCCGCCCATCACGCCGGCCTCGCCCTCTCCGGCCAGCCGGATGCGGGTCCCGGTCTCCACCCCCGCGGGGATGTTGACGGTGAGGCGGCGGTCCTTCTTGACCCGCGTGGCGCCGTTGCAGGTCTTGCACGGGTTCTTCACCACCTGGCCGCGGCCGGCGCAGGTCGGGCAGGTGCGCTCGATGGTGAAGAAGCCCTGCTGGGCCCGCACCTTGCCCATGCCCGAGCAGGTCGGGCAGGCGGCGGGCTGGGCGCCGCCCTCGGCCCCGGTGCCGTTGCAGGCGTCGCACTGGACCGAGCCGGGGACGGTGATCGTCTCCTGCTTGCCCTTGAACGCCTCCTCCAGCGTCACCCGCAGGTTGTAGCGCAGGTCCGACCCGCGCGAGGCCCCGCCGCGCCGGCGCTGGCCGCCGCGCTGGCCGCCCATGAACTCGCCGAACAGGTCCTCGAACACGTCCGAGAAGGCCGAGCCGAAATTCGGATCGCCCTGTCCGCCATGCCCCGGACGGAAACCGCCGGCGCCCGGGCCGCCGTTCTCGAAGGCGGCGTGGCCGAACTGGTCGTAGGCCGCTTTCTTCTGCGGGTCCTTGAGGCAGTCATAGGCCTCGTTGACCTGCTTGAACTTGCCCTCCGCCTCCGGGTCGTCGCGGTTGCGGTCCGGGTGCAGGGCCTTGGCCTTGGCGCGGTAGGCTTTCTTGATCTCGTCCTCGGAGGCGCCCTTGGCGATGCCGAGCACCTCGTAGAAATCGCGTTTCGACATGCGTCGCGTCACTCCCGTTTCGCCCGGCTCCGTCCGTGTCGGAAGCGTCGCGCCCTGCGGCCGTCCCCGCCGCGCGGGAGGTCGGGGCAACCGTCCTCCCGCGCAGGTCCGGGGTCAACCGCCGCGCGGTCGCATTCCGCCCGAAACGGGGCGGGTCTCGCCGGAGCTGGGCCCGGTTCCGGTCGCGAGACGGCCCCGCCCCCGGGATGGGAGACGGGGCCGCGCGTCCCGCGGCCGGTCCGGGCCGGACCGGCCGTCAGCGTCAGCCGGCCTTGCGGCCGTCGTCCTTCTCTTCGGTGAACTCGGCGTCCACCACGTCGTCGTCCGCGGCCTTGGCCGAGCCGCCCTCGGGCGTCTCCGCCTCCGAGGCGGCGTCCGCCTCGGCCTGGGCCTTGTAGATCGCCTCGCCGAGCTTCATCGACGCTTCGGTCAGGGCCTGGGTCTTGGCCTTGATGTCCTCGGCGTCCGGCTCCTCCGCCTCGACGGCGGTCTTGAGCGCGGCCACCGCGGCCTCGATCTCGGCCTTCACCTCGGCCCCGGCCTTGTCGCCATGGTCGGCCAGCGACTTCTCGGCGCCGTGGATCAGGCTTTCGGCGTGGTTCTTCGCCTCCACCACCTCGCGGCGCTTCTTGTCCGCCTCGGCGTTGGCCTCGGCGTCCTTGACCATCTTCTCGATGTCGTCGTCCGACAGACCGCCCGAGGCCTGGATGGTGATCTTCTGCTCCTTGCCGGTCGCCTTGTCCTTGGCGCCGACCGACACGATGCCGTTGGCGTCGATGTCGAAGCTCACCTCGATCTGCGGCATCCCGCGCGGGGCCGGTGCGATGCCCTCCAGATTGAACTGGCCGAGGGACTTGTTGTCCCGCGCCATCTCGCGCTCGCCCTGGAAGACGTTGATGGTCACCGCGGTCTGGTTGTCGTCGGCGGTGGAGAAGACCTGGCTTTTCTTGGTCGGGATCGTGGTGTTGCGATCGATCAGCCGGGTGAACACGCCGCCCAGCGTCTCGATGCCCAGGGACAGCGGCGTCACGTCGAGCAGCACCACGTCCTTGACGTCGCCCTGCAGCACGCCCGCCTGGATCGCGGCGCCCATGGCCACGACCTCGTCGGGGTTGACGCCCTTGTGGGGCTCCTTCCCGAAGAACTTGGTCACTTCCTCGATGACCTTCGGCATGCGGGTCATGCCGCCGACCAGCACCACCTCGTCGATCTCCGACTTGGAGACGCCGGCGTCCTTCAGCGCGGCCTCGCAGGGCTTGAGCGTGCGGGCGATCAGGTCGCCGACGATGCTCTCCAGCTTGGCGCGGCTCAGCTTCAGCACCAGGTGCAGCGGCTGCCGGGTCTCGGGGTCCATCGAGATGAAGGGCTGGTTGATCTCGGTCTGGGACGAGGACGACAGCTCGATCTTCGCCTTCTCCGCCGCTTCCTTCAGACGCTGGAGCGCGAGACGGTCCTTGGTCAGGTCGACGCCGGACTGCTTCTTGAACTCCTCGGCGAGGTATTCGACGATGCGCATGTCGAAGTCTTCGCCGCCCAGGAAGGTGTCGCCGTTGGTCGACTTCACCTCGAACAGGCCGTCGTCGATCTCGAGGATCGAGATGTCGAAGGTGCCGCCGCCCAGGTCATAGACCGCGATGGTCTTGCCCTCGGTCTTGTCCAGCCCGTAGGCCAGCGCCGCGGCGGTCGGCTCGTTGATGATGCGCAGCACTTCCAGGCCGGCGATCTTGCCGGCGTCCTTGGTGGCCTGACGCTGGCTGTCGTTGAAATAGGCGGGCACGGTGATCACCGCCTGCGTCACGCTCTCGCCCAGATAGGACTCGGCGGTCTCCTTCATCTTCTGAAGGATGTAGGCGCTGATCTGGCTGGGCGAATACTTCTCGCCGCGCGCCTCGACCCAGGCGTCGCCGTTCTTGCCCTCGACGATGTGGTAGGGGACCATCCCCTTGTCCTTCTCCACCGCCTTGTCGGTGTAGCGGCGCCCGATCAGGCGCTTGACGGCGAAGAGGGTGTTTTCCGGGTTGGTCACGGCCTGACGCTTGGCCGGCTGACCGGTGAGCCGCTCATCCTCGGTGAAGGCGACCATGGAGGGCGTGGTGCGCGCGCCCTCGGAGTTCTCGATGACCTTGGCGTTCGAGCCATCCATGATGGCGACGCAGGAGTTCGTGGTCCCGAGGTCGATGCCAATGACTTTCGACATGCGTATCCGTTCCTTTCGTTCGGCGATCTGCGAGGCCGGGTCCGTTCGCGGCCCCCGCCCTCCATCCCAGAGCGGCGGTCCGACAGGGCGGATCGCGTCGCTCGGGCCGGATATAGGCGCCGGCGACGGGGGCTGCAAGCGATCCGGAGGGCGCGGAGGCGCGCCGGACGCGGATTTCAGGGTGTATGACGGGCCGGTTCGCGGAGGTCAGGGACGCGCGGGTCCAAGGGGGGCGTCGGGGCCGGGGCCGGGCGCCGTTTCGGCGGCCGTTTCGGAGGGCGGACCGGCGCGCAGTTCGGCCAGCGTGGGCAGGTCCAGCGCGCAGACCTCTTCCGCGGCGCGGTCGAGCAGGGAGGCGTCCTCGCCTGGCGCGTCGGGATCGGGGCCGGCGGCCTCGTCCAGCGCGCGCAGGTCCTCCATCGTCGCGCAGGCGTCGCGCAGGCGTCGCGCAGGTCGAGCGCGGCGAAGCCGATCACCGCCGCGGCGCCGACCCAGGGCACGGCCTCGGCGAAGACGGCGCCGGCGTTGCGGGCCGCGCCCCGCGCCACCCGGGCCGACACCCGCCGGGTGGCGGCCCGGACCGCGGCCCGCCGCGGGGCCGCCGCCGCGGCATGGGCCGCCGCGCTGCGCGCCGCCACCGTGCCCACCCCCACCGCCGCCAGCGCGCCGTTGGCCGCCGCCGCCACGCCCGAGACGGTCAGCGTCGCCACGTTCAGCCCCAGCATGGCCACGAGCACGATCAGGGTGGAGAATCGCCAGGCGATGCGGAACAGACGGGCGAGAACGGACACGGGCGGGCTCTCCTTTGCCGGGGGCGGGCGCGGCGCGCGGCGATATGAGGGCGCAAGATGGGGGCGCGGATGACGGATGCAACCTCGGGGCCGCCCGCGCCCCTGCTGCTGAACGGGGCGGAGATCTGGAAGGGCCTGCTCCCCCGCCCGGCCCAGACGGCGCTGGTGGAGGAGGTGCGCGCGGTGGCCGAGGCCGCCCCCTTCCAGCGCTTCACCACCGCCTGGGGCAAGCCGATGACCGTGCGCATGACCTCCGCCGGCCGGGTCGGCTGGGTGATCGAGCGCGGCCGCTATCGCTACGCCCCCCGCCACCCCGAGGGCATGGCCTGGCCGCCGATCCCGCCCGGCGCGCTGGCCGTGTGGCGGGCGGTCTCGGGCTGGCCCGGGGACCCGGACTGCTGCCTGATCAACTGGTATGGGGAGGGCGCGCGCATGGGCCTGCACCGGGACGAGGACGAGGGGGAGTTCGAGGCGCCCGTCGTCTCCATCTCGCTGGGCGATCCCGCGACCTTCCGGGTCGGCGGGCTGGCGCGAAAGGATCCCACCGGCTCGGTCCGGCTGGAAAGCGGCGACGTGGCCCGGCTGGCCGGGGCGGCCCGGCTCGCCTATCACGGCGTGGACCGCATCGCCTTCCGCGGCTCCACCCTGCTGCCGTCGGGCGGGCGGATCAACCTGACCCTGCGGGTGGTGCGGGACTGACGGGCGGGCGGGCGGCGCGCGGACGGACGGCGCGCTCTGGGCTCGACCCGGGGCCTCGCGCGGGCGGCGGGCGGCTCCGGGGCGGAGCGGCGCGTCAGAGCGGCGCGCGCTGGGCGTCGTAGGCGTAGACCCGGTCGTTGATGCCCTGCGCCCGGTCCGGGAACAGTTTCGAGAACAGGCCGAGCGCCGCGGCCTTGGCCATCTGCTCGGGCGCCCAGCGGGAATGGAACCGCTTCCCGGTGCGCGCCGCCGCCGCCTGCAGCCAGCTGGTCCGAGGCTTGCGCGCCGCCTCCCAGGCGGCCAGCGCCGCCGCCGGCTCCCGGGTCTGCAGCGCGCGGGCAAGCACCGCCGCGTCCTCCAGCGCCATCGCCGCGCCCTGGGCGAGGAACGGCAGGGTCGGGTGCGCCGCGTCGCCTGTCACCGCGATGCGCCCCTGGCTCCAGCGGCTCAGCGGCGGATGGCGGAACAGGCCCCACTGGAAGGTCCGCTCCACGCCCGCGAACAGCGCGCCGACCTCCTCATGCCAGCCGCGAAACCCGGCGCGCAGGGCGTCCGGGTCGCCGGGGGCCGACCAGCCCTCGGCCGTCCAGGCCGCGCGCTCCTCCACCGCCACGAAGTTCAGAAGCCGCCCCTCGCGCAGCGGATAGGTCACCAGATGCCGCCGCGGCCCCATCCACACCGTCGCCCGCGGCGCCAGCAGCCCTGCCGGCAGCCGGTCCGCCGGCACGGTCCCCCGCCAGGCCACGAAGCCGGAATAGAGCGGCCGCCCCCGGGCGCTGAGCGCCTGCCGCACCACCGAGCGCACGCCGTCCGCGCCGATGACCAGATCGGCGTCGATCCGGCCCGCATCGGTATGCAGCGCCGCGCCGCCGCGGATGTCGCCGGCCCGCTCCACCGCGACGCCGGTTCGGATCTCGGCCCCCGCCTCGCGGGCGGCGCGCTCCAGCAGGCCCAGCAGGTCGGCGCGGTGGATATGCAGGTAGGGGGCGCCCCAGCGGCTCTCCGCCCCCCGCCCCAGCGCCAGCCGATAGACCTGCCGGCCCGAGCGGTGCAGCCTGAGCTCCACCGCCTCGGGGCGCGAGCCGAGCCCCTGCGCCGCCTCCGCCAGCCCCAGCGCGTCGAGCGCCCGCATGGCGTTGGGCGACAGTTGCAGCCCCGCCCCGACCTCGCCCAGAGCGGGCGCCCTTTCCGCCACCGTCACGCCATGGCCGGCGCGCGCCAGCGCCACGGCCATGGCCAACCCGCCGATGCCGGCCCCGGCCACGGCCACCTGCAGCCTGCGCCCCATGCGCGGGCCCCCTTTCCGTCCTGTTTCCGCGCCGGCGGTCCCGCCCGGCGCGATCCCCCGAATCCGCCGCCTTGCGCCCTGCGTCGGCGCGGGCGGTCGTCGCCGCGATCTTTCGTGCGCGAACGATAGCCGGCGCCGGCGGCGCGGAACAGGGGAGCCGGCGGGGATTCCGCCCGCCGCGACGTCGAGGCGCCGCCCCCGCGCCCTTCCGCCTTTCCGCGCCCCGCCTTTCCGTCGTCCGTCGCCTGCGCCGCGTTGACCCGCCCCGTCCGGCGCGGCTATCACGCCTGCGGCGGCCCCGTGGCTCAACTGGATAGAGCAGCCCCCTCCTAAGGGGCAGGTTACAGGTTCGAATCCTGTCGGGGTCACCACCTCCCGCGCGAAGCGTCCTCCCGCCTCCCCCTCCTGCGGCGGCTCAGTCCGGCAGATGCCGCGCGATGGCGGCGCGCATGGCGGCGAGGATCGGGGCCTGCGCCTCCTCCAGCCGCGACACCGGCCCGCCCACGCCCAGCACGAAGGTCCGCCCGAAGCTGCGCCGCGGCAGGGGCATGGCGATGACGCCCGCGTCCTGCACCACGATATGGCGCGAGAACAGGTAGCCGTCGCGGCGGATGCCGTTGACGATGGCCATCAGCTCGGGCAGCGCCATGTGCTCCTCCGGCGGGCAGGCGGCCTGGATGCGGCGCATCAGCCGCTCGATCTCCGCGTCCGTATGGGTGGACAGCATCACCCGCCCCACGCCCGAGCGCGCCAGCGGGCGGATGTCCCCCGGCGTCACCTCGAAGCGCAGCCGCTTGGAGGACTGGACGCAGTGGATGTATTGCGCGTGCAGGTCGGACTGGGTGGAGATGTTGACCAGCTCGTCCACCGCCGCATGGACCTCGTCCACCACCGCGAGGATCGCGTCCTCCCCGAACAGCTCGGTCTTCAGCCATCCGCCCATCTGGGCGATGCGCATGGTCGGCATGTAGGTGCGGTTGTAGCTGTCGTAGAACAGGTAGCCGAGGCTCACCATGCTTTTCAGCAGCGTCGAGGCGCTCGACGCCGGATATCCGTGGGCCTTCTGGATCTCCTTGAGCGAGACCGGGCGACGGACCGCCTCGAAGTGCTCCAGAACCTCGAAGATCCGGCGGGCCGTCTTGATGGTGCTGTCGGTCACTGCTTTTCACATATGTAGTGGCTCCGCGTCGAAAACTGGTAGCCGGGCGAGGCGGGCGGCGTCAACCGTCCGCCGCGGCGAGCCGGCGACCCCGGGGCGACGCCCGGGGCGCGGCGTGGGCGCGACGCGCCCAATCCTATTACTGAAAGGGACGAAGGCGCGTCCTGCCCGGTCGGGTGGGTCGGATGCGGCCATGCCGGGGGATGCGCCGTGATCCGCTGCCGCGGAAATCGGTCAATTTCATATATGAGAAAACAAAATCAACCATGCGAAAATTATGGACGCCCGGAATTCGGGCGCCTTACGGTCGCGGCGCAGGCGAAGCGCCCCTTGGGGGACTCGCCCAAGCGAACAGACGCCGCGCCGAAGCGGCCGGACATGACTGGGAGGTCACCATGAAACTTCGCGCCAAGGCCGCGCTCGCCATCCTTGCGGCCGCCGTTCTCTCCACCCCGGCCCAGGCCGCAGACCCGGTGCGCATCGGCATGGTCCTGCCGCTGACCGGCCCCACCGCCGGCTACGGCAAGGACGGCAAGCTGGGCGCCGAGATGGCCGCGGCCGAGATCAACGAGGCCGGCGGCATCCTCGGCGGCCGGCAGATCGAGCTGGTCTACGAGGACGAGAAGGGCACCCCGCAGGACGGCGTGGCCGCGGTCCAGAAGCTGATGACGCGGGAGCGGGTGAAGGCGATCATCGCCGGCATGAACAGCTCGATCACGCTGGCCGAAAGCGCGATCACCAAGAACCGCATCCTGCACGTGAACCCGGGCGCCCAGGCCGATGCGATCACCGGGCAGGGCTCGCCCTGGCTGTTCCAGATCAACAACACCGCCTCGACCAACGCCACCATCTTCCACAGCTACCTGATCGACGAGATGAAGCCCAAAGCCATCGCGGTGATGGGCGAGAACACCGAGTTCAACAAGGCGGTGCTGGAGAACCTGGAGCATATCGCCAAGGACCGGGGCGAGGAGATCGCCGAAATCGCCACCTATGACGGCGCCACCACCGACTTCACCTCGATCATCACCCGGCTGAAGGCCACCGGCGCGGACATGATCTACGTGATCGACGCCTATCCGGCCCGCACCGCCCAGATCTGGAAGCAGATCCGCCAGCAGGGCGGCTTCCCGATGGAGGCGCACGCCGTCGGCACCGTCCAGCGTTCCGCCATCGTGCCGGCCGAGGGGGCCATGGAGGGCGTGATCACCGCCGACATCTTCATCGCCGAGGGCGCGACCGGGGACATGGCCGAGTTCATCGACAAGTTCCAGCAGGCCAACGGCGTCGCCCCCAACAAGGTGGTGCTGGTGGTCTACGAGGCGGTCAAGGTCGTCGCCGCCGCCATGGACAAGGCCGGGACCGACAGCGACTACGCCAAGATCTCCGACACGCTGCGCGCCGAAACCTGGACCACCCCGCGCGGCGAGATCGCCTTCGACGAGAAAGGCCGGGCCAAGGCTCCCTACTTCTACATCCACAAGGTGACCGGCGAGGACGTGTCGCTGCTCGACACCTTCGAGGTGAAGTGAGCCGCAGCGCCTGAAGATCGCCGGAGGCCCCGCCATGGACCTTTTGCTGCAAACCCTGATCAACGGGCTGATCCTCGGGGCGGGCTACGCGCTCGTCGCCGTGGGGCTGACGGTGATCTTCGGGACGCTGCATATCGTGAACTTCGCGCATGGAGCGTTCTTCGCGCTCGGCGCCTACGCCACGCTGCTGCTGGAGGAGGCGGGGTTCCCCTACCTCCTCGCCATCCCGGCCGCGGTGCTCTGCGTCGCCGCCATCGGCTGGGCGCTGGAGACGACGATCGTGCGCCGCGCGCTTTACGACCAGGGGGAGCACGGGTCGATCATCGTGACCTTCGCCCTCTCCCAGGCCATCGTGGCGGCGATCATCCTGACCGTGGGGCCGGACCCGCTGCCGGTGCCCTCGCCCTTCGGGCAGGCGGCGGTGTCGGCGGGCGGGTTCTTCCTGTCGGCGCAAAGGCTGTTCATCGCCGCGGCCTCGGTGGCGGTGCTGCTGGGCTTCTCGGTCTGGCTGCGGCGCACGGTGAAGGGGCAGCAGATCCTCGCCGTGTCGCAGAACGCCCGCGGCGCGCTCTATTCGGGGATCAACGTGCCGCTGATCCGGTCGCTGTCCTTCCTGCTGGGCATCTCGGCGGCGGGCCTCGCCGGCGCGCTGATCGGGCCGATGATCTCGGCCTTTCCGACCATGGGGGACGCCAACGTCATCGTCGCCTTCACCGTGGTCATCCTCGGCGGCCTCGGCTCCATCGGCGGAGCCATGCTGGGGGCGCTGGTCATCGGCCTGGGGAACGCGCTGTTCGAGACCTACGTTTCGGTCTCCTGGACGCCGGCCCTGGGCTGGATCCTGGTCATTCTCGTGCTGCTGCTCAGGCCCCAGGGCCTGATGGGGCGCGCTCAACTCGACAGGCACTGAGCCCATGACGGACATCACCGAAAGCGCGCCCGGACCGCGGGCGCGGGGGGGCTCCGCGTCCCTGCGCGGAGCGGGGCTGATGGCGCTGGGGATCGCCGCGGTCCTGGCGGCGGGGTTCGGGCTGGACGGGGACCCGTTCCTCCTGAACCTCGCCGGCTACACCTGCGGCTTCGCGCTGTTCGCACTCAGCGTCAACGTGATGCTGGGCGGCCTGGGCGAGGTGCCGCTCGGCCATTGCATGTTCTACGGGCTGGGCGCCTACGCCCCGGCGATGACCATGCACCATCTGGGCCTGCCCTATGAGGCGGGGGTGGTCATCGGCATGGTCGTCGCCGCGGCGCTGGCCGCGCCCATCGGCTGGCTGACCCTGCACCTGACCGGGGCCTATTTCTCCATCGTGTCCTGGGGGCTGTCGGGGGTGGCGATGGTCACCGCGCTGAACCTCGACGTCACCGGCGGGCCGCTGGGGCTGTTCGGCTTCTCCCGTCTCGCGGTCGGGCCGTTCGACCTCAGCCAGCCGGCGACCTATTTCTTCGTCGCCGCGGCGGTGCTGCTGGCGGTGCTGGCGCTGCTCTACCACATCCGCTCGTCGCGCTTCGGGCGGGCGATGGAGGCGATCCGGCAGGGCCCGCACCTGGCCCGTTCGCTCGGCATCGACGTGTTCCGGGAGCGGCTGAAGGCGCTGGTGCTCAGCGCGCCGATCGCCGCGCTGGCCGGGGCCCTGTCGCTGCCCTACACCCAGATCGTGACGCCCGAGGTCATGTCGGTGCTGCGCACGGTGGACGCGCTGCTGGCGGCGCTGATCGGGGGGGTCGGGCTGATCTTCGGCCCCGCGGTCGGGGCGGTGATCTTCACCATCCTGCCCCAGTTCCTCGACCTCGACCCCAATGTGAAGGTTCTGGTGTTCTCGCTGCTCATCATCCTGGTGATGGTCGCGGCGCCCGGGGGCCTGCACCAGCTGTGGAAGGCCGCCGCCGCCCGCCTGACCCATGCCCGCAAGGGGGACGCGTCATGACCGTCTGGGCGGTGGAGGCGGAGGGCGTCCAGAAGCGTTACGGCGGCGTCGCGGCGCTGAAGGGCGTGGACCTGCGCATTCCGGAGGGGGCGATTCACGGGCTGATCGGGCCGAACGGGGCCGGCAAGTCCACCATGTTCGACATCCTGTGCGGGATCACCAAGCCGACCTCCGGCCGGGTCTCGGTTCTGGGCATGGACGTGGCGGCGGTCCCCGCCCACCAGGTCGCGCAGGGCGGGGTGGGGCGCACCTTCCAGCGCACCGCGATCTTCCGCGACGGCTCGGTGCGCGAGAACCTGCTGCTGGCGAGCTTCGGGCGGATGCGCCACTCGGTCCTGCACCGGATCCTGCGCGCCGGGACCTGGCGGGAGGATATGGCGGGGTTCGAGAGCCGCGCCGACGCGGTGCTCGACACCTGCGGGCTGACCGCGCTGGCCGACCAGCCGGCCGCCTCGCTCGCCTACGGCACCCAGCGCCGGCTGGCGGTGGCCATCATGCTGATGAACGACCCGAAGATCCTGTTCCTGGACGAACCCGTGGCCGGCATGAACGACGCCGAGACCGCGGAGTTCATCGCCCTGGTGCGCGACATCGCCCGCGGCCGGACCATCGTGGTGGTGGAGCATGACATGGCCGCCATCGGGGCGCTGTGCTCGGAGGTGCTGGTGATGGTCGACGGGCTGCCCGTCGTCTCCGACACGCCCGAACGCGCGCTGGCCCATCCCGACGTGGTGGCCGCCTATCTGGGGACCGACGACGATGACTGAGACCCTGCTGGAGGTCTCGGACCTCTCCGTCGCCTATGGCCGGGTGACCGCGCTGCGCGAGGTGTCGCTGTCGGTGCGCGAGGGCGAGACGGTCGCCATCCTCGGCGCCAACGGGGCCGGCAAGACCACGCTGCTCAACGCCATATCCGGCGTGCTGCCGGTGCGCGGCGGGGCGGTGCGCTACGCCGGCCGCGAGATCACCGGCATGAAGCCCTGGGCCACGGCCCGGCTGGGCGTCAGCCACGTCCCGGAAGGGCGGGAGATCTTCCCCGGCATGACGGTGGAGGCCAATCTCCGCCTGATCGACGTGCATGGCGGCGGCCCGGATTTCTCCGTCGACGACGTGCTGGAGATGTTCCCGCGGCTGGAGGAGCGATTCCACCAGCTCGCCGGGGGGCTGTCGGGGGGAGAGCAGCAGATGCTGGCCATCGGGCGCGGGCTGATGGCCTCGCCCCGGCTGCTGCTTCTGGACGAACCCTCGCTGGGCCTGTCGCCGATGCTGTCGCGCACGGTGCTGGGGGCCATCGCCTCGCTGAAGGCCCGGGGCATCTCGGCCCTGCTGGTGGAGCAGAACATGCGCGCCGCCCTGAAGGTCGCCGATCGCGGCTACGTGCTGCGCGTGGGCCGGATCACGGCGGAGGGCACGGCGGCGGAGCTGGAGGCGTCCCCCGACATCCGCCGCGCCTATCTGGGAGTTTGAACGCGGGATCAACCCGCGAAGGGAGGAACCATCATGGCCGATGCACAGGCCCCGCTGCGGCTGCCCGAGGGAAGCTGCGACTGTCATTTCCACATCTACGGCCCCTTCGACCGTTTCCCCCAGCAGAAGGAGGGCAAGTTCACCGCCGCCCGCCCCTTCACCGTGGAGGACGCGTTCGACATGTGGGCGCAGACCGGCGCCACCCGCGGGGTGATCGTTCACGCGGTGGGCTCGGGCGAGGACAACGCGGTCACCTATGACGCGCTCAAGCGTTTCCCCGACCGGCTGCGCGGCACCGCGATCCTGTCGCCCGACGTCACCGACAAGCGGCTGGACGAACTCACCGACGTCGGTTTCAAGGCGGTGCGCGTCACCATGATCCGGCAGGACGGCAAGCCCGTCTCCACCCAGGGCACCATGTTCGAGGACCTGGTGAAGCTCGCCCCCCGCATCGCGGAGCGCGGCTGGCACGCCCAGATCTGGATCGAGTGCTCCGACCTCGCCGAGGCGGCGGAGGAGCTGGAGAAGCTGCCGCTCGACTTCGTCATCGACCACCAGTGCCGGACCATGGCCGACAAGGGCGCGGACCATCCCGACTATCTCGCCTTCCTCGACCGGCTGAAGACCGGGCGCTACTGGACCAAGATCTCGGGCGCCGACCGCAACACCCGGACCGGCGCGCCCTATGCCGACACCGCGCCCTTCATGCGCGCCATTGTGGCGGCGGCGCCGGAGCAGGCGGTCTGGGGCAGCGACTGGCCCCATGTCGGCCATACGGCCGAGACGATGCCCGACCTCCAGGTCCTTCTGCGCCACCTGTTCGACTGCGTGCCGGACGAGGCGACGCGCCGGAAGATCCTCATCGACAATCCCGCGAGGCTCTATGGCTTCTGAAGCCCCCTCCCCGGCCGCGCCGCTGGCGGGCGTGACCGTGCTCGATCTCGGCCAGGTCTATCAGGGGCCCTATGCGGGCTTCCTGCTGGCCCAGGCCGGGGCGACCGTCATCAAGATCGAGCCGCCGAAGGGCGAGCCGGTGCGCCACCGCGCCCGCATCTCGAAGGGCAACGCCGTGCCCTTCGCCATGCTCAACGCCAACAAGCGCAACGTCAGCCTCGACCTGAAGACCGGGGAGGGCGTCGCCTTGCTGCGCGCGCTGGCCGCGAAGGCCGACGTTCTGCTGGAGAACTACGCCCCCGGCGTGCTCGACCGGCTGGGCGCGGGTTACGAGACGCTGCGGGAGATCAATCCCGGCCTGATCTACGCCTCCGCTTCCGGCTACGGGCTGTCGGGGCCGGACCGGGACAAACTGGCCATGGACCTGACCATTCAGGCGGCCTCGGGCATCATGTCGGTGACCGGGTTCCCCGACGGGCCGCCGGTGAAGGCGGGGCCGGCGATCACCGATTTCATCTCGGGCGTGCATCTCTACGCCGGGATCGTCACCGCGCTTTACGACCGCAAGACCACCGGCAAGGGGCGGCTGGTGGAGATCGCGATGGTGGAGACGGTCTATCCCGCCATGGCCTCCAACCTCGCCGACGTGTTCAACAGCCAAGCCCCGGCGCCGCGCACCGGCAACCGGCATGGCGGGCTGGCCGAGGCGCCCTACAACGTCTATCCGGCCTCGGACGGGCATGTGGCGATCATCTCGGTCAACGAGAACCACTGGTCCGGCCTGACCCGCGCCATGGGGCGGCCGGAGCTGGACGACGACCCGCGCTTCGCCACCGTGCGCGACCGGCTGCGCAATATCGACGAGTGCGACCGGCTGGTCGGCGAATGGACCGCGACCCTGCCGCGGGCGGAGATCGTCGCCCGCTGCCGCGCCGAGAAAACCCCCTGCGCGGCGGTGCGCAACCTGCTGGAAGTGACCCGCGATCCGCATCTGCACGCCCGCGGCATGCTGCGGGAGATCGCGCATCCCGAATACGGCGACATCCTCGTGCATGGCAGCCCGCTGCGCCTGCACGACGCGCCCGCGCCGGATTACGTCCCCTCCGCCCGGCTGGGGCAGCACAACGCCGAGGTCCTGTCCTCGGTCCTCGGTCTCACGGCCGCGGAGATCGACGCGCTGGCCCGGGCCGGCGCCATCGTCGCGGCGAAGGAATGAGCGCCATGGTCAAGCTATTCGAACCCATCGCCTTCCGGGGCGTCGAGCTGAAGAACCGGATCGTCGTCTCCCCCATGGGGATGTATTCGGCCGAGAACGGCTACGTCACCCCGTTCCATCTGGTCCATTACGGCCAGTTCGCCATGGGCGGCGCCGGGCTGGTCTATGTGGAGCAGACCTCCGTCTCCCGCTCCGGCCGGATCACCAACGGCGATCCGGGGCTGTGGGAGGACGGGCAGATCGAGGGCATGGCCGCCATCGCGCGGCGCATCAAGATCCAGGGCGCCAAGGCCGCGATCCAGATCAACCACGGCGGCCGCAAGTCGGGCCAGCAGCGGGCGTTCCGCGGCAACGGTCCGCTGACCGACCGCGACCGGGAGATGGGGGAGGAGAGCTGGCAGGCGCGCGGCCCCTCCGACGTGCCGCTCGGCCCCGGCTGGCCGACGCCGGAGCCGCTGAGCGAGGCCGCGCTCGTCGGGGTTCGCGACGCCTTCGTCGCCACGGCGAAGCGCGCGGTGCTGGCCGGCTTCGACGTGATCGAGCTGCATATGGCCCATGGCTACCTGCTGCAGAGCTTCCTGAGCCCGCTCGCCAATTTCCGCACCGACCAGTATGGCGGCAGCCTCGACAACCGCATGCGCTTCCCGCTGGAAGTGGCGACGGCGGTGCGCGCGGCCTTGCCCTGCTCCACCCCGCTTTTCGTGCGGATCTCGGCCACCGACTGGATCGACGGGGGGTGGGAGATCGAGGACAGCGTGATCTTCGCCCGCGCGCTCAAGGCCATCGGGGTGGATCTGGTGGACTGCTCCACCGGCGGCAATCTGGTGGCCGGGTCGACCAACTCCAACCTCAAGCGGGGGCCGGGCTATCAGGTGCCCTTCGCCGATCAGGTGCGGCGCGAGGCGGGGATCGCCACCGGCGCGGTGGGCATGATCCGCACGCCGGACCTGGCCGAGGACATCCTGCAGGAGGGGAAGGCCGACCTGATCTACCTCGCCCGCCAGATGCTTTACGACCCCTACTGGGCCCGCCACGCGGCGGAGCATTTCGGCCTGACCGGGGAGTTCGAGGACTGGCCGGAGCAATACGGCTGGTGGCTGGCCAAATGGGGCGGGGCGCTCAGGGCCGGCGGCGAGGCGCTTTAGCCTCCGCCATTCCCCCCATGAAAAAACGCGGCGCCCCTTGGGGCGCCGCGTTCGCGTTTCGGGACGGGGGGCGCGGGCGCCCCCTCCCGGATCAGGTCGGCCGGATCAGACCCGCTCGATGATCAGCGCGGGGGCCATGCCGCCGGCGGCGCACATGGTCACCAGGCCGCGATGCTTGTCCTGACGCTCCAGCTCGTCGATCAGGGTGCCGATCAGGATGGCGCCGGTGGCGCCGATCGGGTGGCCCAGCGCGATCGAGCCGCCGCAGACGTTCACCTTGTCACGGTCGAGCTTCAGGTCGCGGATGAACTTCTCCGCCACCACGGCGAAGGCCTCGTTGACCTCCCACAGGTCGATGTCGTCCGGGGTCATCCCGGCCCGCTCCAGCGCCTTGCGGGCGGCGGGGACGGGAGCGTTGAGCATCAGCTCCGGGCTGTCGCCGATGTTAACCGCGGTCACGATCTTGGCGCGGGGCTTCCAGCCGTTGGCCTCGCAGGCCTCCTTGGAGGCGATCAGCATCGCCGCCGCGCCGTCCACGACGCCCGAGGAGTTGCCGGCGTGGTGGATGTGCTCGATCTTGAGGTCGGGATAGGCCTTGCGGATCAGCTGGCCATGGGTCGCGCCGCTCTCGTCCAGCGGGTAGTCCATCATCGCCTCGAAGGACGGCTTCAGGCCGGCCAGCGTCTCCAGCGTGGTCTGCGGACGCGGGAACTCCTCACGGTCGAGCGCGAGCGTGCCGTCGGCCTTGTAGACCTTGATGACCGACTTGTCGAAGCGGCCTTCCTTGATCGCCCGGTCGGCGCGGCGCTGCGATTCGACCGACAGCTCTTCGGTGGCGAGGCGCGAGATCCCCTCGATGGAGGCGATGGCGTCGGCGCAGACGCCCTGCGCCACCTGCGGATGCACGTCGCGCAGGCGCATGTTGCCGCCGTCGAGCCCGACCTTGCGGCGGCCTTCGGGGGAGAAGGAGTAGGACATCATCTCGCAGCCGCCGGAGATCACCACGTCCTGCAGGCCGGACATGACGGTGGCGGAGCCCAGCGCGGCGACGGTCAGGCCCGAGCCGCAGAACCGGTCCAGCGTCACGCCCGAGGCGCGCACGTCGTAGCCCGCGTCCAGCGCCGACATGCGGCCGAGGTCGCCGCCCTGGCTGCCGGTCTGGTTGGAGGTGCCCCAGATGATGTCGTCGACCTTGGCGGTGTCGATGTTGTTGCGGTCGCGCAGCGCCGCCAGCACCGCGGCGCCCAGATGCTGCGGATGCATGTCCGCCAGCGCGCCCTTGCCGACCTTGCCGATGCCGCGCGGCGTGCGGCAGTGATCCACGATGTAAGCTTCCGACATGACGATTCCTCTCCCATGGCGCGGCCCTCGCGGCCGGGTTCGGGCGCGAGGGTAGACCGCTTAAGCGGTCGATTAAAAGCGGCGCAAGCGTCGCGGCTGTTCCGCATGTCGGAACAGGGGCCGCGCAGCCTACACGCCGGAGAACATGCGCTTGCCAGGAACGTCGAGTCTTGCGCGGAGAATCAGGCCGGTGTCGGACTCGGTGATGAAGAGGTCCCGGTTCTCCGGTCCGCCCCAGGCGCAGTTGGTGGTCAGAAGCCCGGTGCGCGACTGGATGCGGGCGATCGGCTCCCCGATCGGGGAGAACAGCCAGACCACCCCGAAGCCCGCATGGCAGACCGCGAGCGACCCGTCCTCGGCCAGCGCCATGCCGTCCGGCCCGCCGCCTCCGCCCGAAAGCTGGAGGTATTTGCCGACCTTGGAGGTGGTCCCGTCCAGCAGCAGCGGCGCCCGCCACACCGAGTTGTCCCGGGTGACGGCGACGAACATGATCGTCTCCTCCCGGTTCATCACCAGCCCGTTGGGGCTGGGGATGTTGGTCAGGATGGCGTCGAGCTTGCCGTCGGGGCTGAGCCGGTAGAGCCGCCCGGTCGCGTCATGCAGCCCGGTCTGGCCCTGGTCGGTGAACCACAGATCGCCGTTTTCGGCGAAGAACAGGTCGTTGACGCCCTTGAACCGCTCCAGCAACGGGCGGTCGAAATGGGGGGCGACCTCGCCCGTCGCGGGGTCGAGCGTGAGGATCCCGTGCTTGTGGTCGGCGATGAACACCCGGCCGTCGGCGTGGATCTTCAGCCCGTTGGGCTCGCCGTCATAGTCGGCGACCAGCGTCCATTCGGCCTGCGGGCTGATCCGGAAGATGCGCCCGTAAGCCAGGTCCACGACCCAGAGGTTCCCGTCCCGGTCGAAGGACGGTCCCTCCAGGAACGACCCCAGCTTGCGGGCGCGCTGCTGGAGCCGCAGCCACTCCGAGGGCTGGTCGGCACGGTCCTGCGCCTCGGGCAGGCGGGCGAACACTTCGGTCTCCACGACCGGGGGCGGGGCGAACATGCGCGGTCTCCTTCGGGGGGTCAGCCCGCGCCCATGCGCGAGGGCAGCAGCAGCGCGAGGCCGGGGAACAGGGCGAGCAGGCCGACGAACAGCACCATGATCGCGTAGAAGGGCAGGGAGCCGCGGACGACCTCGCCCAGCTTGCCGGTCCAGATGCCCTGGATGACGAACAGGTTGATGCCCAGCGGCGGGGTGATCTGGCCGAGCTCGATCAGGATCACCACCACCACGCCGAACCAGATGACGTCGATGTCGTAGGCGGGCAGCACCGGGAACAGCAGCGGCACGGTCAGCACCATCATGCCGATCGAGTCGATGAAGCAGCCCAGCACGGCGTAGAGGATGAAGATGGCGATGAGGAATTCGGTCCGGCTCAGCTCCAGCCCGATCATCCACTTGGCCAGTTCCGAGGCGATGCCCGCGTTCTCCAGCGCGTAAGCGAAGATGTAGGCGGCCAGCACGATCAGCAGCAGCGCCGCCGACACCCGGACCGAGGCGCTGACCGCGCCCATGAAGTCGGCCCAGCCCAGCCGCCCCCAGACCCGCCCGATGATCAGCGCCATCAGGCTGCCGACCGCGCCGGCCTCCGTGGGGGTGACGAAGCCCAGGTAGATGCCGCCCAGCACCACCGCGATCAGCACCGCGAAGGGGGCGAGATTGGCCATGGTGGTCAGGAACGGATCGGCCGGCCCCTCCTCCTTCGGCGCCACGGCGGGGTTCATCAGCGCCCGGCCGGCGACGTAGATGGAGAACATCCCCGTCAGCACCAGCCCCGGCAGCAGGCCCGCGATGAACAGGCGGGCGATCGAGGTCTCGGTGAAGGTGCCGTAGAGGATCATGGCGATGGAGGGCGGGATCAGGATCCCCAGCGTCCCCCCCGCCGCCAGCGTGCCCGCCGACAGCCGCCGGTCGTAGCCCCGGCTCAGCAGCTGCGGCAACGCCACCGTGCCGATCCCCGCCGCCGTGGCGACGGAGGAGCCGGAGATGGCGGCGAACACCGCGCAGCCGATGACGTTGGTCTGAAGAAGCCCGCCGGGCAGGCGGCGCACCAGCGTCGACAGGCCCGCATAGACCCGGTGCGAGACGCCGGAGCGCAGCAGCAGCTCGGCCATCAGCAGGAACATGGGGATCGCGGTCAGGGTGAAGCTGTTGACCGAGCCCCAGGTGATCAGCCCCAGCGCGTTCAGCCCGCGCCAGCCGTCGGTGATCGCCAGCAGGATCAGCCCGGCCGCGCCCAGCGCGAAGGGGATCCACATTCCGCCCAGCAGCAGGGCGACGAACAGGACGACGGCCAGGCCGCCCCCGGAAATCCAGCTCATGCGCCGCCCTCTCCGTTGCGATGCGTGGCCTCGGACCCGGGGCCCCGCCCGGCCAGCGCCATGGCGTCGGCGATCACCGCGCCCAGCAGGGCCAGCACCAGCAGGCTCGCGCCCAGCGGCATAACGATCTGCGGCAGCCACAGGGGCGTGGCCAGCAGGGTCGGGGCCTGCGTGCCCCGGTCCCAGGCGCTTTCCACCTGCCGGATCAGCGCGCGGTCGAGCAGCACGGCGAAGACCAGCGAGCCGATATTGAAGGCCAGCGACAACGCCAGCCGCGGCCGCCCGCTCAGCGCCGCGAACACGTAGTCCACCCGCAGGAGCGATCCGGTGCGGAACGCATCCGCCGCGCCGAGGAACAGGATCGCCACCAGCAGGTAGCCCCCGACCTCGTCCACCAGCAGCAGCGAGAAGCCCAGGAAGCCGCGGCAGATCACCTCCGCCGCGATCATCGCCATCATCGCCAGCATGGCGACGCCGGCCAGCGCGTGCCCGGCCCCGGTCAGAAGCCCGAGCGGGGAGCGGTCCTGCGGAAGGCGGCCGGGGGCCGCCCCGCCGCCGGGACCGGGCGCGCCCGGTCCCGCGTCGTCGTCATGGCGCATCGGGTCAGCGGCCCAGCGCTTCGCGCACCTTGGCCAGCGCCTCGACCGCGTCCGGCCCCACGCCCTCGGCCCAGCTCGCCCAGAAGTCGGCCATCTTCGCCGAGGCGGCGGTGATGTCGGCGGCTTCGGGCTCGGTGATCACCATGCCCTCCTTGGCGAACTGCTCGGTCAGCTCGGCCTCCTGGGAGAAGAGGGCGTCGGTGATCGTGGCGCAGGCGCGGGTCGCGGCGGCCTGCAGGGCCGCCTGCTTCTCGGCGCCCAGCCCCTCCCAGACGTCCTTGTTGATGACCACCAGGCTGTTGAAATAGTTCGGCCCCAGCCGGTAGTTGTATTTCAGCATGTCCTTCCAGGTCCGGCCGCCGCCGGCCGAGGCGGTGAACACCCCGTTGACCACGCCCCGCTGCAGCGAGGTCGGCACCTCCGGCGCCCCGATGGTCACGGGCACGCCGCCGAATCGCTGCACGAACTCCCCCTGCTCGGGCGAGGTCACGCGCATCTTCTGCCCCTTGAGATCGTCGAGCGAGCGCAGCTCCTCGGCCGAGAACGCCACCTGCAGCGGGTAGAGATACTGGCCCAGCAGCACCACGCCCTGCTTGTCGAGCGCGGCCTCCAGGAAGGGCCGCATGATGTCGGCCGCGATGTCGTATTCGTCCCGGGTCACGATCAGCAGCGGCAGGCGCAGCACGCCGCCCACCCGGATGTTGCCGAGGAAGAAGCCGTCGGAGGCGATGTCGATCACCCCGTCCCCCACCGCGGCGGTGATGTCGGTGGAGCTGATCGGCAGGCTGCCGCCGGTGTTCATGCGGATCGTGGTCTCGTCGCCGGTGGCCTTGGCGAATTCCTCGGCCATCTGCTCCAGCCCCTGGAACACCGGATGGGTGACCACGGGCATGTAGGTGTAGCCCTTCAGGGTCTCGGCCCCGGCCTCCGGCGCCCAGGCGGCGAGCGCCGCGAATCCGGCCCCCGCGGCGACGATCGCGCGCATCTTCCCCATGACGTTTCCTCCTCCGTCGTTTCCCCTCGCGCGGCGCGGAGCGCGCGGCGCGGCGGCCTTCCGGCGGGCGTCGGGGACAGGAGGACCGCGGTCGACGCGACGGCGTCGTCCGGGCGTGGTCTTCCTCCCCCGGCCCGCACGGGGCCTTAATTCGCCGATCTGTCGCGGCGATTGCGGGGGAATGGTGAGCGCAGGCGAAGTCGCGCGCAAGTGTCGGACAGTATTCGGGGCGCCAAATCACATTCGTGAAAGGCGCGGGAAACCGGCGCATCCTCGGGCGGGGCGGGTTGACCATTGCGTCAGTTCGGCCGGCTTCGCCCGGGACGTCGCCGATTACCTTAACGTCAGGGCGGGGCGAGGCGACGCGGCGCCCCCGAACGCGAACGGGCCGGGCGCCTTTCGGCCCCGGCCCGTGACCGCAAGCGCGGTGAATTTGGCATCCCCAAGGGGAATCGAACCCCTGTTTTCACCGTGAGAGGGTGACGTCCTAACCGCTAGACGATGGGGACAGGCTGCCTCGCTTGCGTTGCGGCGGGGATTAATGCGTCGCGGGGGGAGGAGTCAAGGGCGCCTCGCGCGGGTTTCGCTCCGCGCGCCCCAGTTTTTCGGCGGGGTTTTTCGGCCGGCGTCCCGCGCCGGGCGCGCGCCCCCGCGCCGCGCCTCACTCCCGGCGCAACGGGGTCTCCGACAGAAGCCGGCCGTCGGCGCGGCGATAGACGCGCAGGACCTCGGCGCCGGCTCCGTCGCGGGTGGTCACCAGGATCTCGGAGGGGGAGGCGCCGAGCGCGGTGATCTCCGCCCCCGCGGGCAGGGCCAGCGCCTCGGCCGCGACCGGCGCCGCGGGGGGCGCGGCCGACCACAGCCGCCAGGACACCGTGCCCACGATCACCACCATGCCGAGGCCCAGCGTCACCGTCAGCCCCATCACCGTCCGGCGCAGAAGCCGCAGGCGGGGCGGTTCGGGAAAGTCGTCCTCGTCCTCGGCTCCCGGTCCGGATAGGTTCGCGCGCATGACCGAGCCCCTCGATGACTTCGACGACGATGACGACGCCGCCGGCCCTGCGCGGGACGAGGCGCCTTCCGCCCCGCCGCAGACCGGCGGCCCCCTGGAATTCCGCGTGGACGAGACGCTGGCGGGCGAGCGGCTCGACAAGGCCCTCGCCGCGCTGGCGCCCGACTGGCTCAGCCGCTCGCGCCTGCGCGCGCTGACCGAGGCCGGGGCCGTGACCCGCGGGGAGGACGGGCAGGCGGTGCGCGACGCGCGGGCCAAAGTCAAGGCCGGGGAGGTCTACGTGGTCGCCCTGCCGGCCCCGGTCCCCGCCGCGCCGCGCCCGCAGGCCATCCCGCTCGATGTGGTCTATGAGGACGACGACCTGCTGGTCGTCGACAAGCCCGCGGGCATGGTGGTGCATCCCGCTCCGGGCGCCTGGGAAGGCACGCTGGTCAACGCGCTGCTGCACCATTGCGCCGGGCGGCTCGCCGGGGTGGGGGGGGAGGCGCGGCCGGGCATCGTGCACCGGATCGACAAGGACACCTCGGGCCTGCTGGTGGTGGCCAAGACCGACGCCGCCCATCACGGCCTTTCCGCCCGGTTCGCGGCCCATGACCTCGACCGGGAATACCTGGCCGTGGCCTGGGGCGCGCCCTCCACCGCCGATCCCCGCGCGGTCGGCCTGCCGGGCGTGGAGGACGAGGGCGGCGGCTGGCTCAGAATCGAGACCCATCTCGACCGTCACCGTGGCGACCGCAAGCGCATGGCGGTCACCAAGACCTCCGGCCGCCGCGCCGTCACCCATCTGCGCACGGAGGCGGCGGCGGGGCCGGAGACGAAGCCCGTCGCCTCGCTGGTGCGCTGCGCGCTGGAGACGGGGCGCACCCACCAGATCCGCGTGCACCTGTCCTGGCTGGGGCACCCGCTGGTCGGCGACGCCACCTATGGCGGGCGCTCGCGCAAGGCGCCCGCGGCGATGGACGAAGCGGCGCGGGCGCTGCTGGACAGCTTCCCCCGACAGGCGCTGCACGCCGCCGTTCTGGGCTTTCCCCACCCGGTCACCGGCGAGGCGCTGCATTTCGAAAGCCCGCCGCCCGGGGATTTCGCCGCCCTGCTCGACGCGCTGGGGCTGTCGGAGGCGGATTGAGGTGGGGCGGGCGCCATCGTCTCGGTTCCGGCGCCTCACCGTCTCGTAACCGGCGTAAACGTTGTATTCATAAGATCTCGTGACCATATGCCGGTTTCGAGGGGCGCCGCGCGTCCGTCGCAAGGCATCGCGCGCCCGCGTGCCGTCGTTCGCCGACCAAGGGGACGACCACGGGTCCGGACGCTCCGAAGGAGGGACGAGACATGAGCACCTACGCCAAGCTGCCGGCGCCGTCGCCGGAACAGGGCCTTTCGCGCTACCTGCAGGAAATCCGCAAGTTTCCGATGCTGGAGCCGGAAGAGGAATACATGCTCGCCAAGGCCTGGACCGACCACGAGGACAAGGAGGCGGCGCACAAGCTGGTCACCTCCCACCTGCGCCTCGCGGCCAAGATCGCCATGGGCTATCGCGGCTACGGGCTGCCGACGGCCGAGGTGATCTCGGAGGCCAATGTCGGGCTGATGCAGGCGGTCAAGCGCTTCGACCCGGAGCGCGGCTTCCGCCTGGCGACCTATGCGATGTGGTGGATCCGCGCCTCGATCCAGGAATACATCCTGCGGTCGTGGAGCCTGGTGAAGATGGGCACCACCGCGGCGCAGAAGAAGCTGTTCTTCAACCTGCGCAAGGCCAAGAACCGCATCGGCGCGCTGGAGGAAGGCGACCTGCGGCCGGAGAACGTGGCCACCATCGCCAAGAATCTCGGGGTGACCGAGGATGAGGTGATCGCGATGAACCGCCGCCTGTCGGGCGGGGACGCGAGCCTCAACGCGCCGCTGAAGGCGGACGGGGAGGGGTCGGCCGAGTGGCAGGACTGGCTCGCCGACGACGACGCCGACCAGGCCGCCGACTATGCCGAGCGCGACGAGATGGAGAGCCGGCGCGAGCTGCTGATGGCCGCGCTTGAGAGCCTGAACGAGCGGGAGCGGCATATCCTGACCGAGCGCCGGCTGAAGGACGATCCGGTGACGCTGGAGGACCTCTCCAAGGTCTACGACGTCAGCCGGGAGCGGGTGCGCCAGATCGAGGTGCGGGCCTTCGAGAAGCTGCAGAAGAAGATGCGCGACCTCGCCGCCGAAAAAGGCATGATCCGCGAGGTCGCCTGACCTTTCCGCCTTTGCGGGGCGCATCCCGCCCTGCGCGCGCCCCGGGCCCGACCCGGGGCCTCGCGACGCTCCCGCCCCTCCGGCGGGCCTGGGGGTCAGGGCGCAGGGCGCTCGCGGGCTCGCCATATCGGACGTTGATCGAGGCCGGGCCCCAGCGCCCGGCCTTTTCCGTCGCGCCTTTCCCCCGTTCCCGGAAGCGGCGCGACGACCGGCCCGAGAACGGCGTCCGGGCGCCCGCGCCGCGCGGGACCCGGAAGCCAGGCCGTGCCGGGCCGCTCCCCGCCCGCGCCCCCCTCCCCCGCCAGCGGGGGAGGGATGGGGAGGGGGCTTGCGCGGCGCATCCCCTCTCGCCCGAGCCTACCCGATCAGCCCGGCCGCCCCGTCCCAGACCAGCTTCGCGCCGGTGATCACCAGAAGCGTGTGGATCAGCCGGAAATACAGCCGGTCCGGCACATGCCGATGCGCCCAGACCCCGGCGAGGAACCCCGCCACCGCCAGCGGCGCCAGCCAGGCCGCCGCCTGCAGCTGCCCGTCCCCGAACAGCCCCAGCGCCCAGTAGGGGCCGAGCTTGGCGGCGTTGACGAACCAGAACAGGATCACCGTCGTCGCCTGGTAGGTCAGCTTGTCGAGCCCGCGCGGCAGCAGATAGACCGCCACCGGCGGCCCGCCCGCATGGGAGGTGAAGGAGGTGAAGCCGCAGGCCATCCCCCAGAACCCGCCCCGCCCCCACGAAAACGGCCGCGCCGCCCCGGCGCCGAGGAACCCCCGCGCCCGCGCCGCCTGGAAGGCCACGAAGCCCAGCGCGATCAGTCCGATCAGCAGGCGCAGCCCGTCGGTGGGGATCACCGCGAACAGCGCCGCCCCCAGCGCCATGCCCGGGATCGCGCCCAGCATCATCGCCTGCGCGTCCCGCCGGCTCCACTTGCCCCAGTAGGCGCGAAGCCCGGTCAGGTCCATCACGCAGAACAGCGGCAGCAGCACCCCCACCGCGACCTCGGGCGAGGCGACCAGCGACAGGATCGGGGTGGAGACGAAGCCCGCCCCCGCGCCGAACCCGCCTTTGGAGATGCCGGCCAGGAGCACCGCCAGCGCGGCGGCGGCAAGGAAGGCGGGGTCGGAGATGTCGGGTCCCATGAACGCTCCCGCGCGGCAGGGGGAAGGGAGGGCGGAGGACGTGGCCCGCCCTCCGGCGCGCCATGACCGGCGGCCCGCGCGTCCGGATCCGGCCGCGCCCGGCGACGATGGACGGCCCGGCCCGGTCCCGCAAGGCGCGCCGGCGCCGCGGCGACGCGCCTTCCGGCGTCGTCGGCGCGGGCCCGGCGGGGGACCCGGGCGGGCCCGCGCCCGCGCCCGCGGCGCCGGCCGGAAAAGCCCGCCGGCTCCGCGGCTTCGCATCGCCGCCCCCGGTCCTGCGCCCGTCCCCAGCGCGTCCCGCGCCCGTCCCGTCGCGCGCCATGCGCGCCCGGCAAGCGCCGTCCCGCGGCCGCGTTTCCGACGCGACCGCGCCCCGACGCGACCCGTTCGCGCTTGCGGCAGGCCGAGTAACGGAGTAGCCCCGTGTCCCGGATGACACCATTCGCGGGAGACTGCTCAAGATGTCCAGACCCAAGATCGCGCTGATCGGCGCGGGCCAGATCGGCGGCACGCTGGCGCACCTCGTGGGGCTCAAGGAGCTCGGCGACGTCGTTCTGTTCGACATCGCCGAGGGCACGCCCCAGGGCAAGGCGCTCGACATCGCCGAAAGCTCGCCGGTCGACGGGTTCGACGCGGCGCTCTCGGGCGCCAACGACTACGCCGCCATCGCCGGCGCCGACGTCTGCATCGTCACCGCCGGCGTGCCGCGCAAGCCGGGCATGTCGCGCGACGACCTGCTGGGCATCAACCTCAAGGTGATGAAGTCGGTGGGCGAGGGCATCGCCGCCCACGCGCCGAACGCCTTCGTGATCTGCATCACCAACCCGCTCGACGCGATGGTCTGGGCGCTGCAGAAGTTCTCCGGCCTGCCCAAGGAGAAGGTGGTCGGCATGGCCGGCGTGCTGGACAGCGCCCGCTTCCGCTACTTCCTGGCCGAAGAGTTCGGGGTGTCCGTGAAGGACGTCACCGCCTTCGTGCTGGGCGGCCACGGCGACACCATGGTCCCGCTGACCCGCTACTCCACCGTCGCCGGCATCCCGCTGCCGGACCTGGTGAAGATGGGCTGGACCAGCCAGGAGAAGCTCGACGCCATCGTGCAGCGCACCCGTGACGGCGGCGCCGAGATCGTCGGCCTGCTCAAGACCGGCTCGGCCTTCTACGCGCCCGCCGCCTCGGCCATCGCCATGGCGGAGTCGTATCTGAAGGACCAGAAGCGGGTCCTGCCCTGCGCCGCCCATGTCTCGGGCGCCTACGGCCTCGACGACATGTATGTGGGCGTGCCCACCGTGATCGGCGCCGCGGGCATCGAGAAGATCGTGGAGATCGAGCTCGACAAGGCCGAGAAGGCCATGCTCGACAAGTCGATCGACGCGGTGAAGGGCCTGGTCGAGGCCTGCAAGGGCATCGACGGCTCGCTGGCCTGATCCGGTCCCGGATCGACCGTATCGACTGACGCGCGCGGGGCTCCGGCCCGGCGCGCTCTGAAAAGACCTCCGGCCGCGGCCCCCCGCAAGGGATGGCGGGGCCGGGGGTCTCCGCCTTCGCCGCCCCCGGCCCGGGGGGGCGGAGCACGGAGCGGCGGGGCCCGCCGTGCGCCTGACCGAGGCCCGATCCGTCACCGGAGGGGCCTCGACATGACCGGCCCGAACCCCCGCCCCGTCGCGCGCGACGCAGGGCGGCCCGCCTCCTGCGCGCATCCCGTTCCCAGCCCCGCGCCCACCCGCGCCCTGATCCCCAACCGCATGTCGCCGCTGCGCCGCCGGCTGCTGCATGCGCTGTGCTTCGAAGCCCTGGGACTGGCCATGGCGGTGGGGTTCTACGCTCTGGTCGCCGATGTCGGGATCGGGGCGATGGGGCTGCTCGCACTCGGCTGCTCGCTGGTCGCGATGGGCTGGAACGTGGCGTTCAACTGGGGGTTCGAGGCGTGGGAGCGGCGCGCGCGGCGCCGCGGCGCGCCCGCCGGCCGCGGCCCGATGCGCCGGGCGGCGCATGCGGTGGGGTTCGAGGCGGGGCTCCTGATCCTGCTCGCGCCGCTGATCGCCTGGACGCTTGAGGTGACGCTGGTCGAGGCGATCCTGATGGATCTGGGCCTCTCGGCGGCCTTCGTCGCCTACACCTGGGCGTTCAATCTCGGCTTCGACCGGCTGTTCGGCCTGCCGCAGTCGGCGCGCTGAGCGGGGACCTTGCGAGGGGGGGCCGCGCCTCGGGGGCGTCGAGCCCCCTCGGCCCGGCGCCGGGCGGGGCCGGCGGGCCCGGCGGATCCGTTCCGCCTCCCGCCCGAAGCCGCGGATCCATCGCCCCCCCCGCGCCGATCCGACGCGGCGTCGCTTGCCTATCGGCCCGGGACGCGCTACCCGGAACCCATCCGCAAAGGAGCCGCATGATGGACAAGTTCACGAAACTCGAGGGCGTCGCCGCCCCCCTGCCGCTGATCAACGTCGACACCGACATGATCATTCCCAAGCAGTTCCTGAAGACCATCAAGCGTTCGGGTCTCGGCGTGAACCTGTTCGACGAGATGCGCTACGATTCCGACGGAAACGAGATCCCCGGCTTCGTGCTGAACCAGCCCGCCTATCGCGAGGCCAAGATCCTGGTGGCCGGCGACAATTTCGGCTGCGGCTCGTCGCGTGAGCACGCCCCCTGGGCGCTGGCCGACTTCGGCATCCGCTGCGTGATCTCCACCAGCTTCGCCGACATCTTCTTCAACAACTGCTTCAAGAACGGCATCCTGCCCATCGTCCTGCCGCAGGAGGACGTGGACAAGCTGATGGACGACGCCAAGCGCGGCGCCAACGCGGTGGTCACCGTGGATCTGGAGAACCAGACCATCCACGGCCCCGACGGCGGCGAGATCGCGTTCGAGGTCGACGCCTTCCGCAAGCACTGCCTGCTCAACGGCCTCGACGACGTGGGGCTGACCATGGAGAAGGGCGACGACATCGACGCCTATGAGGCCCAGGCGGCCCTGCGCCAGCCCTGGCTGGCCGCGGCGGGCTGATCCCGCCCATGGAGGGGGACCCAGCTCCCCCCCGCGCGCCCCGGCGCGGCCTGCGTTTCGCCCCCGGCCGCCGTCAGGGCGCGGCGCTTCGGGCGCTGACGGTGCTGGTGTGCTTCTCCGCCCCGGCGCTGGCCATCGTGCTCCGCGGTCCCGAGACGGAAGCGGCGGAGGGCGTGGTGGCGAGCCTGGTGCCCGCCATCGCCGCCGCCCTGTTCGTGCTGCTGGAATACGGGGCCGGCGCCCCGTCCCTGATCGACTTCCGCTTCGCCCCTCCGATCAACCGCCTGCGCTTCGCGCTGATCTGCGCGGTGCTGGGCATGGCCACGCTCTGCGTCGCCACCACCGGACCGGAGGGGCCGGCGGCGCCCTTCGCGGCCCTGGCCGAGGCGCTGGACTTCCGCTTCTCTCCGGCGCGCATGGCCGCCGACAGTCTCGCCCGGCCCTCCGCCCATGGCCCCGACCCGGAGGCGCTGGCGGCGGCGGCGACGGCGCTGACCGCCTCGTTCCTCGCCAGTCTCGCGGCGCTGGCGGTGATCCTGTCGGGTCGCTGGCCGCGGGATCCGGAGCGGTTCAATCCCTGGACGAACCTGCCGACCTTCGAGCCCGCCACCGGCGTCGGCTCGGCCGAGCGGCTGCGCCGGCTGGGCGTGCAGGTGACGGTGACGGCGCTGGCCCTGCCCATCGCGCTGCTGGTGGTGGGGCGGGCGGCGACCGGGCTGGTGGAGGCCGACGCCTTCCTGTCGCCGCTGGCGCTGACCTGGTCGGCGACGATCTGGGCGGCGACGCCGGGGCTGCTGGTGGTGCGGGGCGTGGCGATCCTGCGGCTGGCCCGGCTGGCGGCCGAGGCCGAACGGGCGGCGGCGGAATGACCCGGCCCCGCCCCGCCGCCCGAGCGCCGGTCCCGCTCCCGCCGCGCGCGGGCGCGGCGCGCGGCGGGACCGGGGCGGCGGAGCGGGGCGGAAGGGGGCGCGGGCGACGGTGGCTCGCCGCGGCCGCGGCGGTGATCGCGGCGGTGATCGCGGCGAAGGCGCAGGCGCAGGCTCCCGCCCCCGCGGCCGCCGGCCCCTGGCCCCCCGCCCCCGCCGCGGGCGCGATCCGGGTGGCGGTGTTCAACGCCTCGCTGTCGCGCCGGGGCGCCGGGCTGATCTGGAAGGCGATCCTCGACCGCAAGGACCAGGCCCGCGCCGTGGCCGCCATCCTGCGCGACGTGCGCCCCGACGTCGTCGCGCTGCTGGAGCTCGACCGCGACGCCGAGGGGCTGGCGCTCGACGCCCTCGCCGCCCTGCTGGCCGAGGCGGGGGAGGACGGGACGCCCGGGCTCGCCTATCCCCACCGCCTCGCGCCGCCGGTGAACACCGGCCTGCCCACCGGGCTCGACCTCGACCGCGACGGCGACACGGCCGGGCCGGGGGATGCGCAGGGCTACGGGGCGTTTCCCGGGCAATACGGGCTGGCGGTGCTGTCGCGCCTGCCGCTGGACGTCGCCGCCGCCCGCAGCTTCCGGCTGACGCTGTGGGCCGACATGCCGGGCGGGCTGATGCCGACGCGCTTCTATCCGCCGGAGGCCGCGGGCCTGCTGCGCCTGTCCTCCAAGACCCATCTGGACCTGCCCGCGATCCTGCCCGACGGGCGGCGGCTGCACCTTCTGGTCAGCCATCCGACCCCGCCGGTCTTCGACGGGGCGGAGGACCGCAACGGCCGCCGCAACCATGACGAGATCCGGTTCTGGACCGACTATGTCTCCGGCGCCGGCTGGATGCGCGACGACGCCGGGCGGGCCGGCGGGCTGGCGGAGGGGGCGGGCTTCGTGATCCTCGGCGATCTCAACGCGGACCCGGAGGACGGGGACGGGCGGCGCGAGGCGATCCGGGCGCTGCTGTCTCACGCCCGGGTGCGGGACCCGGCCCCGACCGGCCCCGGGGGCGGGCCGGCGGCGGCCGCGCAGGGCGGGGCCAACGCCCGCCATCGGGGCGAACCGGGGCGCGACACGGCCGACTGGCGGGACGAGCCGGGCCCGGGCAATCTGCGGGTGGATTTCGCCCTGCCCTCGACGGAGTGGGAGGTTACCGGCGCCGGCGTCTGGTGGCCCGCCCCCGACGACCCGCGCGCGGCGCTGATCGAAGGGGGACGGCTGCCGGCAAGCTCCGATCACCGGCTGGTCTGGGTGGATATCCGCTAGCCGCGGCGGCGCTCGCCCTCGCCGCCGAAACGCCTTTGCGCGCGGCATGCCGTCGGCCGCCCGAGACGCGTCCCGCCGCGACGGCGCTTCGCGGCGCCGCCTCGCGCAGCCCCGCGACCTTGCGCGGACCGCCTCCCGACGACCTTGCCGGATGGTTCGCGAAGGCGCGGCGCGGGCCGGGGGCGACCGCGGCCGCACGCGCCGTCGCCGCTGGGTCGGCGGCGGCGCCGTCCCATGCCGCCGCGCCATCGAAGGGCGAGGCGGACGGCGACGTAAGCCGGGACCGGGCGGAGCGCGGGGCGCCGCCCCGACCGGCGCGTCCCCGGGCGCGTCCTCAGGCGGCGCCTCGCCCGCGCCGCTCCGCCCGCCTCCGCCTCCATCCCGTGCGCCGCCCCGTTCGGCGCGTCCGCGATCCCACGCTCAAGCGGCGCCTTGTCCGCGCGGTTCCGCAGGCCTCGTCCTCCGCCCCATGCGCCGTCCCGTCCCGCCTCGTCCGGGCCGGGTGCGTCGCCTGTCTTTCTCTCGGGCGACGCCTTGCCTGGGCCGCCCGCCGGCCTCCCGTCCTCCAGGCGTCCCGTCGCGCCCCGGGTTCCGTTTCCTGCGCCGCTTCCGCCGCCTGCGTCCCGCCCCGCCCGGCCCCCCCCCGCGAGCGTGATCCGCCGCGCCGGACGCGCCGCTAGCCGCGCGCCCGCCGCCTTCGGACGCGCCGGTATGTGAGCGCGGCCGCGAGGGGCGCGAGGCCGGCGAGGGCGCGCGCCGGGGTCGCGGCGGCCGTGGCGATCGCCCCCGGGGCGGGCGCCGACGCTTCCGCGACCGCGGCCTGTTCGGCGAGCGGAGCCGCGCTCTCCGGCGCGCCGCCCAGCAGGGCCATGCCGGCGGAGCCGACGGCGAGCAGCAGCGTGATGGTCCAGGCGTCCGAGGCCCGCATGCGCCGCGCCCGCCCCAGCATGTGGCCGGCGCACAGCGCCACCGCGACGCCGCCGAGCGCGAGCGCCGCCCAGCCGGGGGCCGGGGGCGCGCCCGGGCCGGGGCCGTCCAGCGCCGACGGCGCCAGTCGCTCCAGCATTCGGGCGGCGACGACCCAGGCCAGCGCCCAGATCGCCATCAGCGCCGCCACCCGGAAAATCCGCTGGGTCACCTCGCCGGCCCCGCCCGGACCCACGACGCCCGATCCCGCGGCGCCCGGGGCGGACGCCTTCGGGTCGCCGGCGCCCGCCCGCGCCTTTCGCATCGCCATGATCCGTCTCCGTCTTTCGCCCGCTCCGCCCGTCCAAGGCGCCACCGAAAGGTTAAATCGAGGTGAGCGGCGGTCCGCGCCCGTCTCCCCCGCCTTCCTCTCCCCCTCCTCCCTCCTTCGCCCGTCCCCCTTGCCCCTGCGCCCCGCTCCGGGCCACAACTCCCCCGCGCAGCCGCGCCAACCCGGAGGAGCCCCGATGACCGACCTGCCCGAAACCATGCGCGTGGTGGAGATCTCCAAGCCCGGCGGGCCGGAGGTTCTGGTTCCCGGAACCCGCCCGGTCCCCACCCCCGGCGCCGGCGAGATCCTGATCAAGGTCGCCGCCGCCGGCGTGAACCGCCCCGACGCCCTGCAGCGGGCGGGCAACTACCCGGTGCCGCCGGGCGCCTCGGACCTGCCGGGGCTGGAGGCCGCCGGAACCGTCGCCGCCATCGGCCCGGGCGCGTCGCGCTGGAAGCTCGGCGACCGGGTCTGCGCGCTGCTGCCGGGCGGCGGCTACGCGGAATACGCGCTCACCCCCGCCGACCACGCCCTGCCCGTGCCCGACGCGCTGGACCTCACCGCCGCCGCCTGCGTGCCGGAGACCTTCTTCACCGTCTGGATCAACGTGTTCGACCGGGTGGGCCTGCAGGGGGGCGAAACGCTGCTGGTGCATGGCGGCTCCTCGGGCATCGGCTCCACCGCCATCCAGCTCGCCAAGGCGCGGGGCGCCCGGGTGTTCACCACGGTCGGCAACGCCGAGAAGGCCGCCTTCTGCGAGGCCCTGGGCGCGGAACGGGCGATCAACTACCGCGAGGAGGACTTCGTGAAGGTCGCGAAGGAGCTGACCGGAGGCGAGGGCGTGAACGTGATCCTCGACATGGTCGGCGGCGACTACATCGCCCGGGATCTTCAGGCGCTGGCCCCCGACGGGCGGCTCAGCTTCATCGCCTTCCTCGGCGGCCCCAAGGCGGAGATCAACTTCGCCCAGGTGATGATGAAGCGGATCACCATCACCGGCTCGACCCTTCGCCCGCGCTCGGTGGCCTTCAAGGCGGAGATGGCGAAGGCGCTGGAGGCGGAGGTGTGGCCGCTGCTCGCCTCCGGCCGGATCGCGCCGAAGATGCACGCCACCTTCCCGCTGGAGGAGGCGGCGAAGGCGCATGCGCTGATGGAGAGCTCCGCCCATATGGGCAAGATCGCGCTGGTGGTCTGAGGGCCGGGGAGGCGCGCCGCGCCCCCTCACCCGCCCCGGTGCAGCAGCGCGATCGCGTCCTTGAGCGTGGCGGAGACGTCGGACCGCTCCATTTCCGCCGCCTCGTGCTCGGCCCAGATCAGCACGCGGGTCAGCGCCAGCCGGCGGCGGGCGTCGCCGGTTTCGGGCGGATCCGCGAGTCCATCGCGGGTCGCGCTTTCGATAGGGTCGTCGTCAGGCAAAATCAGGCCTTCCCGGTAAGCCAACGGTTCGGGCGATCCATCCGCAGCATTCCATGCGCATGCCTCTCGTTCGACAATAATTCGCACAGACAGTTGGGTATCTGCAACCAATCTGGCGCGAGCCGATCACAATCCCCGGGCGATTTCCGTCCGCGTCGCTCGCCTGACCCGGGGGGCCTTTCCTCGGGGCCGGAATTGCATTATATGGCCGGCGATCCCCTCGCTTCGCGAACGATGGTCGCCGGCCTCGCCGGATGCGGCCAGGGTCTTCGGACCGGGGGAAGGTTTATGCCGGGAGACGACCGATGAGCGATTCGCTGCCGCTGATGCCCAAGGCCACCGCCGTCTGGCTGGTGGACAACACCACGCTGACCTTCACCCAGGTCGCGGCGTTCTGCGGGCTGCACGAGCTTGAGGTGAACGGCATCGCCGACGGCGAGGTGGCGCAGGGCATGAAGGGCTTCGACCCGGTCGCCAACAACCAGCTCGACCAGCGGGAGATCGACCGCTGCCAGAAGGACCCGACCGCCCGGCTGAAGCTGAAGCGGACCCAGTCGATGGAGGGCGAGGCCCGCCGCAAGGGTCCGCGCTACACGCCCCTGTCGAAGCGGCAGGAGCGTCCGGCGGCCATCGCCTGGCTGGTGCGCTACCATCCGGAGCTGTCGGACGGCCAGATCTCCAAGCTGGTCGGCACCACCAAGCCGACCATCCAGGCGATCCGCAACCGCACTCACTGGAACGCGCAGAACATCCAGCCGGTGGACCCGGTGGCGGTGGGCCTGTGCAGCCAGGTCGAGCTGGACGAGGCCGTGCGCAAGGCCGCCGAGCGCAAGCGGCGCGAGCGCGAGGAGGTCATGACCCACGAGGAGCGGCTGAGCCTGCTGTCCACGGACGAGAGCCTCGCGGCCCGGCCGGAGCCGCGGATGCCCTCCAACATCTCGGGGCTGGAGAGCTTCAGCCTGATCGAGCAGGACGAGGACGACGATCCGCGCGACACCCGCGGGCCGCTGAACCCCGACGACCTGTTCAACCTTCCCGGCGGGGACGACGAGGACGACGACGACCAGCCGCGCTGATCGCCGACGGCGCGGCGCCTTCGCCGCCGCGCGGGCGGGCGGGCGCGAGACGTAGTCCGGACCCACGAGAAAAAAGAGCCGCCCGGCGCCCCGGGCGGCTCTTTTCGTTCCCGCCGGCCCCGGCCCCGGGGCGGAGGGGTCAGCCCCCCGCGGCCTCCGCGGCGATGTCGGAGGCGCGCTTGCGGCCGCGCTCGGTCGCCGACTTGAGCTGCCCGCAGGCGGCCATGATGTCCTGCCCCCGCGGGGTGCGGACGGGGGAGGCGTAGCCGGCCCGGTTCACGATCTCCGCGAAGGCCTCGATCCGGTCCCAGTCCGACCGCTCATAGGGCGAGCCCGGCCAGGGGTTGAACGGGATCAGGTTGATCTTGGCGGGGATGCCGGCGATCAGCTGCACCAGGCGCTTCGCATCCGCGTCCGAGTCGTTCACGTCCTTGAGCATCACGTATTCGAAGGTGATCCGCTCGGCGTTGGACAGGCGCGGGTAATCCCGGCAGGCCTGCAGCAGCGTGGCGATGTTCCATTTGCGATTGATCGGCACCAGCACGTCGCGCAGCTCGTCGCGCACCGCGTGCAGCGAGATGGCAAGCAGCGAGCCGATCTCCTCCCCCGCCCGCGCCATGTTGGGCACGACCCCGGAGGTGGACAGCGTGATGCGCCGGCGCGACAGGCTCAGCCCCTCGCCATCCATGGCGATCTTCATCGCGTCGCGCACGTTCTCGAAATTGTAGAGCGGCTCGCCCATGCCCATCAGCACGATATTGGACAGCAGCCGCCGCTCCGGCGGGCGCTGGCCGGCGACCGGCCATTCGCCGAGGTCGTCGCGGCAGACCAGGATCTGGGCCACGATCTCCTCGGCCGTCAGGTTGCGGACCAGCTTCTGGGTGCCGGTATGGCAGAAGGTGCAGGTCAGCGTGCAGCCCACCTGGGAGGAGACGCAGAGCGTGCCGCGGTCCTCCTCCGGGATGTAGACCGCTTCGACCTCATGCCCGCCGGCGAGGCGGAGCAGGTATTTGCGGGTGCCGTCGGCGGAGACCTGGCGGACCACGATCTCCGGCCGGTCGATGCGGAAATTCTCCGCCAGCTGGGCGCGGATCGCCTTCGAAAGGTTGGTCATCTCCGCGAAGTCGGTGACCCCGCGGGAATAGAGCCACTGCCAGACCTGGCCGGCGCGCATCTTCGACTGACCCTCGGGGATCCCGGCCTCCTCCAGCGCGGCCTGCAGCGCGGGCCGGGTCAGCCCGACCAGCGGGCGCGGCCCTTCGGCGGCGCGCGGGGCGTAGCCGGGCGTGTCCTGCGTCAGGGGCGCCTGTGCGTGCTGGGTCATGTCGCGGACCTCCGGAAAACGAAACGACGCCCCCCGGCGGACCGGGGAGCGCGACTCGGGGCCCGTATAGCGGCCCGCGGCGGTTTCGTCCACGCCCCCGACGGATCGCGGGGGGCGCGGGCTCAGTTGCAGAGCCGCTGCGCCGAGCTCAGCGCATCGGTGAAGCCGAGCAGCGAGAACCGGTCCGTGGTCGTGGTCCCGCGCGAGGAGACGCCGGTGAACACCGCCGCCGTGCCCGCCTTCATCGCCGCGACCATCGCCGCGTCGTCGGCGGGGTAGGTCCAGGCGCTTTCGCCCTCGGTGAACATGGAGAAGGACTTGGAGTCGATCTGCGCCTTCACCGTCGACCCGTCCTTGAACGGGTAGCCGCCGACCATCGCGATCTCGTTGGTCACGCCCTGGCGCGGGCGCACGGCCACGGTCAGGTAGATCTCGCCCCGGCGCACCTGCACCGGCTTGCCGCCGCGGGTCGCGACCGAAGACTGGGGCTGCGTCACCACCCAGCACACCGGCCCGCCTGCGTCGGCCTTGAACACCGACCAGTCCCGGAACGCCTCGACCCGGTTGGTGGTCTGCTGCGCCGCCGCCGGGCCCGCGCCGATCGTCGTGATCGCCGCCACGCCCGCGATCGCCGCTGCCATGCCCAGGCCCGCCGTCGCCAGCGCCGCGCCGATCCGGCCGCCGCGCCGCGCGGGCGCCGGTCGGGTCCCGCGATTCGCCTCCGCTTTCATGCTCGCCTCGTTCCGCCTGTGTGTTCGTCGTTATGCGTGTTCGTCGTTCGGGGTTCGTCTCGCGACGCCTGCTCCGTCCCGGCGCGTCCTCGGCTCCGGCGTCCGTCCGCCGCGACGCCCCGCGCTCCGCGCCGGCCGGCGCGGGGGCCTGGCCGGCATGGGCCGGGTTCCGTCGGGGCGCCTGGCGCCGATCCGCGCCGATCCATCTTTCCAGCCGACGCGCCGACCCCTAATCTAGACGCAAACCGGATCGCGGCGCCACCCCGCCGGGCCGGGCAAACGGGCGCGGGACCGGCGCGCTCCGCCGCGGAACGCGGCGCGTGCGCGACAAGCATCCCGACAGGAAAGCAACCCGACAGGATGGACGACATCGCCTCCTCCGATCCGGCGCGCCGCGCGGCCGGAGCTCTCGCGCCCCCGGGCGCGATCGAGGAGGTCGTGGACCTGTCTTCCGAATCCGACGCGGCCCTGCTGGCGCGCCTGGCCGAGACCGGCGACCGCGACGCCTTCGGCCATCTCTTCTCGCGCTACGCGGGCCGGGTGAAGGCGTTCCTGATGCGCGGCGGCGCGCCGGCCGACGTGGCGGACGAGGCGTCGCAGGACGTCATGGTCGCGGTCTGGCGGCGCGCGGCGCAATACGACCCCGGCAAGGCCGGCGTCTCCACCTGGATCTTCGCCATCGCCCGCAACCGGCGCATCGACATCCTGCGCCGCGAGACCCGCGCCGCCCCCGACCCCGACGACCCGCTGTTCCAGCCCGACGCGCCCGAGGACCCGGCGGACGCCGCCGCCGCCGCCGCCCGCGACGCGCAGGTGCGCGAGGCCCTGGCCGCGCTGGGAGACGACCAGCGCGACGTGGTGCGCATGGCGTTTTTCGGGGGCATGACCCAGGCGGAGATCGCCGCGGCGCTTGACGTGCCGCTGGGCACGGTGAAATCCCGGATGCGCCTGGCGCTCGGGCGGCTGCGCGCCGCGCTGGGCGACGACTTCGCCGAGGAGCTGCTCGATGACTGAACCCGTCTCTCCCGTCCCCCCCGCCTTCTCCGACGGCGGCGCGCCGCTGGTCGAAGTGATTCGCGGCGACTTCGTGGAATGCGTGCATCGCGGCGCCGCCGCGGTCTGCGACGCCTCCGGCGCCGTCGTCGCCGCCTGGGGGGACGCGGACCGGGTGATCCTGCCCCGCTCCACCTGCAAGATGCTGCAGGGGCTGCCGCTGGTGGAGAGCGGCGCGGCGGATGCGGCGGGGCTGGAGACGCGCCATCTCGCGCTCGCCTGCGCCTCCCACAAGGGGGCGGAGATCCACACCGTCCCGGTGCGCGCCTGGCTGGAGGCGATCGGCAAGTCGGAGGCCGACCTGCGCTGCGGCCCGCAGATGCCCGACGACCGTCCGGCGCGCGAGGGGCTGATCCGCGCCTGCGGCTGCCCGGACCAGACCCACAACAACTGCTCGGGCAAGCATACCGGCTTCCTGACCCTGACCCGCCATCTCGGCGCCGGCCCGGAATATGTCGAGCCCGACCACCCGGTGCAGCGCGCCGCGAAGGAGGCGTTCTACGCCATGACCGGCGACGACGAGGGGCTGGGCCACGTGGTCGACGGCTGCTCCGCCCCCAATTTCGCCTGCACGGTCACCGGGCTCGCCCGCGCCATGGCGCGCATGGCCGACCCGTCCGCCATCGGCGGCGTGCGCGCCGCGGCCGCCGCCCGGCTGCAGGAGGCGATGCGCGCCCATCCCGAGCTGGTCGGAGGCGTGGGCGAACCGGCGACGGAGATGATGCGCCTGACCGGCGGGGCCGTGGCGCTGAAATCGGGGGCCGAGGGCGCCTTCGTGGCCATCGTCCCCGGCCGGGGCCTGGGCGTCGCGGTCAAGATCGACGACGGCGCCGGGCGCGCCGCCGCGGTGGCGATGGCGGCGATCCTGGTGCGGCTGGGCCTCGCCTCCGCCGCCGATCCGGCCTTCGCGGACCGGCTCTCCCCCCCGCAGCGCAACCGCCGCGGCATCCTCACCGGCACGATCCGTCCCGCCGCGGCGCTGGCCTGACGGAAGCTTTCCCGCGGTCCGCGCGCTAAGGCCCGGGTTAAGGCTGATCGCCCCCGAAACCGGCGAATCTCCCCGCCCCGTCAACGCCCCTTTCACCGCGCCGCGCGATAACCGGCGGCGGTGGAACGGTGCGCGGCCGGCTCTCCGCCCCCGGGGTCTCGCGGCCCCGCGGCGGCGCCGGCCAGCGGAAACAGCGAGGATGACCGCGATGACGAGCGTGACCCGACTGGCCCCCGTCGTGGGCGAAACCGTGCTGGACATGGAGGCGCTGCGCGCGCTGGAAACCGGCCTCGCCCCCGGCGAGAGGGCCGAGGCGCTGGACGACGGATTGCTGGAGGCGACGGACCTTCTGGTCTCGGTCGAACGCCTGCTGGCGGAGGAAAGCTGGACCGCGCTGTCGCGCAGCGCCCGCTTGCTGGCGGCTTTGGCCCCGCGGCTGGGTCTGCCGGCGCTGGCCCTGCAGGCGGAGGCGCTGGAGGATTGCTGCCAGTGCCTCGACAGCACCGCCGCCCATGCGGTCGGCGCGCGCCTGCTGCGCACCGGAGAGGCGGCCCTGGCCGTCAGCCTGCTGCGCCCCGCGCTGCGCTGAGCCGGCGGGGCGCCCCACGCCGTCCACTCGGCGTGAGCCGCGATCTTTCCCGACCCTTCCTGGCAGGCCTTCCCCGCAGGCCCGGCGCTTTCGCCCGGCGGCTTGCGCGGGAGGGGTTTCTGCCCCGATCCGTTCTCCCGTCCGCTCCCCGGTTCGCCGTCGCCTCCCCCCGGCGGCGGATCAAGCGGGCGTGCGCGGCGGCCGCCGCGGATTGCCTTTCGCCTGCGGCGCGGGCGATGCTCCGCCCCGGTCCGAAGGCGCGCCGTCCGCCCGCCCTTCCCCTGCCGTCCGGAGGGAGAACCCCATGCCCATCGCCACCTGCGTCTTCGACGCCTACGGCACGCTTTTCGACGTCGCCGCCGCCGCCCGCCGGCTCGCCGCCGACCCGGCCCATCCCCGCTTCGCCGAGCTCTGGCCCCGCATCGCCGAGATCTGGCGGGCCAAGCAGCTTCAATATTCCTGGCTGCGCGCCACCGCCGGCGTTCACACGGATTTCTGGCAGGTCACCGCCGACGCGCTCGACTACGCGCTGGAGGCGGTCGGCGGCGTGGCGGAGGATGAGCGGCGCGCCCTGCTCGACCTTTATTTCGAACTCGACGCCTTCCCCGAGGTCCCCTCCATGCTCGCCGCGCTCAAGGACGCGGGGCTGGAGACGGCGATCCTGTCCAACGGCTCGCCGGCCATGCTGGACGGCGCGGTCAACTCCGCCGGGCTCGGGCCGCTGCTCGACGAGGTGCTGTCGGTCGAATCGGTCGGCGTGTTCAAGCCGGCCCGCGTGGTCTACGACCTGGTCGGACACCGCTTCGGGCGCACCCCGCGCGAGGTGCTGTTCGTCTCCTCCAACGGCTGGGACGCCGCGGCGGCCTCCGGCTACGGGTTCCGCACCGTCTGGGTGAACCGCAACGGCGACCCGATGGACCGCCTTCCCTGGAAGCCGCAGCGCATCGCGGGCGACCTGCGCGAGATCCCGGAGCTCGCCGCCTCATGGTGACCGTGACCCGCTTCCGCACCGCCGACGGTCCGTCGCTCGCCTATGCCGACGAAGGCCCGCGCGACGGGATGCCGGTGCTCTGCCTCGCCGGGCTGACGCGCAACATGGACGATTTCGCCGATTTCGCCGCGCGCCTGTCCGCCACCCATCGGGTGATCCGGCTCGACAGCCGCGGGCGCGGCGCCTCCGACCGGGCCGAGCCCGCCAGCTACGACGTGCCGACCGAGGCGCGGGACGCGCTGGCGCTGCTCGACCATCTGGGCCTCGCCTCCGCGGTGTTCGTGGGCACGTCGCGGGGCGGAATGCTGACCCTGCTGGCCGCCGCCTTCGCCCCCGACCGGATCCGCGCCGCGATCCTCAACGACATCGGGCCGGAGATCGCGCCCGGCGGGCTCGACCGCATCATGGACTATGTGGGCAAGCCCCCGACCGCGCCGGATCTCGATGCGCTCGCCGTGCAGCTGGAGGCCGCGGGCCGGGCGCAGAACCCCACCGTCGCCCCCGCGCAATGGCGCCGCATCGCCGCCGCGCTGGCGGAGGAGACGGCCGACGGCCTCGCCTGGCGCTACGACCTGCGCCTGCGCGACGCGCTGATCGCGCAGGGCGAGGCGCTGCGCGCGGCGATGGAGGCGGGCGCCCCGGCCCCCGACCTCTGGCCCCTGTTCCACCGCCTCGCCGCCGTGCCGGTGCTGGTGCTGCGCGGGGCGAATTCCGACATCCTGACCGCCGAGACCCTCGCCCGCATGCAGGCCGCCGCCCCCGAGAGGGTGACCGCCGTCACCGTCCCCGACCGCGGCCACGTCCCCCTGCTGGACGAGCCCGAATCCGTCGCCGCCATCGACGCGCTTCTGGCCCGCGCCGCCGCCCTCTCCACCCCCGCCGCCTGAATTCCGGACCCCGACCATGACCGACATCGCCGCCATCCGGGCCGCCGCCGCGCGGCTCGCCCCCGTCGTGCGCCGCACGCCGCTGCTGGAAAGCCCGTTCCTCAACGACATCGCCGGGCGCCGGGTGCTGGTGAAGGCGGAATGCCTGCAGCACACCGGCTCGTTCAAGTTCCGCGGGGCGTGGTCGGCGATCTCCGCCATGGCGCCGGAGGTCCGGGCCCGCGGGGTCTTCGCCTATTCGTCGGGCAACCACGCGCAGGGCATGGCCTACGCCGCGAAGCTGCACGGCATCCCCGCCGTGATCCTGATGCCCGAGGACGCGCCGCGCCTGAAGCTCGCCAACACCGCCGCGCTGGGGGCGGAGGTGGTGACCTATGACCGCTATTCCGAAAGCCGGGAGGAGATCGGCGCGAAGCTCGCCGCCGAACGGGGCCTGACGCTGGTGAAGCCCTATGACGAGCCCATGGTCATCGCCGGGCAGGGCACGGCGGGGCTGGAGATCGCCGAACAGGCCGCCGAAGCCGGGGTGAGCGCGGCGGACGTCGCCGTGTGCGCCGGGGGCGGCGGGCTCGCCACCGGCGTCGCGCTGGCGCTGGCGGCGGAGGCGCCGGGGCTGCGGGTGCGCACGGCGGAGCCGGCGGACTACGACGACTGGGCGGTATCCTTAACGAAAAAACAACGGACCCCTGCGGCGGGAGGTCGCAAGTCGATCTGCGACGCCATCGTCACGCCGGAGCCCGGAGAGATCACCTTCCCGATCCTCTCGACCCTCGCCGGCCCGGGGCTGACCGTCTCCGACGACGACGCGCTGCGGGCGATGTCGCTTGCATACGAACGACTTAAGATCGTCGTGGAGCCCGGCGGCGCCGTCGCGCTCGCCGCCGCGCTGTTCCAGCCGCAGGCCTTCGAGGGCGACGCCGTGATCGCGCTCGCCACCGGCGGCAACGTGGACCGGGAGATTTTCGCCCGCGCCCTGGCGATGACCTGACCGGATTTGTGGTTCCGGTCACGGCGCAGTCACGCCGAATCGCTCAAGTCTGTTTCCACGGTTTGCGGTGAGTGTGTGGAGCACGCGGGCCGGCAGGTCGCAGCGTCCCACTGGGGAAAGCGGATGACGCGACGACCTGACGGACCGCGCGGCGGGGACGGTTTCCTGGGGAAGTCGTCCCGGCCGAGCCTGAGGGTGGCGGCGTAGCTGGTGCCGCCCGTGAAACGGGGATCGCGCGGGGGCGCGGTCCCCGTTTCTGGTTTCCGGGTTCCGGCTCCGTTTCCGGTCTCGGGCGCCCCTGGGTCAGCCGTCGAGCCGAAGGCGGGCGTTGGCCGGGTCGTGGGGGCTGTCCTCCACCACCTCGGCGTCGAACAGCTCGCCCAGGATCCGCACCTTCAGCGCGGTGCCCGGCGCAGCCAGCTCCGGGCGCACATAGCCCAGCCCGATGCGCCGGCCCAAGCTCACGGACCAGCCGCCCGAGGTCAGCCGGCCGACCACCTCGCCGCCCGCGAACAGGCCCTCGCGCCCCCAGGGGTCCGCGCCCTCCGGCCCGTCCATGACCACGGTCACGCATTTCGCCCGCACGCCGCGGGCCTGCATCGCCGCCTTGCCGCGGAAGTCCTTGTCCGCGTCCACGAAGCGGTCGAGCCCGCTTTCCAGCGGCGTCGCGTCCCGCCCGAGGTCGGAGCCGAAGGCGCGGTAGGACTTCTCCTGCCGCAGCCAGTTCTGGGCGCGGGCGCCGAACAGGGTCAGGCCATGCGGCTCTCCCGCCTTGATCAGCGCGTCGAAAAGGTGATTCTGCATCTCGATCGGGTGGTGCAGCTCATAGCCCAGCTCGCCGGTATAGGCGACGCGGATCGCCATGGTCGGGACCATGCCGAGGTCGATGCGGCGCATGGAAAGCCAGGGGAAGCGCTTGTTGGAGAGCGCCGAGGCCGGGTCCGCGTCCACGATCAGCGGGCGCAGCGCCTCGCGCGCCGCAGGGCCGGCCAGCGCGAACACGCCCCATTGCGCGGTGACGTCCTGCACCTCGATCCAGCCGAATTCGTCGCGCGTCTTCGCGGCCTCCTTCTCGAAATAATCCTGGTCATAGGCCTGCGCCGCGCCGGCGGTGACCACGTAGTAGTCGTCCTCCGCCAGCCGAACGATGGTGGCTTCCGTGCGCACCGTGCCCGCATCGGTCAGCGCATAGGTCAGGTTGATGCGCCCGACCTTCGGCAGCCTGTTGGAGGTCAGCCAGTCCAGGAACGCCGTCGCCCCCGGCCCCTTGATCCGGGTCTTGGCGAAGGCGGTGGCGTCGTAGAGCCCGACCCGCTCGCGCACCGCGCGGGCCTCGGCCTCCGCGAAACCCCACCAGCCGCCGCGACGGAACGACCGCGCGGCGTGGTCGTCGAAGCCCTGAGGGGCGAAGTAATTCGGCCGCTCCCAGCCGTTGACCTGCCCGAACTGGGCGCCCGCCGCCTTCATCCGGTCGTAGCAGGGCGCGGTCTTCAGGGGGCGCGCGGCGGGGCGTTCCTCGTCGGGATGGTGGAGGATGTAGACATGCTCATACGCCTCCTCGTTCTTCACGGCGGCGTATTCGCGGTTCACCCAGCGGCCGTAGCGGCGGGGGTCGAGCGACCACATGTCGATCTCGGCCTCGCCTTGCGTCATCACCTGCGCGAGGTAATGCCCGGTCCCGCCCGCGGCGGTGATGCCGAAGGAGAAGCCCTCCGCGAACCAGAAATTCTCCACCCCCGGCGCGGGGCCGACCAGCGGGTTGCCGTCGGGCGTGTAGCAGATCGGGCCGTTGTAGTCGTCCTTCAGACCCACGCCTTCCGAGGACGGAATGCGGTGGATCATCGACAGGTATTCCTCCTCGATCCGGTCGAGGTCGAGCGGCAGAAGGTCGGCGCGGAAGCTCTCGGGCACGCCGAACTTGGCCCAGGCGGGGGCGCCCCGCTCATAGGGGCCGAGGATCCAGCCGCCGCGCTCCTCGCGCACATACCATTTGGCGTCGGCGTCGCGCAGGACGGGGTGTTCCGGCATGGTCTTGCGGAACTCGATCAATGCAGGGTCGGCATCGGTTACGATGTATTGATGCTCCACCGGCATCGCCGGGATGTAGCAGCCGATCTTGGCGGCGGTGGCCTGGGCGTGGTTGCCGGTGGCGGAGACGACATGCTCGCAGCGGATCTCCGACACCTCGCCGGAGGGCACGAGGTTGCCGCCCTTCTCGACCATGTGGGCCACGGTCACCACCCAGTCGGCCCCGTCGCGCGCGAAGCTTTCGACCTGCACCCGGCGCACGATCTCCACTCCGAAGGCGCGGGCGCCCCGCGCCATGGCCTGGGTGACGTCGGCGGGGTTGATGTAACCGTCGGTGGGGTGGAACAACGCGCCCTTCAGGTCCTCGGTCCGCACGAGGGGCCAGCGGTCCCTGATCTGGGCCGGGGTCAGCCATTCATGCTCCACCCCCACCGTCTCGGCGGTGGCGGCGTAGAGGCGGAACTCGTCCATGCGCGCGTCGCTCTGGGCCATGCGCAGGTTGCCGACGCGGGCGAAGCCGGGGTTGAGCCCGGTCTCCGCCTCCAGCCCCGCGTAGAACTTGACCGAGTAGTCGTGGATATGCCCGACCGCGTAGGACATGTTGAACAGCGGCAGCAGGCCCGCGGCGTGCCAGGTGGAGCCGGAGGTCAGCTCGTCCCGCTCCAGCAGGATCACGTCCCAGCCGGCCTTGCCCAGGTGGTAGGCGATGGAGACCCCCACCGCGCCGCCGCCGACCACCACCGCCCGCGCCTGCGTCTTCATGCCCGCACTCCGCCCGTTCGCCTCGTCAGGCCCCTGTTCTAGCCGGGCGCGCGGCGCGGCGGCGGCGGCTTGGCGACGGGGGATGCGGGGTTTGCGACAGCGCGGACGGTCAGCGGCGGCGGGAGGCCAGCGTGGCCGCGCCGACGCCCCCGAGGATCAGCGCGGCGGCGATCCAGAAGCGCGAGGAGGGGACCTCGCCCAGCCACCGCGCCCCGCCGGCCAGCGCGATCAGCGGCACGGCGAGCTGGGCGACGGAGGCGAGCGTGGCGTCGATGCGCGGCAGCACCGCATACCACATCGCGTAGCCGAGCGCGGAGGTGACGGCGCCGGAGGCCACGGCCAGCCCCGCCTCCCGCGCGCCCATCCCGGGCGCGAACCCGGCGGCGGCGGCCATGGCCCACAGCGCGGTCCCGGCGACGGAGGCCAGCGCGAAGGCGCCCGCCATGTCGGCGACGGGGCGGGCGGACCCGCGGCCGACCAGCGAGAACACGCCCCAGGAGGCCCCGGACGCGGCCATCAGCAGGGCCGGGACCAGCGGCGGCGCCTCCGCCCCCGGCGCGGCCAGCCAGGCGAGACCGGCCAGCCCCGCCCCCGCGCCCAGCCAGCGCATCGGCGGCGGACGCTCCCCCATCGCGAGCGCGCCGGCGAACATGGTGACCTGCACCGCGCCGAACAGAACCAGCGCCCCCAGCCCCGCCGCGATGCCGGCATAGGCGACCGAGAAGAAGGCGGCGTAGCCCAGCAAGGACAGCGCCGGGACCGCGCGCGCCCGGCTCAGCGCGGCCCGCGCGCCGCCCGCCCCCTCCCGCGCCGCCACGATCAGCGCCAGCATCGCGGCGCCGGAGACGAGGCGCAGCGCGGTATAGGCGGCGGGGTCCGGGGGCTGGCCCGCCGGAAGCTCCCCCAGCGCGGCGCGGCCCAGCACCGAATTGGCGGCGAAGAACAGCAGCGTCGCCGCCAGCGGCAGGGCGACGGGCAGGGCGGGGCGCGGCGCGCGGGAGGCGCGGGCGGGGCCGGACGGCCGCGGGGCGTCGGTCATGTGGGGTCGATTCCCAGCGACTCGAACCAGTCGGCGACCAGCGCGCCCCAGCCCTCGGGCGCGACGTGCCCGCCCGGGTGCATGGCGAATTCCAGCGCCGAGCCCGGGGCGCAGTCGGTCCAGCTCCGCCGCATGAACGGGCCGGTCATGCCGTAGCCGTCGGGGTCGTCGCGCGCGCAGCCATTGGCCTCGCGCATCAGGTCGAGGCCGCGGAACAGGTCCCCCTGCACCACCCGCCCGCCGGCGACGGCGCGGCCCTCCAGCGGCACCACCGGGTCGGACCAGCCATGGATATGCAGCATCCGCACCGGCCCCTCGCAGCTTTCGGGCAGGGGACGCCAGAGCAGGCCGGCGATGGGCGCGTAGGCCGCGAAGCTGGCCGGCGCCACGCAGGCGACCCGCCAGGTCATCATGCCCCCGCCCGAGAAGCCCGACAGGATCATCCGCCCCCGGTCGATCCCGAAGCGGGACGAGGCGTCGGCGGCGACCGCGTTGAGGAAGGCCACGTCGTCGCGCCGCTCCTCCGCCCCGAAGGCGTTCCAGGCGCCGCCCTTGTCGTCCTCGCGCCGCGGCGCGCCCTGCGGGACGACGACCGCGAAGCCGCGGGCGAGCAGGGTCTCCACCATGACCGGGGTGCGGATCACGACGCCGGCCTGCCCGCCGTAGCCGTGCAGGACCAGCGCGCCGGGGAAGGGGCCGGGGCCGGAGGGAAGCAGGACGTGATAGACCCCGTCGCCGAATTCCCCGCCCACGAAGCAGGGGGCCTCGTCCGGCCCGCATTCCGCCGCCGCCGGCCCCGCGGCCGCGGCGCCGAGCAGGAGGCCGAGCCCCAGCGCGGCGCCGAGGCGGGCGAGCGCGGGGCGGATCGTCTTGGAACGGGCGATGGCGGGGCGGGGCATGGAGGCTCCTGGGACAGGCTGTTCGGGGGGCGGCGTTCGGGGAAGCAGGCGTTGCGGGGCCGGCGCTCAGCCGGGTTTCGCCGCGGTGAGCGCGAAGCTCAGCGGGGTGCGGACATGGCCCTCGGGCAGGCGCCACAGCCCGTCCCCGCCCTGACGGGTCAGGCCGGGGAACATGTCCCAGACCAGAATATCGTCCTCGCGCAGGGCCCGGATCTCCAGCCCCGCGTCGAGAAGGGCGGTGACGATGTCGGAGATCGGGTGGATCCAGTTGTGATCGGGCTCCGCCGGCAGGGCCTCGGCGTCGCCGGTATAGGTGGTCGTCTCGTGGAAGCGAAGCGGCGCGTCGGCCGGGGTGCGCCAGTCGAAGCAGGGGACGAGGCCGCGGGGGGTGAGGTCGAGCTGCTCCGCCGCCGGGTGGACGTCCTGCAGATGCAGGCGCCCGCCGGGAACCAGCAGGGCGGCGACCTGGGCGGCCCAGCGGGTCAGCTCCGGCAGCCAGCCGATCGCGCCCCAGGTGACGAAGACCCGGTCGAAGCGGCCGGGGCCCATGACCGCGGCGGCGTCGCGGACGTCGGCCTCGTGGAAGCGGGCGGAGAGGCCGGCGCGCTCCGCCAGCCGCCGGGCGGCGGCGAGGGCGACGGGGGAGAAGTCCAGCCCCTCGACCGCGGCGCCCATGCGGGCGAGCGTCAGGGTGTCGAGCCCGATATGGCATTGCAGATGCGCGATGCGCAGACCGTCGACGGGGCCGAGCAGGTCGAGGTCGACGCCCTCCAGCCGGATCCGGCCGGCGAGGAAGTCGTCCACGCCGTAGAAGCCGGTGCGGTCCTGCGCATGGATGCGGGCGCGGGCGTCCCAGCGGCGGCGGTTGGCGGCGACTCCGGGCTCTGGGCCGGAGGCGGGGCCGGGGCCGGGTTCGGCCGGAGGCGGGGCGGACGGTCGGGGGCGGCTGGCGGTCATGGCGCGGTCTCCCGGTCGCTTGCTGCCGATGCGGTCTTGCGGTGCGGTCTTCCGGTGCGGGCGGGATCATGTGGCAAGGCGGACGCGGGGGGAAGCCCCCCGGCGCCGGCGCCCGCGCGCGGCGGATCACGTCCCCGGGGGCGGGGCGGAGCGGACGGAGCCGGCCGGGCGGCCGCGCGCGGCGAAGGCGACGGCCGCCGCGGACGATGTCGCGGAGGCCGCTCAGGGGGCGGCCGTGCCACGGGGCCCGATCCGCAGCCGGATCCGGCGGGCGGGTCAGGAAGGTCTCGCCGATCCCCCGGCCGCCCCCGCGGCGACCGCGACCGCGGCGGATCGGGAGCGCCGCCGCAGGGGGCCGCCGGCCGGACCCTCGCGCCGGCTGCGCCTGCGCGTCGGCCCCGCCCTGCGTCCCCTTTCGGGGGGAGGGGGGAGCGGTCGGGCGGAGCGGGCGGCCGCCTTGCGCGGCATCCCGGTCGGAGCGGGTTTCGGGGAGCGCCCCGGCGGCGAGGCCTGCACGAGAGGCGGCGTCGCGCGCCCGACCGCCCGGGCGCGGTCCCGGATCGGGCCGAGCGCGCCATGCGCTGCGCGCCGCCTGCGGGCCGCGGGCCGCCTCCCCCGCCGATCTGGCGGCGGGTGTGAAGGCTCGCGGCGTCAGGTTCGCTCCGGGACCGCGGTTCGCGGCTGCCGGCGCGCGGGTCCGGATCGGAGCCGGAGCGCCCCGTCGCCGCCGCGGGGGGGCGCTGGCATGGTTCCGCGCAACCGCCGCCGCCGATCTGGCGATGCGAGCCGCCGGGTGCCCCGGGCTCGACCCGGGGCCTCGCCGCGCGGGCCGCCGGGGCGAGGGCTTCGGGGCGGGCGGCGGCGGTCTCGGGGGCGACTTGAGCGGCGGGCGCGCGGTCGAGAACCGCCGGCGGATCGGTGGCGCGGGGCTTCGGGCGAAGACCGTTCCGAGGTCCGCCCCGCGTCGTCGCCGCGCAGGTCCCGCGGGAGATCGGGCGGGCGGGCGTCGCGCCGGGGGCTCGGGCCGAACGAAAACGGGCGGCCCCGGAGGGCCGCCCGCCTGTCGATACGTCCTGCGCGCCGGATCAGTCGGCGGTCGGCAGGGCGCGGCCGCCGGACATGCCGTCCTTGGCCTTGTAGTTGGTCTTCTCGACGATGCGCGCCGACTTCCCGCGGCGCGAGCGCAGGTAGTAGAGCTTGGCGCGGCGCACGCGGCCGCGGCGCACGACGGTGATCGAGTCGATGTTCGGCGAGTGGATGGGGAACACGCGCTCCACCCCCTCGTTGAACGAGATCTTGCGGACGGTGAACGAGCCGCCGATGCCGTTGCCGCCCTTGCGGCCGATCACGACGCCCTCGAAGGCCTGCACGCGGGTGCGGGTGCCTTCGGTCACCTTGTAGCCGACGCGGACGGTGTCGCCCGCCGAGAAGTCGGGGATGTCTTTCGCCAGTTCCAGCGCGTGCTCGCGCTCCAGCTGCTGAAGGAGGTTCATGGCCTCGGTCCTTTCATAAGCCGCCTTCCTCCCGTCACGCGGGGGGGCGGACGTGTGGGCGACCGAGCGCTCTGGTCCATCCTTCGGGTCCGGTCCGGGGCCTAGTCGCCTAGTCGCCGCGGAGCGCCCGCCAGAGATCGGGTCGTCTTTCCTTGGTCAGCCTTTCGGCCTCCTCGCGCCGCCATCGCGAGATGCGGGCGTGATGACCGGAGAGGAGGACCTCCGGTATCTCTCGCCCCTCCCATACGGCGGGCTTGGTGTAGTGCGGGGCTTCCAGCAGTCCGTGGGAGAAGGATTCCTCCTCCACCGACTCGGCGTTCCCGAGGACGCGGGGTATAAGGCGTACCGTCGCGTCGATCAATGCCATGGCGGCGATTTCCCCGCCGGTCATGACGAAATCGCCGAGGCTGACCTCGATCATGCCCCGGGCCTCGATCACGCGCTGGTCGACGCCCTCGAACCGGCCGCACAGGAAGGTGGCGCCGGGGCCTTCCGACAGCGCCCGGGCGAAGGCCTGGTCGAAGGGGCGGCCGCGCGGCGAGAGGCAGATCACCGGACCGGGGACCGGGGCGGCGTCCAGCGCCGCGGCGACCACGTCGGCGCGCAGCACCATGCCGGCGCCGCCGCCCGCGGGGGTGTCGTCCACCGCCCGGTGACGGCCGAGGCCGAAGTCGCGCAGGTCCACGCGGTCCAGCGCCCAGATCCCCTCGGCCAGCGCCTTGCCGGTGAGGGACTCGCCCAGCGGACCGGGGAACATGCCGGGGAAGAGGGTGAGGACGCGGGCTGTCCAGGCGCCCTTGACCCGCGTCTCCTCCATCAGGTCGCGGGGGCGCAGGGTGGGGCGCACCGCGATCCGGCCGTGGGAGCGGGAGGGGGCGGGGTCGTCGGGGCCGGG
>JAYZWL010000146.1:0-25084 GCA_036154955.1 Pseudomonadota bacterium | reverse complement strand
CGCGCCGCGGCGGCCGCGGCGCCTGAGGACGGGGCGCTGACCGCGCGCGGGTTCGAGACCGGCCCGCTGGACGCGTCGGAGGGGACCTCGCTGATCGCCTGCGGGGCGCTTGCGCATGAGATCCTGGCGCTGATCCGGGTCAACCGCTGGACCCATCTGCGCCTGCGCTGCCTGCCCGCGAAGCTGCACCTGCGCCCCGACCTGATCCCCGACGAGGTCGCCCGCGCGGTGGCGGAGGAGCGGGCGGCGGGCCGGGAGCCGGCGGTGGTCTACGCCGATTGCGGCACCGGCGGGCTGCTGGCGGCGCGCTGCGCGGCGTTGGGGGTGGAGATGATCCCCGGCCCGCATTGCTACAGCTTCTTCGACGGGAACGCGGTCTTCGAGGCCCGCGGCGATGCGGAGATGACCGCCTTCTACCTGACCGATTTCCTGGTCCGGCAATTCGACGCCTTCGTCTGGCGGCCCATGGGGCTCGACCGGCGCCCCGAATTGCGGGATCTGATGTTCGGCAATTACGACCGGCTGGTGCATCTCGCCCAGGTCGACGACCCGGAGCTGGACCGGCTGGGCCGGGAGGCGGCTGCGCGGCTCGGCCTTCTGCACGAGCGGCGCGTCACCGGCTACGGTGATCTCGCGGAGTTCCTGGCGCGCGCCGCCCGGCCGGCTTCGGGCTGAGCGACGCGCATTTGGGTCGGGCGCGGGACAGCGCGTGAGACTGCGCGCGAGGCGCGGCGCTTCCCCAGAAGGCGCGCGCCTCATCCCCCTTAGGGTCAACCGGTTCGACGACCACACACCGGCGCCCCTCCCCCCACTGGGAGGGAGCCGCCACGTCGTTCCGGCAGGGGGTCATGTCCCGTCGGGGGACGTCCCGGCCCGCTCCGTCCCGGTCAGTCCTTGACCAGGCGAAGGTTGGGCCGACCGCGGCGCGGGGCCGACGGGTCGGTGTTGCGGGGCGCCGAGGGGTTGCCCTCGATCGCCGTGAGATGCGGGCGGCTCTCCGCCGCGTCGCGCGGGGCGTGGCCGAAGCCCGCCGCCGGTTCGGAGAACCCGGCGCCCGGGCCCTTGCCCGCCCCCGAACCCGCCCCCGAACCGAGGCCGCGGCCTGAGGGCTCCGGCGCCCGCAGGGCCCCCAGCGGATCGGCGGCCATGCGGGCGGGCGCATCCTGGGCGGCGAGGGTCGGGTCGATCTCGATCGGGGTCAGACGGCTGCCGAGGCTGCGCAGGCGCAAGGGCGGCTGCGGTCGGCGGCGACGGTCCACCGCGTCGAGGTTCACGCAGCCCATCACCCGCGCCAGGTCGCCGAGTTCGGAGCGCAGCGGCAGCAGCAGCGCCTCGCCCGACCAGTCGGTCCCCGCGCCATCCACGGCCCGGAGCCGCATCACCCCCACGCCGGGAGAGCGCAGCACGCGGCGGGCGAGATCGGCCATCTCCAGCTCATGCCCCGGGGCCATCACCGCCTCGGCCATGCAGCCGCGGGCCTCCATGCCCAGCCATTCGCACAGCTTGGTGCCGGCGAGGCGGAAGCGCATCTGCCCGTCGTCGCGGGATTCGAGGATGAACATGGTTTCGAGGGAGCCCGAGATCCGGCGCGGATCGACCTCCGACCGGCCGGGCGCGTCGCGCCCCGCGCGGAGTTCGTTCCAGTAACGATAGAGAGCCTGGGTGTTCGGGTTTTCCATGACGCTATCGATTTTCCGATAATTTCGTATCATTTTCGTTTAACCCCTTCCAGTGCCATCGTCGGGCGCCCCCCGGCGCCCCAGGCATCTCGGCCCCTCATGGGTTCCGCCTCCCCCTCCTGGGGATGGCCGCGACGCCCCCGCCGCGGCGACCGAACCCGCTCGCTTCAACGAAACCTTTACCCAAACTCGCGCAAATACCGAGCGAGGTTTGAGTTAACGCGCGGGCAATCGTCGTTAACGGGGCCGGGCTATACCTTTGCGCCCTGGCGTGACCGAAGGGCCGGGCGCGGGCGCGGAAGGGGCGGCGCCCCCCCTCTATCGCCCCCCGGCGGCCCCTGCGATTGCCCCGTCGCCGGGGCGCCGCTATGGTCCCGTCGCGTCCCGGGGGGGCGCGCAGGGGAAGGCTTCGGAGGGCCGCGCAGGTGCAGAGCATGACCGGATTCGCCGCGCGCGACGGCGGCGACGGCGCCGTCTCCTGGCGGTGGGAGCTGCGCTCGGTCAACGGCCGCGGGCTCGACCTGCGCTGGAAGGGGCCGGAGGGGCGCGACGCGGTGGAGAAGGCGTTCCGCGCCGCCGCCTCCGCCCGGCTGGGGCGCGGCTCGGTCTCCGTCTCGCTGCGGGTGTCCCGCGACGCCGCCCAGCCCGCGATGCGGATCAATCCCGCCGCGCTGTCGGCGATGCTCTCGCTCGCGGCCGAGGCGGCGGATGCCGCGCGCGCGGCGGGGCTCACGGTCGCGCCGGTGTCGCCGGACGCCCTGCTGAGCCGTCCCGGGGTGATGGAGCCGGCGGAGGACCAGGCCGGGCCGGAAGCCCGGGCCGCCCAGGACGCGCTGATCCTCGCCGACGGGGACGCCGCGCTTGACGCGCTGATCGCGGCGCGGGAGGCGGAGGGCGCGGCCCTGCATGGCATCCTGACCGCGCAGGTCGACCGGGTGGCGGCGCTGACCGAGCAGGCCGAAGCGGCGGCGCAGGCCCGAGCGGCGGAGGCGGGCCCCGCCCTCTCCCGCCGGATCGAGGCGCTGAAGGCCGCCGGCGCCCCGGCGGAGGTCGGGCCGGAGCGGCTCGCCCAGGAGCTCGCGCTGCTGGCGGTGAAAGGCGACGTGCGCGAGGAGCTCGACCGCCTGCGCGCCCATGTCGACGCCGCCCGCCGCCTGCTGGCCGCCGAAGGCCCGGTGGGGCGCAAGCTCGACTTCCTCGTCCAGGAATTCAACAGGGAGGCCAACACCTTGTGTTCCAAGGCCGATTTCGCCGCGCTGACCGAAGCGGGGCTGGAGCTCAAGACGGTCATCGACCAGATGCGCGAGCAGGCGCAGAACATCGAATGACCGACGCGCCCGCGCTTTCCCCCGCCGCCGAGGCCCGCCGCAAGGCCGAGACCCGCCGCGGGATCCTGTTCATCCTGTCCTCGCCCTCGGGGGCGGGGAAATCCACCATCTCGCGCCGGCTGCTGGCCGACGACCCGGAATTCTCCTTCTCGATCTCCGCCACCACCCGCGCGCCGCGGCCTGGGGAGGAGGACGGGCGCGAGTATCACTTCCGCACCCGCGAGCAGTTCCAGGCCATGGTCGAGGCGGGCGAGCTGCTGGAACATGCCGAGGTGTTCGGCAATTTCTACGGCACCCCCCGCGCGCCGGTCGAAGCGGCGCTGGAGGCGGGGCGCGACGTGCTGTTCGACGTGGACTGGCAGGGCGGGCAGCAGCTTCGCAACTCGGCGCTGCGCGAGGCGGTGGCCTCGGTGTTCATCCTGCCGCCCTCCATCGCCGAGCTGGAGCGCCGCCTGCGCGCCCGCGCCCAGGATCCCGACGCGGTGATCGCGCATCGCATGGCGCGCGCCCGCGACGAGATCAGCCATTGGGACGCCTATGACTACGTGCTGATCAACGACGATCTGGACCGCTGCGAGGCGGAGATCCGCCGCATCCTCGCCGCCGAGCGCCTGCGCCGCGCCCGCCGGCCGGGACTGGTGGGCTTCGTGCAGGGTCTGAACCGGGAATTCCAGGAAAGGAACGGCTGATGCCGGTTTACGAGTTGGGCGGGGTGCGCCCCGAGCTGCCGCAGGACGGCGACTGGTGGGTCGCGCCCGGGGCGCAGGTGATGGGGCAGGTGACGCTGCGGGCGGGCGCCTCGGTCTGGTTCAACGCCGTGCTGCGCGGCGACAAGGAGCGGATCACGGTGGGCGAGGGCTCCAACATCCAGGACGGCTGCGTGCTGCATGCCGACCCGGGCGTGCCGCTGACCGTGGGCGCGGACGTGACCGTGGGGCATAAGGCGATCCTGCACGGCTGCACCGTGGGCGACGGGGCGCTGATCGGCATGGGGGCGACGGTGCTGAACGGCGCGAAGATCGGCGCGGGCTGCCTGATCGGCGCCAACGCGCTGGTCACCGAGGGCAAGGTGATCCCCGACGGCTGGATGGCCGTGGGCGCGCCGGCCAAACCGGTGCGCGAGCTGACGGCGGAGGAGAAGGCGGGCCTGCGCGCCTCCGCGCAGCGCTACCGCGAGAACGCCCGCCATTTCAGCGGGACGCTCAAGGACATCTGATCGGGGCGAGGGAGACGGCCGGGCGGCCCTCGCGCCGCCTGCGGCGCCGCATCGCCCCGCCCAGCCGTCCCCGTCGACAGGGCGCCCCAGGGCCGTCGGGGATCGGGAGCGGACCGCGTCCCGGAGGCCTGGCCGAACGCGGACCCGCGGTTCGCCGGTGGCCGTCAGGCGGAGGGCAGGGCGGCGGCGGAGCGGCGGATGCGTCGCCCCGCCGCCATGCTGTCGCCCCACCGCCCCGCCGTCACGGCGTCTTCGCGTCGCCGCCGCTCCGGCCGTGAGGCGAGCGGCCCGCGGTTCAGGGAGGCGGTCGGGGACGCGCGGGCCGCATGCCGGCGTCCGCACGGGACCGAGGAGATGCGGGCGGCTCTCCGGACCGTTTGGCGGACGGGTCGCCATCCGTCGCCGAAGCCCGAGCGGACGTCTGGGCGGCGTCGTCCCTTCGGCGGGACCGGCCGGGGCCGCTCGGGGACGCCCTTCGCGGGACAGGGCGTGCGGGACGGAGCGCGGGGCGGCCTGCGATGCGACGCACGGGGCGACGCACGGGGCGACGCGAGGGGTGGCGCACGGGGCGACGACGCACGGGGCGGGGGGAGGCGGCGCGGGCGGAGGCGCGGCGTCCTCCGGAAGGGCGCTGCGAGCGATTCGATGCGCCGGCCCCGCCCCGCGCCCGGTCCTGAACACGGCCCGTCGCCGCGGTCCGGCGGATGACGGATGCGACGCGGCGTCCTTCCAGGGCGCGGCGGGTCCCGCAGGCGCGACGCGCCGGGACGCCCCGTCGTCGTCGCCGCCTGCGCGCCGGGCGGCGACGGGCTGCGACAGGTCAGACCCCCGGCGCGGCCTCCGCCCCCAGGCGCAGCCCGGCCTCGTCCCGGTGCAGCGAGATCGTCGCGCCGGCGGCCCGGGCATGGGCGGCGGCGGCGAGGAAATGCGCCTCCCTCGGGCCGGCGGGCGTGGCGGAGGCGGCGCCGGCGAGCCATGTCTCCGCCTCCTCCGCCAACGAGACCACCGGACCGGCGGCGGCGACCTCGAGCCCCGTCGCCCCGGACGGAGCGCGGGCCACGCCGACCGTCACCTCGCCGCCCCGGGGCAGGCAGGATGCGGCTATCTGCAGGAAGTTGTAGAGCAATCGCGCGCAACCCCGCGTCGTCTCCCCGACCGCGTCGGGCCAGACCAGCGCCGGCCGCTGGAATTCGAACCAGAGCCGGGCGGTGCGCTGGACCGCGGACATGCCGATGGGATCGCCGGGCGGCGCCGCGCCGAAAGCGATGCGCAGGAACTGCAGGTTGGCCGAGGCCATCTGCGCGCTGCGCCCGATCAGCTGCAGCTCCGCCCCGTCGGCGTTGGGCGCGAGCTCCTGCATCAGCTCGACCCCGTTGCCGATGGCCCCCACCGGCGATATCAGGTCATGGCAGATGCGCGAGCAGAGCAGCGCGCCGAACTCCGCCGGATCCGGGAACGCGGCGGTCGCCAGGCCCGCCGGCGCGGCGGCGCCCGGTCCGGGCCCGGGGCCCGGGCGGAGGGGGACGGCATCGGTCATGGCGCGCATCTCCTTGAAGCGGAACGCTCGAACGCTGGGCCGACGAGGTTAAGAATGAATGAATTCCTCGAACCGGGCGTGCGCGTGCGCCTGCCCGCGGCGCCCGACTGGGGCGTCGGGCAGGTGCAGTCGGTGATCGGCCGGCGGATCACCGTCAATTTCGAGAACGCGGGCAAGCAGGTCATCGACGGCTCCCGGGCCGAGCTGGAAATCCTGTTCGAGGACTGAAAGTCTCCTCGGTGGAGAAAGTTTCGTCAAGAAATCGCTCTCCGCGTGTTTTTCGTCCCCGGCGCGAGGCCCCTCCGCCGCCGTCATGAAACCGTCGCGAGGCCGCGGCCCGGCCCGTTGCGCCCGCCGGCGCCTTTCCATATGGTCCGCGCGCGCCGCGCGCCCCGCGGCTGAAGGAGCCCGCCCATGCAGATCGACGCCGGCCGCTTCACGGTCCGCCTCGCGCGGGACGAGGCCGATATCGCCGGCGCCCAGCGCCTGCGCTACCGGGTCTTCGTGGAGGAGCTGGGCGCCTCGGCCTCGGCGGACGAGCAGGCGTTGCGCCGCGAGATCGACGAATACGACGCGCATTTCGAGCACCTGATCCTGATCGACAACGAAAGCGCCTCCGACGACCCGCTGGACCGGGTCGCGGGCGCCTACCGGCTGATGACCCGGGACCGGGCGCGGGCGGGGATCGGGTTCTACGGGGCCACGGAATACGATCTCGGCAAGCTGGAGCGGCTGGACCGCGAGGTGGTGGAGCTGGGCCGCTCCTGCGTCGGGGCCGAGGTGCGCGGCGGGGCGGCGATGCACCTGCTGTGGACCGGGCTGGGCGAGTTCGTCACCGCGCGCCGCATCGAGATCATGTTCGGCGTCGCCTCCTTCCACGGCGCCGACCCCGAGCCGCTGGCCCATGCGCTGAGCCTGCTGCACCACAACCACCTGGCGCCCGAGGACCTGCGGGTCCGCGCGCTGGACGGCGCCTACACCGAGATGAACCGGATGCCGGCGGAGGCGGTGGACCGCAAGCTGGCCAACCGGCAGATCCCGGCGCTGATCAAGGCCTATCTGCGGCTCGGCGGCTTCGTGGGCGACGGCGCCTTCGTGGATCACGACTTCAACACCGTGGACGTGTGCCTGCTGATGGACACGACCCGCATGGTGGCTCGCTACCGCGACTTCTACGGCAAGGAGAAGGGCGCGTGAGCGACGCGCCCGGCAGGGACGCGCCGGAGGCCGGGGCGTCGGGTGAGGCGCCGGGTGAGGCGCGGGGCGGGGCGTCTGTCGGGGCGGGGGGCGCGAAGGCGGGCCGCCCGGCGGGCGAGGATTTCCAGTGGCTCGGCCCCGAGCCGCCCGAGCTGCCGGCCCCGAGCCTGGCCGGGCGCCTCGCCGCCTATGCGCGGCTGGTCGCGGCGGTGCTGGGCACGGCGGTCCTGCTGGGGCTCTACCTGCTGTTCAAGCTGATCGAGCGGGCGATCCCCGCCTTCCGCCTGCGCGCGCGGGTGCAGAGGCTCTGGGCCCGCTACGTGGGCCGGCTGGTCGGGCTGAAGGTGCGGGTGGAGGGGACGCCGATGCCCCATGGCGGGGCGCTGGTGGCCAATCACGCGTCCTGGTCCGACATCTTCGTGCTGGTGGGCGCGGCGCGGCTGACCTTCGTGTCGAAGGCCGAGGTGCGCGAGTGGCCCGGCGTCGGCTGGATCGCCGCGCAATGCGGGACGGTGTTCATCGAGCGCAAGCGCTCCGCCGCCCGGGCGCAGGAGGCGGAGCTTCGGGCCCGGATGCTGGCGGGCGAGCGGCTGCTGTTCTTCCCGGAGGGCACCTCGACCGACGGGCGGCGGGTGCTGCCGTTCCGCTCCACCCTCTTCGCGGCGCTGACCGCGCCGGAGCTGCGGGACGTGGCCTGGGTGCAGCCGGTGACGGTGGTCTACCGGCCCAACCCGAAATCGGGCCTGCCGGACGTGTTCTACGGCTGGTGGCGGGACATGGATTTCGCCGCCCATGTCTGGTCGGTGCTGACGCTCAGCTTCGGGGGCGAGGCGGACGTGGTGTTTCACGACCCCATCCGCATCGCCGACCTGCCCGACCGCAAGGCGCTGGCGCAGCGGAGCTGGGAGGCGGTGAACGCCGGCCTCGTCGCCCGCATCCCGCACCCGCCCCAGCCCGCCGAACGCTGACGTTCCGCGCGCGACGGTCCCGCCCGCGTCGAGCGCGCGAGCGCGAGAGCGGCCGACGGGGGCTCGACGCCCCCTGAGGCCGCCCCCCCTTGATCTCAGCGTCGGGTCAGCCGTCCAGCGCGGCCTGGAAGCGGCGCAGGTTGGCGACGAGATCGCCCTCCCAGACCGAGACGTCGGGCGCGATGAAGTCGGCGTGGGGGGAGAGGGCGGCGGCCTCGGCCTCGCCGATCCCGCCCTCGGCGATGGAGGGGGTCTCGATCATCTCCCCCCACCATTCGAACAGCTCCATCGGCGCCGTCTCGCCGGCGCCCAGCCCGCCGGGGGCGCGCACCGGGCCGAACAGCACGTAGTCGGCCCCCGCCTCGCCGGCCACCATGCCGTCATGGCGCAGCGTCCCGCAGGCGACGCCGAGAATGGCGTCTTCGCCGATCTCGGCGCGGATCTTCTTGAGCGCGGCGCCTTTCAGGTCCACCTGCACGCCGTCGAGGCCCAGCGGCCGCACCATGCGGAAATGGTCGCGGATCACCAGGGCCACGTCGGCCTCATGGCAGATGACGCGCAGGGCGTCGGCGGTGCGGCGGATCTCGTCCTCCGCCGCGCCGGGCATGTCCAGCCGCACGGTGGCGACCAGCCCGGAGGCCAGCGCGGCCGGCAGCGCGCCCACCAGCGTCGACAGCGTCGCGCGGGGCGGGGTGACGAGGATCAGGCGGGCGGCGTCTTCGGAGCTCTGGGTCATGCGCCGGCCGATAGCGCGGACGCGGCGGGAAGGGAAGGGGCGAGCGCGGCGCGGGGCGCGGAATCGGCGGCCGCGGCGGTCGCGAAGGCCGCGGCGGGGCGCGCGGTTGCGAGCGCGGCGCCGGGACGGCGGCGGGTTCGGGTCGACGGGGGCGTCGAGCCCCCTTCGACCCGCCCGGCCCCGCCCTGCGGGCGAAGCCTCCGGCCGGGGGCGGCGGACGTCGCGAGGTCCGTGTCGGGGGCTGGGTCGGGGGCCTGGTCTGGGGCCGGGTCCGGGTCTGGGGCCGGGGCCGGGCAGGGAGGTGGAGCGGGCGACCGGGGCGGAGCGGGCGAACGGGCGCGGCTGGTTCAGCCGATCACCGGATCGTCGGCCCGCCATCGGCAGTCGTCCCTGGCGCAGACCCGGCAGTTCGGGCCGACCGGCTCGGGCGCCTCGCGCGGGCGGGGGGCGTAGACCGTGGCGGCTGCGGCCTCGCCGGGAAAGGCCGCCACGCTCGCCTCATGCTGCGGCGGCCGGCCCCAGGCGGGCGCCTCCGGCGGCTCGGCCCGGGCCACGAACACCGCCCGCTCGCCCGAGGGGAATTCGGCGAGCTGGCGCAGGGTCTGTCCCGGCTGCGACAGCGCCCGGTAAAGCGCCCAGAGCGGGCAGGCCGCGCCGTGGCGGGGCAGGGTGATCTCCGGCAGCAGCCGGCGCTGCAGCGCCATCCCGGCCGCGTTGATCCGCACATAGGCCGCCCGCGGCGCCCCGCCCCCCTGCGCCCCCAGCGTGGTCAGCCGGCGCGCGGCGGCGTCGAAGCCGACCCCGAAGCTCGCCGCCATCGCGTCCAGGTCCCAGCCCAGCCGCCGCCCGGTCTCGGCGAAGGGGGCGGCGGGCATCAGCATCGCGTCCACCGCGTATTCGACCAGCGCCGTTTCCGCCCGCCGGCGCGCCGCGCCGTCGCGCAGGCGGGGGCGGGCCTCGATCTCGGCCTCGATCGCTCCGGCCAGCCTGCGTCGCGCCACCGCCTCCCCCAGCGCCCGGCGGCGGATCACCGGCGGCGCCTCCGGGGGGGCCACGGCCGCGCCGCCCCCGGGCAGGCTGTTGCGCAGCGCCCCGTAGATCGCCTCCGGATGGGCCGAGGCCCCGCCCTCCGGCTCCGGCGGCTCCAGCGTCGGAAAGCGGTTGCCGGCGGCGAGGAACGCCTCCTCCACATCCTCCACCGGGGTCGAGGCCTCCGCCCCCTGATGGGCGACGTCGAAGAAGCGGGCGAGGTTCTCCGAAACCTCGGAGGCCCGGGTCGATTCGGTCAGCAGGATCTCGTGGAAGCGGCGGCGCTGGGCGGGTTCGATATCCTCCACCCCCTCCAGGATCTCGGAGGTGGAGCGCATGGCGGCGACATGGGTCAGCATCCGGTGCACGGCGTCGGACAGGAACGGGTCGTGGGTCAGCCGGTCCGACAGCGCCTCCACCGTGCGGGCCGCCTCGCGCCGGGCGGCCCAGGCGCGGGCCAGCGCCCGGCCCCAGTCGGGATGCCGGCCCAGCAGGTCGCGGGCGGCGTCGACGTCGAGCGCGAGGTCGGCGTATTCGGGATCGGCGGCGATCTCGACCATGCGGTCGGCGAGCCGCCGCTCCACCGCGCCGTCGAGCTCCGCCGGATCGGCGCCGAGCGCGCGGGCGGCGCGGGCGACCAGCTCGGGCGAGGCGCGGCGTTTCTCGCGCTCGATCAGATTGAGATAGGAGGCGGAGATTCCCATCCGCTCCGCCAGCTCCACCTGGCGCAGGCCGGCGGCGCGGCGGCGTTCGCGGATTCGCAGGCCGGTCATCGCGGCGGGCATGGGCGGGTTCCTTGCGAAACGACCGACGGTTGTTGCGCTGCGAAACCGGACGTCGGAGGTTTTCGCGTCGGCGGGCAAACCGTTGCCCTGCGCGCCTTTTTTATGCCGCAAGTTGAAAATTGACAAGTTCGCATGTGCAGCACGTAAAAAATCAACAAAAAAATTGAGCAATAACAGGGACTTGTTGACTTCTTGAACAGCTTCCCTCATGGTCACGGCCAGGTTGACGGCCTCCAGCGCCTTCGCCGCGAGCCAGGGAGGCGAGCGCGGCGCGGGCGGGCCGGCGACCTCCGGCGGTTTCGCCGGACGTCGGCGAGGGAGAAGCCGATGCATCGCGGCCGCGGGGCCGCCCGTGCGGGGAGAGGTCGCCACCCTTTCCGCGCGGGCGGCCGGGCAGGACGCGGTGAACGAGACGAGACGGACGACACGAGACGGACGACACGGACACGTCGAAAAAAGGCCGAGGCGCAGCGCAACGGCCGTCCAAAGGGAGGATTACATGGCGAATTTCACCATCAGCCGCCGCGGCCTGCTCAAGGGAACCGCGGTCGCGGGCGCCGGCCTGGCCGCGCCCATGGTCTGGTCGCGCCCGGCCTACGCCTACACCAACGAGCCCACCGGCTCCACGGTGACGCTGGGCTTCAACGTGCCCCAGACCGGCGCCTACGCCGAAGAGGGCGCGGATGAGCTGCGCGCCTACCAGCTCGCGGTCGAGCATCTCAACGGCGAAGGCGACGGCGGCATGCTGGCGACCTTCTCCTCCAAGGCGCTGAGCGGCGCCGGCATCGCGGGCAAGAAGGTCGCGTTCGTCACCGGCGACACCCAGACCAAGTCCGACGCGGCCCGCGCCTCCGCCAAGCGCATGATCGAGCGCGACGGCGCCATCATGATCACCGGCGGCTCGTCCTCGGGCGTCGCGGTGGCGGTGCAGGGCCTCTGCCAGGAGATGGGCGTCATCTTCATGGCCGGCCTCACCCACTCCAACGACACCACCGGCAAGGACAAGAAGGCGAACGGCTTCCGTCACTTCTTCAACGCCTACATGTCCGGCGCGGCGCTGGCGCCGGTGTTGAAGTCCAACTACGGCTCCGACCGCAAGGCCTATCACCTGACCGCCGACTACACCTGGGGCTGGACCCAGGAGGAATCGATCGCCGCCGCCACCGAGGCGCTGGGCTGGGAGACGGTCAACAAGGTGCGCACCCCGCTGGGCGCCGGCGACTTCTCGCAGTACATCACCCCGGTGCTGAACTCGGGCGCCGACGTGCTGATCCTGAACCACTACGGCCGCGACATGGTCAACTCGCTGACCCAGGCGGTGCAGTTCGGCCTCAAGGACAAGCAGGTCAACGGCAAGCAGTTCGAGATCGTCGTGCCGCTCTACTCCCGCCTGATGGCGCAGGGCGCGGGCGAGGCGGTGAAGGGCATCTTCGGCTCGACCAACTGGCACTGGTCGCTGCAGGACGCGGGCTCCCAGGCCTTCGTGCGCTCCTTCGGTCAGAAATACGGCTTCCCGCCGTCCCAGGCCGCGCATACCTGCTACGTGCAGACCCTGCTCTACGCCGACGCCGCGCAGCGGGCGGGCTCGTTCAACCCCTGCGCCATCGCCGAGGCGCTGGAGGACTACGAGTTCGACGGCATGGGCAACGGCCCGACCCTCTACCGGGCCGGCGATCACCAGTGCTTCAAGGACGTGCTGGTGGTGAAGGGCAAGGAGAACCCGACCTCGCAGTTCGACCTGCTGGAAGTCGTGGACGTGACCCCGGCCGAGCAGGTGACCTATCCGGTCGATCATCCCATGTTCGCCGGCGGCGAGCTGGGCAAGTGCAACCCGGGCGCGGCGTAAGCCAGGCCTGAGTGCGAAACGTCGGCCGCGCCCCTCGCGCGGTCGGCGTCATCGGGGATCGTCGGCCGCGGACTCTCCTCCCCGCCGCCGGCGGTCCCCAACCCGCGAAATCGGTGACCCCCACGAACGGGCCAGCCAACGGGAGCCGGCGCGATGGACGCGATTCTACTCCAAATTCTGAACGGGCTCGACAAGGGCTCCGCCTACGCGATGATCGCGCTGGGTCTGACGCTGATCTTCGGCACGCTGGGCGTGGTGAACTTCGCGCATGGCGCGCTGTTCATGCTGGGCGCCTTCTGCGCGGTCAGCATCAACAAGCTGCTGACGCTCCAGCAGGTCGTGCTGTCGGAGACCGAGAAGACCGCCTGGGGCACCCCGCTGGAAATCCGCACCCCCTACGCCGAGGCCTGGTTCGGCGACATGGGCGCCTGGCTGATCGACTGGTCGGTGCCGGTCTCCATCGCGCTGGCGCTGCCCTTCATGATGCTGGTCGGCCTGGTGATGGAGCGCGGGCTGATCCGCCACTTCTACAAGCGCCCCCATGCCGATCAGATCCTGGTGACCTTCGGTCTGGCCATCGTGCTGCAGGAGATCATCAAGGCCTTCTTCGGCGCCAACCCCATCCCCCAGCCCGCCCCCGACGCGCTGTCCGGCATGGCCGATTTCGGCGCCGCCATCGGCATGGATCCGGGCGTGATCGTCTATCCGCTGTGGCGGCTGGTCTATTTCCTCTTCGCCGCCGTGGTGCTGGGCGCGGTGTTCTGCTTCCTGCGCTTCACCACCTTCGGCATGGTGGTGCGCGCCGGCATGGCCGACCGGGAGACGGTGGGCCTGCTGGGCATCAACATCGACCGCCGCTTCACGCTGATGTTCGGCCTCGCCGCCATCGTCGCGGGCCTGGCGGGGGTGATGTACACGCCCATCCTCAGCCCGGACTATCATCTGGGGATGGACTTCCTGGTGCTGAGCTTCGTGGTCGTCGTCGTGGGCGGCATGGGCTCGCTGCCCGGCGCGGTCGCGGCCGGCTTCCTGCTCGGCATCCTGCAGAGCTTCGCCTCGATGAACGAGGTCAAGCAGATCCTGCCCGGCATCGACCAGATCATCATTTACCTGGTGGCCGTCGTCATCCTGCTCACCCGTCCCCGCGGTCTGCTCGGCCGCAAGGGCGTGATGGAGGCCTGATCCATGAACACCAAGACCTCCGACACCCTGCTGCTGATCGTGTTCTCGATCGCGGTGCTGGCCGGTCCGATCATCCTCGCCCCCTTCGGGGCGGGTTATCCGGACCTGCTGCAGAAATTCGCGATCTACGGGATCTTCGCCATCGGCTTCAACATCCTGTTCGGGCTGACCGGCTACCTCTCCTTCGGCCACGCCGCCTTCCTCGGCGTGGGCTCCTACGCCGCGGTGTGGATGTTCAAGCTGCTGAGCATGAACATCATTCCGGCGGTGATCTTCGCGGTGATCGTCGGCGGGCTGTTCAGCCTGGTGATCGGCTTCATCTCGCTGCGCCGGTCGGGGATCTACTTCTCGATCCTCACGCTGGCCTTCGCGCAGATGTGCTACAACCTCGCCTATTCGGTGCTGACGCCGATCACCAACGGCGAGACCGGGCTGCAGGTCACGCTGTCCGACCCGCGGATCCTCGACGCCGCCTCGACCGACGGGCAGGCGCCGGCCTCCAACCTGTTCGGCTTCGACATGATCTCGACCTATGAGACCACGTTCGCCGGCATGACCCTGCAGTTCAACCTGGGCTTCTACATCTGCGCCCTGATCCTGATCCTCAGCTTCTGGATCTCCATGCGCCTGTTCCGCTCGCCCTTCGGGATGATGCTGCGGGCTGTGAAGTCCAACCAGAACCGGATGAGCTACACCGGCCTGGACACCAAGCCCTACGCGCTGGCGGCCTTCGTGATCTCGGGCATGTTCGCGGGCCTGGCCGGCGGGCTGCTGGCGGCGATGGACCCGCTGGCGGGCGCGGAGCGGATGCAGTGGACCGCCTCGGGCGAGGTGGTGCTGATGACCATCCTGGGCGGCGCGGGCACCCTGCTGGGGCCGGTGCTGGGCGCGGGGCTGATCAAGTATTTCGAGAACATCTTCTCGGCGATCAACGACGCCACCCTGCACGGCGTGTTCTCCTTCCTGCCCGACGGGCTGAACGATGCGGTCTCCGCCGTGCTGTCGCTGTTCGTGGGCGAGGGCTGGCACCTGACGCTCGGCCTGATCTTCATGCTGATCGTCACCTTCCTGCCCGGCGGGCTGATCGAGGGCGCGCTGCGCATCGGCCGGCTCTTCACCTCCCGCTCCAAGGCGGATCCCCAGAACGGCGAGGCGCGCGCGCCCGCCCCGGCCGAGTGAGGACGCCATGACCCCGATCCTCGAAGTCCAGAACGTCAACAAGCGCTTCGGCGGGCTCAAGGCGCTCGACGACGTCAATCTCACGGTGATGGAGGGCACGGTCCACGCCATCATCGGCCCCAACGGCGCGGGCAAGTCGACGCTGCTCAACTGCTTCGTCGGCCGGCTGGTGCCCGACACCGGCGCCGTGACCTTCGCGGGGCAGAGCCTGATCGGCCGCAAGCCGCACGAGATCAACCAGGCCGGCGTCTCCCGCGTGTTCCAGACCCCGGAGATCTTCGAGGATCTCACGGTGCTGGAGAACGTGATGATCCCCGCGCTCGCCCAGCGCGACGGCGCCTTCCGCATGCACGGCTGGTTCCCGATGAGCCGGGAGGCCCAGATCCGCGACAAGGCCGAGCAGGCGCTGTCGGACGTGTCCATGGCCGACAAGCGCCGGATGCAGGCGGGGTCGCTGTCGCGCGGCGACAAGCGGCGGCTGGAGATGGCCATGTGCCTGGTGCAGGACCCGCGCCTGCTGCTGCTGGACGAGCCCACCGCCGGCATGGCCCGGGCCGACACCAACGCCACCATCGACCTGCTCAAGCGCATCGGGCACGAGCGCAACATCACCAAGGTGGTGATCGAGCATGACATGCACGTGGTGTTCTCGCTGGCCGACCGGATCTCGGTGCTGGCGCAGGGGCATGTGATCGTCGAGGACGCGCCCCAGAACATCAAGGGCAACCCCAAGGTCCAGGAAGCCTATCTCGGAGGAGCGCACCAGTGAGCATCGTGGAAGACGCCGCCTTCGCCCGCGTCCGGAAGGGCGCGAACACCGCCAATGTCGGCACCGCGCCGGCCTATTTCTCGGCCTGGGACCTGCACGCCTATTACGGCGAGAGCTACATCGTGCAGGGCGTCAGCTTCAATATCCACGAGGGCGAGATCGTGGCCCTGCTCGGCCGCAACGGCGCGGGCAAGACCTCGACCCTGCGCGCCATCGCCCGGCTGGACGACCCGGCGCTGAAGCATGGCGAGATCTGGCTCGACCACAAGCCGGTGCATTCGATGAAGGCGCACGAGGCCTCGCAGCACGGCATCGGGCTGGTGCCCGAGGACCGGCGCATCATCCCCGGCCTGACGGTGGAGGAGAACCTGAGGCTCGCCCAGATCTCCCCGCCCGTGGGCTGGTCGATCGAGCGGATCTACGAGCTGTTCCCCCGGCTCGGCGAACGGCGGACGCAGGAGGGCGTGACGCTTTCGGGCGGCGAGCAGCAGATGCTGGCCATCGGCCGGGCGCTGGCGCGCGACATCAAGCTTCTGCTGCTGGACGAGCCCTATGAGGGTCTCGCCCCCGTCATCGTGCATGAGATCGAGAAGACGCTGGCCGAGATCAAGAAGCTGGGCATCACCACGGTGATCGTGGAGCAGAACGCCATCGCCGCCTTGCAGCTCGCCGACAGGGCGATCATCCTCGACATGGGCCAGGTGGTGTTCGACGGGACCGCGCAGGAGGTGCTCGACGACGCAGCCCTGCGTCAGGAATATCTGGCGATCTGACCCGGACCTGATGACCCGGCCCTCCGACCCGCAAGGCCGGATGAGCCGAAAGGATGGGGCGACCCCGGCCGTCCCATCCGTTAACCAAAGGGGTGCGCTGCGCCCGACGGCGCGCGCCCGCACGAAATACTGGAGGAGCACGCCCCATGACCGAGACCGTGATTCCGGTGTCCCCCGACGTCGCCAAGGGCGCCTCGGTGACCGCGGAGAGCTACGAGGCGATGTACGCCGCCTCCGTCAAGGACCCCGCCGCGTTCTGGGACGACCATGGCCGCCGCATCGACTGGATCCGCCCCTATTCGACCGTGAAGGCGGTGAGCTACGCCTATCCCGACGTGTCGATCCGCTGGTTCGACGACGGGACGCTGAACGTCGCGGCCAACTGCATCGACCGCCATGTCGCGACCCGCGGCGACCAAACCGCGATCATCTTCGAGCCCGACGATCCGACCGAAGCCGCGCAGCACATCACCTATTCCCAGCTCAAGGACGAGGTCTCCCGCTTCGCCAACGTGCTCAAGGAGCTGGGCGTCGGCAAGGGCGACCGGGTGGTGATCTACCTGCCGATGATCCCCGCCGCCGCCTACGCCATGCTGGCCTGCGCGCGGATCGGCGCGATTCACTCGGTGGTCTTCGCCGGCTTCTCCCCCGACGCGCTGGCCGACCGGGTCAACGACAGCGAGGCCAAGCTGGTCATCACCGCCGACCATGCCCCCCGCGGCGGCCGGGCCACGGCGCTGAAGTCCAACGCTGACAAGGCGCTCCGGCGCTGCAAGGACTCGGTCAAGCTGCTGGTCTGCACCCGCACCGGCGGTCAGGTCGACTGGATCGAGGGCCGGGACTTCCGCTACGAGGAGATCGTCAAGACCGTCTCCGCCGACTGCCCGCCCGCGGAGATGGCGGCCGAGGATCCGCTGTTCATCCTCTACACCTCCGGCTCGACCGGGAAGCCCAAGGGCGTGGTTCACACCTCGGGCGGTTACCTCGTCTACGCCTCGATGACCCATGAGCACGTCTTCGACTACAAGGACGGCGAGGTCTACTGGTGCACGGCGGATGTGGGCTGGGTGACCGGGCACAGCTACATCCTCTACGGCCCGCTCGCCAACGGCGCCACGACCCTGATGTTCGAGGGCGTGCCCACCTTCCCCGACGCCTCGCGCTTCTGGCAGGTGGTGGACAAGCACAAGGTCTCGATCTTCTACACCGCGCCCACCGCGCTGCGCGCCCTGATGGGCAAGGGCGACGAGTGGGTGACGAAGTGCGATCTCAGCTCCCTGCGCATCCTCGGCTCGGTCGGCGAGCCGATCAATCCGGAGGCGTGGAACTGGTATCACCGCGTGGTCGGCAAGGGGAAATGCCCCATCGTCGACACCTGGTGGCAGACCGAGACCGGGGGCATCCTGATCACCCCGCTGCCCGGCGCCACCCCGCTCAAGCCCGGCTCCGCCACGCGGCCCTTCTTCGGGGTGCAGCCGGTGGTGCTCGACGACCAGGGGAACGAGATCGAGGGCCCGTGCTCCGGCGTGCTGGCGATCAAGGACTCGTGGCCCGGTCAGATGCGCACGGTCTGGGGCGACCACGCGCGCTTCATCTCCACCTATTTCGAGATGTTCAAGGGCTACTACTTCGCCGGCGACGGCTGCCGGCGGGATGAGGACGGCTATTACTGGATCACCGGCCGGGTCGACGACGTCATCAACGTCTCCGGCCACCGCATGGGCACGGCGGAGGTCGAATCGGCCCTCGTCGCCCATGAGAAGGTCGCCGAGGCCGCCGTCGTCGGCTACCCGCACGACATCAAGGGGCAGGGCATCTACTGCTACGTCACGCTGATGGAGGGGGTGGAGGCGACCGACGCGCTGAAGACCGAGCTCTCCAACTGGGTGCGCACCGAGATCGGCCCCATCGCCAAACCCGACGTGATCCAGTGGGCGCCCGGCCTGCCCAAGACCCGCTCCGGCAAGATCATGCGCCGCATTCTGCGCAAGATCGCGGAGAACGACACGGGCAATCTCGGGGACACCTCGACGCTTGCGGAGCCGGCGGTGGTCGACGACCTCGTCGCCAACTCGGTCCACAAGCAGGCCGAGAGCGCCTGACCTCTCCGGACCTTGCGAGGCAGGCCGGCCGTGTTCCCGCACGGCCGGCCTTTTTCGTTTGACGGGGCGGGGCGATTGTCCTGATTTGGGGCAATGGCGGGGGAAGACTGGACCGATGCGCAGAACGACCTGATCGTCGCGGACTATTTCGCGATGCTGGCGGAGCATCAGGGCGGGCGGCGCATCAACAAGGCGGAGCGGAACCGGGCGCTTCAGCCGCGCCTCGACCGCTCCCGCGGGTCCATCGAGTTCAAGCACCAGAACATTTCCGCGGTGCTCACGGTGCTGGGCGAAACCTGGCTCGACGGCTACCGGCCCGCCTTCAGCTTTCAGGCCTCGCTGGTGGATGCGGTGGCCCGCTGGCTGGCCCGCCATCCCGAGTGGACGGCCCGCCCCGCCTCCCGGCCCGCTGGCCCCGCCGGTTTCGCCGAGGCGCCTGGCCTGCGCTTCGGTCCGGCGCCCACGCTCTCCAACCGCCCCCCCATGGACCAGGCCGAGCTGGTGGAGCGCATCCCCCGCCTATTCGACTCAGCCGCGCGGGATGAGCGCAACCGGGCGCTGGGCCGGGTGGGGGAGGAGATGGCGGTGGAGCATGAGCGCGCGGCGCTGCGAGCCCTCGGCCGGGACGACCTCGCGCGCAGGGTGGACTGGATCGCGGACAGCCGGGGCGACGGCGCCGGCTACGATATCGAGAGCTTCGAGCCCGACGGACGCCCCCGCCTGATCGAGGTCAAGACCACGCGCGGCTGGAACCGCACGCCCTTCCATATCTCGCGCAACGAGCTTGAGGTCTCCGAAGCCCGCCCCCGCGACTGGGTGCTGATGCGCCTGCACGATTTCGACCGCAAGCCGGGAGCGTTCGAGCTTCGCCCGCCGCTTTCCGCCCATGTGTCGCTGATCGCCACCAGCTACCGGGCGGAATTCGGCTGACCCGCGCGCCCCGGCGATGACCTGCAAGGTCATTGCTTCGCCGCCACGGGCGCCCTCCCATGGCCGGAACCGACTGGGAGGAGACCAAGACATGGCGAACATGGCCGACCGCATGCCCTTCTCGAAACTGATGGGCGTGGAGGTGACCGAGGCGACGAAGGAACGGGTGACGGCGACGCTGGTGATCCGGCCGGACCTGTGCACGGCGGGGCATATCATGCATGGCGGCGCGGTGATGGCCTTCGCCGATGCGGTGGGGGCGATCGGGGCGGTGCTGAACCTGCCGGAGGGCAAGGGGACCACCACCATCGAATCGAAGACCAACTTCCTCGGCGCCGGGCCCGAGGGCGAGACGGTCACCGCCGTCGCGACCCCGGTGAAGATCGGCGGGCGGCTTTCGGTCTGGCAGACCCGCATCACCCGGGCCGACGGCAAGGACGTGGCGCTGGTCACGCAGACGCAGCTGGTGCTCTGAGCGGACGTCAGGGGCGGGGGCGGGGCGAATCCCGGCCGGGCGGACCCCCACCCCCTCCCTCCCCCGCAGGCGGGGGAGGGGGCCGCCTGTCGCGCCCTCGCGCGGAACCGCCGGCGAAGGCGCGGGCTTGCCGCCGTCGCCTCCCTCCCCCGCTCGCGGGGGAGGGCTGGGGAGGGGGCTTCAAGGGCTGGGGAGGGGGCTGGCGCGGCCGCGACGCCCCGCCCGCGTCGGCATGTCCCTCCGGCCCCCCTTTCCGCCGTCGCGCCCATCGCCATGATGGCTGCCGGCGCCCTTCCTGCGCCGACCCCGCGCCGGAGATCCCGCCCATGAGCCCCACCGACCAGACCTTCGACGTTCTCGTGGTGGGGGCCGGCATGATGGGCGCCGCCTGCGCCCGGCACCTGACCGCGGCCGGCGCCCGCGTGCTGCTGATCGGGCCGGACGAGCCGGTGGACCGCGCCGCCCACGCCGCCCCCTTCGCCAGCCATCTCGATTCGGGCCGCATCACCCGGGCCCTCGATTCGCGGGGCGACTGGGCGCGGCTGTCGCGCCGGGCCATCGCCCGCTACGCGGAGATCGAGGCCGCCTCCGGCATCCCCTTCTTCCGGGAGACGGGGGGGATGATGGCCGGGCCGCTCGACGGCTCGAACACCAATTTCATGGCCAATACGCTGGCCGTCGCCGCCGCCCAGGCCATCCCGCATGACCGCTACGAAGGCGCGGCGCTGGCGGAGGCCTTCCCGTTCTTCGCCTTCCCCGAAGGGACCGTGGCGCTTCACGAACGGACGGGCGCCGGCTGCATCGACCCCCGCGCGCTGGTCCGCGCCCAGATCGGGCTGGCCACGGCCGGCGGCGCGGTCCGCCACCCCTCTCATGTCGTCGCGATCGAGGAGACGGGACAGGCGGCGCGGGCGCGCTGCGCCGACGGCGCGGTGTTCGAGGCGTCCAAGCTTGTGGTCGCCGCCGGCGCCTGGTCGCGCGAGCTGCTGCCCGAGCGCCCGAAGGTCGACGTCTACGCCCGCACCGTGGCGCTGCTGGAGATCGACGCGGAGGAACGCGCCCGCCTGGCGACCATGCCCACCCTGGTCTGGGAGCCCGACGACCCCCGCGCCGCCCCCTACCTGCTGCCGCCGCTGCCCTATCCGGACGGCAAGTGGTACATGAAGATCGGCGGCGATCCGATGGACCGGCCGCTGACCACCGACGCCGAAATCGCCGACTGGTTCCGCACCGAGGGCGACCCGGCGGTGCGCGACAAGCTGACCGGGATGCTGTGCGAACTGATGCCGGGCCTGCGCTTCGCCAGCCTCGGTTCCGCCGCCTGCGTGACCTCGTTCAACGCCCACAAGGCGCCGCTGGTGCATCAGGCGGGCGAGCGGATCTTCACCGCCACGGTGGGCAACGGCTCGGGCGCCAAATGCTCGGACGAGATCGGCCGGCTTGGGGCGCTGCTGGCCATGGGCGGCGACCTGGCGGCGGAGGGCTACGACACAAGCTTCGGGCCGGAAGGCTGAGCCTGGGGGCGGCGCGGCACGCCCCCCTTCGCCGCGCCCCGGACTTGATCCGGGGCCTCGCGCGGGCGGCGGCGTCGGAGGCCCCCGGTCGAGCCCGGGGCGCCGGGATGAGACCTTCAGCGCGACAAAACCCGGGACCGGGAGAAACTCGCCCGGCGCTCAGCCGTTCATCAGCCGCGCCACCTGTTCGGCGATCGGATCGACGGCGAGCGGGTGGACCTCCGACGTCACCGTGGCGGGGTCGTCCACCCGCTTCCACTGGTCGCCCTGGTAGATCTCGAACGGCCGGAAGCGGGCCTTGTAGTCCATCTTGGGCGAGCCGGGGACCCAGTAGCCGAGATAGACATAGGGCAGCCCCGCGGCGCGGGCGATCTCCAGATGGTCGAGAATCATGTAGGTGCCGAGCGAGCGGCGGTCCTCGTCCGGGTTGAAGAACGAATAGACCATGCTCAGCCCGTCCGAGAGCACGTCGGTCAGGCAGGCCGCGACCAGCACGTCCGGCCCGCGTTCCCCCGCCGCGCGGTCCGGGGCGCGGCGGTATTCGACGACGCGCGTGCGGACCGGCGTTTCCTCGATCATCGCGGAGAATTCGAACTCGTCCATCTCGGCCATGCCTCCGTCGGCGTGACGCTGGTCGAGATAGCGGCGGAACAGTTCGTACTGGTCCTCGGTGGCCTGGGAGCCGACGGCGACCCGGGCGAGGTCCGCGTTGCGGGCCAGCACCTTGCGATGGGTGCGGCCGGGAACGAAGCCGTCCACGGGGATGCGGGTCGACAGGCACGCGCTGCAGCCCGCGCAGGACGGCCGGTAGACCACCCCCTGGCTGCGCCGGAAGCCGCGCAGCGACAGGAAGTCGTTGACCGCGGCGGCGTCGGGATTGCGCAGGGTGGTGAAAAGTTTCCGCTCGGCCCGACCTTCGAGATAGGGGCAGGGCTGGGGCGCCGTCACGAAGAACTGGGGCGCGATCTTTCCCTGATGGTGGCTCATGGACCTCTGCGAAATCGGGTGGTGCGAGTCGCGAGCCTATCAGGGGGTCATGGTCCCGTCATCCGCGTTGCGCGCATCGGGCTGCGGCGGGGACGCGCGGGGAAGAAGCGGGGAGAGGCGGGCGCCGGTCCGGCGCGTCCCTGAACGAAACCGCCTCCGGCGACCTGGGTCGCCGGAGGCGGGGCGCGGCCCGGGCGCGGGCGGGCGAGGGGGGAACCCGGCCCGCGGCGGGCGCGGTCCGGGGCCGCGTCAGGCGGCGGCGGTGTCGCCGTTCCCGCCGCGGCGGCGCTCGTCCATGAACTGGTCGAACTCGGCCTGGTCCTTGGCGCGGCGCAGCCGCTCCATGAAGTCCTGGAAGGCGGTCTGCTCGTCCTCGAGCCGCTTGAGCGTCTCTTCCTTGTAGCTGTCGAAGGCGGTGTTGCCGCTCGACCGATACGCGCCGTGACGACCCCGCTTCCAACGGGAGTTGCAGCCCTTGCCCATGCGTCCGCTCCAGATCATGTAGAAGAGAAAGGCGAGGCCCAGCGGCCACGCCAGGATGAAGAGAAAGACCATCGCGCCGATCCAGCCGGGTTTGCCCCAGTGGTCCAGCGTGGCCTCGCCTCGTTTCAGCAGATCCTTGATCCTGTCCATTCCTATCCCCGTGTCTCGATGTGAATGTAATTCACATTTACATAGATGGGCGATCCCGGCCCGTGCGCAAGGGGCGCCGGTGGGAATTCCACGCGGGACGCAGGGGAAACCGTCGGTCCGCGGGCGAAAGCGGCGGACGCCCCGGCTCGCCCGCCCTCCGGACGGGGTCGCGGGGCGTCGGATCGCGGGGCGATCCGGGGCGCGGGCGGGCAGGGCGCGCGACAGGGGAACTCCACTGGGGAACACCGCGGGGGAACGCCGCAGGGGAACGACAGGGGAGCGATGGCGCGGCGCCGGAAACGCAAAGCGCCCGCCGGCGGAACCGGCGGGCGCTTTCGCGAAACCGAAGGGCGCGGAGCGCGTCAGCCGCCCAGCGTCTGCAGGTAGGCGATCAGGGCCGCCCGATCCTCGGCCTTGGGCAGGCCGGCGAAGCCCATGGCGGTGCCCGGCGCGAACTTGCGCGGGTTGGTCAGGAAGTGCTGCAGATTCTCCGGCGTCCAGGTGTCGGCCACCGCCTCCAGCGCGCCGGAATAGGAGAACCCGTCCACCGCGTCCACCGCGCGTCCGACGACGCCGTCCAGATGCGGGCCGGTGGCGTTGGTGCCGTCGATCTTGTGGCAGGCCTTGCACTTGCCGAACACCCGCTCGCCGCGGGCGGGATCGGCCTCGGCCAGGAGCGCGTCGAAGTCGATCTGCTCCTCCTCGCCGCCGCCGCCGGCCTCCTGCACTTCGAGCGCGTAGGCGTATTCATGCTCGCCGCCATGGGAGGCGGGGTGGAAAACCTGGTCGGCGAAGAACTGAACGCCGAGATAGATCAGCAGCGAGCCGACCACGGCGCCCACGATCTTGTTGATCTCCATCGAGTCCATAGCGTCCTGACCCCTTGTTAGTCCTGGCCCCCTTCCGCCGGAGGCCGCTTCCGGGACCCGGGCGCGCAGGGCGCGGAGAGGTCCGAGCGGTCGCGCCCGGGGCGCGGCTGGGTTGCGATTTCCTAGCCGCTTCCCGACCCCGCCCGCAAGGCGTATAAGGCGCGACCCATTGACCGGAAAGAGGGCGGTTCCAATCCGTTGCAAGTTCCGTTGCGCGGAGCGGGACCCGAGCGCCCCGAGCGAAAGACCATGAGCCAGCAAGACCGCATCGCCTTCCAGGGGGAGCCGGGGGCCTATTCCCACCTCGCCTGCCGCCAGGCCTATCCCGACCATGAGCCCGTGCCCTGCGCCACTTTCGAGGAGGCGATCGCCACCGTGCGCGCGGGGGACGCGAAGCTCGCCATGCTGCCGGTGGAGAACTCCACCTACGGCCGCGTGGCCGACATCCACGCGCTGCTGCCCGGCTCGGGCCTGTTCATCATCGGCGAGACCTTCGTGCCGGTGGCGATCCAGCTGATGGGCCGCCCCGGCGACCGGCTGGAGGACGTGACCGAGGCCATGTCCCACACCGTGCTGCTGGGCCAGTGCCGGGACTTCCTGACCCGCCACAAGATTCGCCCGGTGACCGGCGCGGACACCGCCGGCTCCGCCAAGGCGGTGTCGGAGGCGACGGTCCCGGGCCGCGCCGCGCTCGCCTCCGAACTGGCCGCCGAGATCTACGGGCTGGAGATCCTCGCCCGCGACGTCCACGACAACAAGAACAACGCCACCCGCTTCCTGGTGATGAGCCGCCAGAAGATCGAGGCCGAGCCCTCCGCCCCCAAGGTGCTGACCACCTTCCTGTTCGAGGTCCGCAACGTGCCCGCCGCGCTCTACAAGGCCATGGGCGGCTTCGCGACCAACGGCGTGAACATGGTCAAACTGGAAAGCTACATGGCCGGCGGCAGCTTCACCGCCACCCAGTTCCTCGCCGACATCGAGGGGCATCCCGAGGACGAGGGCGTGCGCAACGCCATGGAGGAGCTGGCCTTCTTCACCTCGCATCGCCGGGTGCTGGGGGTCTATCCCGCCCATCCCTACCGGGAGCAGGTCAGCCGGGGCTGACCCGGCGCGGGGGGCCGGGGCGGAAGGGGGGCGGGGCGGAGGACGTCGCACGTCGCGCGTCGTTGGCCCGGCCATGCGCGATCCGTCCGCGACGTCGCTTCGGACGCGACGTCGCGCAGCGGTTCCGATTCAGGCGCCGCGAGTCCGAAAGGGCGCCCCGGGGGTGTAGCGGGGGCGCGCCCCGGGGGCGGCCCGCCCAACCACCACGGGGGGGTGGGCCCGGGTCATGCCCGGGGGGGGCCCTGC
>JAYZWL010000145.1:0-40811 GCA_036154955.1 Pseudomonadota bacterium | reverse complement strand
GGCGGCGGGGGCGGCGTGGGCGGGGGCGGGAGGCGCCGCGACGCCCCGGACTCGGGCGGAGGCGGCGCGCCCGCGGCGCGGGGGAGCGCGGCGCCGGGCGTTCAGGTTGAAGGCGCCGGGCCGCGCCCTAGCCTCAAGGGCGAACCCGATCCGCCCGCCGCCGGCCGCGCGCGCCCCGACCCCAGGAGCCCCGATGACCCGCCCCGCCTTCCGCCCGCCTCCCTTCCCCGAAACCCGCGACGGCGCCCCGCGCAAGGTGGGCGTGGAGCTGGAATTCGCCGGCATCGACCCGGCCGACGCCGCCCGCGCCGTCGCCGCCGCGCTGGGGGCGGAGGCGCGGGAGACGGGGCCGGAGTTCTGGGAGCTCGACGGGCCCGGAGGCGCCTGGGAGCTTTACCGCGACACCGCCCTGCGCAAGACCGAAAGCGGGCGCAGGGTGGCGGAGCTGGCCGCCCCGGTGATCCCGGTGGAATGCGTGGCCCCGCCGCTGCCGCTGGCCGAGCTGGGCGCGGTGGAGGCCGCGGCCGGGGCGCTGGCCCGCGCCGGGGCCTCGGGTTCGGAGAACGGCGTGCTGCTGGGGCTCGGCATGCATCTGAACGTGGAGACCCGCTCGGTCGAGGCCCGCGATCTGGTCCCCGTGGTCCGCGCCTTCGCGATGATCGAGGACAGCCTGCGCGCCGCCGACCCCATCGACCTGTCGCGCCGGGCGCTGCCCTTCGTGGACCCGTTCCCGTCGGCCTTCGTGTCGGCCGCGGCGGCGGGGGCGGACTGGGATTTCGACGCGCTGGCCGACGCGGTGCTGACCCACACCCCCACCCGCAACCGGGCGCTGGACGTGCTGCCGGTTCTCAAGTTCGTGGACGAGGCGCGGGTCACGGCGACGCTGGGCGCGGAGGTCAAGATCGGCGCCCGCCCGGCCTGGCACTACCGCCTGCCCGATTGCCGGATCGACGCGCCGGACTGGTCGATCTCCCGGGAATGGGATCGCTGGCTTCTGGTGGAGGAGGTCGCGGCCCGTCCCGACCTGCTGGACGCGCTGGCGGAGGCGCGGGCGGCGTTCGACGCCAGGCTGATCGCCCTGCCCGGCGCCTGGCGCAAACGCGCGGACGCGGTGCTGGAGGCGGCCGGCCTTTCGCCCGCCGCATGGTTGGCGGCGGACGAAAGGCGGGGGACGGAGGGCGCGGCATGAGCGGCGGCGACGCTCGGGCCGGGGCGCACGCCCCGCGCGCGCCGCGCTTCGACGCGCTGGGCCGGCTGGCCCGGGGGCTGGTCTCGGCCTGGATCGGGCCGGACGAGCGGCCGCGGATCGGGGTGACCTGCTCGCGCCGCTCCGGCTGGCGGATCTTCCCGCTGATGCGGCTGTCGGTGGCGATGGCCGGCGGCCGCGCGCTGCGCTGGGACGAGGCGGAGGACGTGGCGCTCGACGCCGTCGACGGCGTGGTGATCGGGGGGGGCGACGACATCTCGGCCGAGCTCTACGGCGGGCGGGTGGTGGCAACCTCGCGGGTCGACCCGGAGCGGGACCGGATGGAGCTGGCGGCGATCCGCGGCGCCTTCGACCGGGGCCTGCCGGTGCTGGGGATCTGCCGCGGGGCGCAGATGCTCAACGTGGCGCTGGGGGGCACGCTGGACCAGGACGCCTACGCCACCCACGCGACGTCCGACCCCACGCGCACCATCCTGCCCCGCAAGACGGTGCGGGTGGCGAAGGGCAGCCGGCTGGCGGCGCTGGCGGGCGAGGCGCCGATGGTGGTGAACTCCCTGCACAGCCAGGCGGTGGACCGGCTGGGCGCGGGGCTGCGGGCGGTGGCGCATGACGGCTCGGGCATGATCCAGGCGGTGGAGCGCGCGCGCGAGCCCTTCGCGCTGGGGGTGCAGTGGCATCCCGAGCATCTGGTCTACGCCCGACGCCAGCGGCGCCTGTTCCGCGGCCTGGTCAAGGCGGCGGAGGCGGGACGGGCGCGGCGCCCGCATCTGGACGCGGTGGACGCGCTGGAGGCGTGAGGCGCCGCCGGCCGACGCCCGCCGACGATCGCCTCCCCCTGAACGCGCCGACCGGGGGATGCCCGGCCGGCGCGCGGCCTGCGGACAGAGGAGATGCCGGCGGCCCGCAGGAAGGGTCGGGCCGCGGCCTGTCCGGCGCCACGGCCGCGTCCCAGGGAGGAGAACGCGGCCGGTCTCTTGTTTGTCTCGCGCCAACCGAACGCCCGCAATGCGGCGGTTCCGTGAAGCGCGCGGCGGGGCGGCCTCATGCCGCGCCCCGCGGCGGAGGCGCGGGCGTCGGGCCCGCCCCCCATCGGACGGGCCCAGTCAGGCGGACCCAGTCAGGCGGGCCCAGTCAGGCGGGCCCCGTCAGGGCGCGTCGCTCAGGCGACCCGGGCCGCGGCGGTGGCGAGGGTCGCGCGGCAGTCGGCCACGATGCGCTCGATCAGTTCGGCGCAGGTGGGGATGTCGTCGATCAGGCCGCAGACTTGGGAGGCCCAGACCAGCCCGCCGTCCGTGTCCCCCGCCTCCAGCGCCGCGCGGCCGCGGGCGCCGGCGACGAGGGACTGGATGTCCTTGAACTCGGCGCCGCCGGGGCGGGTCTCGATCGCCACGACCTCCTCCGACACCGCGTTCTTCAGCACCCGGCCGGTGTTGCGCATGGTGCGGAAGATCAGGATCGTGTCGCGCTCCCCGGCCTTGACGATGGCCTGCTTGATGTTGTCGTGAATCGGGGCCTCCTGCACCGCGCAGAAGCGGGTGCCCATGTTGATCCCCTCCGCCCCCAGCGCGAAGGCGGCGGCCATGGTGGCGCCGTCGCCGATCCCGCCCGAGGCGATCAGCGGCACCTTCACCGCGCGGGCGGCGGCGGCGAAGAGCACGAGGCCGCCGATATCGTCCTCGCCCGGATGGCCCGCGGCCTCGAACCCGTCGATGGAGATGGCGTCCACCCCCGCCCGCTCCGCCGACAGGGCGTGACGGACGGCGGTGCATTTGTGCACGACCTTGCCGCCCGCCTCATGGATCTGGTCGATGAATTCCTTGGGGCTTCGCCCGGCGGTCTCGATCACCTTCACCCCGGCGCTGAGCGCGGCCGAAAGGTATTCGGCATAGGGCGGCGGACTGGCGGCGGGGAAGATGGTGAGGTTCACGCCGAAGGGCTTGTCGGTCATCTCCCGGCAGCGGGCGATCTCCTTCGACAGGTCCTCGGGCGTCGGCTGGGTCAGCGAGGTGAGGATGCCGAGGCCGCCGGCGTTGGACACGGCGGAGGCCAGTTCCGCCCGCCCCACCCATTGCATGCCGCCCTGGATGATCGGGTATTTCGTGCCGAGAAGCTCTGTGACGCGGGTTTTCATGGGGTCTCCTCCTGCGGGCGCCGCCTCTGGCGGGGGCGTCTCCGGGGTTCGGGGCTATGGGGTTCGGGGCGAAAGCGGCGGGTCAGTCGAAGCCGAGGGCGGCGCGGATCTCCCGCTTGAGGATCTTGCCGTTGGCGTTGCGGGGCAGCGGATCGGCCCGGAAGGTGAAGCTCTCGGGCCGCTGGTAGTCGGCGAGCGCGGCGGCGCAATGGGCGGCGAGCGCGGGCTCGGACAGCGGGCCGTCGGGGGTCACCAGCACCGCATGGACCCGCTCGCCCAGCACCGGACAGGGCTTGGCGACCACCGCCGCCTCCACCACGCCGGGGAAGTCGTGCAGCACGCCCTCGACCTGGGCGGTGAAGATCTTGAAACCGCCGCGGTTGATCATGTCCTTCTTGCGGTCGTGGACATAGACGAAGCCATCGGCGTCCTTCGAGCCGATGTCGCCGGATTTCCAGAACCCCGCGCAGAACTCCCGCGCCGTGGCCTCCGGGTTCTCCCAGTAGCCGGGGACCACGTTGGCGCCGCGATGCCAGAGCTCTCCATGCACGCCCGGCGGGCATTCGCGGCCGTCGTCGTCCATCACCACGATCTCCGCCCCCGGCGCGGGCAGGCCGACGGAGAGGCGGCGGGCGGCGGTCTCCTCCGCCTTCATCATGGTGATGGGGGAGGTGGTCTCGGTGGCGCCGTAGCAGTTGACGAGGCCGAGGGTGGGGACCTTCTCGGCCATGCGGGCGATGGTGGGCGCGGGCATCGGCGCGCCGCCGAACAGGCCGAGCCGCCAGGCGGACAGGTCATGCGCCGCCGGGTCGTCCTGGTGGAGCAAGAGGTTGTACATCGCCGGCACCAGCACCACGAAAGACAGCCGCTCCGCCGCCGCGGTGGCGAGAAAGCGGGCGGCCTTGAACTCCCGGATCACGATGAGGGCGGCGCCGGCGGCGACGGCCGCGTGCAGCCCAGCCACCAGCCCGGTGACGTGGGAAAGCGGGGCGACCACGCAGACCCGGTCGTCGGAGCCGATGCGGCAGGTGCGGGTGTAGATCAGCGCGGAGTGGATCAGGCTGAGATGGGTCAGCATCGCCCCCTTGGGCGTGCCGGTGGTGCCGGAAGTGTAGAGGATGGTGGCCGTGTCGTCCTCCGCCGGCTCCGCCGCCGGCGGCGCCGCGTCCGGGTCTGCGCGCAGGGTCTCGTAAGCCTCGAAACCGGGGACGGGCGCCAGCGCGAAGCGGCGGGCGAGGGCGGGGGTCTCGGACGGGTCCGGCAGACGGGTCGCGGCGTCGGGCTCGGCCACCACCAGCTTCGCGCCGGAATTCACCAGCGCATGGCGCAGCCCCGGGGTCTGGTCGCGGGTCGACAGCGGCGCCAGCACCGCGCCCAGCCGGGCGACGGCGTAGGCCATCGCCACGAAGGGCAGACCGTTGCCGAGCAGGATCGCCACCCGGTCCCCCCGCCCCACCCCCGCCGAAGCGAGCCCGGCGGCGAGGGAGCGGACCTCCCGGTCCAGCTCCGCCCAGGTCAGGCGGGCGCGGTCGGGCCCGCCATCGTCGAGGATCAGCGCCTCGGCGTCGGGATGGGCGGCGAGGGCGGCGGCGAACATGGCGTGCAGGTGGGGCGGCCGGTCGGGGAAGCAGGCGACCACCCGCTCCCCGTAATGCCGCTCCCTGCGCAGGGGCAGGTTCCAGCCGTAGCCGCCCCCGCCTCCGTCTCGCCCGCCTGTTCCGCCGCCCTCGTCCATGTCAGTGCGCCTTCGCGAAATGGGCCATGTTCGACCCGATGCGGCCCTTGGCCTTGCCCAGCTCGTCCCGCGCGATGACCATGAGGTGCACCTCGTCCGGCCCGTCGATGAAGCGCAGGGCGCGGCCCCAGGTCCACAGATAGCTGAGCGGCGTGTCCGGCGTGATGCCGGCGGCGCCGAAGACCTGCATGGCCCGGTCGGTGATCGAGGTCTGAAGCCGCGCGGCCACGACCTTGATGGCGGAGACGTCGACGCGGGCGGCCTTGGGCCCCTCCTTGTCCATCTTCCAGGCTGCGCGCAGCATCAGCAGGCGGGCCTGGTCGATGTCGAAGCGGGCCTCGGCGATCCAGTCCTGGATATTGGCGCGGTCGGCCAGCGCGCGGCCGAAGGTCTTGCGCTCCAGCGCCCGTTCGCACATCAGCTCCAGCGCCAGTTCGCACTGGCCGATGGTGCGCATGCAGTGATGGATGCGCCCCGGCCCCAGCCGCGCCTGGGCCAGCATGAAGCCGTCGCCCTCCGAGCCGAGGATGTGGTCCACCGGCACGCGGACGTTCTCATAAAGCACCTCGGAATGCCCCTCGGGCGCGTGGTGGTGCATGATCGGCACGTCGCGCACGATCTTCACGCCGGGCGTGTCCATCGGCACCAGGATGAAGCTGTGCTTCTTGTGGCGGTCCGCATCCGGGCTGGGATCGGACACGCCGAAGACGATGGCGAGCTTCGCGTTGGGATGCATCGCGCCGGTGGAGAACCACTTGCGCCCGTTGATGACGTAGTGGTCCCCGTCGCGGATGATGGTGGTCGAGAGATTGGTGAGGTCCGACGAGGCGCTGTCCGGCTCGGTCAGCCCGACGATGGAGCGGATCTCGCCCATCATCAGCGGCTCAAGCCAGCGCTTCTTCTGCTCGGGCGTGCCGAACTGGTGCAGGATCTCCATGTTGCCGGTATCGGGGGCGGAGCAGTTGAAAACCTCCGACGCCCAGGGCACGCGGCCCATGATCTCGGCCAGCGGCGCGTATTCCATGTTGGTCAGGCGGGTGCCCGGCTCATCGTCGCGCAGGCCCGGCATGAACATGTTCCACAGGCCGGCCTCGAAGGCCTTGGCCTTGAGCCGGTCGACCAGCTCCATCGGATACTTGCCGGTGGCGTGCCAGGTCTGATGAAACTCCTGGTTGGCCGGCAGCACGTGGGACTGCATGAAGTCCTCGAGCCGGGCCATCATGCTCTGGGTCTTGGCGGAATATTCGAAGTCCATCCGGGGGTCCTTGTCAGGGGGTCAGGCCGCGTCGGCGGCGAGGATCGCGGCGGCCTTGGCGGCGGCGGGGGCGGACAGCGCGCCGACCGCGGCGGCGTCCTCCCCCGCGGCCGAGCCGGCCTGGTGGCGGGCCGCGATCCCTTCGAAGATCACGGCGAAACGAAAAAGCGCGAAGGCGCGGTGGAAGGGCGAAAGCGCGGTGTCCGACCCGCCGGCGGCGGCGTAGAGCCGGACGAATTCGCCGAGCGACGGAATGCCCAGCCGCGCGAGGTCGAGGCCCTGCACGCCGCCGAGCTGGCCGGGCTCCAGCTCCCAGAAGCAGGCGGCGTGGGCGAGATCGGCCATGGGCTGGCCCAGCGTGCACAGCTCCCAGTCCAGCACGCCGAGCACGCGGGGTTCGTCCGGCGCCCAGATCACGTTGCCGATGCGGTAGTCGCCATGCACGATCGTGGGGGCGTCGTCGGGGGGCAGGTTGGCGGCGAGCCAGACCGACAGCGCCTCGATATTCGCGTCCTCGCGGGTGCGGGCGGCGTTCCAGTTGCGGGTCCAGCGGGCGACCTGGCGGGCGAAGTAGTTCTCCGGCCGTCCGAAATCGCCGAGGCCCGCCGCCGCCCAGTCCACGCCGTGCAGGCGGGCGAGCACCCGGGCGAGGTCGGCGTAGCCCGCCGCGCGCTCGTCGGCGGACCAGGCGGGCAGCGCGCTGTCATGCTCCACCCGGCCGTCGAGCCGCTCCATCAGGTAGAAGGCGGCGCCGATGACCTCCGGGTCCTCGACCAGCGCCACCATGCGCGGGACCGGCACGCCGGTATCGGCCAGCGCGGCCATCACCCGATGCTCCCGGTCGATCTGGTGGGCGGAGGGCAGCAGGTCGCCGTTGGGCTTCTTGCGCAGCACCAGCCCGCGGCCGTCATGGTCGACGAAATAGGTGGGGTTGGACTGGCCGCCGGAGATGCGGCGGATGCGCAGATCCCCGCCGCCCAGCCAGGCGGAGAGCCGGGCGGGGTCGAAATCCAGCGGGCCTTCGACCGCGGCGACCGCGGCGCCCGCGCTCATGCCTTGCCTCCCCGGCCGCCCCTGCCCGCGGGGGCGGGACGGGCGGCGGGGCGGGGGACCAGCGGCGCGATGGCCACGTCCATCGGCAGCCCCGCCATTTCGTAGCCGCGGCGGAAGTCGCGGATATGCTTGCGCATCCACTCCCCGGCCGTGTCGGGGTCGCGGGCGCGGATCGCCTCGATCATCCCGGCATGGGCGTCCACCTGCCGGCCCGGGGCCTGGGGCAGCAGCGGCACCAGAGCCTCCATGCCGGCGTAGAGCAGGAAGCCCACGGGTTCGCGCGCCAGCGTCAGCGCCCGGTTCTTGCCGGCGGCGGCGACGAGGGAATGGAACTGGGTGTCCAGCGCCACGATGTCCTCGGAGGCGTCGGGCGCCCCGGCCTCGGCCGCGGCGGTGGCGGCGATGATCCGGGCGTGATTGGCGTCCAGCCGGGCGAGGTCGTCGGCGTCGGCGTTGCGCGCCGCGAGCTCCGCGGCCAGCGGCTCGGTGGCGATGGCGACCGTCCAAAGCTCCTCGAACGTCACCTCCAGCAGGCGCAGGGCGCGGGAGGATCGGGTGGCGAGGTCGCGGGCCCGGGGGATCGAGACCACCAGCTTGCGGGGCGAGGCGCGGCGGACCAGCCCCTCCGTCTCCAGCTTGCGGATGCCCTCGCGGATGGTGGAGCGGTTGACGCCGAACAGCGCCGCCATCTCGACCTCTCCGGGAAGCTGCTCGCCGGGGCGCAGGCGGCCGTCGAGGATGCGGGCCTCCAGCTCCGCCGAGACCATCTGGTAGGCGTGGGAGACCTGTAGCGGCTTGGCGTCGAGGCCCATGGCGCCGTCCTTTCGCTGCGCGGGCCGGGAGGGAGCCCGGGGTGGGGGCGTCGTCGCCGGCGGCCGCGTCGCGCGCGGCTTCGCGCGCGGCTCTGTGTGTTTGTCGGACACTACCGGGGCGGCGGGCGAAGTCAACCGCGCCGGGGGTCCTGTCGCGCCGGGCGGCCGCTCGCTGCGCCCCGGACCTGATCCGGGGCCTCGCGCGGGCGCCCGGATGGGCGAGAGGCCCCGGGTCAGGCCCGGGGCGCATTGCCCATCCGGGCGCGCGCCCGCCCCGCCGGCGCGCCCTCAGATCGGCGGGATGGCGCGGAACTTGGGCGGCATGAACACGTCGCGGCGTGCCGGAGCGCGGGCGAGGATCTCGGCCAGGCGGGCGCGGGTCTCGGACGGGTCGATGACGTCGTCGAGCCCGAAGCTCTCCGCCCCGCCGAAGGGGGTGACGCGGGCCCGCATCTCCGCCACGCGGGCGGCGCGGGCGGCGGCGGGGTCGGGGGCGGCGGCGAATTCCCTGCGGTGGATCACGTCCACCGCGCCCTCGATCGACATGGCGCAGATCTCCGCCGTCGGCCAGGCGAAGGAGGCGTCGGAATCGAAGCTGCGCCCGCCGCACATGGCGAAGTAGCCCAGCCCGTAGCCCTTGCGGAGCACCACCGAGACCCGCGGCACCGTCGCCTGCCCCAGCTCCGCGATCAGCTTGGCCGACCGCCGCCCGAGCTGCGTCTTCTCGGCGCCCGAGCCGATGAAGAAGCCCGGCACGTCGATCAGGTAGACCAGCGGCAGGCCGAAGGCGTCGCAGGTGGCGACGTGGCGGGCGATCTTCTCGCAGGCCGCGGCGGTCAGCATCCCGCCCAGATGCAGCGCCTGGTTGGCGATGACGCCCACGGGCTGCCCCTCCAGCCGGGCGAAGGCGCAGACGGCGTTCTTCGCGAAGCTCGGCTTCATCTCGAACACCGTGCCCGGATCGACGATGCCGGCGACCACCTTGCGCACGTCATAGGCGCGCCGCGTGTTGGCGGGGACCAGCGCGGCCAGCCCCTCCGCCCGCGCCGCCTCCGCCTCCCGGTCCGGCGCGGGGGCCGGGCGCAGGGCGGGTTCGGCGCGGGCGTTGGAGGGCAGGTAGGCGAGGAAATCGCGGATCGCGGCCAGCGCCTCCCCTTCCGTGTCCACGGCGAGGTCGGCGAGGCCGTGACGGTCCACCTGGGCGGAGGCGCCGCCCAGCGTCTCCTTGTCGATCACCTCGCCCACGCCGGCCTTGACCAGCGCCGGGCCGGAGAGGCCCATGTAGCTCTGACCCCGCACCATCACCACGAAATCGGCGAGCGCGGAGTAGTTGGTGGGCGCCGCGAAGCCGGCCCCGAGGATGGCGGCCGCCATCGGCGCCCAGCCCGACATGCGGGCGAGGTCGTGGAACAGCGGGTTCGCCCAGGCGTAGTGCCGGCTGTCCTGCCCCGACGAAATGCGATGCCCGCCCCCGTCGAGCAGCATGACCAGCGGGCAGCCCTCGCGCAGGGCGCGGCGGGCGGCGTGCTCCAGCTTCACCGAGCCGATGACGCCCGAGGATCCGCCCTCCACCGTGAAGTCCTGGGAGACGACGACGACCGGACGGCCGTCCGCCCGCCCATAGCCGCAGATCATGCCGTCGGAGGGTTTTTCGCCCGGGGCCGCGTCCTCGTCCCGGGCCAGCGGGCCGATCTCGCGGAACGTGCCCGGGTCGCAGAAGGCGAGCACGCGGGCGCGGGCGGTCATCTCGGCGCGGGCCTGCTGGCGGGCGACGGCCTCGGGCCGGGCGGCGTCGTCGGACAGGGCGCGCAGGCGGGCGAGGTCGTCGCGGCGGGCCTGCATGTCGTCGGGGGCGGGGGCGGGCGCGGTCATCGGTCGATCCGGGCGAGGACCTGGCCCTCCTCCACCGCCTGGCCGGGCGCCACCAGGATCTCGGCCACCGCGCCCGCGGCGGGGGCGGGGACCGGGATCTCCATCTTCATGCTTTCCAGAACGAGGATCTCGTCGCCCTCCGCCACGGTCGCGCCGGGGGCGACGGCCACGGTCCAGACCGTGCCGGCGACTTCGCTGAGCACCTCGATGCGGGTCGTCATGCGGGTTCCTTTCAGATGGCGGGTCAGAAGGCGGGGTTCGGTTCAGAAGGCGGAGGGGTCGGCGGCCACGTCGCGGATCACCCGGTCGCAGGCGTCCATGGCGTCCTCGGGCAGCATCCCGGTGCGCCCGGTCCCCAGATATTGCAGGCAGAGCCCGTGAATGATGGACAGGAGCACGCCCGCGGTGCGCTCCAGGTCCACGCCCGGCCGCAGCTCCCCCGCCGCCTCGGCTTCGGCCAGATGGCGCAGGAAGCCTTCGCGATAGGTGGCGTGCAGCAGCGTGACCCGCGGGGCGAGCTCGGGCTCGGGGCCCGAGGCGTCGACCATGAGCTGATAGAGGCAGATGGCCGCCTCGGAACTGTCGCGCACCCCCTCGCCATGGGAGAGCACCCGGGCGCGCAGCGCCGCGAGGCCGGACTTGCCGGCGAGGCGGCTCTCCAGATAGCGGTCGAACCAGGCGAGCGAAGCGTCCATCACCGCGCCCAGCAGGGCGAGCTTGGTGCCGAAGCGTTCGGCAGGCAGGCCGCGGGAATATCCGGCGGCGACGCCGATCTGCGCGAGGCTCGCCCCCCGCGCGCCGTTGCGGGCGATAAGCTGGATCGCGGCGCGCAGCATGCGTCGGTCGGATTCGCGGCGCCGCTCGGCCTGGGCGCGGCGGGCGGGGGGCTCCGCCTCCCGTCCGGAAGCGGCGGGGTCGGGCGCGGCGGGGGCGCGCGCGCCCAGCACCGGCACCGGCCCGCCGCCGAGCGGGCCGGCGACGCCGGCGCCGTCGCTTTTCCCGGCTTGCGTCTCGCCCATGTCGCGCCCCGCCCTGTCCGCGCCCGTGCGTGAGGTCATGCCCGCTCCCCGGCGCGGGAGGGCGCGGGGCCGCGGCGCGCCCGCGTCGCCCCGCCCCCGCTCCGCGCCCCCGCGCGTCATCCGCCGATCTTCTCGCGGCGCACCCGGATCCCGGCGGCCTCGCGGTCCCAGGTGTCCCCGGTCACGCCGTCCTCGCGCAGCTCCAGCTTGCGGACCTTGGCCGTGGGGGTCTTGGGCAGCGCCTCCACCACCCGGATGTAGCGGGGCAGCATGAAATGGGCCATGCGGGGCACGAGGAATTCATGCAGCGCCGCGGGGTCGACGGTGCGGCCGGGCGCGGGGGCCACGACGATCAGCACCTCGTCCTCCGACACCTCCGACTTCACCGCCACGGCGGCGCATTCGTTGACGTCCGGATGCGCCAGCGCCTCGGCCTCCACCTCGTAGGAGGAGATGTTCTCCCCCCGCCGGCGAATAGCGTCCTTGATGCGGTCGACGAAGAACCAGTTCCCCGCCGCGTCCCGGCGGAAGCCGTCGCCGGTATGGAACCAGCCGTTGCGCCACGCCTTGGCGGTGGCCTCCGGGTTCTTGTAGTAGCCGGAATTCAGCACCCAGGGGCTTTCGGCCCGCACCACCAGCTCCCCCGCCACGCCGGGGCCGACCTCGCAGTCGTTCTCGTCCACGATCCGCGCCTCCACCCCGTCGCGGGGCCGGCCGGCGGAATGGACGATGGTCGGGTCGAGCTCGGTGACGATGGGGCAGCTCACCTCGGTCATGTTGAACAGCGACATGATCCGCACCCCGAAGCGGGCGGCGAAGTCGGTGGCGTCGAAGTCGTAGGGGATCAGGCAGACCAGCCGCAGCGGGTTGTCCGCATCCCCCGGCGCCGGCGGAACCTTGGCGAGGAACTGAGCCATGACGCCGAGCAGGATGACGAAGGTGGTCTCCGTCTCCCGGATCATGTCCCAGAAGGTCTCGGTGCGGAACGACTCGATCATGGAGACGGAGCCGCCCCGCGCCAGCATGGTGTGGCAGGGCAAGGTGCCGCCGACATGGAACAGCGGCAGGTTGGCCATGTAGCGGTCCTCGGGCCCCAGCGGCAGGGCGTTCCCGGTCGCGGTCAGGTGGGCGTAGGACGACAGCACCCCCTTGGAAGGACCGGTGGTGCCCGAGGTGTAGATGATCGACTGCACGTCCCAGGGCATGACCGGGCGCGTGAGTTCCGGCGGCTCCGCCCCTTCGGGCGCCAGCGCCTCGGGCCCGTGAACCGTGAGGCCGGCGCAGGGGGAGGCGTCGCCGCCGATCCGGACCAGCGTGGTCAGGCGGGCGAGGTCCACGTCCTCCAGCCGGGGCGCGAGGTCGCGATGGGCGACGATCAGCCAGGCGTCGGAATTCTCGATGACATGCGCCAGCAGCCCGCCCTTGTAGGCGGTGTTGATCGGCACGTAGACGGCGCCGAGATAGTTGATCGCATACCAGGTGCGCAGCGCGTCCTGACCGTTGGGCAGCCAGGAGACGACGTGATCCCCCTGCCCCACGCCCAGCGCCGCGAGGCCGGCGGCGGCCTGGCGGACCTCCTTGCGCAGGCGGGCGTAGGTCCAGCGTTCGCCATCGGGGAACACGGCGTAGACCTTGTCCGGCGTCTCGGCCGCGCGGCGGTCGATCAGCAGCCGCGTCACGCAATCCGCCGGCGCGGGCAGGCGCGGGTCGATCAGGGTCTCGGTCATGCCATGTCTCCTCCCAAGCTGGCGGCCGGCGCGCGTCTGGCGGCGCGTCCGGCCCGGATGCCCGGCGGGCGCCTCACCAGGCGTCGATCCAGGCGTGCTTCTTGCCGTTCGGCCCGCGGCCCCGGCCCTGCCAGGGGGTGTCGAGCGCGGAGCCGATCCAGGCCCGGGTCTCGGCCGGGTCGATCACGTCGTCGATCTCGAACAGCGAGGCGGCCGACAGCGCGGCGCCGCGGCTGTATTCGGCGGCGACGAGGCGCTGGAACTCCGCCTCCCGCGCCTCCGGATCGGCGATGGCGGCGAGCTTGTCGCGGAAGCCCAGCCGCACGAAGCCCTCCAGCCCCATGCCGCCGAACTCGCCGGTCGGCCAGGACACGATGAACAGCGGATGGTGGAACCCGCCCCCCGCCATGCCCTGCGCGCCGAGCCCGTAGCCCTTGCGCAGCACCACGGTGAAGAACGGCACCGTCAGGTTGGCGCCCACCAGGAACAGGCGGGAGCAGTGGCGCACCAGCCCGGTCTTCTCCGCCTCCGGCCCCACCATGTTGCCGGGCGTGTCGCAGAGATAGAGCACCGGCACGTCATGGGCGTCGCATACGGTCATGAAGCGCGCGGCCTTGTCGGCGGCGGGGCTGTCGATGGCGCCGCCCAGATGCATGGGGTTGTTGGCCACCACCCCCATCGGCTGGCCCCCGACCCGGATCAGCGAGGTGATCATGCCGTGCCCGAAGCCGCGGCGAAGTTCGAGCACCGAGCCCTCGTCCGCGATCAGGTCGATGGCGGCGCGGATGTCGTAGGCCTGGCGGCGGTTCTCGGGCACCACATGGCGCAGGCGGCGCTGGTCGGGGGCGGTCCAGTCCTTCACCGGCCCCTGGAAGTAGGAGAGGTATTTCTTGGCGGTCGCCACCGCCTCCGCCTCGTCCTTCACCAGCACGTCGACGACGCCGTTGGGCACCTGCACCGACATCGGGCCGACCTGCTCGGGCGTGTAGACGCCCAGGCCCCCGCCCTCGATCATCGCGGGGCCGCCCATGCCGAGATTGGTGTTCTCGGTGGCGATGATCACGTCGCAGAGGCCCAGAGCGGCGGCGTTGCCCGCGAAGCAGCGGCCCGAGACCACGCCGATCATGGGCGCGAGGCCGGAATGCGCGGCCATCATGTGGAAGGTCGGCGTGTCGAGCCCGCCGGAGTTGATGAAGTCGGTGTCGCCCGGACGCCCGCCACCGCCCTCGGTGAAGAACACCAGCGGCAGGCGGCGGCGGCCGGCGACGGTCAGCAGCCGGTCGGTCTTGGCGTGGTTCTTCCAGCCCTGGGTGCCCGCGAGCACGGTGTAGTCATAGGCCAGAACCGCGCAGCGGGCCTTGTCGGCCTCGAAAAGGTTTCCGTTCACATGGCCGATGCCGGCGACGAGCCCGTCGGCGGGGGTGCGCGCGATCAGGTCCTCGATCGGCCGGCGGGTGCGCTGGGCGGCGATGACCAGCCCGCCGTATTCGGTGAAGGGGCTGCCGTCGGTCAGGTCGGCCACGTTCTCCCGCGCCGTGCGCTGGCCGGTCTTGCGGCGGCGGGCGACGGCGTCGGGGCGGGCCTCGTCGCGGGTGATGCGCCGCCGCTCCATCGCCTCGGCGAGATCGGGGCGGATATGGTCGAGGTCGATCTCCGCCGCCTCCGCCGCGGCGCCCGCGAGGGTCTCGTCGGGCGCGAAGATGGCGACGGGCTGGCCCTCGGTCGCCATCTGGCCGGGCTGGACGAGGAAGCGCAGGATGCGGCCGGCGGCCGGCGCGGTCACGCCGTGCTCCATCTTCATGGCTTCCAGCACGATGACCCCGGCCCCGGCCGCGATCTCCACCTCCGGCTCCGCGGTCAGGGCGATGACCGAGCCTTCGATGGGCGCGCGCAGGAATTCGGCGCCTTCGGGCAGGTCGGGGGCCGCGTCGGGGGCGGCGGCCGCGGCGGTTTCGGCGGCGGGGGCCGCGACGGCGTGGCGGGCGGGATGGGCGGCCTCGGCGGTCAGGTCCGCGCCATGCGCCTCCAGGAAGCCGGTGTCGACATCGTTGGCCAGGAAATCGGGCCGCGTCAGCAGGTTGCGCAGGATGGCGGCGTTGGTCGCCACCCCCTCGATCCGGAACTCGCACAGCGCCCGGTAGGTGCGGCGCACGGCGGCCGCGTAGTCGGGGGACGGGTCGTGGCAGATCAGCTTGGCGAGCAGCGTGTCGAAGCCGGGATTGGTGCGGAAGCCCGCGAAACCGGCGGTATCCACCCGCACGCCCGGCCCCGAGGGCAGGTCGAAGGCGGTCAGCGTGCCCGAGGCCGGCTTGATCAGCCCGTTCGCCCCGTAGGTCTCGGCGTTCAGGCGCAGCTGCACCGCGTGGCCCCGCGGCTCCGGCGGCGGGCCGGCGAGGCCGAGATCGGCGAGGCTCGCCCCCTCCGCCGCCCGGATCTGCAGCTTCACCAGATCCAGCCCGGTGATCTCCTCCGTCACCGTGTGCTCGACCTGCAGGCGGGGATTGGCCTCCATGAAGGCGAACTGGTGCTCGGGCCGGTCGGCGTCGCGGTCCACGAGGAATTCGAAGGTGCCCAGCGCCCGGTAGGCGGCGGCCCCGGCCATGGTCAGGGCGGCGTCGAGGATGCGGGCGCGCAAGGAGGGGTCGAGGAAGGGCGCCGGCGCGATCTCCACGATCTTCTGGTTGCGGCGCTGAAGGGTGCAGTCGCGTTCCCACAGATGGGTGACGGAGGCGCCGTCGCCCAGCACCTGCACCTCGATATGCCGGGCGCGGCGGATCAGGCGCTCGGCATAGACCTCGTCGGAGCCGAAGGCCATCTTCGCCTCGGACTTGCAGCGGGCGTAGGCCTCGGCCAGCTCAGCCGCGTCGGTGACGCGCCGCATGCCGCGGCCCCCGCCCCCGGCGGCGGCCTTGATCATGATCGCGGCGTTGGGCCCGAGGCTTTCGAAGAAGGCCGTGACCTCCTCCAGGCTCGCGTTCCGCCCCGTCCCCGGGAGCATCGGAACCCCCAGTTCGGCGGCGAGCGCGCGGGCCGCGGACTTGTCGCCGAAAAGCTCCAGCGCCTCCGGCGACGGGCCCACGAAAGTCAGCCCGGCGGCGGCGCAGGCCCGCGCGAAGCCGGCGTTCTCCGACAGGAAGCCGTAGCCGGGATGCACGGCGTCGGCCCCGGCCTCCGCCGCCGCCCGCGCGATGCCCTCGGCGTCCAGATAGGCCCGCGGACCCACGCCGGGCAGCGACACCACGCGGTCGGCCTTGCGCACATGCAGCGCGTCCGCGTCGTCGGCGGAATGCAGCGCGATGGTCTCGATCTCCATCTCCGCCGCGGCGCGCATCACCCTGACCGCGATCTCGCCCCGGTTGGCGACCAGCAGACGACGGATGGGACGCGGGGAGGCGGGATCGGACATGGGGGACTCCGGAACGGGGGAACGGGGGGAAGAGTCCTGCACTGGGCTCACTCCATCAGGGCCGGCAGCCAGGTGATGATGCCGGGGAAGGCGATGAACAGCGCCACCGCCACCGCGTCGGCCACCAGGAACCACAGGATGCCGCGGAAGATCTTGGTGAGGCTCACCTCGTCGCCGACCACGCCCTTGATGACGAAGACGTTCAGGCCGACGGGCGGCGTGATCATCCCGATCTCAAGGAACTTGGCGAGGAAGACGCCGAACCAGATCAGGTCGATGTCCTCGGCGCGCAGCACCGGCAGCAGCACCGGCAGGGTCAGCAGCATCGCCCCGATGGGATCGAGGAACATGCCGAGGAAGAGATAAAGCGCCGAGATGCCGAGGATCAGCGTCAGCGGGTCGGCCTGCAGCCCGATCACCGCCTGGGCGATCAGCTCCCCCGATCCCGACAGCGCGAGGAAGCGGGTCAGCAGGTTGGCGCCGATGGCGATCAGGAACAGGGCCGCGGTGGTGGTCAGCGTCTCCTGCACCGCCGCCCACATCGCCTGTCCGGTCAGCGAGCCCTTGGACCACGCGATGACGATGGAGGCGAAGGCCCCGACCGCGCCGGCCTCGGTCGCGGTGAACAGGCCCACGAACATGCCGCCGATGACCACCAGCAGCAGCAGCAGGACCGGCCAGGTCTCCTTCAGATGGGCGAGGCGCTCCTCCAGCGGCGGACGGACGTCGAGCCGCGGGGCGCAGGACGGGTCGATGGCCGCCCGGATCCAGATCACCGCGACATAGAGGATGGCGGTGACCAGCCCCGCGCCGATGCCGCCGATGAACAGCTTGCCGATGGGCGCTTCGGCGAAGACGCCGAAGAGAATGAGCAGGATGGAGGGCGGGATCAGCGCCCCCAGCGTGCCGGCGGCGGCGATGGAGCCGGTGGCGAGGCCCTTGTCGTAGCCCGCACGCAGCATCTCCGGCACCGCGATGCGGCCCATGGCGGCGGCGCAGGCGACCGACGATCCGGTGACCGCCGCGAAGCCCGCCGACCCGATGACGGAGGCGATGGCAAGCCCGCCGGGAAGCCGCGCCAGCCAGCTCCGGCACGCCTCGAACAGCCCCCGCGTCAGGCCCGCGTGGTAGCACACGAAGCCCATCAGCAGGAACATGGGGATCGACGACAGCGTCCACTTGGCCGCGAAGTCGTAGGGAACGGCGGAGAGGATGCCCCAGGCCGGCCGCTCCCCGATCAGGATCCAGACGCCGCCGAAGGAGACGCCGATCAGGCTGAGCCCGACAGGCACCCGCAGCAGCAGCAGAATGACGAGCAGGACGAGCCCGAAGACGCCGATGACCTCATTGCCCATGGTTCAGGCTCCGTCGGTGTCGGCGGGCTGGTCCAGCGGGACCTCGCCCATCGCGCCGGAAACGCCGGTGACGGCGGAGGCGGCGCGGTAGAACAGCACCAGCGCGAACAGCGCGAAGCCGATGGGCAGCACGAAATATCCCGGCCAGATCGGCATGTTGATGTCGAGCTCCTGGATATAGGCGCCGGAGCGGAACTTCTTCATCGCCTCGAACCACAGCCGCCAGGCGATGCCGGCGCAGCCCAGCCCGCAGACCAGCGCCACGATCCCGCCCAGCGCCCGGCGCCAGGCGACGGAGAGATGCTGGAACACCAGCTCGACGGAGATGTGTCGGTTCAGCTTCTCGGCCAGCGCCAGCGGCGCGAAGGCCACGAACAGCATGTAGTAGTTGGCCACGAAGATGGAGGTCAGCGGGATCGGCCAGGAGATCAGGTTCTTCAGGACCACGTCCGCCACGATCTGCAGCATCATCAGGATCACCGCCGCCGCGCCCAGAAAGGTCGCGGCGACGATGAGCCAGCCGACAAGCCGGCCATAGAGCGTCATGGAGCGGATCCGCTCAGTTCAGGGACGCCGCGTCGACCTTCGAGAAGATCTCCGCGTTGTAGAGCTTGGCGACCGCGTCGATGTCGGACGTGTCGACATCGGCGAGCAGGCCCTCCCACTTCTTGAGCAGCTCCTGCATCCGGGCCACCTGCGCCTCGGCGTCGGCGATGCCCTGCTTCTCGATGTTGTCCCTGGCGACGGTCTTGAGGTCGTCCTCGCGGAACTTGACCGAGGCGGCGTGCAGCTCGGGCGTGGGCTCGACCAGCTCCACCCCGACCGAGGCCGGGTCGGCCAGCAGCTTCTTGTTGTCCTCAAGGTAAGTCACGGTCGCCCAGGCCGACGCGGTCCCGGCGGCTTCGAGGAAGGCGCGCTTGTCCTCGTCCGACAGCTCGGCCCACAGGTCCTTGTTGAGCGTGTACATGGAGTTGCCGTTGAACAGGCCGATCGGCTCGTTCAGCAGGTAGTCCACCACCTCGCCCAGCGACAGCGACTGCAGGATCTCGGGGGCGTGGGTGTTGCCGTCCAGCTGGCCCTGGCTGATCGCCTCGTAGATGTCGTTGGCCGACAGCACGACCGGGGTCGCGCCCATGGCGGCGACCCAGCGGCCATAGGGACCGAAGCCGCGGATCTTCTTGCCCTGGAAGTCCTCCGGAGCGGTCAGCTTGTCCACCGACATCATGTAGTAGGGGCCGGTGACGACCATGCCCAGGAACACCTGGTTCTGATTGGAATATTCCTTCAGGCAGGCGGCGCAGGAGAACATGAACTCGTTCACCGCCGCGGCCATCACCACCGGGTCGGTGGTCGCGGTCGCCAGGTCGCCCACCAGGTTGGTGTTGGGGAATTCGGCGCGGTGATAGGCGGGCACCACGAAGGCGCCGTCGGCGATGCCGTCGCGCAGGCCGGTCATCGACTCGGCGAAGTTCAGCAGCGACGCCTCGAAGATCTTGCCGGTGAACTCGCCGTCGGTCCGGGCCTCGATCTCCTCCGCCCACTTGTACATGCCGCGCACCAGGGCGCTGGAGCCGGACATGCCGACGGCGATGCGCAGCTCCTCGGCCGCGGCCGGCGCGGGCGCGGAAATGGCCGTCGCCGACATCAGCGCGGCGAAAACGGACGCGGCGACGGCGCCGCCGAAACGGGTCTTGGACATCTGGAGACTCCTCCCTGGGTCGTGATGCGCGGCGAGTCGACTCGCCTTGTTATGGTCCGACGCTATGCATTTTATGGTCGGCCAGCAAGTTTTTTAGAGCCGTCGTTTTCCATTGACATTCCCCGGAGTATGTCCCGGGATGCGGCGGTGAGGACAAACCGCCCGGACCCGGCCGACGCTCGGCCGGACCCGGAGCGCAAGGCACGCGGATCAACCGCGGCCGACCTCGGGGGAGGAGACGAGAACGCGGGGGGCCGCCCCCCGCGGGATGCGCCTGCGCGCGTCCCGGCCCCTCCCTCCCATCGGCCTCCCGAGCGATGCCGGACGCCCCGTCCGGCGCGGATCGCGGAGGCGCAAGCCGCGGGGAGGACGCGCATGAAGATGCTGGCGGAGGGCAATCCGAACGTGATGCTCGTCGGGCCGGACCGGGTTTTCTACAACGGGCTGCTCGGCAACACCGGCAAGCCCCGGCAACTCGGGGGATTCGCGATCTACACCGCGCCGGTGGGCGAGTTCGAGATCGCCATCGAGGACGGGCCCAAGCGCCGGACCCGCATCGCGGCCGTCGCGCCCCATGTCCGGCACCGGATCACGGCGGAGGCGAACCTGATCGGCTCCATCGTCATCGAGCCGGAGACGGTGGCCCCGGGCGAACTGGACGCGCTGGCCCGGCGCACGCTGGATGCGCAGGAGGGCGCGCGGATGCACGCCCGCATCGCCGACGCCAAGCGGCGGCTGGACGGGTCGGAGGACCTGTCGGGCTTCGCCACCGAGGATTTCGACGCGCTGATCCTGGGCGCGCCGCTGCTCCGTCGCCGGCTCGACACGCGGGTCGAGGGCGCGGCGCGGGCGCTGCGCGAACTGGGCGCCGACCAGCCGGTCGCGGCGGAGGACTGCGCGGCGGATGCGGGGCTGTCGACCTCGCATTTCCTGCATCTCTTCACCCGTGAGACCGGGCTGCGCTTCCGCTCCTGCCGGATGTGGAAACGGGGCCGGGCGCTTTTGCGCCACGTCACCAGCCCCGAGACGCTGACCAATGTGGCGCTGGATCTGGGCTATCCGGACAGCACGCATTTCAGCCATTCGATCCGGCGCATTTACGGGCTGACGCCCCGCTCGATCTTCAAGGGCTCGCGCGAGCTGGAGATCGTGGAGGGGGCGGCCGCCTAGCATCGTCCCGCGCCCCCCGCCCGCTCAGGCCGCCGCGTCGGGCGCGGGCGCCAGACGCGCCAGCACCTGCCCGGCCGACACCTGGTCGCCCTTGCTCACCAGCATCTCGGCGACGAGGCCGCCGCCGCGCAGGCGCTGGACGTGCTCCATCTTCATCGCCTCCAGCGTGACCAGGGCCGCGTTGGGGGCGACGGTCTCTCCGGGCGCCGCGTGCACCGCGGCCACCTGCCCGGTCATCGAGGCGCGCAGCACGCCGTCGTCGGCCCCGTCCTCGGCGGTTTTCGCCGGCGCGTGGGCGAGGTCGGTCAGGGTCAGGTCCACGCCCCCGGCCGCGATCCACAGCCGCGCGCCGTCCCGCGCCCAGGCGAGCCGTTCGGTCCGGCCGCGCCAGCGCAGCACCGCTTCGCCGGGGGTGAGGGACACGACCTCCACCGGCTCGGCCTCGCCCTCGCCCAGCGCCACGGTCCAGGCGCCCGTGTCCCGGTCGCGGGCGATGGCGGCGTCGCGCGGGGCGCCGCCGAGCTCGAACCGGGTGGGCGCGACGAAACCGTGGGCGAGCGGGTGGGCGCGGAACCCCTCCGCCGGGACCGGGGCCGCGGTGAGCCGGACCAGCAGGGCTGCCGCGGGGGCCAACGCCTCGGCGGCCTCCGGGTCGGGGTCGGTCAGCGCCGCGCCCAGCCGGGGGCAGAAATCCGTCCGCGCCTCCCCCGCCGCGAAATCGGGATGGGCGAGGGCGCGGATCAGGAACCCGCGATTGGTGGCGAGGCCCAGCGCCGCGGTGCGTTCGAGCCCCGCGATCAGCGCCCGCCGCGCGGCCTCCCGCGTCGGGCCGGAGGCGATCAGCTTGGCGGCCATCGAGTCGTAGTGGGGCGAGATCTCCGCCCCCGTCTCCATCCCCGTCTCCACCCGCAGCGCGGCGGGCGCGGACCACAGCGCCACGCGCCCGGTCTGGGGGAGGAAGCCGGCCGCGGGGTCCTCGGCGCAAAGCCGGGCCTCGATGGCGTGGCCCTCAAGGCGAATCGCCTCCTGCGCCAGCGGCAGGGGTTCGCCCATCGCGACCCGCAGCTGCCATTCGACGAGGTCGAGGCCGGTGATCGCCTCGGTCACCGGGTGTTCGACCTGGAGACGGGTGTTCATCTCCATGAACCAGAACGCCCCCGCATCGTCCACGAGGAATTCCAGCGTGCCGGCGCCGGCGTAGCCGATAGCCTTGGCGGCGGCGACCGAGGCCGCGCCCATGGCGGCGCGCAGTTCGGGCGACACGGCGGGCGAGGGCGCCTCCTCCAGCACCTTCTGGTGGCGGCGCTGAACCGAGCAGTCCCGCTCCCCCATATGCACCGCGTTCCCGTGGCGGTCGCCGAAGACCTGGATCTCCACATGCCGGGGGCGGAGGATGGCGCGTTCCAGCAGCACCCGGTCGTCGCCGAAACCCGCCATCGCCTCGGACTTGGCGGAGGCGAGGGCCGCGGCGAAATCCTCCGCCCGCTCCACCAGCCGCATCCCGCGCCCGCCGCCGCCGGCGACGGCCTTGATCATCACGGGGTAACCCACCTGCCCCGCCGCCGCGGTCAGCGCGTCCGCCGACTGGTCGGCCCCGTCATGGCCGGGCACGCAGGGCACGCCGGCCGCCTGCATCGCGGCCTTGGCGGCGGCCTTGTCGCCCATCGCCCGGATCGCCGTGGCCGAGGGGCCGACGAAGACCAGCCCCGCCGCCTCGCAGGCCTGCGCGAAGTCGGGGTTTTCGGAGAGGAACCCGTAGCCCGGATGGATCGCCTCGGCGCCCGAGACCGCGGCGGCGTCGAGGATCGCGGCGATGTTGAGGTAACTCTCGCGCGGCGCGGCCGGGCCGATGGCGACCGAGAAATCCGCGGCGCGGACATGGGCGGCGTCACGGTCGGCCTCGGAGAAGACCGCGACCGTCTCCAGCCCCATGGCCTTCGCGGTGCGCATCACGCGAAGCGCGATCTCGCCCCGGTTGGCGACCAGCAGGCGGCGGAAGGGGGTCGCGCCGTTCATGGCCGGGCCACCGCGAACTGCACGGGACGCGGGGTCCGGGCGTCGCCCTCCGCGCAGATGCGCAGGGCCTCGGCCAGCACGGCGCGGGTGTCGCGCGGGTCGATCACGCCGTCGTCCAGAAGGCGGGCGGAGGTGTGGAAGACGTCCATCTGGCTCTCGAAAATCTCGGTGATGCGGGCGGACTGGGCGGAGAGCGCGGCCTCGTCGGGCTCCACGCCCTTTCGCGCGGCGCCGGCGCGGGCGACGATCTCCATGGTGCCCGACGCCTGCTCGGCCCCCATTACAGCGGTGCGCGCGTTGGGCCAGGCGAAGCAGAAGCGGGGGGCGAAGCCGCGCCCGCACATGCCGTAATTCCCCGCCCCGAAGCTCGCGCCGCAATAGAGGGTGATCTGGGGGACGTTGGCGTTGGTCACCGCCTGGATCATCTTGGAGCCGTGCTTGATCATCCCCGCCTCCTCGAAGGCGCGGCCGACCATGTAGCCGGTGGTGTTGTTGAGGTAGAGGATCGGCGTGCCGGTCTGGCAGCATCCTTGAATGAAATGCGTGGCCTTGTTGGCGCCGGCGACGTCGAGGGGGCCGTTGTTGGTCAGGATGCCGACCTGCATCCCCTCCACCCTCGCCCGCCCGACCACGGTGGCGGGGCCGTAGCCCGCGCCCGTCTCCTCGAATTCGGAGCCGTCGACGAAGCGGGCGATGACCTCGCGCATGTCCACCGGGCGGCGGTGGTCGGAGGGCATGACGCCCAGCATCTCCTCGGGGTCATATGCCGGCCCCGACGCCTGGACGCGCGGCGCGACCCGGTCCCAGCCGAGATCGTCCACGATGCGCCGGGCGATGCCGATGGCGTGGCGGTCGTCCTCGGCCATGTGGTCGCCGAGCCCGGAGACGGTGGTGTGCATCAGCGCGCCGCCGAGCTCCTCCTCGGTGGCCACTTCCCCCGTCGCGGCCTTCAGCAGCGGCGGCCCGGCGAGGAAGGCGCGGGTGCGGCCGCGGACCATGACGATGTGGTCCGACAGCCCGGTCTGGTAGGCCCCCCCCGCGGTGGAGGAGCCGTGCGTGACCGTGATGACGGGCAGCCCCGCCGCCGACAGCCGCGCGAGGTTGCGGAAGGTCGATCCGCCGTGGATGAAATCCTCCACCCGGTAGGCCATCAGGTTGGCCCCGGCGCTTTCGACGAGCTGCACGTAGGGCAGCCGGTTCTCCAGCGCGATCTCCTGCGCGCGCAGGGCCTTGTCGAGCCCGTAGGGCTGCAGCGCGCCGGCCGCGATGCCCGAGTCGGAGGCGTTGACCATGCAGCGCACCCCGCAGATCACCCCGATGCCCGCGATGATGCCGCCGCCGGCGACGCTCCTGTCCGCATCGGGCGTGTCGCAGCGGTAGCCCGCCAGCGTGGAGAGTTCGAGGAACGGCTGGCCGGGATCGAGAAGCAGCGCCACCCGCTCCCGCGGCAGCAGTTGCCCGCGCGCGGCGAAGCGGGGCCCGGCGGCGGCGGAACGCGCGCGGGTCCGCGCCTCGATCCCGCGCAGGCGGTCGAGGGCGGCGAGCAGGTCGGCGCGGTTTCGGGCGTAGCTCTCGCCATGGGGCGAGACGGCGGTCTCGATGCGCGGCATGGGCGGCGGGATCTCCCTCAGGGGCCTCTGCGGGCCGGTCCTTGGAATGGGAGCCTAGCGAACGGTCTCCGCGGCCCGCTTGCGCGAAACTCGGGCGACTCGGCGCAAGCGGCGGGGCGGGAACCGGGCGATTCTGGGCGGGAATCGCTGTGGGAGGGAAACGTCATGGATTTCGCGGAGCCGCCGAAGGTCGCCGCCCTGAAGGCCCGGCTGGAGGCGTTCATGGAGGCGCATGTCCTGCCCGCCGAGGCGACGATCTTCGAACAGGCCATGTCGCTCGGCCCCTGGGCGGTCTGGCCGGAGACGGACCGGCTGAAGGCGCTGGCGAAGGCCGAGGGGCTGTGGAACCTGTTCTCACCCGACCCCGCGCATGGGGCCGGGCTGACCAACCTCGAATACGCCCCGCTCTGCGAAGTCATGGGCCGGTCGCTGATGGCGCCGGAGGTGTTCAACTGCGCCGCCCCCGACACCGGCAACATGGAGGTGCTGGCCCGCTACGGGACGGAGGCGCACAAGGCGCGCTGGCTGGAGCCGCTGCTGGCGGGAGAGATCCGCTCGGCCTTCGCGATGACCGAACCCGCCGTGGCGTCCTCCGACGCGACGAATATCGAGAGCCGGATCGTGCGCGACGGCGACGAATACGTGATCAACGGGCGCAAGTGGTACACCACCAACGCCACCCATCCGCGTTGCGAAATCATCATTTTCATGGGCAAGACCGACCCGGACAATCCGGACCGGCACAAGCAGCAATCCATGATCCTGGTCCCGAAGGACACGCCCGGCGTGACCGTGCTGCGCCCGATCCCGGTGTTCAACTTCTACGGGATGCCGGACCGGGCCTCGGAGGTCGAGTTCCGGGACGTGCGCGTCCCCGCCTCCAACATGCTGCTGGGCGAGGGGCGCGGCTTCGAGATCGCGCAGGGGCGGCTCGGGCCGGGGCGCATCCACCATTGCATGCGGCTGATCGGGCTGGCTGAACGGATGCTGGAGCTGATGTGCCGGCGCACCGAGGCCCGCGTGACCTTCGGGCGGCCGGTCTCCGAGCAGACGGTGACGCTGGAGCGGATCGCGGAGGCGCGGATCTCGATCGAGCAGGCGCGGCTGCTGACGCTCAAGGCCGCGTGGATGATGGACACGGTGGGCAACAAGGCGGCGCGGCAGGAGATCGCGATGATCAAGGTCGCGGCCCCGACCATGGCCTGCAAGGTGATCGACTGGGCGATGCAGGCCTTCGGGGGGATCGGGACGGCCAACGATTTCGGCCTGCCGGCCGCCTACGCCAACGCCCGCCTGCTGCGCATCGCCGACGGGCCGGACGAGGTGCATCGCAACCAGATCGGGCGCATGGAGCTGGCGCGCCACCGCAACAAGGGACCGCTGGAGACGCTGAACCGCTTCGTCCCCGAATGGGGATAGGCGGGCGACCGGGCGGGGACGGGGACGGGACTCGCGGCCCCAGGGGGCCGCATCGCCCGCCCGCCATCCCCGCCGCCGGGGCTATTCCGCGGCCTGCGCGGCGGGGTGAAGCGTGTCGAGGATCGTGGCGAAGGTCCCCAGCACCATGCGGTTCCCGTCGAAGACCATCGGCCCCTGCCCCGGCTTCGGCATCCGCGGATCGGCCATGATCGCGGGCCAGGCGGCGTCATGCGTCGCCTGGTCGGCCCATTCGACGAAGGAGAACACGCAGGTCTCCCCCGCCTCCGCCGCCACGGCGCGGTAGAAGTCGGTGACCTCGCCCTTCATCAGGTCGTCGCCCCAGGCGTCGACCGAGCGCAGGGCGCCATGGGCGAGGAAGCATTCGTTCAGCCCGCCGATCATGTCCTCGAACGCCGCGCGGTTCGCCTCGCGCACCGGGATCAGCGTGCCGTCGACGAAGCCCGCGGGCCCGGCGGGAGGCGTCGGCGAAAGCGGCGCGAAGCCCGAGAAGATCATGCGCTTGCCGTCGAAGGGCATCTCGCCCATCCTCTCCATCCGCGGGTCGGCGTGCATCTTCGCATTGGCCGCGTCGCGGGCCTCCCGGCTGTCGTATTCGATCCAGGAATAGACGATCGCCTCGTCCGGCGTCGCCTTCACCGCGCGGCGGAAATCGGTGACCTGGCCGTCCGTCACCTGCGCCTCCCAGGCTTCCACCATCCGGCGCATGCCGAATTCGGCGAAGATCGGCGCGGCCTTCTCGGCCAGCGCGAGATAGGCGGCCTTGCGGTCCCTGGGGACCGCGACCACGAAACCGTCGATATAGGACATGGGCGCATCTCCTCCCGTTGCGCTCCGCTCCCCCGTGACGCGACTCGGCGCCCGCCTTCGCCGGAGCTTGACGAATTAGGTTGATATCAACATAATTGGAACATGTCAAAATCCTCCGCCCCCGCCGTTCCCCATGTCACCACGCTGCATGTGCGCGACCATTGCCTGTGCCTCGCGGCGCAGCGGGCGGCGCGGGCGCTGGCCCGGCGGTTCGACGCGGCGTTGAAGCCGGTCGGACTGACCAGCGGGCAGTTTTCGCTGCTGATGTCGCTGAACCGGCCGGAGCCGCCCAATCTGGGGTCGGTGGCGCGGCTGCTGGCCATGGACCGCACCACGCTGACCGCCAATCTCAAGCCGCTGGAAAAGCGCGGCTGGGTGGAGAGCAGGCCGGACCCGAAGGATGGGCGCGGCCGGCTGCTGGCGCTGACGCAGGCCGGGGGCGAGGCGCTGGCCGGGGCCGTGCCGATCTGGACCCGGGTGCATGCGGAGATCGACGCGGAGCTGGACGAGGCCGGCCCGGCCGACCTGCGCGGCGGGTTGCGGGCGCTGGCCTGAGGCGGGAGGGGGGGGCCTGCGCCGGCCCCCCGCTCCGCCCCTCCCTCAGCGGCCCTTGTAGACCGGCGGCCGCTTTTCGAGGAACGAGCGCGGCCCCTCCTTCGCGTCCTCCGAGGCGAAGACCGGGGCGGCGAACTTGCGCTCCATGTCCATCGCCTCCGCCTCCGGACGGCCGAGGCAGGCGCGGGCCGACTTGCGGATCGCCTTCACCGCCAGCGGGCCGTTGCGGGCGATCTTTCCGGCGAGCTCATAGGCCTCGTCCAGCACCTTGTCCTTGGGGACGACGCGGTTGAGGAAGCCCATCTCGTAGGCCTGCTCCGCGGTCACCAGGTCGCCGGTCAGCAGCAGTTCCATGGCGCGGGCGAAGGGAAGCTGCTGGGGCAGCCGCACGGTGGAGCCGCCGGCGGGGAAAATCGCCCATTTCACCTCCTGCACGCCGAACTTGGCGGTGTCGGCGGCGATGCGCATGTCGGTGCCCTGCACCAGCTCCATCCCCCCCGCGATGGCGTGGCCGTTGATGGCGGCGATCACCGGCTTTTCCACGTCGAAGTTCCGCAGAAGGCCCTTGTCGCCCAGGTTGGGCTCGGCCACGTAACGGGCGTCGAACTCGTTCTCCGGCTCCCGCGACTTGGAGATCAGCGGGATCAGCTTGCCCAGATCCGCGCCGGCGCAGAACACGTCCCCCTCCCCGTGCAGGATCACCACGCGCACGTCGTCGTCGTCCCGCGCCGCCACGAAGGCGTCGGCGAGGCCGCAGAGCAGTTCGGGGTCGAGCGCGTTCTTCACCTCGGGGCGGTTGAGGGTCAGGCGCAGGATATGGTCGGCCTTCTCGACCAGAAGCTTGGACATGGGCGGTCTCCCTTGGAGGTCAGGCGGGTTGGGTCAGACGGGTTGCGTTTCTGCGGCGAGCCGGGCTTCCAGCTCATGCCGCTTGATCTTGCCGGTGGCGGAGCGGGGCAGCTCCGCCTCCGCCACGAAACGCACCGCGCGGGGCGCCTTGTAGCGGGCGATATGGGCGCGGCAGAGCTCGATCACCGCGGCCTCGGTCAGGCCGGGGTCGCGGGCGGCGACGAAGGCCACCGGGATCTCGCCCCATTTGGGGTCCGGGGCGCGGACCACGGCGGCGTCGACGATGCGGGGATCGGCGAGCAGCACGCGCTCGATCTCGGCGGGGTAGATGTTCTCGCCCCCCGACTTGATCAGGTATTTGCGCCGGTCGACGAAGCTCAGCGTGCCGTCGGGATTGCGCACGAACATGTCGCCCATGCGGAACCAGCCGTCCTTGAAGTCCTTGGCGTTAACCTCCCCCGCCCCCCAGTAGCCGGAGAAGAGGCCGGGGCCGCGCACCGCCGCCTCGCCGGGCTCGCCCGGGGCCACGTCGTTTCCGTCCTCGTCCACGAGCCGCAGGCGCGACCACGACGATTGCCGCTTGTCGAGCGTGGTCGGCGCGACCCCCACCCCGATCTTGCCGCGCGAGGCGGGGGCGGAGCCGGTCTCGGTCGAGCCGAAGCTGTTGATATAGGGCGCGTTCAGCCGGGTGGTGACGGCGATCAGCTGGTCATGGGGCACCAGATCCGCCATCACGCCGGCGTAGCGCACGCCGACCGGCGTCCCGCCGTTGCGGTCCAGCGCCTCCAGGAAGGGCACGATCATGCCGGGCATCAGGGTCAGGCGGCCCAGCTTCTCGGCGACGACGATGGCGGCGAGCCCGTCGGGATCGAAGCCGTCGGTGACGAAGATCCGCCCGCCCTGCATCAGCGTGCCGAAGACCGAGTCGGTGGAGACCATGTGGAACATCGGCGCCCAGGCGACGAAGGCCTCGTCGGGCTCCACATGCAGGTCGGTGGCGCCGGCCATGGCCCGCGCGATCTCGGCCCGGTGGGAGATCAGGGCCCCCTTGGGCAGGCCGGTGGTGCCGGAGGTGTAGAGGATGACAAGCCCCGCCTCGGGGTCGAGATCGGGGGGCGCGGGGGCCTCGGGGGCGGCCGCGAGCGCGGCCTCGTAGTCCGGGCCGAAGACCAGCGCGCCGGGGAAGAGGCGGGCGGCGGGCTCGGCGTAGCGGGGGGAGGCCAGGGTGGCGCGGGGCGTGACGAGGCCGAGGCAATGGGCCAGCTCCGCTTCCGCCAGCCGCCAGTTCTGGCAGCACAGGATGAAGCCGCCGCGGGCGCAGGCCATCAGCGCCTCGACATACTCGCCGCGGTTCTCGGACAGGATCGCCACACGGTCGCCGGGGACGAGGCCCCTGCCCGCCAGCCAGCCGTGCAGCGCCGCCGCGCGACCCGCCAGCGCGCCGTAGCTCACCGTCCGGTCGCCCAGTTCCAGCGCGGGGGCGCCCGGATGCTCGGCGGCGCGCTCCGCGAACATCTCCCACACGGTGACGGCGCCGGCGCGGCGGGCGGTCCCGGGGTCGATGCCGTCGCGGGCGGGCAGGATCGGGGCAGGCAGGATCGGGGCGGGCGGCATCGGGGCGGGCGTCATCTGGGTCACGGCGTGGGCTCCTTGCGGGTCCGGCGCTTGAGGTCGCGGAAATCGTGGGCGGCGGCCTCGGGATCCTCTCCGGACGCGAAGATCGCGCCTTTCTGGACCTTCTGGGTGCCGGTGACGGGCAGCGCGTCGCGAAACGCCAGCCAGCCCGGGGCCTTGAAGTAGCTCAGCCGCGCATCGCACCAGTCGAACAGCGTGCGGGCGAGGGCGGCGTCGCCGGTCAGACCCTCGCGCAGCACCACGCAGGCGTAGATCTCCTCCTCCCGCAGCTTGTCGGGATGGGCGAGCACGGCGGCGGAGGCGACGGCGTCGTGGGACTGGAGGCAGGCCTCCACCTCCGCCGCCGCGATGTTCTCGCCCGAGCGGCGGATGATGTTCTTGCGCCGCTCCACGAAGCGGAAGCGGTCGTCCTCGCCGTGGATGACCACGTCGCCGGTGCGGAACCAGTCGTCCGCGGTCCAGGCCTCGGCGGTGGCGTCGGGATTGTCGAGATAGCGGGCGAAGAAGCCTGCGCGCGGTTCGGGGCCGGCGGCGCGGACCTGGAACTCGCCCGGGGTTCCGCGCGGAGCCTCGGCCCCGGTCTCGTCCAGCACCCGGCCCAGCAGGGGGAAGCCGGGGCGGCCGAAGGCGCGGGTTCCGACCGCGCGGGGTTCGTCCGCGTCGATGAAGCCGCGGCCGGTCTCGGTCATGCCCCAGAGCTCCAGCAGCGGGAAGCCGAAGCGGGCCTCGAAGGCGGCGTGGTGGTCGGGGTCGACGCCGGCGCCGACGCCGCGGGTCACGGCATGGGCGCGGTCCTCCGCCGCCGGGGGCCGGGCCAGCAGCAGGGCGGGCATGACGCCGAGATAGTGGATCAGGCTCGCGCGCCCCTCCGTGCAGTCCCGCCACCAGCCGGAGGGGGAGAAGCGGTCGACCAGCACCGCGCAGCCCCCGGTCAGCATCAGCGCCGTGGTGGTGATCGACAGCGCGTTCATGTGGTGCAGCGGCAGCGGGTTGAGCAGGCGGTCCCCCGCCGCCAGCGCCAGCCGCCCGCCCCAGCCCGCATAGGCCCGCCCGCCCAGCGCGAAATAGCGGTTCTCCAGCACGCAGCCCTTGGGGCGGCCGGTGGTGCCGGAGGTGTAGAGGATCGCGGCCTCGTCCCGCGCGCCGCCGGCCCCCGGCGCGGCGGGGCGCGGAGCGGGGGGCAGGTCGCGGAGGTCGCCGGCCGCGTCGGCCACGGGAACCGCGCCCGCGCCTTCCTCCGCCGCCGCGCGGGCCGTGTCGCGGGCCAGCGGCGCAAGCGCCGGCGCGGCGATGACGGTCCCGGCCCGGGCATGGGCGACCTGCCAGCCCAGATCCTCCGCCCGCCCGTCGGCGTTCAGCGGCACGATGGACACGCCCAGTCCGTTGAGCGCGAGGTAGTGGGCGAAGAAGTCGGGGCGCGAGCCGATCAGCAGCGCCGCGCGGTGGCCCGCCCCCCAGCCGCCCGCAGCATAGGCGGCGCGCAGGGACGCGACCCGGGCGGCGAGGGCGGCGCAGGACACGTCCTCGAACGCCGCGCCGGGCGCCGGGCGGTGAGCGAGGAACGGGGCCTCGGGCGTCATCGCCGCCCGGGCGGCGAAGATCGCCGCGGGGCTCTCGCCCCCCGCCAGCGGCGCGCCGGAGGCGGCGCGATCCCCCGCCCCGGCCGCCGTCCCGGCTCCGGTCCCCGCCTCGGCGCCCGTCCCGCCGGTCACGTCAAAGCCCCATCTGGCGCACGGCGAGATCGCGCATGATCTCCTCCGAACCGCCTCCGATGGCCTGGATCTTGACCTCCCGCCACACCCGCTCGATCAGGTTGCCGCGCATGTAGCCGGCGCCGCCCATGATCTGCATCCCCTCCGAGGCGCAGTATTCCAGCGACTTGGTGGCATGGAACTTGGCCTTGGCGAGGCCCGCCACCGGCATCTCGCCCTCGTTGATCTCCCAGCACAGCCGGTCGACCCAGCTTTCCAGCGCATCGACGCGGGCCGACATCTCCGCGATCTTGTGGCGGATCACCTGGTGCTTGATCAGCGGCTTGCCGAAGGTCTCGCGCTGCTGCGCCCAATCGATGGACTGATCGAGCACGCCCTTCATCATGCCCAGCGACTGCGCGATCAGGGTCAGGCGTTCGAGGTTGAAGTTGGACATGATGGAGATGAAGCCCTTGTTCTCCTCCCCCAGCATGGCGGTGGCGGGGACGCGGGCCTCGTCGAAGGTCAGCAGCGCCTGCTCCGCGCACCACCAGCCCTGCTTGCGGTCCATGGCGATGCGCGAGAACCCCGGCGCGTCGGAGGGGACGAGGAACAGGCTGACCCCCTGGATCCCCGCCCCCCCGGTGCGGGCGGCGACCACGAAATGGTCCGACTTCATGCCGCCGGTGATATAGGCCTTCTGCCCCGATATGACCCAGTGATTGCCGTCCCGCACCGCCTTGGTGCGCAGCCCGGCCACGTCGGAGCCGCCCGACGGCTCGGTGATGGCGAGGCTCGATCCGGTGCGCCCGGCGATGACGTCGGGCAGGATCCTGGCCTTGGTCTCGTCGTCCGCGAGCTTCACGATGGGGTCGAGCGAGATGCCCCGCCCCCCCACCGCCGCCATCACGCCCGAGGAGCAGCGCCGCGCCACCTCCTCCGCCCAGGCCACGCGCATGAAGGCGTCGTCGAAACCCAGGCCGCCCCATTTCTCGTCGATGCCGAAGCCGTAGATGCCGAGCGCGCCGACCTTCTGGTGCAGCTCCCACGGCACCGCGCCGGCCTCGTCCCATTCGTTGATATGGGGGACCAGCTCGGTCTTGGCGAAGCGGATGACCTGGTCGCGGAATGCGCGGCGCTCATCGGTCTGGAAGGGACGGGGCATGGAAACTCCTGGCGCGCGGGAACGGTCCGGGATGATGCGGGGGACCGCGGCGGGGGCGCTTGCGTGGAGACGGGGGGCGGAGGGTCGGGAGAGGCGTGCGCGCAGGCCGTCAGGCCGACCTGCGGAATTCCATGATCCAGGTCGTCTCCCCGCTCCTCCCGCCGCCGGGGGAGGTCGCCTGCTTCCTTCCGGGCGCATCGGCGTCGGCGCGCCCGAGGCGGACCGCTGACAGGACGCCGGCGGCGGGCGGACGGCGCCCCCTCCCACCGTTTACGCAAGCGACGGCTCCCGGCGCGCCGCTACCCTTCCTCCCGATGGCGCCGGTCCCCGAAGGGGCCCGGAAAGCGGCCCCGCGGCGCCCGGGATGGGAGGAACGACGACATGCTCGGCATGATGATGGACGCGCCCCTGCTGCTCTCGGGCATCCTCGACTACGCCGCCGACAGCCACGCGGACCGCGAGGTGGTCAGCCGCGAGCTGGACGGGACCGTGGTCCGCGAGACCTACGCCCAGGTCCGCGACCGGACCCGCCGGCTCGCGCAGGGGCTGGAGGCGCTGGGCCTCGGCCAGGGCGAGCGGCTGGGCGTATTGGCCTGGAACACGCGGGCCTATTTCGAGATGTTCTACGCGGTCCCCGGCATGGGCGCGGTGCTGCACACCATCAACCCGCGGCTCTACGAAGACCAGCTCGTCTACATCATCAACCATGCCGAGGACGCCTGGTTCGCCTTCGACGCCGGCTGCGTCGAGCTGGTGCGCGCCGTCGCCCCGCAGCTGACCACGGTGCGCGGCTGGATCTTCATGGGATCGCGGGAGGATCTGCCCGACGACCTCGGCCTCGGCCGGGTGGAGATCTACGAGGAGCTGATCGCCGCCCATCCCGGCGGCGGCGACTGGCCCGAGTTCGACGAGAACCGGGCGGCGATGATCTGCTACACCTCCGGCACCACCGGCAACCCCAAGGGGGTGGTCTACTCGCATCGCTCCATCGTGCTGTCGGTCTGCTTCATGATGCTGGGCGACGCCATCTCCGGCTATCGCTCGGGCGTGGCGGAAACCTTCATGCCCTTCGCGCCGCTGTTCCACGGCGGCGGCTGGTTCGCGCCCTATTCGGCCCCGCTGATGGGGGCGGGTCTGGTGCTGCCGGGGCGCGATTTCTCGGCCCCCGCGCTCTACGAGCTGCTGGAAGGGGAGCGGGTGACGCTCTGCTTCGGGGTGCCGACGATCTGGATGATCGTGGTCAACTGGATGAAGGACAACGGGAAAACCTTCTCCACCCTGCGCGCCACGGTGATGTCGGGCGCGAAGCCGCCCCGCGCGTTGCAGGCGGCGCTCTTCGACCTCGGGGTCGAGCCTATGCAGGGCTGGGGGATGACCGAGACGTTGTCCTCCTCCCGCTTCTCGCTGATCGGCGGGCTGGCCGACGCCACGAGGGAGGAGAAGCTCGACCGTTACCAGTTCGGCGGACGGCGGACCTTCGCCACCAAATACCGGCTGGTGGACGACGACGGGAAGGAGGTGCCCTTCGACGGCGTGTCCCGCGGGCATCTTCTGGTGCGCGGCCCGGCCGTGGCGGGCGGCTACCTGAAGCTGGGCGAGGATCCGGAGGGCAAGCGCCCCGGGGCCATGAACGACTGGCTGCATACCGGCGACATCGCCATCCTGCATCCCGACGGACAGATCGAGATCGCCGACCGCTCCAAGGACGTCATCAAGTCGGGGGGCGAGTGGATCAGCTCGGTCGAGCTGGAGAACGCCGCCATGGGCCATCCCGAGATCGCGGAGGCGGCGGTGATCGCCGTGGCCCATCCCAAATGGCAGGAACGCCCGCTGCTGGTCTGCGCGCGGCGCGCCGGGTCGTCGGTGACGGCGGCGCAGGTCATCGACTTCCTGCGCGGGCAGGTCGCCGACTGGTGGCTGCCCGACGCGGTGGAGTTCCTCGACGAGCTGCCCCGCACCGGCACCGGCAAAATCTGGAAACTCAAGATCCGCGAGGCGTTCGAGGGCTATGAGCTGCCCCTGACCGCCGCGGAAAGGAGCCTCGCGCAGTGACTTCCACGCAAGCGCGCCCGCTGCGCATCGGCGGGGCCACCGGCTACTGGGGCGACAGCGGCATGGCCACGCCGCAATTCCTGAAGGCGGAGGCGGTGGACGCCATCGTCTTCGACTACCTCGCCGAGATCACGCTCTCGATCATGGCCCGCGCCCGGGCCGCCGACCCCGCGCAGGGCTACGCGCGCGACTTCGTGACCGCGGTGCTGAAGCCCAACCTGGCGGAGATCGCCCGGCAGGGGGTCAAGATCGTCTCCAACGCCGGCGGCATGAACCCCGATTCCTGCGCCGAGGCGGTGCGCGCCCTGATCGCGAAGGAGGGGCTGGGCCTGACCGTCGCCGTGGTCTCGGGCGACGACCTGGTCGGCCGGGCGGGGGAATTGCGCGCGACCGAGATGTTCTCCGGCGCCCCGTTCCCGCCGGCGGAGAAGATCGCCTCGATCAACGCCTATCTCGGGGCCGCGCCCATCGCCGCCGCGCTGCGGGCGGGGGCCGACATCGTGGTCACCGGCCGGGTGGCCGACAGCGCGGTGACGCTGGGGCTGTGCATGGCGCATTTCGGCTGGGCCGCGGACGACTGGGACCGGCTGTCGGCCGGGACGCTGGCGGGCCATATCCTCGAATGCGGGGCGCAGGCCACGGGCGGCAACTTCACCGACTGGGAGGAGATCGCCGACACCATGGCCGATATCGGCTATCCCGTCGCCGAGATCGCCCCGGACGGGTCCTTCGAGGTCACCAAGCCCGAGGGCACGGGGGGCCGCGTCTCGGTCGGCACGGTGGCCGAGCAGATGCTCTACGAGATCGGCGACCCGCAGGCCTATCTCGTCCCCGACGTGGCCTGCGATTTCTCCGCCGTGCGGGTGGAGGAGGTCGGGCCGGACCGGGTGCGGGTGACCGGGGCGAAGGGCCTGCCGGCGCCGGCCACCCTGAAAGTCTCCTGCACCTGGATGGACGGGTTCCGGGGCGGGATGCTGTGGACCTTCGCGGGGCCGGGCTCTGACCGCAAGGCGCGGGCCTTCGGGGCGGCGGCGCTGACCCGGGCGCGCGGGGCCCTGCGCGCCTCCAACCTCGGCGATTTCTCCGAAACCTCCATCGAGGTCATCGGCGCCGACAGCCAGTATGGCGATTTCGGCCGGGCGGAGGCCCCGCGCGAGGTGGTGCTGAAGCTCGCCGCCCGGCACGCGGAGAAGGCCGGGCTCGACTTGCTGATCCGGGAGACGACGGGGCTCGGCCTCGCCGGGCCGCCGGGGCTGTCGGGCTTCGCGGGGGGGCGGCCCAAGCCCTCGCCGGTGCTGCGGCTGTTCTCCTTCGAGATCCCGCGCGAGGCGGTCCCGGTCGAGGTGACGCTGGAAGGCGCCCCCATCCCCCTGCCCGCCCCCCCCGCGGCGGTGTTCGAGCGCGCCGCCATCGCCCGCCCCGCGCCCCCCGCCGACCCCGGCCCCGCCGATGCGGCGGTTCCGCTGGCGGCGCTGGCCTGGGGACGATCGGGGGACAAGGGCGACAAGGCCAATGTGGGGATCATCGCCCGGCGCCCCGACTACCTGCCCTGGCTCTGGGCCGCGCTGACGCCCGAGGTCGTGGCGGCCCGCTTCGCCCATTTCGCCAAGGGCGGCGTCGACCGCTACCTGCTGCCCGGCCCCCCCGCCATCAACTTCCTGCTGCATGAGGCGCTGGGCGGCGGCGGCGTCGCCAGCCTGCGCAACGACCCGCAGGCGAAAGCCTGGGCGCAGCTTCTGCTCGACATGCCGATCCCCGTGCCCCGCGCGCTCGCCGACAGCCTGACCGGACCCGCCGAATGACCCAGTTGCCGACCACCGAAACCCTCCGCCTGACGCTCGGCCCCGACGGCTGGCTGACCGTGCTGCTCAACCGCCCCGAAAGCCGCAACGCGCTCTCCGCTCAGATGGCGGACGAGCTGACCGCAACCTTCGAGGCCATCGCCCCGGACCGGGCGGTGCGCGGCGTGACCCTGCGCGGCGCGGCTGGGACCTTCTGCTCGGGCGGCGACCTCAAGGGCTTCAAGTCCGACCTGCAGGGCGGCGACGGCGGGGTCGCGGCGGCGGCGGCGGCCAACGCCAAGGGCGGCGAGCTTTACGACCTGATCAACGAGGCCCCGCAACCCGTCATCGCCCTGGTGGAGGGCGCGGCCATGGCCGGCGGGCTCGGCATGGTGTGCTGCGCCGATCTGGTGGCCGTGACCGAGACCTCCAAATACGCGCTGACCGAAACCAAGCTCGGCTTCCCCCCCGCCCAGATCGCGCATTTCGTGGTGGAGCGGGTGGGCCTCGCCGCCGCCCGTCGCCTGACGCTGACCGCCGCCCGCTTCGACGGGACCGAGGCCGGGCGCATCGGCATCGCCGACGTCGTGGTCGCGGATGCGGCGGGGCTGGAGGCGCAGGAGGCGGCGTGGAAGGCCGACATCCTCGCCACCGCGCCGGCCGCCGCGGCCTGGACCAAGCGGCTGCTGTTCTCGTCCCGCCGCCTCAGCCGCGCCGATCAGCGCGCGCTCGCCGGACAGGGCTTCGGCGAATGCCTGATGGGCCCGGAGGGGCGCGAGGGCGTCGCCTCCTTCATCGAAAAGCGCCGCCCCGCCTGGGCCGTCTCCAACTCCTGACCCGAGGGTTCCCCAATGAAAAACGTGCTGTGCGAGACGCTGGGCGTCGAATTCCCGCTCTTCGCCTTCTCCCATTGCCGGGACGTGGTCGCGGAAGTGACCCGGGCCGGCGGCATGGGCGTGCTGGGCATCGTCGCCATGACGCCCGACCAGCTTGAGGCCGAACTCAGCTGGATCGACGAGCGGGTGGAGGGCAAGCCCTACGGCGTCGACCTGATCGTGCCCAACAAGTTCATCGGCAAGGGCGAGGGCGGCGGCCAGATGCCGGACCCCGCCAAGGTGCTGGCCGGCCTGCCGGCGGAGCATCGCGACTTCGCCGCCGACCTGATGCGCAAATCCGGCATCGACCCCGAGATCGAGGACGCCGCCCGGATCGAGCGCATGCGCTCGGGCGCCAACATGACCGCCGAGGGCGCGCATGAGATGATGGACGTGGCCTTCTCCCACCCCATCAAGCTGATCGCCAACGCGCTGGGCGTGCCGCCCAAGGAGATGCTGGAGCGGGGCAAGAAGGAAGGCGTGCCGGTCGCGGCCCTGGTGGGCACGAAGGAGCACGCGATCCGCCAGGCCTCCGCCGGGGTGGACGTGATCGTGGCCGCGGGCGGCGAGGCCGGCGGGCACTGCGGCTCGATCTCCACCATGGTGCTGGTGCCCGAGGTGGTGCAGGCGATGAAGGATTTCGGGAACCGCCCGGTGCTGGCCGCCGGCGGCATCGTCACCGGCCGCCAGATGGCCGCCGCCATGGCGATGGGCGCCGCCGGGGCCTGGTGCGGCTCGGTCTGGCTGACCACGGCGGAGGCGGAGACCAACCCGGCGGTGAAGGCCAAGATGCTGACCGCCACGTCCTCGGACACCGTGCGGTCCCGGGCGCGCACCGGCAAGCATTCCCGGCAGCTCCGCTCCCCCTGGACCGACGCGTGGGAGGCCGAGGGCGCGCCGGTCCCGCTGGGCATGCCGCTGCAATCCCTGATCTCCGAACCCGCGCTGCGCAAGATCGACAAGCTGGCCGAGGCCGGGCACGAAGGGGCGCGGGCGCTGGCCACCTACTGGGTCGGCCAGGGCGTCGGCCTGATGAACGAGGCCATGACCTGCCGCCAGGTGGTCGAGGGCTTCATGGAGGATTTCGCAGGCGCGCACGAGACGCTCGCCGCCTGCTTCGAGTGACGGGGGAGAGCATGGAACAGGCCGAGGATTTCCGCGCCGAGTGCCGGGCGCTGCACGCGCTGCTGGCGCCGCTGGACGGAGCGGCGATGGCGCAGGCCACCGCCTTCAAGGGCTGGACGCTGGATGCGGTGATCCAGCACCTGCATTTCTTCAACAAGGCCGTGATCCTCTCGGTCACCGACCCCGAGGGCATGGCCGCCTTCCTCGCGCCGCTGCGCGCGGCGATGGCCGGCGGGCGGACCATGGTGGACTACACCGACGAGGCGCTGGAAGGGCTGCGCGGCCCGGCGCTGGTCACGGCCTGGGCGGAGACCTGCGAGGCGACGGCCGACGCCTTCGTCGGCGTCGACCCCAAGGCGCGGCTGAAATGGGCGGGGCCCGACATGTCCGCCCGTTCCTCGATCACCGCCCGGCTGATGGAGACCTGGGCCCATGGGCAGGAGATCTACGACCGGCTGGGCGTGGTGCGCGAGGACGCGGACCGCATCAGGAACATCGCCGTGCTGGGCGTGAACACCTACGGCTGGACCTTCGCCAACCGCAAGGAGACGCCGCCGGAGCCCAAGCCCTTCGTGCGCCTGACCGCGCCGTCCGGGGCGATCTGGGAATTCGGCGAGCCGTCGGAGACGGAGCGGGTCGACGGCTCGGCCACCGAGTTCTGCCAGGTGGTCGCCCAGACCCGCAACATCGCCGACACCGCGCTGAAGACCACCGGGCCGAACGCGACCCGATGGATGGCGATCGCGCAATGCTTCGCCGGCCCGCCCGAAACGCCGCCGGCGCCCGGCGTGCGGGGCCTGCACAAGGGCTGAGGACCGCGCCTCCGGCCCGGACCCCGGACGGCGCCCCGGGTTTGACCCGGGGCCTCGTTCCCGCGGCCGGCATCGCGAGGCCCCGGGTCAAGCCCGGGGCGCCCGATACGTGCGACCGGCGCCGCAAGCGCCCCCCTCCCCCGCTCGCGGGGGAGGGATGGGGTGGGGGCAGGCGCCCCCCCGGCCCCTCGCGCCGCAGCCGAGCTCACGCCCGCCCCGTCGATTCGCGGCGCCGCGGCAATTCATTCGTGCGCGAACAACGACTTGCTCCCGTTCGGCGCGACCGGCGCCCGCCCCCAGCCATCGCCCGGCTGAAAACCGCGGCCCCGCCGCCCCCCCGCGACATCTCGCCTTGCCCGGCTGTCGCCGGCGCGTCATTCAGGACCCCTAACGTCCCGCGCGCTTCCACAGACCACGGAGACCGCCATGCGCCTGCCCCCGCTTCTGCTCGCCGCCGGCCTCGCCGCCGCCGCGGCCCTCGCCGCCCAGCCGGGACTGGCGAAGGACAGCGTCTCCATCGGGCTCCAGCAGGAGCCGACGGTGCTCGACCCCACCGCGGACGCCACCGCCTCCATCGACTCGATGCTGGCCCACAACGTCTACCAGAGCCTCGTGCAGGTGAACGAACAGGGCGAGATCGTCCCCGACCTCGCCGCCTCCTGGGAGGTGTCGGCGGACGGTCTGGTCTACACGTTCCACCTGGTCGAGGGCGCGACCTTCCACGATGGCGCGGAATTCGACGCCTCGGACGTGAAATTCTCCTTCGACCGGGCGATGGCGGAGGACTCGACCAACCCCTCCAAGAGCATCTTCAAGCCCATCGCCTCGGTGGAGACGCCGGACGCCTCGACCGTGGTCATCACGCTCGCCCAGGCCGACGCCTTCTTCCTGTTCGGGCTGGGGGAGGGCGACGCCTCCATCGTCGACCCGGCCTCGGCCGCGACCAACGCCACCAATCCCGTCGGCACCGGCCCCTACCGCTTCGCCGGCTGGACCCGCGGCGACCGCATGACGCTGGAGGCGGTGGAGGGCCATCGCGAGGCCGAGCCGGGGATGATCAGGACCGTCGTCTACCGCTTCATCCCCGACGCCCCCGCCGCCGTGGCCGCCCTGCTGGCCGAGGAGATCGACGCCTTCCCCGGGATGCCCGCGCCCGAGACGCTGGCCCAGTTCGAGGCCGATCCCCGCTTCCAGGTCGCGGTGGGCACCACCGAGGGCGAGGTGATCCTCGCGCTCAACAACTCCCGCCCGCCCTTCGACGACCTGCGCGTGCGCCGCGCCGTGGCCCATGCCATCGACCGGCAGGCGATCATCGACGGGGCCTATTACGGCTACGGCACGCCCATCGGCTCGTTCTTCCCGCCGCATAACAAGGCCTATGTGGACCTGACGGGGATGTATCCGCACGACCCCGAGAAGGCGCGCGCCCTGCTGAAGGAGGCCGGGAAGGAGGGGGTGGAGATCACGCTCCGCCTGCCGCATTTCGCCTATGCCAAGCGCGGCGGCGAGATCCTGCAGGGCCAGCTTCAGGCGGCCGGGTTCGAGGCGAAGATCGAGAACGTCGAGTGGGGCTTCTGGATCGGCGAGGTCTACAAGCAGAAGAACTACGACGCGACGATCATCGCCCATACCTCGCCCAACGATCTCGGCAACTTCGCGCGCGGGCCGGAGTATTTCTACGGCTACGACGATCCCGACTTCAACGACCTCTGGGCCCGGATCCGCGCCGCCGCCACGCCGGAGGAGCTTGCCGAGCTGCAGCAGCAGGCCCAGCGCCATCTGGCGGAGAACGCGGTGCATGGCTTCCTGTTCCAGCTGCCCAAGCTGGGGGTCTACAAGGCCGGGCTCTCGGGCTACTGGGCCTCGTCGCCGGTGCTCTACGCGCCGCTCAAGGACCTGCGCTGGAACTGATCCGCGTTTGACCTGAGCCCTGAGCGCGGCGTCCTCCGACGGGGGC
>JAYZWL010000144.1:0-19990 GCA_036154955.1 Pseudomonadota bacterium | reverse complement strand
GGGGCTCTGGCGCCGCGCGGGTCGCGCAATGGGCGCGGGTTGCGGCGCGGAGCGGAACCTGGCGCGCGCGGCCGGGCTAACCGGCCGCGCGAAGGCTTGGTCAGGCGCGCCGCGCCGGTCGGGAGCTGGGCCCCGCCGGCGGCGCGCCGGTCCCGATCACACCGCGAACAGCAGCAGCAGCGCGACGAGGAACGAGAAGATGCCGAGGGCCTCGGCGAAGGCCATGCCCACGAAGAGCATCGCCTGCTGCTCGCCGGCCGCGGCCGGGTTGCGCAGGGCGCCGGCCAGGTAGTTGCCGGCCACGTGGCCCACGCCGATGCCGGCGCCGCCGAGGCCGATGGTGGCGAGGCCCGCGCCGATGTACTGGCCCATGTTCGCGATATCGCCTTCCATAGTCCTAGCTCCTTCGTGGTCTGGAAGTCGTTGAACCGGGGACGGGACCCGCCCGGCCGGTCGTGGAGGAGGCGCCCCGCCTCAGTGCATGTGCAGGGCGTCGTTCAGGTAAACGCAGGTCAGGATCGTGAAGATGTAGGCCTGCACGAAGGCCACCAGCAGCTCCAGCGCGAAGATGCCGGTCATGGCCCCGATGGGGATGATGCCGAAGATGCCCATCGCCGGCACGAAAGCCGCGAACACCTTGAGCACCGCGTGGCCGGCCATCATGTTGCCCGCAAGTCGGACGGAATGGCTGAGCGGGCGCACGAAGTAGGAGATGAACTCGATCGCGAACAGGATCACCCGCAGCGCCACGGTCGGCGCGCTGGGGATCCAGAACAGGGTGATGAACTTCGGCCCGTTCTTCACGAAGCCGAGCACGGTGACGGTGATGAACACCGCCAGCGCCAGCACCCCGGTGACCGCGATATGCGAGGTCACGGTGAACGAGGTCGGGATCAGGCCCGAGACGTTCGAGATCATGATGAACACGAACAGCGTGAACAGGTAGGGGAAGAACTTCAGCCCCTCCTCGCCCAGCACGTCCGTCGCCATCTTGCGGATGAAGATGTAGAGGCTTTCCGCCACCGACTGCATGCGGCCCGGAACCAGGGTCGCGTTGCGGGTCGGCAGGGCCAGAAGCGCGAAGGCGATCAGGATGCCGATGGCCAGCCACAGCGTCTGGTTGGTGACGGTGAACAGGCCCAGCCCTTCGTCGCCGAACAGCGGCTTGATGATGAACTGGTCCATCGGATGGGCGTTGATGCCGCCCGAGCTTGCGTCGCCTGCCACCGTCAGCGTCCCTCGTCCTCAGGCGCGCGCGCGCCGTCTTTTCCGTCCGATCCGGCGCCGCCTTGGGGCGCGCCGGCCTTGTTCCTGCGCTGCAGGTCCTTGGCGGACTGCAGCATCACCCTGACCCCGGCGCCGAAGCCGAGAAGGACGAAGGCGAGCAGGAAGAGCGGCTTGGTCCCGAACAGGCTGTCCAGGCCCCATCCCATTCCCGCCCCCACCGCGACCCCCGCGGTCAGGTCGATGACCATGCGCCACGCGAATTCGGCGCCCTGCCACTTCCCCCCGCCTGCGCGAGAAATCCGCGTCTCGGCCTCTCGCCGGGAGCGGATCGCCTGCAGTCGGGCGTCGATGTCAGACAGGTCGGACCGGTCCGGGTCACGGGAAACGGCCGCGTCGTCGTCGGACGTGCCGGTCATCCCAGTTGCACCCCTCCGCGGCCCCTCCCGCCATTCGCGCGGCCCCTTGGCCGGTCGCAGCGGACACTAGAAAGGGGGTCACGGGGTGTCAAGCTAGGTTGGCGATAGGTGAATGGGGGGCATCGCGTTGTAAATGTTGGTGAATTCGCGCCGTGCGACGGGACGGCGCAGCGCCCGGAGCCCCGTTTCGGAGGGGTTCGGGAGGGCGGAGGCGGATTCGAGCCCCCTCCGCCGCCCCGGCCCGCGTCCGAAGCCGCCGCCCGTCCGCCCCCTGCGCGGGGGGCGTCAGCCGGTCGGAAGCTCCCTCCGCAGGGTCCTCGCGGCGATCCACCACGACAGGCCCACCCCCAGCGCGACGGAGGAGACGATGGTCCACCACACCCCCTCCACCCCCAGGTCGAAATGCACCACGAACAGCCAGCCGAAGCCGAGCTGGCACAACGTCTGCCGGAACACCCCCACCGCCACGGGCCAGAACGGTTTCCGCAGGCCCTGAAGCAGGGCGGTGGCGGCGAACATCGCGAAGACGGCCGGCATGGTGAAGCGGGCGAACTCGAAATAGCGCACGCCCTGGGCGATGACCGCCGGGTCGTCGGCGAAAAGCCCCACCGCCCATTCCCCGAAGAGCGTCAGCGCCACCGCCGCGGCCGCCATCATGGCGAGGCCGATCAGCAGGCCGAGGCGCACCGTCTCCCGCACCCGCTCGGGCCGTTTCGCGCCGTGATTGCGCGCCACCAGCGGCAGCAGGGCGCCGGACAGGCCCAGCGCGGGCAGCAGCAGGATCTGCTCGATCCGGAGCGCCGCGCCGTAGCCCGCCACGGCCGCGCCGCCGAAGCGTTGCAGCCAGTGCAGCACCATGAACATGCCCACCGTGGCGACCAGCATGTTGAGGCTGGCGGGGAAGGCCTGGCGGGCGATCTCGGCGATCACCCGCGCGTCGGGGCGGAAGGCGCGCCACGGCGCGGGCCGCAGCAGGCCGGAGCGCAGGGCCCGGCGCAGCATCCACCCGCAGACCCCGGCCTGCGCCAGCACGGTGGCCACCGCGATGCCGGTCACCCCCCAGCCGAAGCCCCAGACGAACAGCGGGTCCAGCAGCAGGTTGGCCGCCGCGGCCCCCATCTGCGCGCGCTGGAAGGATTTCGCGTCCCCCTGCGTGGCCAGCGCCCCGTAGGCCGCGTAGGCCAGCACGAAGAAGGCGGCCCCGAGGCAGACGGTCAGCAGGTAGTCCCGCGCCGCGTCCCGCGGCCCGCCCGTGGCCCCCATAAGGTCGAGCAGCTGCGGCGCCAGCGCCCAGCCGCCCAGGGTCAGCACGGCGGAGATCAGCAGGCCGAAGCTCAACCCCTGCGCGGCGAAGGCGGCGGCCCGCGCCCGCTCCCCCGCCCCCATCGCCGCGCCGGCCAGCGCGTTGACCCCGGCCCCGATGCCGAAGCCCAGCGACAGGATCAGGAAGAACACCGCCGTCGCCATCGACAGCCCCGCCAGCGCGTCGGGCCCGATCCAGCCCGCATACCAGGCGTCGGTGACGTTCTGGAAGGTGTGGAACAGCATGGCCAGCGCCGCCGGCAGGGCGAGGGCGACCAGATGGCCCAGCACCGGCCCCTCGGTCAGGTCGCGCTCGTTCCCCGACGCGCCGCCGGAGGGCGGGGGCGGCGGCAGCGGCGCGCGGGCGGAGGGATGTCCGGCGGGCTGCGGCGAGGGCGTGTCGGTCGAGGTCATCGGAGGCTCGGCGGCGGCGGGAATGGAAGTTGGAGGGGAACGACGCGGCGCACCGACTCAGGCGGGATTTTCAGGATCGGCATGGTTGCCGGGATCGCCTCCGGCGCCTAGATGGGGCGGCCGCGCAGGCGACGTCCCCCGTCCATCCCCGCGCGGCTCGCCGAGGGACGACCGACATGGGCATGAGCAAGGACCGGCTGGCGGCCTCCGCCGGCGTCGCGGCCGTCGCCGTGGCGCTGAGCCTCGCCGCGCTCAAGTTCTGGGCGCTTCAGGCCACCGGCAGCCTGACCGTGGCGGCGAGCCTGGCGGACTCGGCCATCGACGCCGTCGCCTCGATGACCGGGCTGGCCGCGATCCTCTACGCCTCCAAGCCCGCCGACGACGACCATGCCTTCGGCCATGCCTCGGCCGAGGATCTGGCCGCGCTCGGCCAGTCAGCGCTGATCCTGGTCTCCGCCGCGGCCATCGCCTGGCGGGCGGTGGCGCGGCTGGCCGACCCCGCCCCCGCGGCGCTGGAGGCGGAGGGCTTCGGCATGGCGATCATGGGCGTCTCCGTGGCGCTGACGCTGGGCCTCCTGTTCTGGCAGCGCCATGTGGCGCGGGTCACCGGCAGCCGCGTGGTGGCGGCGGACGCGCTGCACTACGTCTCCGACCTGCTGCCCAATCTCGGCGCCATCGCGGCGCTGGCGGCGTCGCGCTGGTATGACCTGCCCTGGGTGGACTCGGTGCTGGGGCTGGTCGCCGCGGCGATCCTCGCGCGCGGGGCGGCGAAGATCGCGCGCGGCGCCTGGGACGCGCTGATGGACCGGGGGGCGGACAAGGCCACGCTCGCCCGCCTGCACGACATCGCCGCCCATCATCCGGGGATGCACGGCTATCACGACCTCAAGACCCGGACCTCGGGCCGGCGGCTGTTCGTGCAGATCCATGTGGAGCTCGACGGCGCGCTGTCCCTGCGCGAAGCGCACGACATCGGCGCCGGCCTGCGCCACAAGATGCTCGACGCCTTCCCGGACGCCGAGGTGATCGTCCACAAGGATCCGGCCTGACCCCGCCTCCAGTCTCCGGTCGTCGGGGAGGCCGGTCGCCCGGCGCGCCCCGGGCCTGACCCGGGGCCTCGCGACGCCGGCCGCTGGCGCGAGGCCCCGGATCAAGTCCGGGGCGCCCCGCCGGGCGCCTCCCTTCTCCTGACCTTTACGTAACGGCCGCATGGCGCCTCGGCCGCGTTGGGTGTCTCATCGCCCCGAAAGGGAGGAGACGCCATGACCTTCGCGCCCCGCACGAACCTCGCCACCCATGAGGTGTTCAACCAGCCCGCCGCCCGCGCCGCGCTCGACCTGTGGGGCGGCGACGCGGCCCTGCGGGCGGCGGCGGCGGCCGACGCGCCCGGCGACGTCGCGGCGCTGGCCCGTTTCGCCGCCGACATCGGCTCCGCCGAGGCGATGGAGGACGCGCTCGCCGCCCAGCGCTGCAAGCCGGAGTTGATCCTGTTCGACCGCGGCGGGCGGCGGCTGGACGAGGTGCGCTTCCATACCGGCTACCACGCCCTGATGACCCGCGGGGCGGAGAGCGGATACGCCGCCCGCGCCTGGGAGCCCGCGCCGGGCGGCCATGCCGCCCATGCGCTGATGGTCTACCTGCTCAGCCAGGTGGAGCCCGGCGTCTGCTGCCCCCTGACCATGACCTACGCCGCCGTTCCTGCGCTGGAGGCCGCGGCCCCGGACCTCGCCGCTTTCTGGGGCCCGAAGGCGCGGGCGCGGGCCTATGACGGGCGCGTCGCCCCCGCCTCCGCCAAGCCCGCCGTCACCATCGGCATGGCGATGACCGAGAAGCAGGGCGGCTCCGACGTGCGCGCCAACGCCACGCGGGCCGAGAAGGTCGAGGGCGGCTATCGGCTGACCGGACACAAGTGGTTCTGCTCCGCCCCCATGTCCGACGCCTTCCTGACGCTGGCCTATCTCGACGGCGGCCTGACCTGCTTCCTCGTCCCCCGCTGGCTGGAGGATGGGACGCGCAACCCCATCCAGCTCCAGCGGCTCAAGGACAAGATGGGCAACCACGCCAACGCCTCGTCGGAGATCGAGTATCACGGCGCGCTGGCGCAGTTGGTGGGGGAGCCGGGGCGCGGCGTCGCGGCGATCATCGAGATGGTGCACCACACCCGGCTGGACGCCGCCACCGCGCCGGTGGGCTTCATGCGCCGGGCGCTGGAGGAGGCGGCGCACTGGACGCGCAACCGCTCGGCCTTCCAGAAGCGGCTGATCGACCAGCCGCTGATGGCTTCGGTGCTGGGCGATCTCGCGCTGGACTGGCTGGGGTCCCTGGCGCTGGTCACCCGCGCGGCGCGGGCCTTCGACGGGCGGGGCGCGGCGGACCGGGCGCTGGCGCGTCTGGTGGTGGCGGTGGCGAAATACTGGGTGTGCAAGCGCGCCCCCGCGGTGGTGGTCGAGGCGATGGAGTGCCTGGGCGGCGCCGGCTATGTGGAGGAATCCCCGATGCCGATGCTCTACCGCGAGGCGCCGCTGAACGGGATCTGGGAGGGGTCGGGCAACGTGATCTGTCTCGACGTCCTGCGCACGCTGGGTCGCGAGCCGCTGGCGGCGGAGGCGTTGACCGCGGAGCTGGGCGCCGCGCGCGGGTCCGACCGCCGCTTCGACCGGGCGCTGGACGCGGCGCTGGACGCCCTGGCCCGCCCGGAGGAGGCGCAGGCCCGCGCGCTGGTGGAGCGCCTGGCCCTGTTGGCGCAGGCGGCGGAGCTGATGCGCGCCGGTCCGCATGTCGCGGCCGACGCTTTCCTCGCCACGCGGCTGGATGGGGACTGGGGGCGCACGCCCGGCACGCTGCCGCGCGGGACCGACGCCGCGGCGCTGGCGGCGCTGATCTGACGGGCGGCCCCGCGACGGGCGCGGCCGGCGGCCGAAGCGCGCCCCGGGCCTGACCCGGGGCCTCGCGACGCCGGCCGCAGGGGGGCCGGGCCGGGGGGCTGGGCGCCTCCGGCGGCCAGTGGGGCGGCGCGGCGCCGGACCGGGGGCGAGGCCGGGGCGGAACCGGGGCGGCGCGGGCGGCGGAAACGGCGCCCTCCGCCCCGGTTCCCGTCGGGGCGCCCGCGGTTTTCCGCTTCAAGATCAGAGCTATGAGCGGCGCCCATATCTCGCCGCAACCAAGGCGATTCCGGACCCATTTCGCGGACTCCATGGACGCACGAAACCTCGCGGCTAGGTGAACTGACGAACCGAGGCGGACACCCGGTCCCCAAAGTCGACGCCCCGAGGAGACGCCGACGCCGGACCCGCCAAGACGCAGGAGACGCGACATGAAGCGCCTTATCGCCACCACCGCCATGGCTCTGGTCGTCGCCGCCCCGGCCTTCGCCGCCGGGATGGGCGCCGACGCCGACGTGAACGCCGAAGCCGGCGCCACCGCCACTCCGCCCGCCGCGACCATGCCGGCGAGCCCGACCGAACCGACGCTCGGCGACAAGGCCGAGAAGGCCGCCGACGACGCCGGCGAGACGCTCGACCAGGCCGCCGAGTCCACCGGCGAGGCGCTCGACGACGCCGGCGAGGCCATCGAGAACACCGCCGACTCCGCGGCCACGGCCGCCGGCGACGCGATGGACAGCGCCGAGCAGTCCGTCGAGGGCGCGACCGACGAGGTCTGGACCGCCGCCGACGCGGCGACCGTGACGCCCGAGCAGCTTGAGGGCGCCGACGTCTACGACGCCTCGAACGAGGATATCGGCGAGGTCGTGGAGCTGTCCGAGACCGGCGACGGCGCCATCATCGACGTGGGCGGTTTCCTGGGCCTGGGCGAGCATCGCGTGAAGATCGCGATGGAGGAGCTCAAGATCATGCGCAACGCCGCCGATGAGGACGACGTGCGGGTCTACGTGGCCGCCTCGCGCGACCAGCTGGAGCAGATGCCCGAATACGAGGGCTGACGTCCGCTCCGTCGCGCATATCGCGACGCGCCATGACGAACATGGAAAGAAAGGGCCGCCCTCGGGCGGCCCTTTTGCTGCGCGCGATCCGGATCCGGCCCGCTCAGGCGACGTAGCCCTGGCGGGCGGCGTTGGCCTCGGCGTCGGCGCGGGCCTTGTAGCCCTCCGACGCCGCGCCCACGACCGCGCCGTTGGACGCCTTGCGCCGCCAGCGCCATTCGCCCCGCTTGTCCTCGTAGAATTCCCAGCTGTCCTTCGGGTTGGGGCCGCGGTTCATGTTGGCCTCGCAGTCGGCGCGGGCCTTGTAGCCCTCCGACGCGGCGCCGACGATCCGGCCGTTGGAGGCCTTGCGTCGCCAGCGCCATTCCCCGCGCTTGTCCTGATAGACTTCGAACGTGTCTTTTTCCCCCGCCATCGGGCGTCCTCCCTCTGGGTCGCGCGGCGCGCGCGGCCTTGGATCGCTTCCATCAAGCGTTAAGTAGTCTGCGGACCGGGGACGGCGCGCGCAAGTCCGCGCCGACCGTCCGCCGGACGTGGATGATCCGGAAGGAGAGCGCGATGGAAGGCGTGGGGTGGTTCAGCTTCCTGCTGATCGGGGTGATCGCGGGATGGCTGGCCGAAAAGATCATGGACCGGGACCACGGGCTGTTCACCAATCTGATCGTGGGCGTGGTCGGGGCCTATCTGGGCGCCTTCCTGTTCGACGCCGCCGGCCTGACCGCGGCGGCCGGGTTCTGGGGCGCGCTGATCGTGTCGACGGTCGGCGCGGTGGCGCTGCTGGCCCTCGTCGGGCTGGTGCGCGGCCGGAAGCGCTGAGGCCGGCGACCCGGAGCGCTCGCCGCGCGGGCTCCCGGGGCGCGACGGGAACGCCGCAACGAAACGGGGCCGCGCGTGATGCGCGGCCCCGTTCCCGTTTCAGCCGTTCGGCCGGTGGCGATGGTCTCGCGTTCCCCGGCCCGCGAGGGGCCGGGGAGGCGGATCACATCATGCCGCCCATGCCGCCCATGGCGCCCATGTCGGGCATGCCGCCGGCGCCCTTCGGCTCGGGCTTGTCGGCGACCATGGCTTCGGTGGTGATGAGCAGGCCGGAGACCGACGCCGCATCCTCAAGCGCGGTGCGCACGACCTTGGCCGGGTCGATGACGCCGAACTTGAACATGTCGCCGTACTCTTCGGTCTGGGCGTTGAAGCCGAAGGAGCGGTCCTCGGACTCCATCACCTTGCCGGCCACCACGGCGCCGTCGAGGCCCGCGTTGGTCGCGATCTGGCGGATCGGGGCCTGCAGCGCGCGACGCACGATGCCGACGCCGGCGTTCTGGTCGGCGTTGTCGCCGGTCAGACCCTCAAGCGCCTTGGAGGCCCAGAGCAGCGCCACGCCGCCGCCGGGAACCACGCCCTCCTGCACCGCGGCGCGGGTCGCGTTGAGCGCGTCGTCGACGCGGTCCTTGCGCTCCTTCACCTCGATCTCGGTGGCGCCGCCGACCCGGATGACGGCCACGCCGCCGGCCAGCTTCGCGAGACGCTCCTGGAGCTTCTCCTTGTCGTAGTCCGAGGTGGTCTCCTCGATCTGCTGACGGATCTGCAGAACGCGGGCCTCGATCTCGGTCTTCTCGCCGGCGCCGTCGACGATGGTGGTCTCGTCCTTGGTGATCCGGATCTTCTTGGCGGTGCCGAGCATGTCGATGCCGACCGACTCGAGCTTCATGCCGAGGTCATCCGACACCACCTGGCCGCCGGTCAGGATCGCGATGTCCTGCAGCATGGCCTTGCGGCGGTCGCCGAAGCCGGGGGCCTTGACGGCGGCGATCTTCAGGCCGCCGCGCAGCTTGTTGACCACCAGGGTCGCCAGGGCCTCGCCCTCGACGTCCTCGGCGATGATCAGCAGCGGCTTGCCGGACTGGATCACGGTCTCGAGCAGCGGAACCATCGGCTGCAGCGACGACAGCTTCTTCTCGTGCAGCAGGACGAAGCAGTCCTCCAGCTCCGCCACCATCTTGTCGGGGTTGGTGATGAAGTAGGGGGAGAGGTAGCCGCGGTCGAACTGCATGCCCTCGACGACTTCGGTCTCGGTCTCGAGGCCCTTGTTCTCCTCGACGGTGATCACACCCTCGTTGCCGACCTTCTGCATCGCGTCGGCGATCTGGCGGCCGATCTCGGCCTCGCCGTTGGCGGAGATGGAGCCGACCTGGGCGACCTCGTCGGTGTCGTTCACCGGACGCGAGGCGGACTTGATGGCCTCGACGGCGGTGGCGACGGCCTTGTCGATGCCGCGCTTCAGGTCCATCGGGTTCATGCCGGCGGCGACCGACTTCAGACCCTCGCGGACGATCGCCTGGGCGAGCACGGTGGCGGTGGTGGTGCCGTCGCCGGCCTCATCGTTGGTGCGCGAAGCGACTTCGCGGACCATCTGGGCGCCCATGTTCTCGAACTTGTCCTCGAGCTCGATCTCCTTGGCGACGGTGACGCCGTCCTTGGTGATGCGGGGCGCGCCGAACGACTTGTCGATGACGACGTTGCGGCCCTTGGGGCCGAGGGTCACCTTCACCGCGTCGGCGAGGATGTTGACGCCGCGCAGCATGCGGTCGCGGGCGTCGGCGTTGAACTTGACGTCTTTGGCAGCCATGGAATGAGGCTCCTGTCAGTTATGCGTTGGAAGAGGGACGGCGCGCGATCAGGCGGCGGCGGCGACGGCGGAGTCGCCCAGGATCCCGAGGATGTCGGATTCCTTCATGATCAGCAGGTCCTTGCCGTCGAGCTTCACCTCGGTGCCCGACCACTTGCCGAACAGGACGCGGTCGCCGGCCTTCACGGACATCGGGATCAGCTCGCCCGAGTCCTTGCGGGCGCCTTCGCCCACGGCGACGATCTCGCCTTCCTGCGGCTTCTCCTTGGCGGAGTCGGGGATGATCAGCCCGCCCGCGGTCTTCTCTTCGCTTTCGATGCGGCGCACCAGCACCCGGTCATGCAGCGGCGTGAAGTTCATGTCGTGGCTCCTTTATTGCGGCTTCCACGGTTGACGCGCGATCCGGTCTCCGTCGCAGACGGACCGGAGATCCGGCTTGTTAGCACTCTCGGTCAGGGAGTGCTGACGGCAGCGGAGGTAAGGGCGTCGGCGTTTCCTGTCAAGCGCGGCGCGCATGGCCGCCTTGCATTTCGCGCCGCGGCGGAAGGCGGCGGCGCGGACCGCGGCCGACCTCCCGCAGATAAGGGGCGGAACCGGCGGGCGAAAGAGGGGTTGGCGCGGCGTCAGGCCAGCGCGCCGGCGACCAGGGCCGCGGCGGCCACGACGGTCAGCGGCAGGCGCAGGGCGGGCCACCAGGCGGGCGCGCCGCCGGCGCGGGTCAGCGACACGTCGGCGGCGAACAGCGCGACCAGGCCCAGGGCCAGGATCCACAGCGCCTCGACATCGCCCACCACCAGCGCCGCGAAGGCCAGCAGCGGCGGGGTCGTGGCCACGCATAGCGGCCACCAGGCCGCGCCCTCTCCCATTCCCGACGCGGCGAACCCCCAGCGGCAGCCGCCCAGGAAGCCCAGGATCGCCGCCCCGTAGGCCGCGAGCGAATATTGCGCCCGCAAGGTCACGTCGATCGGCGCGAGATGGGCGAGCAGCGCCAGCGCCACGAAGGGAACGAGGCCGGCGAGGCCCAGCGCGACGGCCGGCCGCGGCGCGGCGCTCAGGCCGAAACGGGCGGGGCGGGGGCTGGGCATGGCGCGGGCTCTCCGGTCGGGGCGGCCGCTTGGGGCCGGATACGCGAAACGCGGACGCTGGGTCCGCCCTAGACTTGCCCCCGCCGCGCCGCTCCGCGCAAGACGCGCATGGTCTCAGGCGGCGTGCGCGATGTCCGGGCGAGAGCCCGCGCCGGTTGCGCGCCCCGGGCCTGACCCGGGGCCTCGCGCGGGGCGGGCGCCGGGAGGTCCCGGGTCAGGCCCGGGACGCCGCGCGCGCTTCCGCCCCCGCGCTCGCCCGCCGCGTCGCCCTGTCCGTTGCCTCCGCCGCCGGGGCTTGGCAGGACGAGCCCGCCGCGCCCTCCCTTTCCCCCCCTCTCTCCCGGCGCCGCGCGGCGAGGATCGGAGCCCCCATGACCCAGATCATCGAATCGCTGGCCGAACTCTCCGGCCGCTACGACGTCCTGTTCTGCGACCTGTGGGGCTGCGTGCACGACGGCCGCCGGATCTATCCCGCCGCGGCCGAGGCCCTGCGCGCCTTCCGCGCCGGCGGCGGGGTCGTGGTGCTGATGACCAACGCGCCGCGCCCGGAATTCTCCGTCGCCCGCCACCTGGAGCGGCTGGGCGCCACCGAGGACATGCGCGACGCCATCGTCTCCTCCGGCGACGCCGCGCTCGCCTCGGTCAACGCCGGGGACTGGGGCCGGAAGGTGTTCCATATCGGGGCGGAGAAGGACGAGGCCTTCTTCGACGTCGCGCAGGTGGAGCGGGTCGGGCTGGACGAGGCCGAAAGCGTCATCGTCACCGGTCTGGCCAACGATCTGGTTGAGACGCCGGACGATTACGCCGAACCGCTCGCCGCCGCCCGCGCCCGGGGGCTGCGGCTGCTGTCCGCCAACCCCGACATCCACGTGGACGTGGGCGAGAAGCGGCTCTGGTGCGCCGGCGGGCTGGCGCTGGCCTACGAGGCGCTGGGCGGCGAGACGGCGAGCTACGGCAAGCCGCACGCCCCGATCTACGCGCTGGGCCGCAAGCTGGCGGCGGAGGCGCTGGGGCGGGCGGTCGACGAGTCGCGAATCCTCTGCGTGGGCGACGGCGTGGGCACCGATATCGCCGGCGCCGCGGCGCAGGGCCTCGACGCGCTGTTCGTCAGCGGCGGGCTCGCCGCTTCCGCATGTGGAGACGATCCGGAGCATCCGGACCCCTCCCGGTTGAAAGCGTTTCTCGACGCGCATCACGCTGCGCCGCAGCACACGATTGGTCGCCTGAGATAAACGTTCATAATCAAGGTATTAACGTGGAGTTGGTCGCAGGTTCAGGCGGCGGCGCTTAGGTTGGTTTCCGGAGGGGGGGCGTGTTCGACCAAGCCCCGGAGACCGACATGAGACTGTTCCCCACGATCGCCGCCGCGATCGCTCTCGCCGCCGGACCCGCCATCGGATCCGGCGCCGCTCAGGCCGCCGATGCCGACGGCGCCCCCCCGAAAACCACCGCTCAGGACGGGGTCGGGGTGGCGCAGACCCTTGAAAACATCCCCGGAACCTCCGTCCCGGCCGTGGCGGCGGGGGTGGGCGCCGCCACCGCGTTCACGGCGCTCGCGCTCGGGCTGGGCTCGTCCGGCACCACCACGACGACCTCGACCACCGGGACCAACTGAGCGGCCGCGTCCGCCGCGGCGCCCGGGCGGATCAGGCCCGGACGCCGCGGCGGACGGTGGCGGAGCGGGCCGGTCCGTTTCACCGCGACTCGTCTCAACGATTCCAGTCGGTTGCCGGCGAACCGTCCGCAATCCCGACCCTGCGCGGGGTGCGACGCGATTTCTTCGCCCTCGCCAACGAGTCTTGTTGCCATGCGGCATGATTCTGAGTAACTTTCCGTTAGTGGATGTATGGAGGGTGCTATGAAACTCATGGTGACGACGCTCGCCGCGCTCGGCCTTGCGGCCGCCCCGGCGATGGCCCAGCAGATCGAGACGCCGAAGATCTCGCAGCAGCAGACCGCCGCCGTCTCTCAGACGACGAGCGACGACGATCTGGCGGCGCTGGCCACGGTTCCGGTGCTCGGCGTTCCCGCCGGCCTGCTGGCGCTCGGCGGCGTCGTGATCGTCGGCGGCGCGGTGGCTGTGGCCGCCTCGAACTCGTCGAACGGCACGAACTGATCTGAGGCGCGGCCCCCGGGTCGCGCCCAGCCGGAGCAGGTCGGGGGATCCTCCGGCTCCTCGGACGAAACGAAACGGCGGCGCGGGTCACGCGCCGCCGTTTTCCGTTTCCGGCGTCGATCCGGGAATTCGCGAGGCCCCGGCCCTCGCCTACTGCGAGAACGCCACCAGCACCTTGAGGTCGAGCGAGCCGCGCTCCGGCGACAGGAACTGGCGGGACTTCCACACGAAGCCCGTCTCCTCCTCCACCCAGTAGCGGTTGGTCATCGACCGGTAGGGGCTGCGGCAGACCTCCTCCACCTGCACCAGCTCGAAATCCAGCTCGTAGATCTCGACCGGCTCGGTTCCCAGCCAGCGGAGGTCGCAGTCGAAGCTGCGGGTGAACATGCCGCCCAGCGCGTCGTGATAGCGGTAGATCCGGGTGATCCGCGCCGGCCAGTCGCGCAACGGGCGCTGGGTGATCAGCGGGTCCACCTCCCGGTCCGACCGGTAGCCGGCCAGGTCCACGCCCATGCCGTGGGTCGAGGCCATGGCCATGCCGTCGAGCGTGATGCTCTGCCGCGTCGGGGTCACGTAGGTCACCCGCGGCCCGTTGCGGGCCAGAGCCACGAAGAACGCATCCGGAGAGTCGTCGATCGAGGCGGTGATCATCGCCGCGCCCACGCCGCGGATCTGTTCGCGCGTCATGGTGGGGGGCGGCCCCTCCGGCTCGTCCCCGAACAGGCCCCCGACCTCCGAGCCGACCAGCCCGCCGACCTGGCCCAGCACCGCCGCCCCCGCGTCGGAGCCGGAACCCGAGCCGCCCGAGCAGGCGGCGAGCCCGCCGACCCCGGCCGCAAGCAGCGCCGCCCGCAGCGCGCGAGGAACAAGCGAGCCGGTCATCGCCAGAAATTCCCCCAGTCCTTCTGGAGGTCGGTGCGGTCCGCCTCCCGCACGATCGGGTAGAGCCGGTTGAACACCTCCAGCCGCGCGCCGCCGTCCCGGGTCAGCGGCCGGATGGTGATCGGCACCCGCTCCCGCGTTTCGAAGGGCAGGCCCCAGCGCAGCGGGATGGTCAGGAACAGGCCCTTGTCGAAGCTGCCCTCGCCGTATTCGTCGAAGGGCACGTCGGTCAGGGTGAAGAAGCCGCCGATCTCCCAACCGTTGGAGAAGCGCCGCGACAGGGTGAAGGTGGCGCCGTAGTCCCCCGCCAGATAGCGGCCGGCGTCGATCTGAAGCTCCATGTCGTTCCAGCCGGTGTCCCAGTAGAACGACCCGTGGCCGGTGATCACGTCATAGTCGCGGAACCCGGCCAGCATGTCGTAGTCGCGCTGGCGCACATAGTTCAGCTCCGCCCCCAGGCCCCAGTCGCGGTCCACCGACTTCCACAGGATCTCGCCCGAGACGCCGCCGAACATCCGCTCCAGCATCCCCGCCGAGACCCGGCCGTAGACATCGGGCGCCATCTTGAACAGGTAGTCCGCGGTCAGCCGCTCCACCCCCGGGTCGCCTTCCTGCAGGTAGAAGCGGTAATCGGAGCGGACATGCGGCAGGGTCGAATCCGAGGGCCGGTCGATGTCGTCGAACTGCCCGAACAGGGACTTGATGACCGAGCCGGAGACGGAGGCCCCCCGCGCCAGCTCCAGCCGCGCGCCGGCGCGGATCGACGGGTCGGCGCGCAGCGGCGCGTCGGGGTCGAACAGGCTGATCGGCAGCGCCGGGGTGATGAACCACGAATAGCGCGGATAACCGGTGAATTCCGGCAGCGGGGAGCCGGGGCGCGGCGGCGTGTCGACGACCTGCGCGCCCAGCCAGCTGTCCCGCTCCTCGTCCGGGGTCTCGGCCACCGCCTCCAGCCGGGCGCGGCGCAGGATCACGGTGACCACCGGCAGGGTCTGCTCGACCAGCGTGATCTCCAGGTCCTCCACCGAGGGCGGCAGGGCGTTGGCCAGGCTCACCGCCGCGCGGCCGATGGCCTGGGGCGGGGCGTTGTAGGTGGGGTTGGCGATCTCCAGCCGGACGCGCTGCGGCTCCAGCGAGAACGACACCATGTCGAGCCGGTCGGCCCGCAGCGCCGCGCGCACCCGCTCCGTCACCCGCTCATGCTGGGCGGGGTCGGAGAACCAGGCGGTGTCGTAGCCGCCGCGGCGCAGGCGCTTGGTCTCCACGTATCGCTGGCCCGCGGGGCGCAGCACCACCGAGCAGATCGGCGCGCCGGTCGCGTCGCGGAAGGTCACCCCGTCGATCACGCCGAGCTGCGCGTCGATGTCGAGCGCGGTCCCCTCCGGGCAGGTCCCGTCCGAGGCGCCGGGCGGAAGCTGGGCGATGGCCCAGCGCGCGCCCTCGGTCGCCGCCTCCAGCTCCAGCGTGCTGAGCGCGAGGTCGGAGCCGGGGGCGGGCGCCGGGCCGATCCGCTCCACCACCGGGCCGAGGCCGGGGGGCGGCCCCTGCTCCACCGGAGGCCGCGGCCGCAGCGGCAGCGGCCCGGGGCCGAGGTCCTGCGGGGCGATGTCCACGCCGGGATTGGTGGAGATGGTGGCCCGCACGCCGAAAGTGGTGCCGTACATCGCATAGGCGCCGACCGAAATCAGGTCCGTGGCCTGCCAGTCGATCCCGAAGTTGAACGGGATCTCCTGCTCGAAATCGCCGAAGCCCGCGTCGATGGAATAGTCGAAAGGCGAATACTCCGCCTTCACCGACACGCCGGGCAGGAAGTTCGGCCGCCATTCCAGCCCGCCGAACACGCCCATGTCCGGGCCGCGGAAGAACTGGCCGAAGCGCACCGTGCCGGTCTGCAGCCGCACCGTGTCCCGGTCCTCGAACCCGTCGGAGAAGAAGGTGAGCGGGTTGCGCAGGTTGCCGGTGCCGGCCAGCCGTCCCCAGCCGAAACCGCCGGTCAGGGTCAGGTCCGGACGGATCTGCTTGGTGGCGACGACGTATTCGCCCGAATAGATGCCGGTGCCGAGAAAGTCCTGAAGCCCGACGGCGATGGCCGGGAAGTTCTTGGTCTCGTCCGACAGCAGGATCTTGATGTCGAAGGAGCGGTCGAACAGGTCCAGGTTCGGCGAGAAGAACTTGTTCAGCATCGAGTAGCGGAACGCGCCCTCGATCCGCGGCAGCACCTGGAAGCTGAGCGTGTTGCGCAGGAAGCCCCCGAAATAGCCGGCGGTGAAGCTGAGCTGCCCGTCCGGCTGCACCCGGGCCGAGGGCGTGTCGATCAGGCCGGTGATGCCGAACAGGTTCTGGGTCTCGCGCCGCGGGGGGGGCGGTTCCTGCGCGGCGGCGGGGGAGACGACCAGCGGGGCGGCCAGCGGCACGGCGGCGGCGGCGCAGGCGGAGGCCAGCGCGGCGCGGACCATCCGTCCGCGGCCCTTCCGTTTCCGGACCGGCCGGCCCGCCCCTGTCCTCATCCGTTCGTCGCCCTTTGTTCAGGCTTGTCCAAGCTTTGCATGGTCTTCTTGGCATGGGTCGGGCGCGCTGTCGACGCGGCCGGGGCGGATGCGTCCACATGGCGTCCGGCCATGGCGCCGACGCACCACCTGCGCGGGGCGGCCTCCGCCGTCCTGCGCGACCCCGGCGCCTATCGTCGCCCGAAATTGAGCGCGCGCGACACCGCCGCGCGCAGCGCGTCGCGCAGCCGGCCGCGGCGGGTGCGGGCGAAGGCCCGTTCGCCGTCGAGCCAGTCCAGCGCCCTTTCCGGCGGGGCGGGCAGGCGGCTGCGCGGGTCGACATAGCGGGGGTAGAGGATCAGGGCGACCGCGGTCAGCTCGTCCAGGCTCAGCCGCCGGGCGCGGTGGAAGGGCGCCGATCCCGCCGCCTCGGTCAGGCCCCAGCCGTGGTAGAAGGGCCGGCCGTGGCAGGCGACGGCCTTGCCGCGCAGCAGCGCCTCGAAGCCCATCAGCGAGGTCATCGTCTCCACCCCGTCGGCCCAGTCGAGGCAGGCCTCGGCCGAGGCGTCGGGCGCGGTCGCGTCGGCGCAGGCTTCCAGCACCGACAGCGGCACGGCGCCGGGGCGCATTCCGGTCAGCACGTCGGGATGGGGTTTGTAGAGGATGAAGGCCTCGGGGTGGCGCGCCCGGGCGGCGCGGAGCAGGCCCTCGTTGGTCGCGACTTCGGGGGAGCCGAAGCGCAGCGAGGCGTCGCCCTCCACCTGCCCCGGCACCAGCAGCCGGAAGCGGTCGGGGCCGACCTCGGGCGGGCGGGCGCCGCGATGAAGGTTGTATTTGGTGATGCGCAGCGCGATCAGCCTTGCGCGCAGGGCCCGGGCGCGGTCGAGCAGGTCGCGGTCGAACGCCGCCTCCGCCGCCAGACGCTCGAAATCCGTCGGCCGGGTGGCGTCGAAGTAAAGCGCCTCCCTGTCGATGGCGAGCGAGGCGGGCGGCGCGTGGCGCAGGCCGAGCCCGACCGACCGGACGAAGCCGTCCTCCATGTGGAGGAGCGCCACCGCCCCGCCTCCCATCTCTCCCGCCGCGGCGCGGGCCTGGTCCTGCACGCCCCAGACGGCGACGCGCCCGCCCTCGGCCCGGGCCAGCGCCAGGGCGGCGTCGAGCCGGGGGCGATGCTGCGGCGGGCCTGCGGGGCCGGCGAGGAACGGGGTGACGTTGCGCCGCTTCCAGCCCGACAGGCCCGCGGTGACGACGCGGCGGTCGTTGGCCTGGGCGGCGCGGCGCAGGAAGGCCATGGCGGCGAGCCCCTCTTCCGCCGTCACCGGAACGCCGCGCCAGGGGCAGACGAAGCGCAGCCGACGGGCCCAGGGGCCGGGATCGACCGACATGCCGGAGGCGTCGAGCCCGCGCAGCCCGACCAGCGCCGCGCGCCAGGGCAGTGGGCCGGCGCCGGCCACCGCCAGCTCCAGCCGGGCGGGGTCGACCAGGGTGATGCGCGGCGCGGTGGCGATGCCGCGGGCCCGCGCGGCGGTCCAGCCGGGAGAGCCGGGTTCGGCCAGCGCAAGCGCGTCGCCGCGATGGGCGGGGCCCAGCCCGGCTTCGGTTTCCAGCAGGTCGAGCAGCAGGTCGGATTCGGTCAGCCGCCGCCCGCGCAGGTCGGCCAGCGCCCGCGGCCGCGGCGCATCGGCGGCCACCGCGGTCCACCAGCCTCCCTCCCGGCGCAGCCGCGCGGTCAGGTCGGCGAGGGCGGCGTCGTCGCAGGGCTCCGCCCCGCCCCAGCCGATCGCCACCGGCGGCTGCCCGGCCAGCGCGGGGGGCAGCAGCCAGGGCAGGCAGGTTCCCGGCGCCGGCGCGCGGTCCCAGTGCACCGGCCGCGGCGGCGCGCCCACCGGCCCGCGCAGCGCCCGCAACGCCCGGCGCATCCCGCGCCGGTCCGCATCCTTCGGGATCATCGCCCTCTCGCCCCTCCCCGGAGGCGCGCCGGGATCCTCGCCGCCCCGGCTTCGCCGCTCAGACCGCCGTGCCGAAGGGCAGGCGGCGGCCGCGCACCGTCTCCAGCGCCTCGGCCGTGATCTCCACCGCCCGGTCGATCTGGGCGTCCTCATGCTCCGAGGTCAGGAAGAAGCGCAGCCGCGCCTGCTTCTCCGGCACCGCGGGGAAGGTGATCGGCAGCGCGTTCAGCCCGGCCTTGAAGCACAGGTCGGACAGCATCGCCGCCCGGGCGCTGTCGCCCACGATCACCGGCATGATCGCCGAGCCCTTGGCCTCGCCCACGTCGAGCCCCGCCGCCTTCGCCTTCTCCAGCAGCCGGCGGCCGTTGGCCTGGAGCCGCGCGACGCGCCAGGGTTCGGCCTCCAGCACCTCCAGCGCGGCGAGCGAGCCCGCCGCCAGCGGCGCCGCCATGCCGACCGAGAACACGAAGCCCGCGGCGTTGGCCTTCAGCAGCTCGATCAGCGCCGCGGATCCGCAGATATAGCCCCCGCAGCCCGAGAAGGTCTTGGACAGCGTGCCCATCCAGATCTCGACCGAGGACGGGTCGACGCCCTGCGCCTCCCAGATCCCGCGGCCGGTCTCGCCCAGCACGCCGACGGCATGGGCCTCGTCCACCATCAGCCAGGCGTCGTGTCGGGCCTTGATCTCCACCAGCCGGGCCAGGTCCGGCCAGTCGCCGTCCATGGAATAGAGCCCCTCGGCCACGATCAGCGCGCGCTCGTAGCGGCCGCGGTTGCGGTCGAGGAAATCCTCCACCCAGTCGAAATCGTTATGCGGGAAGGTCACCCGCGCGGCGCCCGACAGGCGCGCGCCCTCGACGATGGAGTTGTGGATGTAGCTGTCGGTGAGCACCACGTCCTTCGGCCCCATCAGGGTGCCGATCACCGCCATGTTGGTGGCGTGGCCGGAAACCAGCGTCACGCAGTCCTCGGTCCCGTAGAACCGCGCGAGCCCGGCCTCCAGCCGCCCGTGCAGGTCCCGTTCCCCCGCCACAACGCGGGAGGCGGAGACCGAGATGCCGTAATGGTCGATGGCGTCCTTGGCGGCCTGCCGGACCTTCGGATGCCCGTTCAGACCCAAGTAGTTGTAGGAGCTGAAATTCAGCAGCTCCCGCCCCTCGATCAGGCAGGTGGGGCCGGCGTAGCCGGACTGCTCCCGGAAATAGGGGACCCCGATCTCCAGCATCTCGGCGGCCGAGTGCTGCAGGCGGATCTGCTTGTGCCCCGGAAGCTGGGAGAAGTCGAAGGCCCTGGGCGCGGGGCGCGGGGCGGCGCCCCGGGCGGTCGGCCGTTCGGAGGGCGTGCGGCGGGAGCGTTTCTCGCGCAGCTCCTCCAGCAACGCGGAGCGCTTGGCGGCGCCGAAGCGCCCTTCGCCGTTCCTGCCGGGCATCGTCGCGACTCTCCTTCTCAGATGCGCCGGCGGGCGCCCCCGGGGGGGGGGGGCGCCCGCGTGGGCCCCCCGCGCCGCGTAAGCGCCCGGCGCCCGCGGGGTTTGAGGCCCCGCGGCGGGT
>JAYZWL010000143.1:0-27975 GCA_036154955.1 Pseudomonadota bacterium | reverse complement strand
GTGCGGGGCGCCGCCCGCCCCCCGGGCGGGGGCGCGGGGGGGGGCCGGACGGGGCGCCCCCGGGCGGCCCCCGCCGGCGGCCGGGGCGTGCGGGGGGGCCCCGCGCCCCCGCCCGGGCGGGGGGGGGCGCGCGACATGCGCAGGCGCCCCGGACCTGATCCGGGGCCTCGCGCCGGCGGCGTCGCGCGGGACGGGCGCCGGGAGGCCCCGGGTCGAGCCCGGGGCGCGGCGGGCTCAGGCGTAGACGAGGGTGCCGTCGTCCAGGTCGGCTTCGGGGATCTCGTCCTTGTCGATCTGGTAGTCCTGGGTCATCAGCCAGGGCAGCTTGTTGCCCTGCATCGGCATGATCCCGATGCCGCGCATGATGTAGCCGGCGTTGAAGTTCTCTTCGGTGATGAAGGGCTGCGGCGGCATCTGCCGGTCCTCGTCCCGCAGCCGCGGCGTCACCGTGCGGGCCCCGTCCGCGTCCATCCGCGCCAGCAGCCGGCACACGAATTCCGAGACCAGGTTGGCCCGCATCGTCCAGGAGGTGCGCAGATAGCCGAAGGTCCAGGCGAGGTTCGGCACGTCGGAGAACAGGATCCCGCGATGGGTCCAGGTCTTCGACAGGTCCAGCATCCGCCCGTCCACCGACATGGCGATGTCGCCCATGGCGCAGAGGTCGAAGCCGGTGGCGGTGACGACGATGTCCGCCTCCAGCAGGTCGCCGGAGGTCAGGCGGACGCCGCCTTCCTCGAACCGCGCGATGCCGTCGGTGACCACCGAGGCCTCGCCCCGCCGCATCGCCTTGAACATGTCGCCGTCGGGCACCACGGCGAGGCGCTGGCGCCAGGGGCGGTAGTCGGGCTTGAAGTGCCGCTCCAGGTCGAAATCCTCGCCCAGATGGGCGCGGACCCCGGCCAGCAGGTCCTGGGCGAGCGCGTCCGGCTCCTCGAAGCTGCGGCGGATGGTGGTGGCGCCGTCCTTGAGGATCTTGCGGCGCATGATGTCGTGATATTGCGCCTGCGGCAGGTCGAGACCCTTGAGCACCTCGGCGAACTCGTCCCGGGTGGGGCGCGGGTAGAACCAGGTTGGCGAGCGCTGCAGCATGGTGACATGCGCGCATTTCCCGGCCACGGCGGGCACCAGCGTCGCGGCGGTGGCGCCGGAGCCGATGACCACGATGCGCTTGCCCTCGGTCTCCAGATCCTCGGGCCAGGTCTGGGGGTGGACGATGTCGCCCCTGAACTCCGCCATCCCCTCCCATTGCGGGGTGTAGCCCTTCTGGTGGCGGTAGTAGCCCTGGCACATCCACAGGAAGTTGCAGGTGAAGGTCAGGCGGGCGTCGTCCTCCAGCCGCAGGACGTCGAGGGTCCAGAGCGCGGCCTCCCCGTCCCAGTCGGCGCGCAGCACCTCGTGGCCGTAGCGGATGCGGGGGGCGAGGCCCTCCTCCTCGATGGCCTCGTCGAGATAGGCGAGGATCTCCTCGGCGGTGGCCAGCGTCGGGCCGGTCCAGGGCTTCCACTTGAAGCCGAAGGTGTGCAGGTCGCTGTCCGAGCGGATGCCGGGATAGCGATGGGTGCGCCAGGTGCCGCCGAAGGACGTCTGCCGTTCCAGCATCAGGAAGGAGCGGCCGGGATGGCCCTCCTTCAGGTGGTGGGCGGCGTCGATGCCGGAAATGCCGGCGCCCACGATCAGCACGTCGACATGGGCGACGTCCTGAGCGGCGTGCGGGGTCGCGCCGAATGTCTCGAACGGGGCGTTCATGAGGGGGCTCCTCCCTTGGAGTCGGTCTTGTGCGTTCGGCTGCGACTCACGCCCCTCCCGGGCGGTCGCATCCTGTTGGTCCCGGCCAGCATACCCGAGAGAATGTCGCTTGGGGAGACGTGAGGTCACAGGCGTTTCCGGCACGATTCCCGCATGGTGGGGCGGGCATGTTCGCCCCGGAAAGGATCCGCCATGGCCGTCTCCCAGCCCCCCGCCCCCGGCCCGCGCGCCGAAATCGAGATCCCCGCGGCGGCGCCCGGAGCCTTGCCGGAGATCGACGCCGCCCGGTTGTGGGACCGGCATATGGCGCTGGCGAAGATCGGGGCGCGGCCCGGCGGGGGCGTGCACCGGCTGGCGCTGGACGCCGACGACATCGCCGCCCATCGCCTGCTGGCGGACTGGGCGCTGGCGCGGGGCTTCGGCGTGTCGCTGGACGCGGTGGGCAACATGTTCCTGCGCCGTCCGGCGTCGGCGGAAGGGGCGGACCCGGGGGCGCTTCCGGTCGTCGCCGGCTCCCATTGCGACAGCCAGCCCACCGGGGGGCGCTTCGACGGCGTCTTCGGCGTGCTGGCGGCGCTGGAGGCGATGGAGACGGCGGAGGACCGGGGCCTCGCCACCCTCCGCCCCATGGAATGCGTGGTGTGGATGAACGAGGAGGGCGCGCGCTTCCGTCCCGGCTGCATGGGTTCGGAGGTCTATGCCGGCGGCATGGGGCTGAACGCGGCCCTGGCGAAGCTGGGCGACGACGGCGCGGTGCTGGGCGACTGCGTGGCCGACCTGCGCCGGGCGCTGCCGGAGGCCGGGGAGCGGGCGCTCGGCGCGCCGTTCCACGCGCTGCTGGAGGCGCATATCGAGCAGGGGCCGCTGCTGGAGGCGGGCGGCGAGGTCATCGGCGTGGTGGACCGGGTGCAGGGGCACCGGCGGCTGGCGATCTCGGTCATCGGGCGGGAGGACCATTCGGGGGGCGCGCCGCTATCCCTGCGCAAGGACGCCTTCGTGGATGCGATCGAGGTCTGCCGGGGGCTGGCGGAGCTGTGCCGGGACCCGTCGGACGTGCTGCGCTTCACCTTCGGGCGGTTCACCGTCAGCCCCAACGCGGTGTCGGTGGTGCCGGGGCGGGTGGACATGATCCTGGACCTGAGACACCCGTCTCAGGACGAGCTGATCCGGCTGGGCGCGCTGGTGAAGGCGGAGGCGCCGGGGCTGGCGCGCCTGTGCGCGGTGGAGGTCGAGGACGTGAGCTGGCACGCGCCGGTGGCGTTCTCGGAAACCGTGCAGGCGGCGCTGGGGCGGGCGGCGGACCGGAGGGGGTTCGCGCGGCGGGCCATCGACTCGGGCGGCGGACACGATGCGCGCTGGTTCCCGGGCAAGTGGCCGACGGGGATGCTGTTCATCCCTTGCGAGGCGGGGATCAGCCACAACCCGGCCGAGAACGTCGACCCCGCCCATGCCGCCGCCGGCGCCCAGGTGCTGGCGGACGTGTTTTTTGAACTGGCGATGAGCTAGGCCCCCCCGACCTCGCGCCCCCCCCCGCACCTGGCCCGCCCCCGGTTCGCCCGGCGGATAGGCGCCGGCGGGGGCGGGGCGCCTGCGAAATGGGCGAAGCCGGGTTCGACTCCAAACTTGAAGTCGACTCCATTGACAGGCGGGGCGGGGCGGGGCGCTATGGGGCCGACCCTGAGCCCGATCCCGACCCAGCCGACCGAGGAGCCTCCGCCCGTGACCGCAGCGAAACCGACCCTCACCCAGGACCAGCATGACCGGGCGGTGCGCTTCATCGCCGCCAACCGCTACCCGTTCCCCGACCAGCCGCATCCGTCCTGGCCGCTGCATTACCGGACCTATGTCAACACCGCGACCCATATGCGCCGGTCGATCGACACCCCGGACGGCCCGCATTTCCCCGACATCATGATCGTCGACGGCGAGAACGCGACCCGCGAGATCGGCGAGGTTGAGATGGATTTCGGGCCGGAGGTCGCGACCCGCTGGCGCGCCGCCTCCGAGGCCGCGGACGACACCACCGAGACCGGGGCCCGGCACCTGCTGGTCTACGTGCCCGAGGGGCGCGAGGACGAGGCGCTGGCGATCCTGGAGGGGGAGGGCATCTCCTTCCACGCCCTGCGCGGGGTGCGGGTGGACGCGGACGGCTCGGTCCATGTCCTGCCCCATGTCACCGTCGGCAACGGCAAGGACCACCGGCCGAACACGCCGCCGCCCGCCGCCGAGGATCCGGTGCGCGCCGCCTATGACGACGATGCGCGCGAGGCGGTGATCCGTTTCCTGCTGGCCGAGCGCTTCCCGTTCCCCGGCGAGGGGCAGGCGCAATGGGGGCTGGACCTGCACCCGCTGTCCAACACCCGCCTGCACGCCCGCCGCGCGATCCCGGGGCCGGATGGGGAGATCTGGCCCTCGGTCGTGGTGGTGGACGGCGCCGACCGGCCCTGCAAGATCGGGATGGTGGAGACGGAGGTCACGGCCGACCGCCTGCCGGTCTGGGCGGCGCTGTCGGCGGCGGCGGTCTACGAGGGGCATTACACCGACCCCGACAACGGGCTGGGGGCGAAGCATTTCCTGCTTTACGTGCCGCTGGGGCAGGAGGGCGAGGCGCGGGAGATGGTCAAGGCCGCCGGGATCTCCTGCGCCGGGGTGCGGGGCTACGAGGTCACCGCCTCGGGCCGGGTGCGGATGCCGGCGATCCTGCCGCCCACGGTTCCGGCGCCGGCGGTCTGATCGCGGATCCCGACGGGCGGCGGACGCCGCCGCCCGACCGCGGTCGACCGGTTTTCAGTCGAAACGTTCCTGAAACGCCGCCGAAATCCGTAGCCCGGAAGCGGGCTTGGCGGTAGTCTTCGCGGGCCGGGCCGCCCTCCGGTTCGGCCCCGGCTCAGCGCCAGGGCGCCAGGATCGGGGGCGAGGCCCATCGCAGGAGACGCCGCCATGCTCGCCAGCCGACCGTCGCTCCCCATCCGCATCCCCCCGCGCGAGGCGCTGCGCGCCGGCGTCGCCGCCCTGGCCGGGCTGGCGCTGGCCGCGGCTCTGGCGGCGATGGCCGCCGGGATCTGACCGGCGCCGACCGGGCCGTTCAGGACGGTTCGCGGAATGCCGGGGGGGCGGGCGAGGCCCGGGCTCTCCCGCCCTGGCGCGCGGAGGATGCGCGGTGGAGAGGGGATTTCCATGACCGTCCGGATGTGCGCCGCGGCGGCGACGCTTGACCTGTCGCCGCCGGGCGCGGCGCTGCCGGCCCACGCGCCCCTGATCCCGGTTCCCGGGGCGGGCGAGGCGGCGGAGGGCGGCGCAGCCGCTGCCTGACCGGCGGGCTGAGGTTCCGAGGGGCGCGGGTTCGGGCCGCCCGGGCGCGCCCGGTTCCTCGACGGCGAAAGAGCGGCGGGGACGGAGAGGCCCCGGGTCGAGCCCAGGGCGCGCGCGCCCTTCTAGGGGGCGTCGCGGAGCGGCGGCGGGCCCCGGACCTGATCCGGGGCCTCGCGCGGGCCGCGGGGGAAGAGGGGCGGGGGTGAGCCCGGCGCCGGCCCCCCCGCCGGCTCAGTCCTTGTGGGAGACGGAGCGCAGGAAGTTGCGGGTCCGCTCCTCCTTCGGGGCGTCCATCAGGTCGGCGGCGGCGCCGGTCTCCACCACCCGTCCCTGATCCATGAACACCACCCGGTCGGCGACCTCGCGCGCGAAGCCGAGCTCGTGGGTCACCACGATCATGGTCATGCCCTCGCGCGCCAGGTCCTTCATCACCGCCAGCACCTCGCCCACCAGCTCGGGGTCGAGGGCGGAGGTCGGCTCGTCGAACAGCATGACCTTGGGGTTCATGGCCAGCGCCCGGGCGATGGCGGTGCGCTGCTGCTGCCCGCCCGACAGGTCCTTGGGGTAGGAGTCGGCCTTGTCGGCCAGACCGACGCGGGCGAGCAGGGCGCGGGCGCGGGCCGTCGCCGCCGCGCGGCTTTCGCCCAGCACCTGCACCGGCCCCTCGGTCACGTTCTGCAGGGCGGTCATGTGCGGGAACAGGTTGAAGCGCTGGAAGACCATGCCGGTCTTGCGGCGCTGGCGGGCGATCTCTGCGTCGGGCAGGGGGTGGATGCGGTCGCCGTCGAGCCGGAAGCCCACCAGCTCCCCGTCGAGCCAGAGCGCGCCGTTGTCGATCCGCTCCAGCTGGTTGATGCAGCGCAGGAACGTGGTCTTGCCCGAGCCGGAGGGGCCGATGATGCAGACCACCTCCCCCTCCGCCACGTCGATGGAGACGTCGGCGAGCGCGCGGAAGTCGCCGAAGAGCTTGCCGACGTTGCGGCCCGAGACGATGGGCCTGTCGATCGCGGTCATCGTGTTCATTCCGTGCGGACCCCCGAGGCGAAGCCGCGGCCGAAGCGGCGTTCCAGCGCGCTCTGCCCGATCGAGAGCAGGGTGACGACGACAAGATACCAGGCGGCGGCGACCATCAGCAGCTCGATCACGCGGGCGTTGAGATAATAGACGTCCTGGACCGAGCGCAGCAGGTCCGAGAAGCCGATGATCGAGGCGAGCGAGGTCATCTTGACCAGCCCGATGAATTCGTTGCCCAAGGGCGGGATCACCACGCGCATGGCCTGGGGCAGGACGATGCGGCGCAGCGAGGTCCAGTAGCCCATGCCGATGGCCTGGGCGGCCTCGTATTGCCCGCGGTCGACGGAGAGCAGACCCGCGCGCACCACCTCGGACGTGTAGGCGCCCTGGTTGAGACCTAGGCCCAGAAGGGTGGCGACGATGGGCGTGATCAGGTCCACGGTGCGGGCGGAGCCGATGCCGGGGATGCCCATATAGGGGAAGACCAGCGCCAGGTTGAACCAGATCAGAAGCTGGAGGACGACCGGCGTGCCGCGGAAGAACCACTGGTAGCCGATGGCGACCCAGCGCAGGACCGGATTGGGGGAGCCGCGCATCACCGCGCAGACCACGCCGATGACGATGCCCATGGTCATGCAGGCGACGGACATCCAGATCGTGCCCCAGACGCCGGCGAGCACCGTGGGCCAGAACATGTATTCGCCGGTGACGTCCCAGGCGATGGTGCCTTCGGCGAAGGCCTTCACCAGCCAGGCGAGGATCAGAAGGATCGCGACCACCGCGGTCATGCGGCCCCAGCGCCGGGGCCGCACCAGGATCATCTTCGAGATGTCGACCTCCGGCGCGGCCTCGCGCCGCGCCGGGATCGGGGAGGGCCCCGTCTGCGGGACGGCGGCCGCGCCGGAGGCGGGGCTCACGGCTGCGGGCCCTGGTTGATGGTGATGTCCTTGTAGGAGGACAGGCCCAGCTTCCACTTGTCGATCAGCGCGTCATAGGTGCCGTCGGCGATGACTTCCTTGAGGGCGGCGAAGAAGGCGTCGCGCAGCTCCGGCTCCTCCTTGTTGAAGGCGATGCCCATCAGCGCCGAGGAGATCGGCTCGCCCAGCGGGCGGAACTCGCCCGGATAGGCGTCGATGATGGCGGGCACGGCTTCCAGCCCCTGCACGGCGGCCACGGCGCGGCCGGTGCGCAGGTTGGTGAGCTGCTGGGCGCGGTCGGTGTCGACGATGATCTCGATCGGCTCCTTGCCGTTGGCCACGCAGTTGGCGTCGGACCACTTCTCCACCGTCTTGGGATAGGAGGTCCCGCGCGAGGTGGTGATGGTCTTGCCGCAGAGGTCGGTGTTGGCGGTCAGGTCGGCCTCGGCGGTCGGGGCGTAGAACTGGGCGCCGGCGCGCAGGTAGTCGATGAAGTCGAAGATCTCGCGGCGCGGGGGGGTGTCGTAGAAGCCCGACATGATGAAGTCGACGCGATGCGACTGCAGGGCGGGGGTCATCGCCTCGAAGGCGCCGTCGAGGTATTCGACCTTCACGCCCATCTTCTCGGCCATGGCGGCGGCGAGGTCGATGTCGAAGCCGATGAACTCGCTGGTCTTGGGGTCGACCATCTCCAGCGGCGCGTAGCCGGAATTGAGCGCCGACTTGATGACGCCGGCCTCCTTGTATCGGGCCGGCAGCTCCTGCGCGCCGGCGGCGGCCGCGAGGCCCCCGGCGAACGCCGCGGCCAGCGCCGCGATTCGGGTGAGTTTGGGCATCACAGCCTCCTGATCCTGTTGGCGGGCCGCCCTGTGGTCGGGTCGGTCCCTGGGGGAGAGGTCCAGGCGATGGCGGGCGCCGGAACCGGGGTCGGGGAAGTCGGGCCCGCGCCTCAGCGGCTGGGGCGGGCGATCTGTTCGGCAGGCTCCGGCCACATCGGCAGGCGCTCGACCATCGGGGTCCACTCGCCGCGCTCGACCAGGCCGTCGATATGGGCGGAGATCTCGGCGCAGGTGGCGAACCAGACGTCGCCCTTGGCCATCATGTATTCGATCAGCTCCACCTGGGCGTCGGCGCGGGCGAGGCGGCCGGAGACGAACGGGTGCCAGACCGCGGTCCACAACCCGCCATGCTTCCAGGCCGCGTCGAAATCGGCGCGGAACACGTCCATGGCCCGGGCGGGGGACTGGACGGGCATCATCCAGTCGGCCGCCTTGAAGTTCACATACTGGGTCCAGTCGTCGAGCGAGTTGTCATGGGGCAGGCAGACCAGCGACCTCCCGTCCGGCCGCTCCAGCAGATAGGGGATGTCGTGGCCGCCCAGCGAGGCGTCGTAGCGAAGCCCGTGTTCGATCAGCAGATCGAGCGTATGCTCGGAAAACGCGCCCGACGGGCAGCGATAGCCTACGGGCGGGGCGCCGGTGGCCTTCTCGATCGCCTGGATGCCGGCGATCATGATCTTCTCCTCGTCCTCGCGGGAGAACTGGTTGACCCGCTCGTGCAGCCAGCCGTGATGGCCGATCTCGTGGCCGCCGGAGATCAGGACCTCCATCGCCTCGGGATACTGTTCGATGCACCAGCCGGGGACGAAGACGGTCTGCTTGATCCCGAAATGCTTCCAGATCCTGGCGATGCGCGGGATGGCGACCTTGGCGCCGTAGCGCAGGGTGGCCGCGGCCCCCATGCGCCGGGTCACGTCGGCGGAGGGGTAGTAGAGATGCAGCAGGCTTTCAGCGTCGAAATCGTAGGCGAAGCAGACCGCGACGCGGGCGCCGTTGGGCCAGGGCGGGGGATTGTCGATCAGGCTCAGCACGACCGGCGCCCCGCTTGCATGGTCCGACGGACGGGCCGGGCCTCCGGGTGGCGGGACGCGGGAAGGGGGAAGGGCATGGCGGGGCCTCGATGCAACGCCGCAGCCGGTCATGCTGCGATGCGGCATTGTCTGGACCTATCAAGCGTAATGTCAACTCCATTTTTATAGTCGGATACAATTACCCCGCGACGACGCTTCCTGCTAAGGATCGTGGCGAAGCGGATTGATGCGGGAGGCGATTCGGTGGGCGGAGGCCTGAGGGAAAAACACAAGCGGCGCCGGCTGAAGCAGGTTCTGGACGCCGCGGACAAGCTGTTCACCAAGCACGGATACGAGGCGACGCGGATCGAGACGATCGCCGACAGCGCCTCGGTGGCCCCGGCGACGGTCTACAATTACTTCTCGACCAAGCCGAATCTGCTGATGGAGCTGGCGCTGCGCCATGTGACGGCGGCGTTGCCGGAGCGGCGGGCCTATCTGCGCGACCTGCCCGAGGACATTTTCGCCGGCGTGCTGGGGTTCGAACGGCTGCTGGCCGAGCAGGCGATGCGGCACCTGTCGCGGGAAAGCTGGCGGGTGATCCTGTCGGCCCAGCATCTGGAGCCCGGCGGCAAGGCCAGCCGGACCGGCGCGCGGCTCAACAACCTCATCAAGCGGCATTACGTGCGGCTGCTGCGCACCTACCAGGCCCGCGGCGTGCTGCGCCAGGATGTGGACGTGATGGCGCTGTCGAACCTGATCGTGGGCATCACCACGCAGGATTTCTCGCGCTTCGTCGCCTCGCAGACCGGGACCATCGAGGACCTGCTGGCCACCGGGGTTCCGCATGTGCGGCTGATCCTGACCGGGCTGCTGGCGGAGGAGACGGCGGCGGCCTGAGGGCCCCCGCCGCGCCTCGACCCGCCCCCGGGGGGGCGGCGATGCGGCGCAGACTCCAAACGTGGAGGCGACTCCAATTTGATGTTGCGGCGCGGCGCCGGGCGGGGTTAGGCTCCGCCCCATGCGCCCCGCCCGACGCCTGCCGTCGCCTCCCTCCCTGCCGGGCGCGTCCGCCAGCGAAGGAGCCTCCCCCTTGAACGCGATCACGGAGAACGAGTGGCGCTACAATCAGCTCATCAAGCGCTTCCCGTCCGAGCCCGAGCCGGCCTTCGAGGCGCCCGACCAGCTTGAGCGCTGGTGGGGCCGCAACTGGGGCTGCTCCAACGACGTGGGCAAGCTGCGGGTGGTGCTGATGCATCGGCCGGGGGCGGAAGTGAACCAGGTCGACACCGCCAAGCGGCTCGACAACAACGCCTTCGGGGACGAGCAGACCGGCTGGTATTGGCGCGGCGACACGCCCCCCGACCTCGCCGGGATGCAGGCCCAGCACGACGCCTATGTGGAGCTGCTGCGGTCCGAGGGCGTGGAGGTGGTGTTCATCGACCGCTGCGCCGAGGGGCGGATGAAGACCTGCTACACCCGCGACTCCGTCATCGGCGTCGGCGGCGGGGCCATCGTCACCCGGCTCGGCCCGAAGATCCGCCGGGGCGAGGAGCTTCCCGCCACCCGCACGCTCGCCGCGCTCGGCTGCCCGATCCTGCGCACCGTCTCCGGGACCGGCGTCATGGAGGGCGGGTCGTTCTGCTGGCTGAACTCGAAGACCGCGGCCGTCGGCATCTCGTCGCGCGTGAACGAGGAAGGCGCCCGGCAGGTCGAAGAGGTGTTGCGCGCCCAGGGGGTGGAGCTGATCCGCGTCGGGCTGACCGGCTACCGGCTGCATATCGACGGGGTGATGGTGATGCTCGCCCCCGACCTCGCGCTGTGCAACTCGGCCCTGCTGCCGTGGTGGTTCATCCAGCAGCTCGGCGACATGGGGATCAAACTGGTCGAGGTCTGCCCGGAGGACGACGGCTCGATCATCAACAGCCTCGCCATCGGGCCGGGGCGGGTGATCATGCCCGACGGGCTTTCGACCCGGACCGAGCGCGAACTGACCCGGGCGGGGATCGAGATCCTGACCCTTCCCTATGACAAGGTGATCTCGGGCGGCGGCGGGCTGCACTGCTCGACCTCGCCGCTGATCCGCGACGAGGTGTGAGCATGTCGGACTGGACCGAAGCGCAGGCCGAGGCGCTGTCCTGGCTGGAGGCGAACCACGCCGCCCTGTCGAAGGACCACATGACCATCTGGGACATGCACGAGCCGTCGTGGCGGGAATACCGCTCGTCCGCCTGGTACATGGACCGGCTGGAGGCGGAGGGCTTCACGGTGGAGCGCGGCACGGCCGGCATGCCGACCGCCTTCCGGGCCACCTGGACCAACGGGCCGGGGCCGAAGATCGCGGGCTACGCCGAATACGACGCGGTGCCGGGCCAGAGCCAGGAGGCCGTGCCCTATCGCAAGCCGCGCGAGGGGGTGTCCAAGCACGCCGCCGGCCATACCGACCCGCATTCGGCGCTGGGCATCGGGGCCTTCGCGGGGTTCCTCGCGGTCAAGCGGGCGATGGAGACCAAGGGCGTCACCGGCACGCTGGTCTTCTTCGGCGAGCCGGCGGAGAAGATGTGCGGCTCCAAACCCATCCACGCCGCCCACGGCTTCTATGACGGGTTGGACGCGGCGATCAGCTTCCACCCGCATTCCTTCCCGGCGCTGACCAACGGCTGTTTCTGGGAGACGACCTCGGCGCCCCTGTGGAGCCGGATGTACACCTTCACCTGCGAGGAGCCGGAGACCTGGCAGTCCGGCCTCAACGCGGGCGGCGTCACCCATGGCCATGCCGCGGCGCGCGCGCCCGGCGCGCTCGACGCCGTGTGCATGATGTACATGAACTCCAAGGTGATGAAGGAGACCATGCTGCCCCATGCCGGGTCGTGGTCGATGAACGAATTCATCCCGATCGCAGGTCAAGCGACGGCGGATAACGTCGCCCCGGCCATCGGCCAGATCCAGTACACCCTGCGCGCCCCGAACATCGGGATGTGCGACGCGGCGTTCTCGGTGCTCGACCGCAACGCCGAGCAGATCGCGGGCATGACCCATTGCAAGGTCGAAATGGCCTGGGTGGCGCGCACCCGCGCGGGCCTGCCCAACAAGGCGATGGCGGAGATCACCTTCGCCAATTTCGAGAAGCTCGGCGCCCCGCAATGGGGGGACGAGGCCAAGGCCTTCGCGCGCGAGATGCAAAAGAACCTCGGGCTGGAGCCGATGGCGGAGCCCTTCGTCGACAAGCTGATGGAGCTGACGCCCCCGTGGGAGGCCGAGAAGGCGTTCCGGGAGCAGCTTCCGGCCTGGCAGCTCAACTACGCGGCCGACGACTACGTGGACTACACCTGGCACGCGCCGACGGTGCGGCTCTATGTGGGCAAGCCGACGCTGCAGCCGCCGGCGGGGAATTACCGCTATCCCGACTGGGTGCGACACGCGATGGGCGGGCTGCCGGCCTGCATCGACCCGATGTGGTCGAAGGCGGCGCAGGTGATCGCGACGACCGTGCTGGACCTCTTGACCGACGCCGAGGCGCTGGGCCGGGCGAAGGCGGAGTTCGAGGAGCGCACCGGCGGCGGCGTCGGCGGGTCCAAGTGGGTGGCGCCGCTGCTGCCCTCCGACTTCAAGGCCCCGATCGGCTATCGCTGGCCGGAATATGTGGAGACCCCGCGCGGCCGCGAGTGGACCGTTCCCGAATGACCGCCCGCATCCTGCGGGAGGTCGGAGAATGACCGCGGCGGCCGGTGAGACCGGGGCGGCCGCCGCGGTCGCGGCTCCGGGGACGGCATCCGTCTCCGGGGCCGTCGCGGCCCGCCGCTCGGTCCGCGCCTTCCTGCCCGAGCCGGTGGACCGGAGCGTGGTGGAAAGCGCCCTGCGCCGGGCGGCGCGGGCGCCGTCGGGCTCCAACATGCAGCCCTGGTCGGCGCGGATCGTGACCGGGCCGGCCATGGCGGGGCTGCTGGACATGGTGGCGGGCGAACGCGCCCGCCTGCCGGGCGGCGAGCCGATGGACCCGCCCTTTCTGCCCGAGGGCGGCCCGCCGCCCGAAGGCGTCGCGCGCAAGGTCCGCAACGGCGAGCTGCTCTACGCCTCGCTGGGCATCGACCGCGCCGACGCCGCCGGCCGCGCGGCGTGGAACGAAGAGAACTTCCGCTTTTTCGGGGCGCCGCTGGGCGTGTTCCTGCTGATCGACCGGCGGGCGAACCCGTGGCAGTGGCTCGATCTCGGCATCTACCTCCAGACCGCGCTGCTGCTGCTGGAGGAGGCGGGGCTCGGCGCCTGTCCGCAGGCCGACTGGGCCATGCATGGCGAAGCCGTCGCCCGCCATCTCGGCGCCCCCGCCTCGCGGCGTCTGGTCTGCGGCATCGCCGTGGGCCATGCTGACCCGAACGCCCCCGAGAACTTCTACCGATCCGAGCGGGACGACCCGCTCTCCGGCGACCCTGACGCCGGCCCCCCTCTTGCCGGAGACCTCGCATGAACGCGCCCCTCGCCATCCCCGCCAAGCCCTCGCCGGACCATGTGCCGACGGAACGGGAGCTGCGCGAGGATCTCGCCGCCGCGTACCGGCTGATCGCGCTTTACGGGATGACGGACCTGGTGTTCACCCATCTCTCGGTCCGCGTGCCGGGCGAGGGGCACCGCTTCCTGGTCAATCCCTACGGGCTGATGTTCGACGAGATCACCGCCTCCTCGCTGGTGCTGGTGGACGCCGAGGGCGAGCCCGCGCAGGAGACCTCGTTCCCCGTGAACCCCGCGGGCTTCGTGATCCATTCCGCCGTTCACCGGGAGCGTGAGGACGCGGCCTGCGTGATGCACACCCATACCCAGGCGGGCATGACGGTGGCGGCGCAGACCGGCGGGATCCTGCCGCTCAACCAGATCTCCATCGAGTTCCACGGCCGGGTGGGGATCCACGAATACGAAGGCATCGCGGCCGACGACAATCTGTCGGAGCGGGAGCGGCTGGTTCGCGACCTGGGCGACAACTGCGCCCTGATCCTGCGCAATCACGGCCTGCTGACCGTGGGACGGACGGTGGCCGAGGCCTTCTACTACATGTATTACCTCGAACAGGCCTGCCGGCTTCAGGTCGCGGCCCAGTCCACCGGCGTCGAGCTGTCCATGCCGCCGACGCAGGTGGTGGCGCGCACCGCCAAGCAGTTCTCGGCCGGTCACGCCAAGGGCTGGCTGCCCTGGCAGGCGCTGCGCCGGAAACTGGACCGCGAGCAGCCGGACTACCGCTCGTGAGTCAAGGAACGACCCAGATGACCGAAGACGCCGCCGCCCTCGCCAATCCGCCGACGGGCGGGGAGATCGCCGTGGAAGCCCTGATCGCCAACGGGGTGGACACGCTGTTCGCCCTGCCGGGGGTGCAGCTCGACCACCTGTTCAACGCCCTGCACGGGGCCCAGGACCGGCTGCGGGTGATCCATGCCCGCCATGAGCAGGGGGTGGCCTACATGGCGCTGGGCTACGCCATGGCGACCGGCAAGGTCGGCGCCTACGCGGTGGTGCCGGGGCCGGGCTTCCTGAACACGGGCGCGGCGCTGTCGACCGCCTACGCCACCCATGCGCCGGTGCTGGCGGTGATCGGCCAGATCGTCACCGGCGCCATCGGCAAGGGCGGCGGAGAGCTGCACGAGCTGCCCGACCAGGGCGCGATCCTCGCGGGTCTGACCCGGTGGAGCGGGGCGGCGATGTCGGCCGACGAGGTCGCGGGCGTGATGGACGGGGCCTTCGCCTCGCTCGCCTCCGGTCGGGCCCCGGCGGGGGTGGAGCTTCCCGCCGACGTGCTCAAGAACCGCGCCTCCGAGGGGGTGGAGGTCGTCCCCGCCGCCCCGCCCGCGCCGGGCGCCGGCGACCCTGCGCTGATCGAAAAGGCCGCCGCGATGCTGGCCGGCGCCAAGGCCCCGCTGATCTGGATCGGCGGCGGCGCGCTGGAGTGCCGGGAGCAGCTGACAGCCCTGTCCCGCCGGCTCGGCGCGCCGGTCGCCTGCCATCTTCAGGGGCGGGGGGTGATGCGCTCCGACGATCCCTGGGGCGTGGGGATGTGGGAGGGGCGCAAGCTCTGGGCCGGGGCGGACGTGGTGCTGGCCGTGGGCACCCGCCTGCACAACATGCGCAGGCGGTGGGGCGTCGAGGGCAAGGAGATCATCCGCATCGACCTCGACCCCGCCCAGTTCGCCCGCGGCGCGGCCCCCGCGCTCGCCATCGAGGCCGAGGCGGGCGCGGCGCTCAGCGCGCTGGTCGCGGCCGTGGAGGCCGGACCCGCCCCCGACGCCGCCGCGATCGAGGCCCGCAAGGCCGCGGTCGCCGCGCTGAAGGTGGAGAAGGCGGCGGTGTTCGAGGAACGCCTCGCCCCCCAGATGGCTTACCTCCGCGCCATCCGCGCGGCGCTGCCCGAGGACGCGGCGGTGGTCTGCGACTACACCCAGATCGGCTACGCCGCGACCGGGGCCTTGCCCGTGGACCTGCCGCGCCGGCTGATCACGCCGGGATACCAGGGCACGCTGGGCTTCGGCTACGCGACCACGCTGGGCGTGAAGGTGGCGCTGCCGGATACGCCGGTGGTGGGGCTCTGCGGCGACGGGGGTTTCCTGTTCACCGCCAACGAGATCGCGACGGCGGTGCAGTTCGGGATCAACGCGGTGGGCGTGGTCTTCGCCGACGGGGCTTACGGCAACGTGCGGCGGATGCAGGCCAACCTGCATGGCGGCAAGATGATCTCGACCGAGCTGCGCAACCCCGACTTCGTCGCCTATGCCGAGAGCTTCGGGGCCGAGGCGCGGCGGGTCGACAGCCCCGAGGGGCTGGAGGAGGCGCTGCGCTGGGCCATCGGCCGCCCCGGCCCGACGATCATCGAGGTGACCATGCCGGTCCTGCCCGACCCCTGGGCGCTGCTCGAACCCGCGTGATCGGGGCGGGCGGGACCGTGGAGCCGACGAAGGGCGCGCCGGCGGGCGCGCCCTTTTTCGTGCGGCCGGGCGGAGAGGCGCGCGATTGACAGAGCGGCGCGGCCGGGGGTTGATCGGGGCCGCAATGTCTCGCCCGAAAGGCCGCTCCGATGTCCGACGCCCCGATGGCCGACGCGCCCGTTTCCGCCGAACCGGCCGCCGAACCGGGCGCCGCGCGGGGGCGGGCGCAGGCGCAGGGCTGGCTGCTGCTGGCCGGCCTGACGCTGGGGGTATGCGTGACCAACGGTTTCGCCCGCTTCGCCTACGGGCTGATCCTGCCGGCGATGCGCGAGGATCTGGGCTGGACCTATGCCGAGGCCGGATGGCTGAACACCGCCAACGCCTTCGGCTACGTGTTCGGCGCGCTGGCGACGCTGGCGCTGTCGCAGCGGGTCTCGGCCTCGCGCCTGTTCGGGGTGGGCATGGTCGGCTGCTCGGCGTTCCTGTTCGCCACCGGCTTCACCGCCGACTACCACGCCCAGACCGCGTGGCGGGCGCTGACCGGGGTGTTCGGCGCGGCGGCCTTCGTGGCGGGGGGCGCGCTGTCGGCGGCGATGCACCGGGACGACCCGCGCCGCAACGCCATGGCCATCGCGCTCTATTTCGGGCTGGGCGGCGCGCTGGGCATGGTGCTGAGCGGCGCGGTCCTGCCCTTCCTGTTCGAGGCCCGCGGCCCCGGCGCCTGGCCGGAGGCCTGGCGGATGCTGGGGGGCGCGAGCCTGATCTTCTGCCCGCTCTGCGTCTGGGCGGCGGAGCGGCTGCGCCCGCCGCGCCCGCCCTCCGGCGCCCCCCGGGCGGCGCGCAGCAAGCTGCCGGTGCGCGCCATGGCGGCGGAGATCGCGGGCTACGGCTGCTTCGGGCTGGGCTACATCGTCTACGTCACCTTCATCGTGGCGCTGATCGCGGCGCGCGAGGCGGGGCCGGCGCTGGTGGCGGCGACCTGGGTGGCGATCGGGCTGGGCATCGCGCTCTCGCCCTTCGCCTGGCGGGGGATCTTCGCGCGCCACGCCTCGGGCCGGCCGCTGGCCATGGTGCTGGCCGTGATGGCGGCGGGGACCTGGCTGCCGGTGGCGACGGGGTCGCTGGCGGGGCTGATGGTCTCGGCGCTGCTGGTCGGGCTGACGGTGTTCATGGCGCCCGGCGCGGTGACGGCCTTCAGCCGGCGCAACCTGCCGGAGGCGGCGTGGACCTCGGGCGTCAGCCTGTTCACGCTGGTCTTCGCCATCGGCCAGACCATCGGGCCGGTGGCGGCGGGGGCGCTGGGGGATGCGTTTGGGGATATCGGGCCGGGCATCGCCGCGGCGGGCGGGATCCTGGCGCTGGGCGCGGGGATCTCCCTGTTGCAGCGGCCGCTGGCGCCGCCGCGCTGATCCCCCCGCCCCGCGCAGACGGCGGGGCGGGGGAGCGCGGCGGGGTCAGACCGTGCCGGGCTCGGTGATCTGGTGGTCGTACTGGTCGCCCTTGGTCACGAAGGGCACCACGCGGATCGCGTCCCCCTCCACCGTGAAGCCGCGCACGCCGGCATACGAGATGTCATTGTCCTCCAGGAGCGCCTGCGCCTCGGCCTCCAGCCCCGCGGGGACGTAGACGAAGAAGTGCCGGACCTTGGTGGGCGTGTTGTCGTCGGTGGCCAGCGAGCAGGCCTTGAGCCAGGGCACGCGGGCGGCGTCGACGGTCATCTCGACCTCGCCGATTTCGCGCACTTCGTCGGAGGGGGAGACGATGATGATGTCGGGGTAGTAGGTGCCCTCCGGCCCCTCGATGGCGCGGACCGGGGTTTCGGCGTTGCACTTGGCCACGTAGCCCTCGGGCCAGTCCTGCTGACCGGGGAAGGGGTAGCGGGTGAGCGAGATGTATTTGGCGACCTTGTCGTGAATGGCGTCGGTCATGGGCGATCTCCTTGCCGGGGTTTTTCGGTTTCGGGGTTGGTGTCGGTGTCGGGGTTGGTTTCGGGATCGGCCTCCGCCTCCGCGGCGCGGGCCACGGCGGGGGCGAGCGGGCCGCGCACGCGGGCGCGTTCCAGCCCCACCATGGCGACGCCGGAGACGAGCACCATCGCCGCGCCCCCCCAGACCGCGGCGGTGGGGATCTCGTCGAACATCAGCCAGCCCAGGCCGAAGCCCGAGACCAGCGCGCCGTATTCCAGCGCGGCGAGGGTGGAGGCGGGGATGCGCCGCGCCGCCTCGTAGATCGCGAATTGCCCGGCGCCGCCCAGCATCCCGGCCGCGGCGATGCCGAGCGTCTGGGACAGGTCGGCCCGCCAGCCGAAGACCAGCGCGCAGGCCCCGGTGGCGGCGACGAAGACCGCGTTGGCGATGACCAGTTGCGCGAGCGCGCCTTCCTCGCCCGAAAACGCGCGCAGCATCAGCATGGTCGCAGCCCAGAGCGCGGCGGCGAGCAGCGCCCAGCCGGTGGCGGCGGAGACGTCGAAGCTGGCCGCGCCGCTGGCCAGCGCCACGCCCGCGAACCCCGCGGCGATGGCAGCCCATTGGCCGAGGCCCACCCGCTCGCCCAGCAGGGGGCCGGCGGCGAGGGCGACGAGGATGGGGGAGAAGAAGTAGAGCGTCACCGCCTGCGCGAGCGAGATGTCGCGCAGCGCGAGGTAGAAGCTGCCCCAGGCCGCGAGGTTGAGCAGGGCGCGCAGCGCGATCCAGCGCAGGTTGCGGGCCCGCCGGGCGCGGGCGACGACGCGGGCGCGGCCGATGAGGAGGGCCAGGACCAGCACGGTGGCGGAGCGCACCAGCAGCACCTGCCAGACCGGCAGCGCCTGCACATAGGCCCGCGCGAAGGCGTCCTGAAGCGGCAGCAGCACATTGGCCGCGCAGACCAGTCCGACCGCGATCCAGAACGACGCGGCGAGCGCCGGCGTCGCGAGGGTCATGGCGCGGGCTCCGCGGCGCGGGGTCGGGCGGTGCGGAAGGCGGGGCGCAGGGGCAGGGGGCGGCTCCGGAGGCATCGAATTTGGGGCGGGCTTCGTTTTTGAGGCTAACTCCAAGTTTCTGACTCGGTCAACCGCGCTGCACTGCGGCAGGCGCTTTTGGCGACAAGGGTTTTCGGGTCGGGGGTTTTCGAGTCGGGGGTTTTCGAGTCGGGGCGCGTCGCGACTCTCCGGGAGCCGCCCGCGGGTTGCGGGGCGGCGAGGCCCCGGATCAAGTCCGGGGCGCGCGAACGGCGGCGCGTCGCTTGTCCCGGCGCCGTATCCTCCGGAAGGCGCCCCGGGCTTGACCCGGGGCCTCCTGCGGGCGGTTGGCGGGGAGGGGCCTTGCGCCGGGTGGGGCGCCGTGTCCTCCGGCAGGCGCCTCGGGCCTGACCCGGGGCCTCGCCCGTCCGCCGCGGCGCGCGCTCAGGCGGCGAGCGCCTTGCCGTCGGGGCCGAAGAGGCGCAGGTCGGCGGGGTCAACGGCGAGGCGGAAGGTCTCTCCGCGCCGCGCGGGCAGGCCGCCGGGCAGCTTGGCGATGAGGGAGGAGCCCGGCCCCGCCGGCTCGAAATGCACGAGCTGGGTCTCGCCCAGCTTCTCGACCAGCGTGGCGCGGCCCTCGTGGAAGGCGGGCTCGTCCGGCTCCGCCAGCCGCAGGGCCTCCGGGCGCACGCCGAGGGTGAGGTCGGGAACCGAGGCGGGCAGGGGGACCGGCGGGGGGACCGGGGCGCAGCCGGGGGCGGCGAGCCCCTCCGCCCCGGCCTGCGCCGGCATCAGGTTCATCGACGGCGAGCCGATGAACTGGGCGACGAAGGTGTTGGCGGGCCGCTCGTAAAGTTCCATCGGCGCGCCCACCTGCTCCACCCGCCCGTCGCGCAGCACCACGATGCGGTCGGCGAGCGTCATCGCCTCCACCTGGTCATGGGTCACGTAGATCATGGTGGTTCCTGCCATGCGCTCATGCAGGGCGGCGATCTCGATCCGGGTCCGCACCCGCAGGGCGGCGTCGAGATTGGACAGGGGCTCGTCGAACAGGAACACCCGCGGGTCCCGCACGATGGCCCGTCCGATCGCCACCCGCTGCCGCTGCCCGCCCGAAAGCTGCCGGGGCAGGCGGGAGAGGAGGGGGGTGAGCTGCAGGGTCTCGGCCGCGGCCTCCACCTTTTCGCGCACCGTCTCGCGCGCGGTCTTCGCCAGCTTCAGCCCGAAAGCCATGTTCTCGTAGACCGTCATATGGGGGTAGAGCGCGTAGGACTGGAACACCATGGCGACGCCCCGCTGCGCCGGGGTCAGGTCGTTGACCCGCGTCCCGTCGAAGGAGAGGTCGCCGCCGGTGATCTCCTCCAGCCCCGCGATGACGCGCAGCAGGGTGGACTTGCCGCAACCCGAGGGGCCGACGAACACCACGAACTCCCCGGGCTCGATGGTCAGGTCGATGTCGCGCAGCGCCTCCACCGTGCCGTAGGACTTGCGGATCTTCTCAAGGGTCAGGCGGGTCATGCTGGGTCCTTTGCGGGTCGCGCGCTCATCCCTTCACCCCGCCGGCGGTCAGGCCCGCCACGATGCGACGCTGGAAGATCAGCACCAGGGCGACGAGGGGCAGGGTGACGATGACGGAGGCGGCCATGATCTCCCCCCACGGCACCTCCTTGCCCGAGGAGCCGGAGATCAGCGCGATGGCCACCGGCACGGTGCGGGTGTCGTTGGAGGCGACGAAGGTGAGGGCGAAGAGAAACTCGTTCCACGCCTGGATGAAGGCCAGCAGCCCGGTGGTGACCAGCGCGGGCCAGAGCAGGGGCAGGAACACGCGGGTCACGATCTGGAGCGGCGTGGCGCCGTCGACGATCGCCGCCTCTTCCAGCTCCGCGGGCATGTCGCGCATGAAGGTGGTCAGCACCCAGACGGTGAAGGGCAGGGTGAAGATCATGTAGCTGAGGATCAGCGAGCCCAGCGTGTTGTAGAGGCCGAAGGCGCGCACCATCTCGAACAGCCCCGCCAGCACCGCGATCTGCGGGAACATCGACACCGACAGCACGGTGAGCAGCAGAAGCCCCCGCCCCCGGAACGGCACGCGGGAGAGCGCGTAGGCCGCGGTCACCGCGAGGCAGAGCGACAGCAGCGTCACCGCCACCGCCACGCCCACCGAGTTGAGGAAATTGCGCGGGAACTCGCCCTGGGTCATCACCGAGGCGTAGTTGGCCAGGTCGAAGACCTCCGGCCAGTAGGAGACGGTGAAGATGCCCGACCCGCTCTCCAGGCTGGTGAGGACGGCGTAGTAGAACGGGAACACCGAGAACAGCACGATCGCCGCCACCAGCGCCCAGAAGCCGATGCGTTTCACATAGGTCATCGCCCGCCCCCCGCGAGGTCGAGCCGGGCCGCCTTGATGTAGCCGATGGTGATGAAGGCGATGACCAGGAACAGCAGGGTCGAGGCGGCGGAGCCGTAGGCGAACTTGTCGAACTGGAACAGGTTCTGCTGGGCGAAGACCGACATGGTGCTGGTCTGGGCGTTGTTGGGCGTCAGCACGTAGACGATGTCGAAGACGCGCAGCGCGTCGAGCCCGCGGAAGATGGTGGCCACGATCAGCGCCGGGGCGACCAGCGGCAGGGTGACCTTCCAGAACACCCGCACCGGGTGGACGCCGTCGATGCGCGCGGCCTCGTAGATGTCGCGGGGGATCATCTGCAGGCCGGCGAGGATCAGCAGCGCCATGAACGGCGTGGTCTTCCAGATGTCGACGATCATCACCGCGATCAGCGCCGTGTCGCCCGACGCGATCCAGGCCACGGGGGCGGAGAGCAGGCCCAGCCGCATCCCGAGGTCGTTGATCATCCCGAACTGGTCGTTGAGCATCCAGGCCCACATCTTGGCGGAGACGATGGTGGGGATCGCCCAGGGGATCAGCACCGCGGCGCGCACCCAGCCGCGGCCCGGGAACTCGGCGTTGAGCACCAGCGCCACGATCATGCCGAGCACGGTCTCCACCGACACCGTGACCAGGGCGAAGCGCAGGGTGTTGACCACCGCGTTCCACCAGCCCGGATCGGCGAGCAGGCCGAAATACTCGCCGTCGCCGTCGCCATAGTCGAACCATTCCAGGTAGTTGTTCAGCCCGACCCACTGCGCGCCCGCGAGGTCGCCCAGCGAGGCGTCGGTGAGGCTGAACCAGACGGTCCGCGCCAGCGGCCAGCCGGCGACGAAGGCCAGCACCGCCAGCATGGGCGCGAGGAACAGGGCGGCCGCGCACAGGCGTTGTGCGCGGAGCGCGGATCGGGGGGCGGCGCGGGAGGAGGGGGCGCTCATGCCGCCGCTTTCCTGAGACGGGCGGGGCCCCGCCCCGGCGCGGAGGCCGTGCCGGAGAGGGGCGCCGCTAGGGACGCCGCGAGGACGGGGGGCGGGGCCATGCGGGGCGCCATGGGGGCGGCGCTTACCAGCCCGACCCCTTCAGCCGCGTCAGCCGCGCGTTCAGCCGCTTGAGGCTCGCCGCCGCCGGACGCTCGCCGGACAGGGTGGCGTGGACCGCGTCCCAGAACTCCTTCGACACCTCGTTGTAATTGGTCGTGGTGGGGGCGGAGGGCCGGGGGACGGTGTTGAGGAATATCTCCTTCCACTGGGGGACGGAGGGCTGGGCCTCGGCGATCTCGGGGTCGTCGTAGAGCGCCTTGAGCGTCGGCAGGCGGGTGAGCTCGATGGCGCGGGTCTTCTGCGCCTCCGGCCCGGTGAGGAACATCACCAGCTCGATCGCCGCCTCCTTGTTCTCCGAATACTCGGAGACCGAGAGGTTCCAGCCGCCCAGCGTCGCGGCCGAGCCCTCGCCGCCCGAGGGCAGGGGGGCGATGGCGAACTTGCCTTTGACGGCGGAGTCGTCGGCCTCCCCCAGCGCCCAGGCGTAGGGCCAGTTGCGCATGAAGGCGGCCTTGCCGGTCTGCCAGACGCCGCGGCTCTCCTCCTCCTTGTAGGCGAGCACGCCTTCGGGGGAGATGTCGCCGATCCAGCTCGCCACCGTGTCCAGCGCCTCGGCGGCCTTGGGGTTGTCGATGGTGATTTCTCCGTCGGGGCTGACGATCTGGCCGCCGCCCCAGGACTTCACCCATTCCAGCGCGTCGCAGGTCAGCCCCTCATAGGCCGCGCCCTGGAAGACGTAGCCGTGGAAGTCCGCCGCGCCCTCGGCCCGCTCGCCCTCCTGGATCTTGCGGGCGGCGTCGGCCATGTCGGTCCAGGTCTCGGGGACCTCCAGCCCGTATTTCTCCAGCAGGTCCGTGCGGTAGTAGAGCGCGGGGGCGTCGGTGAACATCGGCATGGCGACGAGCCGGCCGTCGACCATCTGGGATTCGATGATCGACTCGAAATGGTCGCCGGTCGCGTCGCCGGCGGCCTCCTTGAGGTCGACGAAATGGTCGGCGAGCTGCGGGGCCCAGACGATGTCGGTGCGGTAGACGTCGATGTCGGAATTATGCGCCGACAGCCACAGGCGATACTGCGCGAACTGGTCGGTGGTGGAGGACGGCATCTCCACGATCTCGACGCTGTGACCGGTCATCTCCTCGAACCTGTCGAGGTTCATGCGCAGCACCTCGTTGTCCCGCCCGACCGGGCCGGAGACCACGGCGAGGTCGGCGGCGAGCGCGGGCAGGGCGGCGCCGGCGAGCAGCGCCGCGAGGGCGGCCGGACGCGACCGGCGGGCGAGAACGGGGGCGAAAGGCGACCGGGGTCGGCTCATGCGGCGGCTCCTCCTGACGGCCGGGTCCGCCGCCTGGCGGGCGGTCGGGTCGTCCCGGCGCTTTCTGAGGCACGACGGACCGGGGTCGGAGGGGGCCGGAGGCGGAGGAGCCTGCGGCCGGAAAAAAGGCGCTCCGGCCCGCCGCGCATGTGCGGTGTTCCCCAAGGGTGACCGCATCGGAGGGGTTGTCAAACCGTTATGTGAATTAACGTCCCGCCTGGTGGGGTGGGGGCGGGTTGGGGCGCAGGTCGGGGCGCCCGGATCAAGGCGCCCCGCCGGGGTCAGGCCCGCCGCGCCGCGATCCAGTCGCGGGCGGCGTCGAGATCCTCGCGCGTCAGCCCGTGGCCGGCGAGCACGTCGCGCCGCCGGGTCCCGACCCCCGCGGCGGAGAGCTGACGTTCCAGCTTCGCCACCGTCTCGGGCGGAGAGATCGGGTCGGCGACGCCGGCTAGGATCAACGCGGAGGCCGGGACAGGCGCGGGCGCGGCGGGCGCCGGGGTCTCCACGAAGGGGGCCATGGCGCGGATCAGCACCGCGCCGGCCAGCGTCCCGGGGCGCAGCATCAGCAGCGCGGCCGCGATGTTGGCCCCGTTGGAGAAGCCCAGCGCGATCGGCGCGGGCAGGCCATGGGCGCGGGTCTGCGCCTCCACCCAGTCGGCGAGTTCATGGGTTCGGGCGCGCAGGTCGTCCTCGTCCAGCAGCCCCTCCGCATGGCGGCGGAAGAAGCGCAGGGCGCCGCGTTCGGAAACCTTGCCGCGCGGCGACAGCAGGGCCGAGCCGGGGGCTGCGGCGCGGCCCAGGTCCAGAAGGTCGCGCTCGTCCCCGCCGGTGCCGTGCAGCAGCAGCACGGGCGGCGCGGCGGGGTCGGTCGCGGGCAGGAAGACGTGAGCGAAATCGGGCGCGGTCACGGGGACGGTCACGGTCATGGCGATGGCTCCGGGAAGGCGCCCCCCCGGGAGCGGGAGGGCGCGGAGGGTCAGTCGAGCGCGGGCAGCGCCTCTTCGATCCGGGCGCGGTGCGGCTCATAGACCGCGGGCAGCTTCAGGGCCTGGCCGAGCGCCTCGGCCGGCTCGTCCACCGCGAAGCCGGGGGCGTCGGTGGCGATCTCGAACAGCACGCCGCCGGGCTCCCGGAAGTAGACGGAGCGGAAGTAGTTCCGGTCCTTCTGCTCGGTGGTCCGCTGGCCGTGATGTTCGGCCAGCAGGGCGACCATGCGTTCCTGATCCGCGTCGTCGGTGGCCCGGAACGCGATGTGATGCACCGAGCCGCGGCCCGGACGGGCCTTGAGGAAACCGCCGGCCTCGCGCAGGTCGATGACCGAGCCGAAGCCGCCGCCGGGGGCGGTGAAGCGGGTCACGGTTCCCTCGGTCGCGCCGCGCTCATAGCCGAACACGCCGGTCAGGATGGCGGCGGTGGGCGCGATCTCCTCCAGCAGCAGGGAGACGCCCTGCATGCCGCGGATGGCGTGTTCGGCCGGGACGCCGCCGCCGGCCCAGGCGGGCTCGGCCTCGGCGCCCTTGGTGGCCACCAGCCCCAGGCGCAGGCCGTCGGGGTCGCGGAACGGCAGCACGGTCTCGCCGAAGCGGGTCTCGGGCGTGCCGTGGACGACGCCGGCCTCCAGCAGGCGCTGGGTCCAGTAGCCGAGCGAGGCCTCAGGGATGCGGAACACCGTCTCCTGCGTCTCGCCCACGCCGAGGCGGCCGGCGGCGGCGTGCTCCCACGGGAAGAAGGTGAGGATGGAGCCGGGGGCGCCGGCCTCGTCGCCGAAATACAGGTGATAGGCGCCGGGGTCGTCGAAGTTGACGGTTTTCTTCACCAGCCGCAGGCCGAGCGTGCGAGTGTAGAAATCCAGGTTGCGCCGGGCGGCGCCGGCGATGGCGGTGACGTGATGCAGCGGGCGGGCGGGGGCGGTCATGGCCGGTCTCCTGTCAGGCGGTTGCGTCTCGGGTTCGGGGGGGAAGATAGGCGCGGCGAGGCGCGGCGCGAAGGGGCTGGGCATTGCGGGGATGCAATGCAATTATGTCAGAAATGACGTCGGGAAGTCTCATGCGCCATGCATGACGCAGGTGTCGGAGGGGGTTGGGGATGGCGGAGCAGACGGGCGGCGCGCCGGACTGGGAGGCGTTCCGGCTGGTCGGCGCGGTGGCGGAGACGGGCGGGCTTCCCGCCGCCGCGAGGCGGCTGGGGCTGAGCCATTCCACCGTGTTCCGCCGCCTTCAGGCGCTGGAGGCGCGGCTGGGCGCGAGCCTGTTCGAGCGGGGGCGCGACGCCTATGTCCCCACCCCCGCGGGCGAAGAGATGGCCGCCATCGCGCGGGAGATGGAGGCGCGGGTGGCGGGCTTCGCCGGGCGGCTGGAGGCGCGGGAGATCCTGCCGACGGGCGACCTGCGGGTCGCGACCTCGGACGCGCTGCTGGTCGGGTTGCTGACCCCGGTCTTCGCGGGGTTCCGGGAGGCCTGCCCCTCGGTCCGGCTGGAGGCGGCGGTGGGGAACTATCCCGCCAACCTGTCGCGCCGCGACGCCGACGTGGCGATCCGCGCCACCGACGCCCCGCCCGAGACGCTGGTCGGGCGGCGGGCGGGGGAGATCGCCTGGGCGCTCTACGGTCCGGCGGGGGGCGGCGGGGACGTGAGGGGCGGGGGGGATTGGGTCATGCCTTCGGACGACCTCGCCGACCTGCCCTCGGCCGCGCTGACCCGGACGCGGATGGCGGCGGAGGGGGGAGAGGCCGGGTATCGGGCCAACACCCTCCTCGGCTTGGCTGAGGCGATCGGGCAGGGGGCGGGGCGGGGCTTCCTGCCCTGCTTCCTGGGCGACGCGCGGGCGGACCTGGAGCGGCTGGCGGCGCCGGTCCCCTCGCTGACCGCGGGGCTGTGGCTGCTGGTGCATCCCGACCTGCAGCGCGCGCCGCGGGCGCGGGCGTTCCTGGACTACGCCGCCGGGCGGCTGGCGGGTATGCGCCGGCTGCTGCGCGGGGAGGGGCCGGGGACGGGTCCGGAGGGGTAGGGGCGCGGCGGCGCGCGCCCCCTCCGGTCGGGTCAGGCGCCGGTCGCCAGTTCGAACCCCTCGTCGATCCAGCCGGTGACGCCGCCGATCATCCGCTTCACCGGCAGGCCCAGCCGCGCCAGCCGCACCGCCGCCTTGTCGGCGCCGTTGCAATGGGGCCCCGCGCAATAGACCACGAAGGTCAGGCCGGGGGCGAACTCGGCCATGCGCCGCTCGGTGATCTTGCCATGCGGCAGGTTCTGCGCGCCCGGCACGTGGCCCGCGGCGAAGAGCGCGGGGGAGCGGACGTCGAGCACCACGAAATCCGCGGGCGCGGAGCCGGCCGCGGCGGCTTCGAGGGCGGCGTGGGTGTCCCAGCAATCCGTCTCGAACTCCAGAAGGGCCGAGAAATGGGCGAGCGCGCGGGCCGAGGACGCGGCGGGGACGGCGGTGATCGGGTTGGTCATGGCGCGGGGCTCCTGTGGCTGACGGGAGGAGATTTGCCCCGGATCGGCCGCGCGCGGAATTGGCGGAATCGCCATGATGCGGTAAATTCCCGCCAAAGCCGCCGGAGACCCGCCATGCCCTCCTCCCCCGCCTCCCGCCCCCACCGCGTCGTCGCGGTGGTCTATGACGGGCTCTGCACCTTCGAATTCGGCATCGTGACCGAGGTCTTCGCCCTGCCGCGGCCGGAATTCGACTTCCCCTGGTACGCCTTCTCGCTGGCGGCGGCGGAGACGCGCCCGGGGGGCCTGCGCGCCATGGGCGGCTTCCGGGTGCAGGTCGACGCGGGGCTGGAGGCGCTGGCGCAGGCCGACACCGTGGTCATCCCCGGCTGGCGCGACCGGGACGAGCCGGCGCCCGCGCCGCTGGTCGACGCGGTGCGCGCCGCCCATGCGCGGGGGGCGCGGATGCTGGCGATCTGCTCGGGCGGTTTCGTGCTGGCGCAGGCGGGGATTCTGGACGGGCGGCGGGTGACGACCCATTGGCGGCATATGGCCCCGATGAAGGCGCGGTTCCCGGGGATCGAGCTGGCGGAGGACGCGCTTTATGTGGAGGACCGGGGCGTGATCACCTCCGCCGGGTCGAGCGCGGGGATCGACGCCTGCCTGCATCTGGTGCGGGCCGATCACGGGGCGCGGGTGGCCAACATGGTGGCGCGGCGGCTGGTGATGCCGCCGCATCGGGAAGGCGGGCAGGCGCAATATGTCGACGCGCCGGTGCAGGTTCGTCCGGGGCGCAGCCTGGCGGTCGTGCTGGACTGGGCGCGGGCGGAGCTGGGGCGGCCGCTGACGGTGGCGGAGCTGGCCGACCGGGCGGGGATGAGCGAGCGCAGCTTTCTGCGCCGGTTCCGCGAGGCGACGGGGACGAGCCCGTTGAAGTGGCTGCGGCGGGAGCGGGTGACCCGGGCGATGAAGCTGCTGGAGGAGACCGGGCTCGCGCTCGACGACGTGGGCGCGAATTGCGGCTTCGGCTCGGCCGAGGCGTTCCGCAAGGCGTTCGGAGAGGTGGCGGGCGTGGCGCCCGGCGCCTATCGGGCGCGGTTCCGGCAGGGGATGGCGGCGGCCGGC